>JBGCGH010000056.1:0-52577 GCA_045110695.1 Bdellovibrionales bacterium | reverse complement strand
CAAGGCGCTGGTGTCGCCAGAGATATGGGGCCCTGCGAGCCACAATTTACTCCATAGACTAAACTTTAGAATCAAATTCATAGATAGCCGGAGAAGAGCAATTAGTCCCATTTATGCTTTTTTTAAGGCAATTTACATGATAAGAAAAACGTTATGAGTATTTCACTTTTTTATAAAAACCTAACCATTATAGACTACGCCTATTTCGATAAAGAAAGAGGCGTAACTGGAGATAGCTTAATTGCCAATGTTGAGCTTGTTGGAATGCCGGACCAAGAGGGCATTATCTTCGATTTCTCAAAAGCTAAAAAAGCCGTTAAGAACATTATTGATGATATTTGTGACCATCGATTTGTTTTACCCGAGGGCTTAGCCCAAAAAAACGGTGAATCTTTTCAATTGGAATTTTCTTTTGGCGCAGATAATAAGAGTTTATTTTACTCCGGCCCTTTAGAAGCACTTTGTGAAATCCCAAACTCTAGTATTTCAAAAAATAATATTTCTAGTTTTCTAGAAAAAGCTATTTTAGAAAAGATGCCTCCAAATATTGATGCCGTTAAAATTCACTTAGAGGAACAATATATACCTAAAAATAAAGCCTTCTATCACTACACTCATGGGCTTAGAGATCATTTTGGAAATTGCCAGCGCCTCTTCCACGGACATAAAAATGTGGTTGATGTACTAGTGAATGGAAAAGAAAGACCAGACCTAGAGGCATGGATATCTCAGGAATTAGTTAAAGGAAGTATACATTTTTGCTTCTCTGAAAATGTAACTAATATCCCAAACATTCCAACTGGCATATGTAGTGAACACGAGCTGATTGAAATCCAATACAAGAGTAGCCAGGGTCAATTTAAAGCCTGTTTGCCTGGCTCAATGGTTTATGTGATGGATACAGAGACTACTGTTGAAAACATATCCCTCCATCTAGCTAAAGTGATTCAAAATAGGATTGGGTCCGAGGAGAGAGTCGAGCTAGTAGCCTACGAAGGAATAGCCAAGGGAGCCATCTCTAGGCTTTAAGCTGTTCTTTTATCCAGAAATATTAAGGATTCTCAAAGTAAAACAAAATAAATTATATTATTTAATTTTCGGCCGATAAAGCTTTAAGTGGTAAAAGACCGGAGATAAAGTGGCCTCGAAAACGATCCTTGTAAATGATGATGACGTTATGATAACTGAAATGCTTGAGAAGGAATTCGTTCGCAGAGGATTTGGTGTGATATGCACACATACTTCCACCGAAGCTCTAGAGAAAATTAAAAAGCACAGTCCTGATTTAATTGTAACTGATGTAAATTTACCTGATATGCAAGGAACTGAGCTCGCCGAGCGCTTAGTCCAGGAGAATATTTTTATCCCTATTATTGCTATTAGTGGCGAGGCCAAACTAAATCCACAAAACTACCTATTCTTTGAAAAACCTGTCTCTCCAAGAAAGCTCGGCGAAATGATAACCAGTCATTTGGGTGAAATTGCCGATCTTCAATTGCTTAGAAATGTTTCCATGCTAACTGGTATTCCTGATTCAAATCTTGGTAAGGTAATGTGTTTTTATCACGATAAAGGCTGGGGACTTATTCGGGTTCTCGACCGAGAAAAACCACTTTATGTAAATGGAGCTGATGTTTACCCAAAATCTAAATTTACTCAACTATTCAAAGGCCAAGTAGTTAGCTTTGAAATAAAGGAATCTGATCGTGGTGCCAGAGCCGATGAGGTGAATGTAATCTTTGACGAGTTCACTCAAAAGCTGAAAGTAGAAAAGGATAAGTCTGTCGCTTAGATCAGACCATCCCTTCTTAAGAGTGCATTAGGATCTGGGTCTTCGCCTCTGAACTTCCTGTAAAGTTCGTCAGGCTCTACACTCCCTCCCATTTCAAGAATTGTTTCCTTAAAACTCTTTGCGATCTCTTTATTAAACAACCCATTTTTCTTAAAATGTTCAAACGCATCAGCATCTAGAACTTCCGCCCATTTATAAGAGTAGTATCCAGCAGAATACCCGCCAGAAAAAATATGGGAAAATGTAGTTGATGCCACCGCACCTGCTGGTTTTTCAATAACTGTTGTCTTAATTGTAGCCTGGTTCTCAAACTCCTCTACATCCATATCAATCGGCTTGGATTCCGTATGCCATGCCATATCAAGTGTACCAAAATTTAATTGTCGTAAACTTGTGTAACCAGCTTGAAATTTTGAAGATTTTTGCAGCTTCTCAATGTACTCCGCTGGTATTTTTTCGTCCGTTTTATAATGAGAGGCAAATTTATCTAAAACCTCCTTTTCCAATAACCAGTTTTCCATAAACTGAGATGGCAACTCCACAAAATCCCAATGAACATTTGTTCCACCCAGGCTCTTGTAATGACACTTACTGAGTAATCCATGCAAACTGTGTCCAAATTCATGGAATAAGGTCTCAAGCTCTCTAAAATCTAAAAGAGAGGGATGAGTCTTTGTTGGTTTTGTAAAATTACAGACGATAGACACATGAGGTCTTTCCACATTCTTTCCGTTGAATCCCTGCTCTTTAAAACTGGTCATCCACGCGCCCCCTCTTTTAGAGGCTCTAGGAAAAAAATCTGCATAAAAAAGACCTATATATTCGTTATCAGATTTTCCGTAGACTTCGTAAACTTGAACATCTTTATGGTACTTAGGAAGCTCCTTATTCTCTATAAACTCAATATCATATAGCTCGCTAGCTAAACTAAATGCACCCTGGATACACTTATCTACAGAAAGGTATGGGCGCAATAACTCAGGATCAAAATCAAATCGTTCGTTCAATAATTTCTCCGAGTAGTAGCTTATATCCCAAGGCCTTAAATCACTGAAGCCATCCAACTTTTGGGAAAACGCCTCTAGATCTTTTACATCTTTTCTTGCAGCCGCCGCACTCGCATCTACAAGTTTATCTAAAAAACTAAATACGGTACTTGGTTTTTTAGCCATTCTTTCCTCGAGCACATAGGATGAATGATTTTCGTAACCCAATATCTTAGCTCTCTCTTGCCGTAGTCTAACTATATTTTTAACGTTCTCTTTGTTAGAGAACTGTCCCTCTGTACATCTACTGGCAAAAGCAAACCAAACCTTTTCTCGCAAAGCTCTATTAGAGCTGAATTTCAAAAAAGGTATGAAGCTAGGAGCATCAAGAGTAATTAACCAGGCTCGCTTCTTTTTAATACCAAACTCTTCAGCTAATGCTCTTGCAGAAAGAAGAGTTTGCTCAGGAAGACCTGCAATATCGCTCTCAGTTTCTAACAGCAATTGGAAAGCATTCGTTTCTTTCAATACATTCTCAGAATATTTAGGGCTTATTTGAGCCAAGTCTTGATCGAGCTCTCTAAGTTTATTTTTATCGTCCTCTGCTAGATTCGCCCCGTTTCGTACGAATGTTTTATACGTCTTCTCTAGAAGAACTTTTTTCTCTCCCTCTAGCGAGTCTCTTTCGTTCTCAAAGACGTATTTAATTTTTGAAAATAGCTCCTGATCTAATTGAACATCAGAATTATAGGTTGAGGTCAAACTGGATATTTCTGGTGCTAGGGCCTGCAAATTATCTGAAGCCTCCGCACTAAACAGGTTGTAGTACCTTCCAACTACGTTTCCAAGTTTTTGGTCAGCCAACTCTAAGGCCTCAATTACATTTTCAAAACTTGGGGATTCAACGGCTTTAATCTTAGCAATATTGGTTTTAGCTAATTCGATGCTTGTCTTGAGGGCTGGGATAAAATGCTCAACGCTAATTTTATCAAACTCTACTGCTCCAAATTTTAATTGAGATTCTTTGATTAATGGATTATCTGACATATAGCACTCCTGTGGGGTATATAAAAAGACTTGAACTAATTAAAGTCTGCAGGCCTATTGTAGCGATTGTTGAGGGATTTGTAACCATGATTAAAAAAGAAAGAGCAAAACTAGCTCATAAAATGCTTAAAAAACTATATCCCACGACCCCTATCCCCTTAGATCATACTGATGATTACACCCTGCTAATAGCCGTACTACTATCGGCCCAATGTACAGATGAGAGAGTGAACCAAATCACACCCCTCTTATTTAAAAAAGCTAATTCACCTAAAAAAATGATCCGCTTATCCATCGAGGAGATCAGGGAAATTATTAAGCCTTGTGGCTTATCTCCTAAAAAATCTAAGGCCATTTGGAATTTAAGTAAGATACTAATTGATAAACACAACGCACAGGTTCCCCAAAGTTTTGAGGAGCTCGAAGAACTACCTGGTGTTGGTCATAAAACGGCCTCCGTTGTTATGTCTCAAGCCTTCGGAGTACCGGCCTTCCCAGTAGATACCCACATACATCGACTAGCCCAAAGATGGGGCCTAACTGATGGAAAGAACGTTGTAAAAACGGAAAAAGATTTGAAATCTCTTTTTCCTGAAAAAGATTGGAATGAATTGCACCTGCAGATTATATTTTATGGGAGAGAATATTGTCAGGCCAGAAAATGCTTTGGAATTGTATGTCCAATTTGTACAAGCTTGTATCCTAATAGAAAGAAACCTGTTGAAATCAAAAAACCCTAATACTATTTAAAGATTACCTTCCATTGTAGTAATTTACCAGTATCTTGAGACTTCGAGTCAATTACCTCTAACTTCCATGTTCCACTACTGCTAACCAGTGAAAGTGGATCCAGTGAACTAAGACTAACAAGACTGTAACCAAATACTCCTGTAAGTCTTGAGGTGGTTTCAATTTCTTTGTTTCTTAAAACAATTTTGATTCCGTCGGGCGAAATCACTGAAAGTTTTAAATCACCTATCCAATCATGTTCAATGTCTACGGAAATAACAACAGACCTCCCCTCTGGGACGGCATTCACAAAAATACTTGAGCTAAGACCTCTATAATCACTATCAGGAATTTCCTCCTGACTTAGACTTGCAAAAATCTGTGGGCGCAGCTTAGTTGTATTTGGAGGTCTGATGTTAACACCATCTTGATAGTCTCTAAGAACTTCAAGAATTCTATCCATCAACATCACCTCTTCCCCCTGGCAACTCCCCTCACTACATCTCTTACTGATTTTACAATCTTCTTTTTCAACGAAGTCTGATTCACCACGAACTAATATTCCGGCCAATTGCCCGGTGTTTGACAAAAAGACTGGGGACCCGGAGTTTCCACCATAGGAATCAAGGCTAGCCTTTATGCTTTGATACTGATGCTTTAGAACTCTACCACCATCAGCATATTTAAATGGGAGGCCCAATGGGTAGCCAGTGATGGAAAGCTTATCTCCCTCCAAAACATTTCCTGACTTAGCAAAACTTGTCACAGGCAAAACTTCCGTAACGGGGCGATCTAACTTTATAATTGCAAAGTCCGAATTAGAATCTAATTGTCTGTAAATCACTTTTTCACATTGATAGAAACTCGTTTTTTCTAATCGGCTCAAATCCTGACCAGGCCATTTCTTTTTAAAATCAAAATTTACTAATAAATCATTACATATTGATTTGGTCGGAGAACAGTGTCCGGCAGTAAGCACAAGATCACTCGCTATAAGGACTCCACTACAACTTGGTCCCAATTGTTGTTGAGAGAACGGCTCTTCGCTGCAAACCCCTCTTTCCTCTTGGAAACTATTCCTTCCTATTTTAAAGTAAGCGCCTTCTTCTTCAAGAAAACCTTTATGGAAAATAGCCGCACTCGCCTCTGCATAACTTCGCTCAAAACCACTTCCTAATTCAAAAAACTCTTTTCTATCGTCATCACCATAGATTACATAACCCACATCAAAGGATCCGTCCAATTCCACAGCAGCCCTTTCAGACTCCGAACAGGCGGCTATAAAAGTAGCTAGTAGTAGTAATAGGAAAATTGGTCTCAGACTTCCCCCCCCGGTCGGCCAACGACTTGAGTGAGACCATATAAAAATTTTATGGTTTAAACCAATGAAATTAACTTAAATCAGGTATTAGTTATTTTTTTAAGGCTAAAGCTATTCACTTAAGAGCCTAAAAGCCTCAACAGCCGTGGCCTTGAGATGAAGGTGAACATAGGGAGTAGCGGCACTGGCTTCTGGGTTGATCTCAATGATCTTTGACCCAGAGCGATGTGCGATATTTATTACCGTAGCTGCGGGCTGAACCACTGCGGCGGTCCCAATACAAAGAAATAACTCTGAGCTTTCTGCCTTCTTAAAGGCCAAGTCAACCGCCTCTGCATTGAGAGACTCTCCAAACCAAACAACACTAGGCCTGACGAGCCCTCCACAAGCCTCGCATCTAGGTGGAAACTCAAGACCCTTATAAGCCTGCTTATAGACCTCTCCACATTGCAAACAGTGGTTCTTATGAATTTGCCCATGAAGATTTACCATTTTTTTTGAACCAGCTCGTTCATGAATTCCATCAACATTCTGGGTAATTAGAAAGAAATCCTCTACTTTTTGCTCTAATTGGTAAATATAGGAATGTGCGAAGTTAGGTTCACATTTCTCAATCAATTCCCTCCTCCATTGATACCAAGACCAAACCAACTTAGGATCTGACTCAAATGCTTCTTTTGTAGCCAGTTCTTGAGGATCATATTTATCCCATAAACCGCCTGCGGAACGGAAAGTCGGTACACCACTTTCGGCTGAAACCCCTGCACCAGTGAAGACTCTTATTTTCTTTGCGCTCTCAATCCATTCCTTCGCCTGATTTATATCTGTTGGATTCATTCGCAGACCTTCCTTTCAAATCGCTCTAATTGTCTAGAACTCAAGAACCTCTATGTCCATGGCTATATTGAATGTAAATACCATAAACCCCGAAACACTCTCGCATCTTATATTCTTTGTTTGATTATTGATTTTCCTAAAACAAGTGGGGGTCTAAAAAGAATCCACTAAAGTACGGCTCTCAATTAAAAATACTTGCTCTTTAACTTCGATATAAGTAACTTAGCCCCTTACAGACTTCTTAAGTTGAAGTCTTAGCCGGAGGGTTGGCTGAGCGGTTGAAGGCACTAGTCTTGAAAACTAGCGAGGATTCACGTCCTTCCAGGGTTCGAATCCCTGACCCTCCGCCACTTTTACCCCAACAAAAAACCACCAACGACCTGTCAAAAACTGTAAATTATCAGTTCAAGCGGACCTTGTACTATACCTTTTCTATTTGCAATCTAGAAATACTTTCAAAAAACTATTACAAGCTCAATGGACTTGCGTAGACCATGTATAGTGGACCTCAAACGGGAGAGGTAAGAATGATAAAACAAATTATAGTACTACTTGGATTGGTCTTTTTTATGATTGGCTTAAAAGCTGATGAAAACGATTGTAATGTTAAAGAATCGGTTTCTTATGTTTTTATTGATTTCGCTATAGAGGAAGGTGGATATTGTGTTTACTCGATCAGTATAGACACAGCTAAATCTCGCTTAGCAGACGGAGCTTGTGATATGCCTTTTACCGGAGTTCCTGAAATTGACAGAACAACTCAAATTGTTGACGCTAAAAGTGGGTCATGTAGTTTTGAAAAGGGTGATGAGTTTAATGCATTGCTAGTTAGAACCAGCTCATTTGTTGTAAAAATAAAGAAATTCTACCCAGCTGGTAACGACGAGTAGTTTTAAAACTAAATTAGATTTTCCATAAAGGAGTCCGTTAATGCGGACTCTTTTTTTATAAGTAACTATTGTAATAACTGCTTTTTTTCCTACACTGACTTAGTCACCATAATGAACAGGAGATTTCCTTGAAAAACTTTGTATTGTTACTTGTAGTCCTTTGTTTGCCGACCATAGTACCTGCCGGTGAATTTAAAATTAGAGCTAGAGAGCATTTTGAGCAACATAGAGTCAAGGGAACAAACTTTGAAGAAAAGTTTAGAGGCTTAAGCAATACAATGAACTTTTGGTGGGAGAAACCTTACGATATTTCCTATGGCTTTTACTTTTCTCCAATAATTGCAAAGTTAAGAGAGCAACAACAAGGCAGTGTATTTGGAGCAAGAATCACCTTCATTAACCTAGGCGTCGAAACCAAATACCATTTTCAGAGTATAGATAAGAGCTTATTTACTAGAGTAGGGCTGGGGATATCTCAAGTCTTGCCCAGAAGTGATATCGGAAACAAGAATGGATGGAATATTTACGGAGGCTTAGGCTATGAATATCCATTTGATAATTTTGGAATGGCTGTTGAACTCGCCTACAGGTACGCTGCCCTACAAGATGATATTGAGATAATTAGTTTTACCCCTTCAATAGGTTTTCATTTTTATAAATCCATGTAGTGACTGTTTAGTTTACTTACCTGATACTTTTTTGAGGGCCATGGCCGTTTTATTAAGACGGTTCTGAGTTTCATGGAGATCTCTATTTAAGGTTTTGGTTTTTTCTAGTTCCTGGGCATACTTAATTTTAAAGTCTTGCAGCTCAGACCTGAGTTCAGAAATTTTAGTCTCAAGTTTAGTTCTCTCCTCCTTTTGCTTATCAACAACGGAGCCTTCAGCACCTTTGTACTCATTAAGTTCACCTTCGGTGATTCTATATTTTCTCTGCAATTCTTCGATGACCTTTTGTAGTGAGTTCTTATCTCGCTCCACATTGTAGAGCTCATCGTAGGTTCGCTTGAGCTCCTCTGATTTTTTTTCCAGCTCCATAATTTTGAGCTTGAGTTGATCATTCTCCTCCCTCAAGGTACTCATCTCATTCATCAACTCTACGACTTCGTTTCTTTTTTCCTCTGGTTCCGGTTGATCTGCATCAGAACCCAAACCAATATCATCATAAAGAACTTCAAGAATCTCTTGTTCGCGCTCCTCTTCTTCCATTGAAACTGAATCCGACTTTAAAATTGATTCTAAAAAATCAAAATAAAAATCTTCCGGCAAACTTTGAGTTATTGTAGATTTCAAAGAGCTGCTTATCCTGATGCCCCTTGGGAACTCCATTAAATGGTACTTTTTATGACTTAAAAATTCACGAATCTTTGTAGCTGAAAAAGTTGTCATTAGGAATCTTTCCAAAAATTCAATATAGTCCTTCTCATCTTCTTTCTTGATGAATAGAGCTTCTACTTCTTTTTCACGTAGCTTTTTAATTAGATTCTTACGAGTTAAACCGCCTTTTTTTTGAAACTGAACAAATCTCTTATTCGACTTCATATACAGATAACAGTCGCAAGGGGAAACGGCTGTGTTTGCAATAATCCAGGTTAAAACGCCTTGGTAAGAATCAGAAATCGATTTGTCAGTCATAGGACAATTCTATCAAATAACCATAGCTATCAGTAAGACAAAAACCCCTTAGCCGACATAAGTCTAAGGCAAATTGATGATCTCAAATCGAGAAAGATTCGAGCCTATTTTTATAAAAAAAATATACACTTTATTTTACTTTCAACGATGAGAAAATGAGACCGCTGCTTTTACCTTCTGCAGCGTAGTTCAGGTTTAAGGAGAACACATAAATGTTATACAAAATTTTTGATCTTGGGAAAATTGGCAACAAATTGTGAAAATTCCGTAAAGCATTTCAGTGTTCTGTCGATAAGAAACTAGATCAAAGTAATAGCCGTGGGGACAAATATGGTGAATAAAAAGTTTGATAAACAATACACTCAAGCGATAGTCGACGAACTTAAAGTTTTAGAAAATGAATTGGAGTTTGGTTTTTGTGAATCTAGAGAGGACTATGAGTCCTGCTTTCAGTTGGCTTATAGAGAACTTTCCGATAAGTCCTTAATAAAAAGAAACGACCACGGACTAAGAGTTAGTATTTATCAGTGTCTTCCCTATACAAATGTCTGTTTTGTTAAAGATAAAAATGGAAACTTGTTAGCTACCGCAACTATTGTAGGTAGTAATAGCCTAGGTTTACCAATAGAGAAGTCAAAAATTGTTGAGGCAAAAAATAGCTATGCTGCCGAGATTACTGATATTGCCACAAACTCCCTGACTAACCATGATTTTATTTCGTTTCTGCTCGTTAAATACTGCTCTCATTTAGCCTTAGATTGTTTTGGCTACGACCAGGTGTTTTTATGTTCCGAAGAGAACGCGATGGCTAGAGTGTTGGTGGCATCCGGATTTCAAAATAATTCTAGCCAACCCATTAACTATCATTACCATCAATCAAGACCCCTACTCCTTCTACATCGACAGTCACAAGTTATGCCGGATGAAAATACTTATTTTGAATCTAATATTATTGGGTTTTTTGAAGGCGTTAATCTTTCCTCTATGGAGTTCCCAAGCATAACTTTGATGAACACTGGAATCAGGAGCATGACCCCAGAAGATTTTAACTATTTTTTCAATGAAAAAACCGATCTATTAAAGAGGTCTTCAGATTTTGAAAGAAGAATTCTTAACAACTATTACGTTGGCTCAACTTGGGCTAGCAAATATATACCTGAAAGCAGTTTTATAAGTAACCGACTTTTACCAAGACTTAATGTTAGCTATAATGCGACCACCTTAGATATTGATGGAGAGCCAACCGAATCCGCACTACAGGTAATATCTATTGCGCGAAATGGCTTGGCTATTAAGGCTGATGAGTCCATTAAGCTAGGGAAACCTATCCCGCTTCGAGTGGAGCTGGGCCCACTTGTTATGTCTGATGTGATTCTTGAAGCAACCTCATCTTACAATAATGTTATCGCTGGTACTCTAAAAAACACTGATAGACAGTGGCGATGCTTCATATCCAAACTGTATGAAAACCTTCTACAAGAAAATTCACATCAATTTTCTAGCGGGTTTTAATACTAATTTTTCTTACTACAGCATTCGATTTAGACCCTGAGTCATCCGTATCAGAGAAGAGCCATAGACCTACAAGTCTAAGCTTTTTTCTATTTTTTAGAACCTTTAAGGCTTTGTTTTCTAGATTTAAATTCAAAAGAAACTCCTTACCCTCTGAGGTGTTTAGAACACAGTAAATAGAGAAGCTATTATGAGGGCTCTTGCCGCACATTTCTATTTCCCCATCCAAGGAAGCAAATTGAAAGTAAATCATCTTTGTAACGGGAAACTGCCGACCGATTTTTGATTGGACAAAACTAGGAATAGATGAATTCCTTCCATCAGATAACATCAGTCCTAAGCGAAAGGCGTAATCATCCTGCTTCTTCTGAAAGGGCATATTAATTTTTACTTTTGGAAACTTATCAATCTGAGCTTTGAGTTGAATAAACTCTAAACTTCCTATCTCAATTGGCTTTGGGAGCTTGTAGAAATACCCTCCAACCGCAGAGTCATTAGATATTTGAATACTTTGACTGAAATTGAAATCAGGAAATTTTTTAAAAGGGAATTTGGTTTTAACCCATTCCGATGGATCCATTGGAACTAACATGACAGCCATTAGTCCCTTACTCCACAAGTTCACTATCCAATAACCTCGACACCACCCATGTATGGCTTGAGAGCCTCAGGTATAATTATTTGACCCTTTTCATTTTGATAGTTTTCCATTACTGCTATGAGTGTCCTTCCCACTGCCAGACCAGAACCATTCAATGTGTGAACAAATTGTGCCTTTCCACCAGCAGAGGGTTTAAATCTGATTTTTGCTCTTCTGGCTTGGAAGTCCTCACAGTTAGAACAACTACTAATTTCTCTGTATGCCTCCTGCCCAGGAAGCCAAACATTAATGTCATAGGTTTTAGTGGCACCAAATCCTATATCTCCCGTACAAAGAGCTACCGTCTCATAAGGAATTTCTAGTCTCTGCAAAACTCTCTCAGCATTGGATATCATTGTCTCTAATTGCTCGTAGGATTTTTCTGGATGTGCCAAATGAACTAACTCTACTTTGTGAAATTGATGCTGACGAATAAGGCCCTTAGTATCCCTACCATGAGAGCCTGCTTCGGACCTAAAACAGGGTGTGAATGCTGTAAAATTATAAGGTAAGTTTTCTTCTTTCAGAATTTCGTTTGAGAAATAATTGGTTAAGGTAACTTCAGCGGTTGGTATAAGGTGGTAATCTGTATCTTGTAAGTGAAATACATCCTCCTTAAACTTAGGGTACTGACCAGTGCCAAACAAGGCTCCACTGTTAACCATATATGGAGTTATGAATTCCTCATAACCATGCTCGGTGGTATGGAGATCCAACATAAACTGAGCCAAAGCTCTCTCAAGACGCGCTATTGGACCTCTTAAAAATGCAAATCTAGAGCCGGTGACTTTTGCGGCTCTATCAAAATCAATCAAACCTAAGTCTTCCCCTAACTCATCGTGAGTCTTAGCTTTAAATTCTAAGTTCTTTTTCTCTCCCCAGGTTCTAACTATAGGGTTGTCGTCTTCTGATTTCCCGACTGGTGTAGACTCATGGGTTAAATTTGGAATCCGCGATAGGAAGTCTTCAAATAAATCTTTCTTCGAAGAGGCCTGCTTCTCTAGTTCTTTGACCTCTTTACCAAGCTCTCGCATTGCAGAAATCTTTTCTGAGCTATCCTCTTTATTCCTCTTCATTATAGCAATTTCGCCAGAAACTCGATTTAGCTCCGCTTTTTTTTCTTCAGCAGTTGCAGCACTAGACTTTCTGTTATCGTTCAAAGATAAAAGCGAACGAATCTCAGAAGGATCCGCTTTTCTGTTTATCAAATTCTGCTCAAATTTTTCGGGGTTTTCTTGGATCTTTTTTATATCTAACATCGAGTCCTCGATTCAAGCGCCAGGGGCGACAAGTACATACATACGTAATAACATTCCCAGCAATACCAGGAAGAGATTTAATATCAAAACTCCTACAAAATTCCAATTCTTAGTCACTCTCATAAAAATAAGTAAATTTGCACAAAGGACAAACCAAAAAGCAAAATTAGAGTATGCAAAAATTTGCTCAAAGATTAGAGTCATGGTCAGACCATAAATCAGTCCCGAAACTAGTCGAATAAACACTAAACCAAAACTAGACGAAGAGCGTTTCAATTGAATCTGAACCGTATCCATAAACTGTGACATAGCTTAACCTCCCAATGATCTAATTCTAGATTGTACGATTTTAGCATCCCTAGCACTAGGATTTAAGCTTAAATAACGACGATACGCCTCTAAAGCCTCTCTATTCTTAGATTTTTTTTCAAGAATTGCACCCAGTTCTCTATAAATTTCGGCATAACCGCTTTCTTTATTCTGAGCAATTGTGAGCATTTGCTCAGCAATATCCAGGTTTCCACTCAATCTATAGGCAATAGACTGCTTAACATAGGCTTGCGCCGAATTCGGCCTTAGTTTTACCGCTTTTTGGTATTCGCTAATCGCCTTTGAATAGTTTCGAAGCTTTAGGTTTGCGTCGGCATGTAGTATATAAGCATCGGCCAGCCTAGGGTTTCGCTGAATCTCATTCATCGCCTCCTTGGCAGCTTCTTTAAACTTTCCCATTTTGAAATAGCTTTTTCCCATGAGTAAGTAAACTCTAGGATAGTTTGAATTGATCTCTGATAATTTTCTGAATTGTCTTAAGGCCTGACCAAACTTTCCGGTCGCCATATATATCTTTCCAATTTCTAAAATAGGAATTGAGTCTGAAGGATCTAGGGTTGCCATGTTGAGAAATGCCTCTAATGCAGATTGCGGATCCGCTTTTAAAAAATAGGCCCTCGCCAGCAATGGATAAACATTTTTAAAATCAGATCGGGCAAGGCTAATCGGTTTTAAAACTGAAATTGCTTCATCCAATTTATTTTGATCAATATAAATCCTCGCCAAACTAAGACGATATTCAAGAACCCCCGGGTAGGTATTAATCAAGTTTGTTATGTAGTTGATACCTATTTGTACCCCTTGAAACTTTGCAAGAATTTCTGCATAAAGAGCCTGTGCGTCCACATTTGAAGGTTCCAAAGAAACTGCTCTCGCAATGGTCTTATAAGCTTGATCCATAATATTAGACCCAACCAAAGCCTTTGCCATATAAATGTGAGATACTATGTCAGCGTCGTAAAGTTTAATTGCCGCCTCTGCGAATTTCTTAGAACTTAAAAAGCTCTTTCTTTGCAACTCCACATAGGCTGCTGCCTGAAAAAATCTATAGTCACCTCGAGCATACTTCTTAGATTTTTCTAGAAACTTATTAGCATTTGTAAAATCATATTGATCGGCGTAGTAGTAAACTATTTTAAAATAGGACTCCACTGCCTCTGGATTGTTTTTAATAGCTTTTTGAAGCCAACCAATAGCCTCTTGTCCTTGATTTAGTTCCCATAACGCAAGGGCAGCCTTATAAGCCGAATCAGAATTTTTTGGATTTAGTTCAAAAGCAGCCTTATATTCAGCTTGAGCGGCAAGGAAGTTCTCTTTTCTGTAATAATCATCACCATTGTCTATCAATTCTTCTTCTAACTGGAATATTTCACTCAAAGATTGGTCACCACCTAGAACGCTAACCATATTCCTTGCTGCTTCATTTCTGGAATTTAATTGAAGAGCGGATTGCGCATAAGAAAGGGCCGAATCTACATCTCCCCTAGAATTATAGATCATAGCTAAGACCAGAAAAGCTCGGGATTTCCAAAGTCTAGGGATGTCAATAGCCTCAGCTACCGTTTCTGTGAGAATTTCATTGGCCAGTTCCGTATCTTGTCTCCAGAAAACATAAACTTCTGCTAATAAAATTTTCGACAGAATATGTTCTGGAATTGCGTTTAATATATTTTTAGCTAGCGTTTCAACTCGTGCATAGTCAGTTAGTCTATAAGAAACCACCGCTTGTTGAAAATAGGAATTAACCCAACTAGGCCACAATCCTGCGCTTTTTTGAAAGTAAAACCTAGCCTCTTCGAAACGGCCATCCTGTAGAAGAGAATCTCCTTTTAAAGAATTTAAGCGCGCGCTATTACTCTCGATTTCTAATGCTTGATCCAAAACCCGATTAGCAGACCTTGAATTGGTATTGATTAAAAATAAAAGTGCTCTACAGTAAGAGGCGTTTTCACCCCCTACATCCAAACGAGCAACTCTCTGAGTAACCTTAGATACAACAGACAAATCTTTTCCTGTCTTTTTTGTGTAGTTCCAGAGCTTATTATAGACAATACATTGTAGTCCTAGCGCTTCCTTGCTAGGCCCAGTGTTGGACATCATCTCGTTAAGATCTAACATGGCAGCACGGTATTCTGTAAAAAGATCTTTTTCTATTCTCTTAAGATTACGACTGATAATTTCACTGCGCTTCTCAGAGGTTATTCTTTTGTAGGTTTTTTGCCACCTAGGTGCTTCTAGTTTGAAGTTTGTTTCCGTTCTGAGTTTTTTTGCTGGGTGTTCGTTGTAAAACAACAGAGCTAGAAGGCCAGCAAAAATAAAAATTACAAATCGAAACATTGGGTTTTTATTTTTTTTAACTTTGCGAGATCTTTTATCCGTAGTTTTCTCGAAAGACTTTGTATTTGTTTGATCCCATTGATCCGTTCCTGAATCGAAATCCACACCTGTCTTAGTTTGATGATTGCGTTTTGAGAAACTACTTTCTTTTACTGCTCTACCCTTTAACGGGTCTTCAATATAGTCTGCGTGGCTACTAGTATTTTCCTCGCTCTCAGGTACCTCTCTATACGAGACGTTCTCCGCGTCTTTCTTAGAATCGTTATGTCTAGTGTAAACGGATGCTTGTTCTATGGATACGGAGGGAGCTTTACTCTCATTATCGTCTTTTGACGTTTTCGATCGCTCTAAATCATGATCTTTAGTATTGGTCTTTGAACTTTCAGAAAAGGATTCATTTGATAGATTAGCCCCCGCTAAATTCAGATTCATCAAACGTGTAAAATGGCCGGTCTTGGTATTTTCATCGAGCTCGGGCTGATTAGCTTCCCAGGCCTCAAGAAATCGATCATAAAACTCCGAGATCTGACTAATAGAAACATATTCTTCTTTATCATCCTGACAAACAAACTCAGTTCCTCGCAACACTCCAAGGCTTATCAATTCAAGAATTTTTTCATTATTGTAAGGACCATATTTATTCCCGGAGGAAACTCGTACAGTCCATAAACCATTTCGCGACATAGATATAGTCTAGAGGGATCTTCCTATCATGACATCTAAAAGCTTGTTTTCACTTAGGATTCGCAGAAAATTCAGCCCTCTGCCTAGTTCATGGAATGAGTAGATTCGAGGTGCAGGTGTAAGTGCATTACCTCCTGGAAAGGAGCTCCTGTATTTAAAGTTAAACGGTACGGCCTAAGACTATGCTCGGTGGCAAACTTCTTAGCGACTAGCAATATGTTGTTAAACACATCTATCTGACTTTCGTCCAGACTATCTAAACTCTCAATATGGGTTTTAGGTAGAAAAAGTAAGTGAGTGGGAGATTTGGGTTGGATGTCTTTTATACCCAAAACTCTTTCATCTTCGTAGACAACTTCGGAGGGAATTTCTTTATTTATGATTTTACAGAACACACAAGACATTGATCTACTCAGCCTTTCTCTCAATATCTGCGCCCAATGAGGCTAATTTATTTTCCAACCGATCATATCCCCTATCTAAATGATAGACTCTATTGACGGTTGTTTCTCCCTTTGCCACGAGACCAGCTAGAACCAAACTAGCAGATGCTCTTAAATCCGTTGCCATCACAGGTGCGCCCTCTAATTGAGCTTCATTTTCCTTAACTACCGCAACCCTTGATTTAGGCTGAATATTTGCCCCGAGCCGAGTTAGCTCAGGTACATGCATAAATCGGTTTTCGAAAATACTTTCAGTTATTACACTACTTCCTTTGGCCTGGGTCATCAAAGCCATAAACTGGGCCTGTAGGTCCGTTGCAAAACCGGGATGTGTAGCGGTAGTTACATCCACTCCCTTCCAATCTTTGGTCGCAAAAACTTTTACAAAGTCTTTACCTGTTGAGATTTCAAAGCCAGATTCACGCATTTTAGAAATAAGAGCTTCAAGATGTTCTGGCACACATTTATTTACCTGAACCGTACCACCAGTTATGGCACCGGCAATCAGCAAGGTACCAGCCTCAATACGATCTGCAACAACCGAGTGAGATGATGGGCTTAGCTTACTGACACCTATAACTTTAATTATAGAGGTTCCAGCTCCTTCAATTTTAGCGCCCATTTTAATTAGATACTCTGCCAGATCAACAATCTCAGGTTCTTTAGCAGCGTTTTCAATATAAGTTGTTCCATCAGCCAAACTAGCCGCCATTAATAGGTTTTCAGTTCCTCCGACGGTACAAACATCAAATAGAAAACTTGAACCTTTAAGCTTTCCACTGGCGTGAACGTATCCATTTTTAATTTCAATAGTAGCGTCCAAAGCCTTCATGGCATCTATATGTAGATCAATGGGTCGAGTGCCGATGGCGCAACCGCCAGGAAGACTTACACAAGCCTCGCCAAATCTCGCAAGGAGCGGTCCAAGAGTTAAAACTGATGCCCTCATTTTACGAACAAGATCGTATCTAGCCTCGGTCAATCCAGTACTCTTCATATCAATTATTAGTTCACCGTCTTCAAGACTACAGTTTGCACCTAGCTCTGTAAGAAGATTAATAGCGGACCTAACATCTGCTAAATCTGGGACATTATAGAATTTATGGGTTCCATCACAAAGTAAGCTAGAAAACATTAAAGGTAAGACCGAATTTTTAGCACCAGAGGTACTTACTTCCCCATTGAGCTTAACTCCACCACGCACAACAATTTTATCCATTCTTAATCCTTATTTACGAATCGCTTTTACCACTCTATCTTTGTGGGAATAGTCTTTAATTACTTCCACATTTTGAAATAGTTTAGATGCATTAAAAATCTCAACAACATCCTTCGCCTGCCTATGGCCGATCTCAAAAAGACAAACACCGGAAGGTTTCAATAGAACATCACAGAGCCTCACCCAACTTCTATAAAAACTTAGGCCGTCTTCTTCTGCAAACAAAGCAATATGTGGTTCAAATAACTTTACGTCCTCTGCAATCTCAGGATCTTGTTCGGATATATAGGGAGGATTCGCTGTTAAAATGTCGAATCTATCCTCCGAAAACTGATTTTTTTCCATACTAAGAGCACAAACGTCTTGTTCCAAAAAACTTACTCTATCTGATAGCTCATTTCGTTTGGCATTAATTTTAGCCAGCTCCACAGCTTTCGGAGAAATGTCTAAACCGGTAGCTTCGAGTGTTTCTATCTCTTTTGCAGAAGCCAAAGCAATACATCCACTTCCCGTACCTAAATCTAATAGTCGGATCCGATCCATGTCTAGCGTCTTAGAATGCGCGATAACCTCATCAACAATGTGCTCGGTCTCGGGCCTCGGAATCAATACATCAGGAGTCACTTTTAGATTTACATTAAAGAAATCCTTCTCCCCAAGTATATAAGCAACTGGTTCACCTTTAGATCGACGCCGAACTAGCTCTCTACAAGCCTCAAGCTCTTCACCACTTAGTGGGTAGTCGGTCTTTAAATATATATCTAGCCTCTTCCAGCCCAATGCACTTGATAATAAAAGCTCTGCATCTAAACGCGAAGAATCACCACCTAATTTATCAAAGTGAGTTTTTGTTTTTTGTAGAACCTCACCTAATTGCATTATCTATCCTGGTTTTGTAGAGCTTCTGCTTGGAATCGAGCGATCACAGGCTCAACAACCTGATCCATATCCCCCTCCATAACTTGGTTCAAGGAATGCAAGGTTAAGCCGATTCTGTGATCTGTAACCCTGCTTTGAGGAAAATTATAGGTTCTAATTCTCTCCGAGCGGTCTCCGGTTCCAATTTGTGAAAGCCTTTGATCAGACGCTTCTTTTATTGCTTTCTCATGTTCCGCTGCCAGGATTCTCGCATATAATACCTTCAAGGCTTTAGCTTTGTTCTTGTGTTGCGATTTTTCGTCCTGACATGAGACTACTACTCCAGTTGGTAAGTGGGTGATTCGAACAGCTGAGTCCGTCGTATTAACATGCTGACCACCAGCGCCCGAAGCCCGATAGACATCAATTCTTAGGTCATTAGGATTAACCTCTACATCAACTTCTTCAGCCTCCGGTAAAACAGCTACGGTAATAGTGGAGGTATGAACTCGTCCTTGGGATTCCGTTTTTGGCACTCTCTGTACCCTGTGAACACCGCTCTCAAATTTTAATTTACTAAACACTTTGTCGCCACTAATCGTAGCACTAACCTCTTTATACCCCCCGGAAGTACCTTCACTGCTGCCCATGGGCTCCACTCTCCAACCTTTCTCGGAGGCATAGAAACTATATGCTCTAAACAATTCACCGGCAAAAAGAGAGGCTTCATCCCCGCCAGCACCGGCGCGTATTTCTATAATTACATTCTTTTCATCGTTGGGATCTTTTGGAATCAACAAGATCTTAAGTTCTTGCTCCAGAATTGGTAAGTCGCCCTCGATTTCTGATAGCTCATCCTTAGCTAGCTCTCGCAACTCTTCATCTTTTTCTGTTTCTAGTATCTCTTTATTATCTGCAATATCTTGTTTAAGTTTTTTATATTTCCTAAAGCACAAAACTACTGGCTCTAAATCTGAATAGTCCTTCATCAGCTCACGGTATCGGTCTTGGTTCTGAGTCACTTCAGGATCTTGCAGCTGCATACTAAGCTGCTCATATTTAGATTCTACATCATCTAATTTATCAAACATTTCTACTCCTGGCCTGGTGAGAGTATACTGATAGGTTTATGTCTTTACACGCAAAAAGCATGGGAACTACCCATGCTTTTTTGGAAACTATGCCACGACGATGTCTTGGCTATCAGAAATGCTACTTAGACTTTTTTGATTCCATGTATTGACCAAAACGTTTGTTAAAGCGATCTACACGCCCTTCAGTATCAAGAAGCTTTTGCTTTCCAGTATAGAATGGATGACAGTTTGAACAGATATCTACTCGGATTTCTGAGTTCGTTGAACCAGTAGTAAATGAACTACCACAAACACAAGTAACCTTGGCTTCAGCATGATAAGTTGGATGAATATTTTGTTTCATTTTTAATTCCCTTTTTTTCTGACGTCGAGAAGGAAAGTTATACAGATTTGCGATGTTTTTGTACAGCACTAATATCGTATATGAGCCCTGTAAAGTTTTTAAAGTCATGGCAAAGACGCCCTTTTCCGGCCATATTTTACTCATCGCGTTAAAAACATGCTATCTATCTGAGCTGTTCTTAATGGAGGTTCCTATGCGTAGGCTATTTATGCCAATGGCTGCTTGTTTAATCCTAGTATCTTGTGCCAACAAGTATGAAGATTTTAGTAAAGATGGTTCTAATGAAAAGTTTAATTCCCTAGCCAAAGAAGCTCTCAAAAACTCTTGCTCTGGCGCACAGGTATCCCAATTTATTGAAGAAGTGCAGCTAGTCTGCGAAAGCGGTCATCCTGGAGAGTGCCTTGCAAATAAATTTAAACTCAAAAGAGATTTTCCAGAGATGCAGTGTAATCTGATAGATATGGATAAGCAGAGCATCCTATTCATAGATAGTGAGCAGTTAAGCATAGAAGCCGCAAATATTTATTTAAGTAAAATTGAGGAGTTTAGAACAGAAAAGCTAGAATACATTCTTTTACTGGCGAAAAACAGGATAGCCGACGCCCAAGAATCAATAGGTGATACCAACAGAGATCAATCTTTAGGGACCTGCGAAGGTAATACTAATGATGACTATATAGAATTGAACTCTGAGCTTATCGAAATCCAATCTAGAAGCCTGATAGATATCGAGGGTAGTAATATTACAGATCTAGTTGAGGATACCTTTGAACTGTACGCTAGAAAGCTGACTAACAACTGCGGCTCTATTGAAGACAACATCTCGCTCGAGAACAGCGAGAAGCTATACTTACGCGCCGTAAGCTTCGAAGCTGATTATTATCTCATCATGAAAGAAGTGAAGGCGGCCCCAAAAAAAGATAGCAACATTGAAAATAACAATATCCGCATCTAATTAACATGCATTGAGATTATAAAAAAACCCACCGTTCAAAGGTGGGTTTTTTTGTATTAAAAGTCTACACAGGTAATTCTAACCGTTCATTGAACCTATAAATTCAGAGTTAGTCTTTGTCGTTTCTACTTTATCTAATAAGAACTCCATAGTGTCTACAACGTTCATTGGAGCTAATACTTTTCTCAAAACCCACAGTCTTGTTAGCTCATTCTTATCTATTAGTAGATCCTCTTTTCTGGTACCTGACTTATTGACATCCATACAAGGAAAGATTCTCTTTTCCATCAGCTTACGATCTAACTGTATCTCACAGTTACCCGTTCCCTTAAATTCCTCAAAAATTACCTCATCCATTCTTGAACCGGTATCAACAAGAGCTGTGGCGATAATAGTTAAACTTCCACCCTCTTCAATATTCCTAGCGGCTCCAAAAAAGCGCTTTGGCTTATGAAGGGCATTTGAATCCACACCACCAGAAAGAATCTTTCCAGATGGGGGTACGACCGTGTTGTAAGCCCTAGCAAGCCTTGTGATAGAATCTAGTAAAATTACCACATCATGCTTTTGCTCCACCAATCTTTTAGCTTTCTCAATCACCATTTCAGATACCTGAACGTGTCTAGTTGGTGGCTCATCAAAAGTAGAACTAATGACCTCACCCTTTACACTTCTAGCCATGTCGGTAACTTCCTCAGGCCGCTCATCTATCAATAGTACAATAAGATAAACCTCTGGATGATTCGCAGTAATCGCATTTGCAATTTCTTGCATAAGAACGGTTTTACCTGTTCTTGGTGGTGCAACAATCAAAGCACGCTGACCCTTACCAATTGGAGTCATCATATCTATGATTCTTGTCGTATAATTTTTAGGGTTGTGCTCCATCTTGATTTTGTCTTGAGGGTAAAGCGGCGTTAGGTTATCGAAAAGAATTTTCTCTTTCGCCTTTTGAGGCTCACCGTAATTTAAGGTATCTATTTTAAGTAGAGCAAAATACCTTTCACCCTCTTTAGGGGGACGAATGGTTCCTGAAATAGAGTCACCAGTTTTTAATCCCATTTTTCTAATTTGAGATGGAGACACATAAATATCATCTGGACCAGGAAGGTAGTTGTAATCCGGCGACCTTAGAAAACCGTAACCGTCAGGAAGGATTTCTAAACAACCCTCTCCAAATATATCCACAAACTTAGCCGCTCTTCTCAGAATTTCAAAAACTAAATCTTGTCTTCTAAGGGTCTGCCCATTTTCAATTTTAAACTTATCAGCCAGAGCAATTACTTGTTCAATTCTTTGTGACTTTAAGTTCTTTGAGGATAAATTCTTTTTTTCCGCATCAGTCAATTCAACTTGGAAGTCTTCGTCAAACTCCTCTAAACCATCCGTAGGAACATAGGAATCATATTTTTTAGTATCTCTATTTCCGTTTGAGTTATTATTTCGACGGTTCCCTCGATTGTCATTTCGTGGGTTACTGTGTCTTCGACTGTTGTTATTATTATGTCTACGTCGGCTGCTATTATCTCTGCTCTCGCGTGGACTATCTTCGGAGTTATTATCTCTAGATCTTGGTTCATCACTTCTTGAGCTTGATTCTGTTCTAGCCGGCGCTGATTTTTCTACTGCTTTTTTAGGAGACTCACTTGGTACCGCTTTTTCTGAACTTGCTTCAGACTCACTTGCCGCTTTCGTACTTACTTTCTTGGTTACTTTTTTGCGAGTTTTCTTCTTCGCGGTGGTAGAACTAGATTCTGACACAAATTTCTCCTGTTTAACTTTTTTGACGGGGGACACTATCCCGCTGGTAGATAAATTCCAATAAATGAATTTAGTTGATTTATAAGGTATCTCTTAAGAAGTGATAAACCTATAATTGAATAAGAGAGCCTGTTTTGTCAAATTAAAAGCAATTTAGCTATTTAGACCAAAAAAACTACAGGTAGCTGGGGAATTCTGCGGACTTAATTCGAAAACCAGGTCGATAATTCCAGATATTACCCTAACTTTTAGGTAAACTGCTGTTTTTTGTATAACTTTTTAACAGGACGAGCATCTGAAAATAACGGTAATGCTCTTTCAATCTTTAAGATTTCGTAACGATATGACGATAATGTAATATATCGGGGGGTATTTGATATGGAATCACCAGCGAGAAGACTACCATTAAGTATAGGTGTCGACTATCGCAAGCCTTATTCTAGACGTTGCGACAAGGCAAACGTAAAGAATATCAGTCTAACTGGGGCGTTTATTCAAGATCCTGAGGCAGAGCTTCAGGAGAACGACCGTATTTCACTAACTTTTGAAATTGGTGGACGTAAACGTAAAATTTCAGCTTTGATAGTATGGACTGGAAAACATGGGGCAGGGGTAGAGTTTCAACACAGCAATAAACAGGATCAACAAATCATCGACGATCTCATGTACTTCGTAGAAGAGAAACAAGATGATCGTAGAAGTATTTTAAATAAAATCTTCGACGAGATTGCCTAAATCATAAGACACTGATCGGTAGCGCTTGCTAATTTAATAGATTGCAAATCCGTTATTAATACTAACGATCTTCTAAGCTTTCTTTAAAATCTTTCAATATGTCTAGAGCCTCTTTACTCTGGGCCCTTAGCTTATTGATAAGCATTTTAATTTCAGTGACAGATTCGCATCTGTCTACCCTTTTAAGCTTTCCATCGATTATAGTTAGCTTGTTAGTTAAATCATGGAGAAAATTAGCCTGAAGATCCTTCATGCACCCTCCATAAATATATCGCTTAAACAGGCTTGCAAGGTGTTAAATATATCGTCTTCGTCAAATGGCTTTAAGAAGAAACCGTCCATCATTCGATTTAAACTATCAGACTCGTCTTCGAAGTTTATATTAATGCCACCAGTAATAAAAATAAACTTCAGTTGATCAGTACTAGAATTTTCTCGTATAGCTCTTAGCAAACTAGGGCCATCCATCTCCGGCATTTGCATGTCTGAGATGATAATCTTATATTTTGTTGGATCGCTAAGATAGCAGTCTAAGGCCCTCTTCCCGTTCTCTAGTGCTGTGACTCTCAACCCCATATCCTCTAAAATATCGCTCAACAAATCCCTTACGCCCTCTTCATCGTCAACTAGGATTATATCTACAGGCTTCAGTCTCCTGTTAGCCGGCACAAGCTCCTCAGTAAGTCTCTCAACCGCTGAACCAATAAAAATGGGAATCTCAATTATAAATCTAGTCCCTTCCTCTTTGGTACTTTCAAAGCTTAGGTCTCCATCAAACTCTTGTACAAAGCTGTGGACCAACGAGAGACCAATTCCAGTGCCCTCGTTCACTTCCTTAGTAGTAAAAAAGGGATCAAAGATCTTTTCTCTTAGTTCTTCTGGAATTCCCATGCCATTATCAACCACTTCGATAAAGGCTTTATTTGAACGGACTACGGCTTCTATCTCGATACGCCTTGAGCTTAAACCCCTTGTCGCATCCTTGGCATTTGAAATTAAATTCATTATGACCTGTTGAAATTTTCCCCTGTTTCCTCTTAAAAAATGTCTATCGTCAAAAGTACAGTTCAAAGAAACATTGATACCGTCGCGCTGATAGATTTCATTGATCATCAGAAATGACTCCTCCAGAGCCTGTTTAGGAGAAAATTCAGAAATCTCAGAAGAATCAGATCTCGAGAAAGTACGTAAGCCTCTAACGATACTCGCTATTCGATCTATCGCCAGATTTATCTTTTCTAAATATTTATATAAATCTTCTCCCTCTAAACTTTCAGCCCTGGATTTTTTTTCTATCGAGGCAACATAGCCCTTTGCAATGGCTAGAGGGTTATTAATCTCATGGCCAACTCCCGCCGCCAACTCACCAATAGACGCTAGTTTTGAATGGTGTAAAGCAATTTGTTTCTGCTTTTGAATTTCTTCGTCTTGGGAGGTCTTTTCTGTTATATCCTCCACTATTGACCAGATACCATCTTGGCCATCAAAATCCTCAACAATGAAGCCGTTCAACTCAACCGGTATTAGTTCACCTGATTTTCTTGTATATTCTTTTTTATAAGGACCGTAGCTGCCATTTTGCTTTAAAGATTCTATTTGCTCAGCTTCTTGTTCTTCATATTTATTAGGGGTTAGCTCCCAATAGCTTAGTTTTTTTAATTCTTCCTCTGAATAACCTGTGATTTCTTCATACTTGCTATTCACATCCAAAAGATTTCCATCCATGTCACAAAAAGCAAAACCAAATGGACTTTTTTGGTAGAGTAAGGATAGCTTTAATTTAGCGTCCTGAAGCTCGCTAACATCAAGATTAGTACCTGTAAACCTGGTAGGACTTCCATCTTTATCCCAAGCAGAAAATCTCCCTTTACCTAAAATTGAAACCCAATGTCCATTTTTATGTTTTGTTCTATGCACATTCTCATAGGAGCTTGTCTTGCCCTCCATATAAGCGTTTATGTCGGCGTAGCAAGAAGCAATATCATCAGGATGTACTCGTGACTCCCAAGACTTAATATCCATACTAATCTCTTCAATATTATGACCCAACATTTCGGCCCATCTTCTGTCAAAAATTACGGAATTATCCTTAAGATGCCAGTCCCATACACCAAGCCCAGCACCTTCTAGGGCTAAATCCAAATAAGAATTAGAATCGACTAAATTTTTTCGTAGCTCTTCTGTATGAATAATTGAACTAAATATATCTGCAACGGAGCTCAATATTTTTGCCTGCTCGCTCACATTTGAATACTTTTTCTTTAAATATAAAACTATCGCACCCAAAAACGCTTCATCTTTTCCTAAAATAGGCACTAGACAATGTTGATATTGATAAGGCCGTTCGGTAAACTCTTCATCACAGCCGACAAATTGAACATCTGTTATCTTATCGAAACTTTTAGCTTCGTAGTCTGAAAAAATCTTATCTAGAAAGGGACCATCAACGCGCTCAGAAAGACCAAAATCAAAGGTAGATTCTAAGCCTCCTTCGCCGTATAGCCTGATACTAGCCTTCGGCTCTAAACTCAAAGTCTCAATATTAAAAACTTCTTCTAATCCTTTTTCCAGTTTTTCTTCTAAATCCAAAGTATGAGAAATGCTAATGTTCAAAATATTTTTGAGGGCGCGTTGTTCTGATAGTGAATTTTGCAAATCTTCATTAGCACTTGATAGAGATTCTGCCAGCTGGCTTATCTCAGATACGTCTCTCACAACGGCATGTATATAATCCTTTTCACCTTCTTCAATCTTACTTAGTAAAACTGTACATGGAATATCAACACCATCTAATGTTCTGTGCGTCCAATCCATAATGTGAACGCCTTTTTCTAGCGCTGCGGATATAACTTCTTTTGCTTTCTCAGCCGAGGCGCGACCATCTGGCTGGAACTCAGGTGAAATATTCCAGGGGCCTAATTTTTTGAATTCATCTTCAGAGTCGACTTTAAAGCGCTTTAATGTTGCGGGATTACATGAGGTGAAGTTCCAATTTGGAGGCTCTAAAGTCATGATAGCGTCTTGAGATTGCTCAAAGAGCTGCCTTAATTTATTCTCTTTTTTCTCAAGCTCTATATCGGCCAATTTCCTTGAGGTAACATCGTACCTAAAGGCAATGTACTCCCTTATTTCTCCATTTCGATCTATTAAGGGAGTAATCGTTGTATAAACCCAATAGTTCCGCCCATCTTTTGCCCGGTTTTGTATTTCCCCACTCCATATCCTGCCAGAAGAAATTGTGTCCCACATATCTTCGAAGAAACTTTTGTTATGATACCCGGAGTTTAAAATACTATGGCTTTTTCCTAATATTTCCTTTTTGGTATAGCCTGAAGTCTCACAGAATTTATTATTTACGTAGGTGATCAACCCGTCCTTATCGGTTTTTGCGACGATAGCATAGGAATCTAAGCCCTTCGCATAGGATTCTACCTCTGAGTTCTTTTCGAACAACTCAGTTATGTCTTGAAATGTAGTGACGGCGTTAAATCCTTTTTCTGTCTGGATAGGCATAGAGTTTATTCTTACCCACCTAAGTCCTTCATCCGGAGTTTCAATTCCCATGATTACATTCTCGACTTTTTTTCCAGTGCGTATAACTACCATAGCTGGGTGCTCTTCCCCAGGAAAGGGGCTTCCGTCGATACGAATAGACTTCCAACGTGGATCCATGGAATCTCTACCAATCAATTGTCCCTCGGTTAGGCCGAGAACCCCTAGAGCTGCTGGATTGAATTCTACAATCGCGCCCGTGTGGTTTTGTAAAACCATACCCTCTAGCATACTGTTCAAGACTGTTTCTCTCATTTTTTCAGTTTCATTGATCTGCTTAGCCTTTTTCTCTAACTCCATGATATTGATAATTTGATTCGAAAAAGTTGTAAGTAGATTTTTTTGAGCGAGATCTAAAGTTTTTGGACTAGTATCGGTGATACATAAAGTACCAATTTTTTGCCCATTCGGAGCTACCAAAGATGCACCAGCATAAAAACGTAGATGGGGTTCTCCTGTAACTATGGGATTATCACTAAATCTTGAATCCTTGCTAGCATCCTCAATTATAAGTAGTCCGTCGTTTGCGATAGTATGATCACAAAAAGAAATGTCCCGTGGGAATTCAGACATGTCTGTGCCCACTTTAGATTTGAACCATTGTCGGTCTTTGTCGACAAAGCTGATCATTGCAAACTCACATTGGCACACGGTAGCTATTGTTCTAGTAATCTCATCAAACTGTTTTTCGTTGTCGCTATCAAGGATTTCATAGCCATAAAGAGTTTCTAATCTTTTCTGTTCCTGGAGAGCGTTCAACTTATTCATTATTTGGTCCATCCTGATTTAAAAATCGATTCAATATCGATAGCTAAGACTTAAACTTTAAGACATCTTCTCAATAAATTGAATCGTTTTACTCCTGTGGTGGTACCAAAGTCTGTTTGAATTTATGAAGATTTTTTTGTTGAAAGGTCGATCTCGACCAACTTCTGCAGGGCCTTATATGCCTCTTTGTTAAATGGTTGTCCCATTACATTTTCGATATAGTTAATTGCCTCAACTGGGGCCCAAGGATCAGGGTTTGCTGGCATCTCAACTATGAGTTCGCAAAATTGAGTTACCAAAGCGACTACTTTTGCCAATGGGTTCATACGTAAGTCCCTAAGCTTTCTAGGATAGCCCATTCCCATTGCATTTTCATGGTGTTCGTAAACAACACTTTTTACATCGTCGGGAATATTCCCGGCTGTCTCCAAAAGCCTAAGCCCTCTAAATGGATGCTCCTCATATAGGGTGATCTCATCGTGGGTCATTTCAGAGCGTGGCTTCTCGATTAATTCAACTGGTAGTTCTTTTAGCCCAACCTCTGCAAGCAAAGCACCCATGGAAAGCTTCTCCAGTGTTATCCTACTTTGCCATCCTAACTGCTGGGCCACCATTACAGAAAATGCGCTAACTGCAACACTTTGATTAAGAACATTGCCCTGCTGTAGGCCCTTCAAAATTTCTGCTATCGTTACATTTGGTTCAATCATATCCAAAGATGAAATGGCAATATCTTTGGCTTGAGCAATGGCCTCTTCACTGGCTCCGAAATTCGATATTTGAGTAAACACTGCGTTAGTTGCACTTCTAATAAACTTTGTTTTATGTGAAGTTTTGAATTTGGAACTTTGGTTTACAATTTTAACAATGTTCACCGTATTGTTAGTAAAGCTGGTGTAGTCTTCTTTCTTCACGAAAACCTTATCAACAGCATTATTTTTAATCACATTTAGGCCATGTAACTGACTTTGATCCCCTTTTTTGGCTAAGAGAACGTACTTATCTTCCGCTAATTTTAGATACACATCTACAGGAATAGAAGTTCCAGAAATAAATTCCTTTATATTGATTTCCACCATCTGTGAATTTGTGAAATCTTGTAGATCCATAAAACACTTTTCGGTTTAATGAATGTGAATCTTAACGAATATAGCCCAAATCCCAGATAATACTGAGATTTTCCCCGTTTCTCACTTTGAGACGTTTTTTAGTAAATACTTTTACTACACCACTCACTACAAATTCACTAACTATGCCTAGAAACTAATTCTAATTTTCATCGTTATCATCATCGGAAGATGGGTCCCAACGGCGAACTAGACCTAGGCCGGCGAAAAAGTTTTTTCCCGGTCCGAAATTAAATTTGAAATCGGATCTTAAGTACAAGTTTTTTGACCATTCATGATATGTCCCAAAACCTATATGAGCGCCGCCTGTGGCGAAGAAATCAAACTCTGTGCTGACAGTAGCTTTACGTCGGTAGTAATGAGCATCCACACCAAAGTTTATAAACATCTCTAGAGCATCATAAAAATTTAAATCAATCTTATAACTCAGGGAACCGGAATAAAAATTCACGCCCTTTGAGTTGGTAGCAAATAAACCTAACTCCCATTTAGGTGCTGTGAACGCCTTGTTAGAATAGTACATGGCCACCATAGGATATTGATCTCTTACACCAACGATACCAAAGGGAAGAAAGGTCCCTGGTATTATACCGAACTCAGGGCGAATAGAATTGTCTTCTTCTTGAGAGCGAAGACTAAAAGTAGAAAGTAAAATTAGGATTGAGAAAATTATTCTTTTCATAAACAACGGCGAACCAGATGTTGATTCGCCGCAAAAGTCCTCTATTTCAGATCATCTATATTTGAGTCTGTTCAGTAATATCCATCTTCATTTTTTTTGCTTTATTCTTACGAATCACAAAATAAATTACTGCACCGGCTGCCAATAAGATACCCGCTACAGTCATCATCATATCGCGGCCACCTGCTGCCTTCTTCTTAACTTTACGCTTCTTGCGCTTTAGTTTCGGCTTTGGGGGCGCTGGAGGAGCTGCTGTAACCTGAGGGGCCACCGGAGGCGGCGTTATATTAGCAGCTGGATTATTAGGGGGCGGATTACCTACAGACCCCATCGCAACATTGTTAGCTGCAAGGTTCTGAGATGGCGGTGCTGGGGGCGGTATATTTTGCGGTGGAGCCGGAGGTGCTGGTGGTGCTGGCGGCGGTATTTGCGCTACCGGCTGAACCACTTCTTGCTGTGGAGGCTCGTTAAAACTATTTTGCGCCAAGCTTGGCCCAGACGGCTCTGATCCCGTTGGCCAGTAAGTAAGCTCAATATCTGAATCTAATATACCCTTGCTATCTACACTTGGGTTAGTTGCCCAGATCTCTTTCCAAGAACCTGGATCACCTAAAAGATTAGATGAAACTGCCCGAATATTCTCTCCCGATCTAGCAAAATATGTAGAGGAAGGAATATTGTTGTCTTCATAATAAGTAATTACTCTGGAGGAATCTCCAGGGCGATTTGGAGAATTGTAGTATACCTTATCTCCAACCTTAAAGCTTCGTCGTAAGTGTGGGCTAAATCCATAAAGCATTTCTGTATCTGGAGAACCTAAGGTTTTAATCGCAACCTCTTCAGGGCTATCTCCAGGTCTTACAATATAAACTGTATTGAGTGGTTTTCCCATTTTAGTTCTTGGAAATGAATCAATCTTTTTAACTGGGATCCAGCTTGGCTTACTAACCACCTCTTCTACTGATTCTTCATCTACCGAGGCATCAAAATCATCTCCAAAGTTATCTTCTTCAGTTGATGTATCAGCAACCTCTTCGCCTTGGCCAAAACTATCTTCACTGTCAGCTGGTGTGCCACCTTGGTCTTCGAACTCACCTTGAGCTACTGGCTCATCGTTTTGGATATCAGTTTCTTCAGATGTATCATTCTCTGCCAATAGGCTGTCTTCAGCTAAAGGCTGCTCTTCTAAGTTTTCTTCATCATCACCAAGATCTGCTTGAACATCTTCTTCTTCCGAAAACTCATCTTCGTCTCCGAAATCATCACTATCAGCTATATCTTCTTCAGATTCTTCTTCACCAAAGTCTTCGTCGCCGAAATCTTCTTCCGATTCTGAGTCTTCATCAGCAAGCTCCTCTTCGTCGAGATCCCCTAGATCTTCATCCTCTTCAGCATCAACAAAATCTTCAGAGTCCTCTGAAAATTCTTCTGACTGATTTGTTTCTTCTGATTCTGAGTCAGAGCTTGAACAGCCCGTGCCCACTAGTAGACCGAAACTCAATAGTAACATGATTAAGTACTTCATAGTTGCCCATTCCTTTGGTGAATATCGCTTCACATATATAATTGAATCACATGATTATCGGACTATTAAGGTTAATCCTTATTAAATCGCAAATATTCTGAACAAAGGTATTAGGCGAGTAGACGAAAGCCTAGCTATTATTTCAAAAAGCGAAATCTTGAACCTAATATTATGTTGTTTTTTTCAAAATAGCCCATGGGAACTTCGAGCGCAAACTGGGAAAGTTGCCTTGCTTGATAAGAAGGAATCTCAGAATCCTTCATCATCAAACTACTCACCGGTTGCATTTTAATGATTTCTAAAAGTTTTTTATCTTTATTAAAAAAACCAATGCTAAGTGGTATGAAAGTATTTTTCATCCAAAAGCTTAAAAGTCGCTCACTATCGTAAACGAACAACATGCCTTTGCCGACCGGTAGTGATTTTCTATGCATTAAGCCTTTAGCTCGAGAATTTTTAGTATTGGCAATTTCTACTTCAATAATTTTCCCCATGATTTCAATCTTCCGAACAGGAAGAGTTTCAGCCAAAGAATACGAAGAAAAACTAAGACTTAAGAAAAAGCTCAGCCAAAAGACCATAGCGCACACCCCTCGTTGAAACCTCATAAGAATCTTTACCAAGAAAGTTTAGAATCTCACTTAAAATTAAACATCCCATAGCAAGAACATCCTCTCGTCCGGTCTGCATACCAGGAAGTTCTGAACGAGCAGCTAAGCTCAACTCCGATAATTTTATCTCATATTTGTCTAAATCTGATTTTGTTAATTGAAAGCCGTCAATTTGGTTTTTATCGAACTCATTCAACCCTTTTATTACAGAAGTGATGCAGGTCGGAGTTCCAGCAACAGCTACTATACGATCAAATGGTTTAGATAGCGTGAGCTCCTTAAGGGAATCCACTACATAAGCTTTGGCTGCGTCTCTGTCTCTTTGCGAGGTTGGGAACTCACTGACGAAGGAATCGGTTAGCCTTACAACCCCTATATCAATACTCTTAGAATAAATCTCAGAATCATCTCGATAGAGAAATTCAGTAGAGCCCCCACCTAGATCGACAACCAGGCTTAGTCCGCTAGACTCTTCCTTAAATGCTCCACTATAGCTTAGCTCAGCCTCTCTTTTACCATCAATTACTGCGATAGGGATATCGTACTTTTTTCCAAGAGAGATTAGAGCATTTGAGTTAGATGCATCTCTCGCAGCACTTGTAGCCACAGCCTGAGCCTCTTCAACTTTATATTCTAATAATTTTTCTTTAAAATATTTAAAGCAAGCTTCGGCCCTTTCTAGGGCTTCGACAGTAATTGTTGACTTATCGTTTTTATATAAATCTTTTCCTAACTTTACAACTTTACTATAATCAAACAGCTCGCGGAACTGGGCCTGTTCGTCCAGCTCACCAATTAAAAGGAGAAAACTATTTGTTCCTATATCTATACTTGCTTTTCTCATCAGAAATTTAACTTCTTCAGAAAGTCTTTCGCTTTCTTTGAATCCAAAAGTTTATTAACCTCTTTCTTAATTTGCTTTTCAGCAGATTTCTTCACTTCAGCTTCTACGTAGGCCCCAGCTACTTTCTTCAATGTTTTTTCCCAAAAAACTTTGGGATTCGAGAGTGTACCTCCGATTTCTATAGGAAAACTAGCTCTACCATCCTTAGACAACATTTTTTTTGGCGTGTCTTTATTTGCTGGGGCTAGGATATAAGCTGTGATATCGATATTTTGATCAAAATCAATGTGGCCAGAACCTGAAACTGCTGTTCGAGCCTCTTTAAGATCCATAATAAATGTATTTAATACCAACTTACCTTTTACTACAGAAAATTTTCCTTCGAAACGAGTGAATTCGTTACCAATTCTAACTTTTGCAGCTTCTTTAGCAGCGCCTTTAACCTTCGATAGCTTTTCTCCTATCATCTTCATTGCACTCAGGCCAGACCACTTCCCATCAACAACTTTGAATCCACCGACCCCTGCTAAATTCTTTTTCAGATCAGTCTTTCTAACTCCGCTTCCATTCAAATTGAAATCTGCATTCAATCTACCGATCATACTGCCTTTTAATTTCGGCATAAACGTGCCAATCACATTGTCCACATCTATACTCTCAATCTCAGCATTAATATCATACTTTGGAGTTTTTGGGCGAATATCAATCGCGGTAGTGAGATTAGCTTTCCCATTAAAGGCTTCAAGTCTTGCTTGATTCAATCTCAATACCAGGCTCTTTAAATTTGCTTTTGCATAAAAATTTTCCGCAATAAGCTTATCGACCTTGAGACGATCAACTTTGATATTTGCACCCAATCTTATTTTTGCAAACAGTGGGTTCGATTTAATCGTATCTACTGGGCCCAAAAGTAATTGTTCAATTTCCTCATCTGTAATTTCTGGCTTTGCCTTCTTAGCTTGCTCTTTAGCCTGCTTAATTTCTGCCTTCGTTTTAGGAGCCACTATGTCATCCATATCAATATTTTTCGAACTCAAAGCGATGGAAATGTTTGGCTTATCAAAGTCTTTTAAGTCTCCTGTGATGTTGAAATTGGAAGAACCCAACACTCCTGTCATCCGATTTAATGATAATTTATCATTAACAATACTCAAATCAATTCCAGCTTGCGTAAGAGGCTTTCTTATACCAGGGACTATAGCCGAAAAGCCACTGAGACCAGTTTGCGCAGAATAGGAAACCTTGCTGATCGGACCCGTGGCTTTTAAATTAAAACGCAGATCGCCAGAAGGATTATAATCTTGGAGCATTGGCAACATTGCTACCCAGTCTTGAATTTTTAAATTATTTGAACTCGCATCGATATTTAATTTGGGGGATTTAAAATTAATCACATCTCCTACTATATTCAATTTGAAACCATCAACTACAAAGGCCAAATTGTTCAGCCTTAATTTCGATTTTGAGAACACCCCATCGGCCTCGGCAGTCAATGGAATCGATTTCTTTTTATTAACTACCCCATTTACCCTGGCACCTAAATCCGTTAGATCGATACCTAGATCATATATTAGCCCATTGAAGCCATTTGCCCACTCTATCTCTATCTCACCCATGGTAGAAATCGAACCGTCTATTTGTATATCACTACCGACCTTTGCCACAACATCTGAGTTCAGAGCTATTTGTATTGGTTTGTTAAAACCAACGTTTTTCAAATCAAAATCCAAACCAGTAAGATTGGAGTTAATCCCTCCGACATTATCTCTGAATGATAAGCTACTTCCCAAAAGCTGAAGATTAAAATTTAGTCGATCTAAAAATTGTAGATCGGAAGATTCTCCCGTTGAATTTGGGTGTTTGCCCGGTACGCTAGGCTTTTCAGCGCTTTCTTTAGCAAACAATTTCTCAAAATTGAAAGCACCATCCTTTGTTTTTACTATATTTACGTTCGGTTGATTAGCGACCAGATCCACACGAATGTCTCCACCGAAAATCGCGGAATAGGGTGCATTCAGGCTAGCCTGCTCTACGACAAAAACATCTTCACTGGCGCCCGTTGGACGAATTCTAAGGCCTGCGATCTTTACTGAGATACCCTTCCATAAACTCAGTTCCATTTTACCAAGTTCAAATTCTGCATCTATAGACTGTTTAACTATTCTTTCAATCTCTGGTCTCAACTTTTTATCAACGTCGATAAAGCTAGGAAGCGCAACCACCACCCCACCCGCTAACAAAATTAAAACTACAAATGCCTGTAAGAACCTTTTCATGTCGACTCCGTTGAATTGAGAATTTCTTTTAATAGTTTATTTAGTAATCCAGGCTCTACTTGCCCATTTGTTTTCTTCATCACTTGACCGACAAAGAAACCAAAAACTTTTTCTTTCCCTGATCGGTACTCTTCTAATTGCTTAGGATTTGCATCAACAATGGATTTGGCAATTTTAAGAACCTCGTTCTCATCTGAAATTTGTTTCAGCCCCAGTTTATCTATTATATCTGAAGCCGAGCTTTTGGTTTGCCACATTTCTGCAAAAACTGTCTTTGCAATTTTACCACTTATAACTTTCTTATCAACAAGATCTACCAATTGACCGAGCTTTGCACTACATATTCTAGACCCTTCGATGGACTGATTGCTATCATTCAGTCTCCTAAGTAGCTCAGATAAAATCCAATTGGCTACAGCTTTCGGATTTTTGCAATAGGCTAGGCATTCTTCAAAGTAGTCAGCGAGCTGTCTTGAATCCACTAATGAATATGCATCGTAATCTGAGAGTTTATAATTACTGATAAATCGTGCCGCTCTATCATTTGCTAGCTCAGGTACAAGCTTTTTTCTAGAAAGAATAAAATCATCGCTCAAGTAACAGGGCTTTAGATCCGGTTCAGGAAAATATCTGTAGTCCTCGGCCTCTTCCTTAGATCTCATAGAGTATGTTTTATTTTTATCTGAATCGTAAAGCCTCGTTTCCTGAACAATATCTGCCGCGTTACCTGAAAGAATCAAATCCACTTGGCGCGCTCGCTCGTAATCGATAGCTTTTTCAATGAATCTAAAAGAGTTGATATTCTTCAACTCTACTCTTGTACCAAACTCTGTAGCCCCGAATTTTCTAACGCTAACATTACAATCGGCCCTCAGAGAACCTTCTTCTAAATTCCCATCACAAACGTCTAAATATTGAACAAGACTACGTAGGCTTCTTACATATGTTGCTGCCTCACTTGCAGAACGCAAATCAGGGTCAGAGACAACTTCAAGTAATGGCATTGAAGATCTATTTAAATTGATAAGAGAATAATTACCATGATGAGTTGATTTACCAGCATCTGCCTCTAAGTGAGCCCTGGTTATCCCCACTTTTTTAAACGAACCATCGCTTAGTCTAATATTTAAATATCCTCTTCCACATATTGGCTTATCGTATTGTGATATCTGGTAACCATTGGGGCTATCTGGGTAAAAGTAATTTTTTCTCGAGAAAACAGACTCCTTGGCAATTTTGCAATTCAAAGCCAAGCCCGTCCTAACAGCATAATCAACAGCCTTTTCATTTAAGACTGGCAATGCCCCTGGGAGCCCAAGGCATACTGGACAGGTATTTTCGTTATCGGCCGAGGAAAATTTTGTACCACATCCACAGAAAAGTTTTGAGTTCGTTTTTAATTGAACATGTACCTCTATTCCTATAACTAACTCGAAACCGTCATTCGACATGAGCAAACCTCCTGTCTCTTTTCCTATAGTCCTCTATCACACTGCCAAGTCTTAATAGAATATCTTCTCTCATCGAAGGAGCCATAATCTGAATTCCAATAGGTAAGCCCTCTTTTGAATAGGAGTTAGGGACACTTATCGCAGGAATTCCTGCAAGGTTTGCAGAAATAGTAAAGACATCGTTCAAGTACATTTCTAAGGGCTCCTCAATTTTCTCACCCTTCTTGAAAGCAACATCTGTTGTTACTGGACTTAAAATACAGTCCACCTCTTTAAAGATAACGTTAAATTCAGCCGAAATATTTTCTCTAAGTTTGCAGGCTTTGGAGTAGTAGGCATCGTAGTAACCGGAGGAAAGGGAGTAGGTTCCCAACATGATCCGTCTTTTTACTTCGTCACCAAAGCCTTCGCTACGACTCCTGACATAAAGATCTTCAAGATTTAGATCTCCCCGTGCGCGATGACCAAAACGAACACCATCGTAACGCGAAAGATTTGTAGAAGCCTCCGAGGTGGCAATTAAATAATACGTAGGTACGGCGTATTCAAATAATTTTAAATCTACTTCTTTTAACTGAAAGCCCCTTGCTTTTAGCTCATCCACTGTTTCCTGAAACCTTTCACGAACACAGTCACTAAGGGAGGCCTCTAGATATTGTTTTGGAATTCCAATGGTCTTCACATCAGCATCGAAATCAGAACTTGAGTCTTGTTTTATAGAAGTACTGTCTAAAGGATCAAAACCGGCTATAGCCTCCATTCCTATTTTAATATCATCCACATAGTTTCCCATAGGACCCACCTGATCAAGGCTCGAGGCAAAAGCTATAACTCCATAACGACTTACCCTACCGTAGGTTGGTTTCAGTCCCGAAACTCCACAGAAACTTGCGGGTTGCCGGATGGACCCACCCGTATCAGTTCCTATGCTTAATGGGGCAAGACCTGCGGCAACCGCTGCCGCAGAACCTCCGCTTGACCCTCCAGGAACTCTGTCTTTATCCCAAGGATTAGATACAGGGCCAAAAAAACTTGTTTCGTTGGAAGAGCCCATCGCGAACTCATCCATATTTGCCTTTGCCAAAACTATTGCACCTGCCTCCTTAAGTTTTTTAACAACGGTAGAGTCATAAGGAGAGGTGTAGTTGGATAAAATTTTAGACGCCGCAGTTGTTTTTAATTTCTTTGTACAAAGTAGGTCCTTTACTATCACTGGGATGCCCGCAAGCACGCCATTGAAACCATCCGCGATTTTCCTGTCGACTTCCTCCGCTTCCGACTCAGCATCTTCATTAAGGCTTATCAAAGAGTTCAAGTCTTTATCAACAGATCGGCAGCGATTGAGATAAAAACGAGTTAACTCCTTCGAGCTAAAATCACCATCTAAAATACCTTGCCTCAGGTCCCTGACAGAGGCTTTTAAGAAATTCATTGGCTCACCACCGGCGGAACTCTGAATAGGCTTCCATCTTTTTCGGGTGCATTTAGCATCGCAAGATCACTACCGTTAGAGTTTGTAACTAAGTCTTGGCGAAAAGTACTTGGCATTGGCTCTGCATTAGTCAGGTTTAGTTTTTCAATATCTGCTGCTTTTATTTTTTCAACATAGTCCAGTATTTTAGAGAACTGCTCTGAAAATTCTGCCAATTGCTTTTCAGAGACTTCTAGCTTGGCTAGTTTTGCCACATTTTTAATAGTTTCAGAATCCATTTTATCATCTCCAATCTTTGAATATAAAACTACCAAATCCCCACGATAGTTCAATCTCAATTAGAGAATCGAAAAATCTACCAATCCATTGTCTAACCAATAATATTCTAATCTTACTTATTGGTTTCTAGGTAAAAATTCGATGAAATTCCCAAAAGTACGAACTGTGCCTTAAAGATAGTTTTTGGTGCTAATTAGACTACTCATAGTATTTGGATATATCGAATATATTGACGTGCTTCGCCTTAGGCTATATCCAATAACTATGGGAAATGTCGAAAAAAAACTGAATCAACTTAGAGAAGCCATCAGAGAACATGACTATTTATATTACCAACTCGATGCCCCAACACTTTCCGATTTTGAATATGATAAATTATATAACGAACTACAAGATTTAGAGAATCAGAATCCGGAACTAATTACATCGGATTCGCCAACTCAAAGAGTTTCTGGGAAGCCAATGGAAGGCTTCGAAAAGAAAGCTCACCGCCAACCGATGCTAAGCTTGCAGAACTCTTATGATGCAGAAGAACTTACCGCATTTTACAAAAAAATTAGAAAATTCCTGGAAACCGAAGAAGAGCTCGAATTACATTGTGAATTAAAGTTTGATGGCCTGGCCATGGAGCTTGTCTATGAAAATGGAATTTTCGAATCTGCCATCACCAGAGGAGATGGTAGCATCGGGGAAGATGTAAGTTCAAACATCAAAACAATTAAATCCATACCATTGAAATTGAAAACAGCCATACCTCTCCTTGAAGTACGTGGTGAAATTCTAATGCCAAAAACATCTTTTGAGGAACTAAATAAGTCTCAAATAAAAGTTGGAGAAAAAGTTTTTGCAAACCCAAGAAATGCTGCGGCCGGAAGCGTTCGCCAATTAGATCCTAAAGTTGCTGCATCAAGAGACTTAAAAATATTCTCCTACGCCCTCGGACAAGTGGATGGTATCGATCCCAAGAAACAATCAGACATTCCAGCAATCTTGAAAGACTTTGGTATTCCTTCAATGCAAGAATCAATCTTTTTCGAGCTTAAAGAGCTTTTTAGTGATTTTGAAACACTCAACGAGAAAGAAAAGTACAAGCTTGTAAATCAACAGTCCAAGCATCTGTCGACCGTCACAAAGGGAGCAGATGAGGCGATAGAATACTATAGATTAATACAAATGATCCGTCCGTTTCTTCCCTATGAAATCGATGGCATCGTTGTAAAAGTTAACAGTTTAAAGCTTCAGTCCCAGCTGGGAAATATAGCCCGTAGTCCAAGATGGGCCAATGCCGTAAAATTCAATCCAGAACAGGCTGTTACCCATATAAATGAAATAAAAGTACAAGTTGGAAGAACTGGCGCTTTGACCCCCGTAGCAATTATGGAGCCCGTGGACGTTGGAGGCGTAATAGTAAGCAATGCCACATTACACAATCAAGATGAAATTGATAGAAAAGATGTGAGACTTGGCGATACCGTAGTAATCCAGAGAGCTGGGGATGTGATTCCTGAAATTGTCGAGGTTGTAGTAAATAAACGGAAGAAAAACTCTAAAGCTTTTGTTATTCCGGCACAATGCCCTTCCTGTAATACAAAGGCTTTAAAGGATGATGGCGAAGCTGTTTTAAGGTGCCCCAATCTTACTTGCCCTGCTAAAATCATAGAAGGTCTCAAACACTTTGTATCCAGAAGAGCGATGAATATAGATAAGCTAGGTGATAAAATCATTGAGCAGCTTGTGGAATCTGGCTTAGTTAAATCATTTAGTGATATTTATCGCTTAGATAGAGAGAGTTTGAGTCAGCTAGATAGACAAGGCGAGAAATCCATAACTAACCTCCTAAACAGCATTGAAAAATCTAAGAAAAATGAGCTAAGTAACTTCATTTTTGGCTTAGGGATACGTTTTGTCGGAGAGCAAACGGCTAAAATATTAGCTGAAACTTTTGGTGATGTACTTTTAGCGTTGGAAGCGCCAGAAGAGGAACTCGTTGAAATAAGTGATATCGGCCCAAAAGTAGCAAGTTCAATTAAAGCAGCATCTAAAAGTATAGAGCTCATTTCAGATATTAAACAATTGATGTCTCTAGGTTTAGAATTGGAATTACCAAAATCAAATTCTTCCGACTCTAAACTTTTTGGAAAAACCTTTGTAATTACCGGAACCCATCCCGTTGGTAGAGCGGTAGTAAAGCAGTATGTAGAAGACAACGGAGGCAAGGTAACTGGTAGTATTAGTAAGAAAACAGACTATCTTATCCTCGGTGAAGATGCTGGAACCAAACTCGCCAAGGCGGAGAAACTTGGAATACCCACATTGAATTGGGATCAGCTTCAAAAACTATAAAAAAAGCGCTGATGTTGTCAGCGCTTTTTCTCAAACCAATTCAAGTATTGATTCTATTTAAATGTGGTCGTTAGCGATATCTCTAGCCATAACTGTTTTACGACCATCAGCTTTAGCACTATCGATTCCTCTTTGCGCAAGGGCTTCAACCGCTTTAGAAAGAGCCTCTATTGTCTCGGATGAAGTATTACATTCACCTTTTTCTTTGATGTATTTCTTTACCTTACTTGTAACTACTAGTACTTCAGCCATGATTACCTCCAGGTTTCTACACTTTGCTGGTATTTCTTTCAGGGCTCCAAAAACTTTTCTTGGAGCCCCTAACTCACTCAACATTTAACCTGATACTGGGAGTACTTTGCAAGGAGAATATAGAAATAACTCATAGATTCAATATATCCAAAAATTATCAATAAAAACAAATAGATACGGCAAGCTCCAAGGGCTTTCGTTAAGGCCAAAGGCTAATTATAAGCATTTCAAATGGAAATTATGAGTACCTGAGCTTAAAGCTTCGGCAGAACTTAAGCCCACACAACAAAGAGTTTAATTACACATCTAGAGAAGCTGAGGTACAATATTGGGATGAGTTTAGTAGATAACGTGCCTCTAACAGAAGATTTTAAATCCACAAATTTCACAGCTGTAATATCTGATCTCCATCTGTGTGAAGCGCATATAACTGACCCAACGAACCCACTATGGAAGAAGTTTAAGACCAAACAATTCTTTTTTGATGATATTTTTCAGGATTTTTTAGAAGACATCAGTAGAGACGCCAAGATTAAAAGTGACGAGTTAAGAATTGATCCCAGCATTGAGCTGGTTCTAAATGGAGATATTTTTGATTTTGATTCTGTTACCAAGCTCCCTGATTCACCTCCTTATAAAATGTCTTGGCTGGAAAGAAACCGTGGACTTCACCCTGAGGAACCAAAAAGTGTTTTCAAAATCAGATGCATCCTAGAGGATCACGATGTCTTTGTTGAGGCCCTCAGAGAGTTTATTATTGCCGGCAACAAACTAGTCATCGTGGTTGGAAATCATGATGTTGAGCTTTTGTATCCAGGTGTTCAGTCAGAGATATTAAAATTTTTGAACCTCTCTATGGAGGAGAAAACTAGAGTTCGCTTTACACCCTGGTTTTATATTTCAAATGAGGATACTCTTATAGAACATGGGCACCAATATGATCCCTATTGTATTTGTCAAAACCCCATTCACCCTATGGTTAGACAATTTAATAGAGTGGAGCTTAGATTGCCATTTGGCAATCTCGCCTCTAGATATATGATAAACGGAATGGGTTTTTTCAATCCCCATGTTGATGCTAACTTCGTAATGAGTGCCAAAGAGTATTTAAACTTCTTCGTTAAGTATATGCTCCGAGCTCAACCTCTTTTACTAGTCACTTGGTTTTGGTCCGCAACACTAACTTTTATCAAAGCCTTTGGAGACAGTTTGCTCCCCGCCCTCAAAGACCCACTAACCACTGAGGATAGAATTTCTAAAATTGCAAAATTATCTAATGCTACTCCTCGAATGGTAAGAGAGCTAAATGAGATTAAGGTCCATCCTGCTGCAAGTAATCCATTTAAGCTAGCCAGAGAGCTGTGGATTGATCGAGCCTTTTTAATACTTGTGGCGTTCCTTGTGTTCTTTCAAATATTTGGATTTATAAAACTGATCTGGGATATTTCCATTTTCTGGATTTTCATTCCACTAGCACTCTTTGTTCCCTTCTTTATGTTTTACACAAATACGTTTAAATCCAGTGTAGCATCCTACAAAGAACCCAATGAAAAATTAATAAGTCTTAGCTCTATAATCACAAAAACCAACCGAATTATCTATGGCCATACTCACATCATTCGACATGAATTTATCGAAATGGTTGAGCATTTAAACCCAGGCACGTGGTCTACTGCCTTTCTAGATGTGGAGTGCACTAAGCCTTATTCTAAAAGAATGTATTGCTGGATTGAGCAAACAGAAAGTGGAATCAGAAAGTCGTCTCTCAGAAGTGCAGAGAAAATGGATGATTCAAAAGAAAATGTATTTTCCAAAAGTTGAAAATTTCAAGTAATCCTGTAGCTCCCCTAATCTTATATAGAACCGTCACCTAAGAAAAAAGACATGTCGGCTCCCCTTGGATTCATCGACCTGGGCGGAGGTTCCATGTCGTGACCTCTCTAATCTCAACAACCTAAGTGTTTTCAAGAAAAAAAACTCATTTTACTTATATTAACTAACAGCAGTACTATTTCATCTAATTTTTTTAATATTTAAATAATTCTTTTGTTACATTCTCTACAAAGTTTTCATCTTTACTATCCCCAAAAATTATTTTTATTATGTTATAAATATAGTCTTTAACAAGATAGTGGCAGCGTATTGGGTATTTACTTACAGGATAGTCGCCATGGGTTAGGTGAGTATTGACAATACAAGAGACCGTACTTTCCAAGTTGTTTGTGCTATCTAATATCTCTAGACATTTGTCAAAAGATTGCTTTGCGGCTTCTTTTTGAATGATAGACTTCTCCGGGATCACCTTATATTTCATATCGTGAGAGAGGCGTGAGCAATCGTCACTTTTGTCAAATATGTTTATTTGTCTATATTTAGCCCACCAGTATGGTCTATTTGCGTATTCGTTTCTTATATTGATCTCTGCCCAGCTACTAGGACTATTATTTAGGTATGATCTTAATTTACATTCCCTGATAGACGAAGTTAGGGAAATTGCGGGTGAAACCCCTCGAATATAGTCTCCAACAGACATGTCAGTTGCACAAAACATTACTTTCTTTGATATACCATCACACATTCGTTCAGCGACTTGGTTTCTAGTTTCCGTTAAATCATCAAAATAGCCTTTGCTTACAAGTTCTTTCGCGCAATCGCTAGTTTGAGCGCCAACTGTAAGAGAAATCCAAAAAGTGAATAAACCATATATTATAAAAGAATTTTTCATAGCAACTCCAACCAACTAACTGATGTTATTTTTAATTATATTTCCTTACATTTACTTTCTTCATTCCTAACTCTTTCTAAGCATTCAGGAGCTCCGTAATACTGACCCTTATTGGAGCAATCCTCAATTAAACTCATCAATGCTAAACCCCTTGAAAGACCTTCACCATTTGCTTTGTCGTTAATATTTATATAATGCTTTCCGATATATTCAAAATTTACTTCACAAGTATGTATGGCATTAGATTGAATTGAGCGCCTTCCAGCCTCGTAGCCTTTCTTAAAGTCGTTACTTGTATTTGAGAAACCTAAAGTGGAGTAAGTCAATAAAAGTGCTATCAAATAAGTATTCACTTTAAATCTCCCGTTGGTTTGACTGTTTTTTCAACTCTAGAATACTCATAAACCATTTAATTTTGTGAGAAATATCGTTTATTTGTAAAAACTACTACTACACTCCTAAGGTGACAAAAAGGGCTCTTAAAAAACTGTCTTAGTTAGCCAGATTCGATAGGAAGTGATTTAAGCTGGAATAGCTGTTGCTCTTATCTAAGGCTATGAAAGCTAAGTATCTAAAACTATTAGTTAAATTGATATCATATAGTCTTCTTCTGGGGTTTTGTTTTTGGGCCTATTGGGAGTCTAATAAATCTTTGGCGGTTGCCGGTTTTAATCTTCCGGAGGCGCCAAGTTACGCTAGAGTATTTCCCGGTTTTGATCTTCCTGAAGAATTAAACCAAGATCAGCTGGATGAGCGCTTTAGAATGAAGGCGTTAACAGACAAGAAACTTAGAATTAACCCAGATTTTAGAATAACTCGTAGAGAAAGAAAACGAACCTCTTTCTGGTTTGATATTTATACCAAATACGACTCCTCTAAAATCGTGGTTCATCATACTGAATTTCCATGGATGATATTTGACGTTATCGATGTCCAACCTATACGTGACCAAAGTCACCTTCATAAATGGACTAGATACCATAAAGAGAAAAGATATATTAAAAATCAAAAAAGAAAAATTAAAGCAACCCTTAAGGGAGTTGCCAGAAAGTCTTTTTGGAAGATGAACAAATCTGAAAAAGATATGTTTAAAAAACTTAGAAAGCATGGCTTTGTTTTCCAAAAAGGAAGACGCTCACTTTATAAGAATTTTCGGAGCCAAACAGGACAGAAAGATCATTTCCAAGCTGGTTTAGATAGATACAATGAATGGATAGAAGACATTGAAGAAGAGTTCAAAGCAAAAGGCCTACCAGAGGAACTCACACGATTGCCTTTTGTTGAGAGCAGTTTTAATCCAAAGGCTGTTAGCAAAGTTGGAGCTAGTGGGATTTGGCAAATTATGCCCATGTTTAAAAAGAAATTTGATTTTGGATATAAGGGCGATCCCAGGAACCACCCGATTTATGCTACCAAAATTGCTGCCTTCATACTTAAAGATAATAAGAGAATGCTAAAAGATTGGCCTCTAGCAATTACCGCCTATAATACCGGACCATCAATGCTTAGAAAGGCGACCAGGAAACTTAAAACAACAAATATCGAGACCATAACCTATAAGTTTAAGGCTGGACGTTTTGGCTTTGCATCTAAAAACTTTTACACCAGTTTCTTAGCCGCCCTTCATGCCGAAAAATACAAAGAATACTTTTTTGACGTACCTATAAGTGAAAATAAGCAGGTAGTGAAAAATGAAAGCTCTGAGTCAAAAGGACAAACGGCAGTCAACTAAGGGAATACGACCGTTAGTACGCCTTTGCTGAGTAGAAAAAGCTGGTTGCTGATTTGCTTGCTGTCTTTCCAGATAGCATTTAAAGAGTGAAGACCCTCGCTGGAACCCACAACTAAGCGGCCCTGAAAGCCGGGAGTTTCATCTAAACTTAGACTCCCATCTTCACCTACATAAAAGATCTCTACATCTTCTATTCCGTAGTGATCAATCCCAATATCAACACTCGCATCAGATGGGATCAGAAGCAGTGTATCGCTCAAAGAAATACCCGCTTCTTCTAAAACGGATTTCTTAAGACTCGGCACTCCAAAACTATCAAATATTCCCACTCTGTGACTAAAGTTCCAACGGGTAGCTAGGTAGTCATCTATTGGTTGTATTTCTAAGGTGTGTAGACTCTTAGACTTTAAATAGGTAAAGCTAACTTCGTCCATCAGGTCTGTAACAAATAAATCTTCGGTTCCAGCCACTTGAAACTCAGCCGGTACAAATTCATTCGTTTCCCAGTCCCTCAATGAGACTTTTACTTTGTTGTTTTGGCCCGTATCAAAACTAACTAGAGATATAGTTTCATTTTCAGTGAGTACAACATCAGCTGCAATACTTCCTCTATCTTGAAGCCTTACTTGATGCACACCTTCTTCAACATTTATAAAAATAAACTGCCCGGAGTGACTCGATTGATTTAACTGAACATCGGGTAAATAGAAGTCGTTAAGGTAAATAGGTCCGATCGCATTTGCATCAGTAATCTCAACCTTTGCATTCTTTATCGGAGAACCCCTGTTTTCTAGCTTTCCCCAAACAATAGAAAGCCCCTCATCCATATATATATTTTGATCTCTAAGAATTTCTTTAAGGTCATAAATAACTTGGTCACCCATCAATTCAAACTCGACACGTTTGTGAGCGCTGGCAATTTTTTGTGACTTCCAAAAATCTGTTTTCTGTGCTGATAGTAAAAAGTTGGAGTAATAAGATAGCTTATCTAAATATGTTTTTCCAAACTTATCCGTCTGATTTAAAGGCTTTATTAGATCCATTGTTAATTGAACATCTCTCAAGGCCTGCTGAGTAGAGTTATCCTTTACAGAGGCCACAAGGCCCCATTCCACGGGGTAAATATGCATACTCTCCGTGATCCCTTCTGCGGCTCTGTTTTTAATTTTACTTAAATTAATTTCGCCCATTCCTATTAACAAGCCATCAAGATCGCGCAGCTCCGCTACGAGTATTCCAATGTTCTCCTCAAGGTTTATATCGAAAACACCTGCGCTGAAGTCTATAAATGCCGACTCAAAAGTTTGTTCATCTCTAACTCGGTAAATATCTAATAATCCTTCATTTCCAAGTAAAGCCAGCCCCTCATGTAGATAAATTCGACCTTTAATTTTTTGCTTGTAAGAATCAGGCTCTACGAACTCACTAGCAGGTTGGAGACTTTCGACAAAACTCATCGGATAAACGCCACTATCTGAAGTTTTATTATAGAAACTATCTACTTTATTAACACGAGCTCTATTCATTGGATCACTCGGAGTATCACTCGAAGTATCATTACTAGCTAAAATCTGGGGTGGCGCTGGTAGATTGGAGTTTCTAGGCTTCCAGAAAACATTCCAGCTTTCTTCTTTTTTAGATTTAACATCGCCCACATTTGAAATCGCCACACCGTTCAATTTGTTTATCTGACCCGCAAGAGCACCTTCAGTAAAGTCTTCCTGCAAGACTTTATCCAAGTCGTTGGCTGGTATCTTATAGAGGCGATTGAACTGTTCCACGGGCATTTGCTTAGCAAGTGTTTGAAGTATGTTTCTTTTATTTTCTTCAGCCACCCAGTCATTCAATGCAATCTTGGCTTTTTTATCATCAAAAGACTTTACTACCTCAGAGTACAAGGTTGCTTCTATCTTAGATAACTTGAGGGCTTTTTCCTCAGAGAAAAACCGATGGTCACCAATGATGAACTCTTCCTTGCTAATGATAAGTCCCTCGTCAAAGCTCTTTATGGTAGGTCTTTGGTAATTATAGTCTGACTCCATCACCTCAGATTTTAATGGAAAAGAAAAAACCGTTTTTTTGAAATCATATTCCTGATTAAAATCTTTAGTTAAAGAAGCTAAAAGAGAAACTTTTGGGATTTTAATTTGGATCGGTTCGATAAAAAACCTATGCTGAATATTGGGAATTTGAGTGGTTTGATAAAGAAAGCTCAACAACATAACCGTAAAAAATCGAATGGATCTACCATAAGAAATTTTACTTAAATGTTTGTTGTAATGAGAATAACTCAAGCACCACTCCTGCTATCGGTTTTTCTTTATTCACCTAATGAAATTATATACTTAGAAGGCCCGAAAATCATTAATGAGGTCACGATTGTCATGACGTTTGGCCAGCTCATTTTGAATTCTATCAATCAAATATTTGGTATATTCCTCTAACTGGCCATTTGGCTGGTAGGATGTACCATTCCACAGCATAGACTCCACTCCCAACTCTACATAATAAGGACGCTCAGAGCCAAGTATGGTTAGAGTCACCCTTCCAAGCTCAGTCCACTTGCCAGACTTTGTCATAGCAACTTTTTGAGTTCTAAAGTTTCTAGGTAAATTAAAAGACTCCGAAGTCATAACTCGACCGTTAACACTTCGACGAATTATTTTTCCTGGAACTATATCTTGAACAATTTTTTTAATCGATGAAAGAGAATAATTTAGTTCTCCTGTTCGAGGTAGACTCGAACAGGAAACTATTAAAAAGAAAATTGCGAATGCGCATATTCCTCTCATGTATTACTTGGACTTCTCGAAATCAGAAAGAAATTTTGCTATTCCAATATCAGTCAATGGATGACTACCCAACTGTTGCATAACTTTAAATGGAATCGTAACCACGTCTGCACCAATCATAGCTGTTTCTAAAACATGCCCTGGGCTTCTCACACTAGCTACTAAAATTTGAGTGTCAAAATCGTAGTTCATGTAGATCTGTTGCATCTCAGAGATTAACTCCATACCTACATTACCAATATCATCGAGTCTTCCAACAAACGGAGAAACATAAGTCGCTCCCGCTTTAGCAACTAACAAAGCCTGTAGTGGCGAGAAACATAAAGTTACATTTGTTTTGATTCCATCTGCCGCAAATTTCTTCGTTGCTATTAGACCATCCTCACACATTGGAATTTTTACGATAACGTTATCAGCAAGCTTTGCTAGCTCAAGACCTTCTTTATAAATTCCCTCAGCCTCAAGACTGATTACCTCAGCATGTACTGGTCCATCCACTTCCTTACAAATTTCAGTGATGATCTCTTTTTGATCTCCACCTACTTTTGCGATCAGACTAGGGTTGGTTGTAACACCGTTTACCCATCCACGTTTGTTTGCTTCGCGAATTTCATTGATGTCTGCAGTATCAATAAAAAATTTCATTATTATCTCCTTAAGTTCGTTCTTAGAACCAGCTAACTATCCGCCAACGGAAAATCCAAAAGCTTTTTACCTTGGGCAAAAAAGTAGTCTGACGAGCGTATCTTACTATCTCTTGCTACAATACTCAATTTTTCGTTTAAAATAGGGTGCACAAACTCTGGCCAGAGCTCTGCGCCAATTAACATCCAGTCCTTTTTATACACAAAATCAGGATGAGGAATATATATGGAAGGCAACATCATGTTCTGATTTGATAAAAACACTAAATATAGGCTCAAGCTACAATGCACAAACTTTGTGCGCCATATAAGCCTTAACTCCTCTTCCTTCTCTTTAATTTGTTCAAGAACCTCTTTTGGCTCTCCAACAACTTCCAATGAGATACCAACATTTAATTGATGAGAGTAGGTACCTTGACCGGGCGTACGCTTTCTAGAGCCTTCTTGTAAAGGTAACTGATAAACGGAACTTACAGAAAGTAGATCAAACTCAGAATCAATGGATTTAACAGCCTCCATTAAAGGCTCTAAACTTTGGGTATCGTTAACTTGGCAGACGACAAGTGCTTTTGGCATTATTCTCTCACTATGGATTCTATATAATCTTCCATAGTATAGGCTGAGTTAGTTTGAGAAACCAACCACTTTGCTACTTGCAATGCACCTCTGGCAAAAAGTTTCCTATCTAAGGCTCTATGGGTGATCTCAATCTCTTCCTCAGGCCCTACCGCAAACAATTGATGCACACCATAAACATTTCCAAGCCTCATATCGGATACCTTGGAAGATTTCTGAGTGGCTTTTTCCAGCTCCCCCATAAGCATCTTTGCTGTTCCTGAAGGGCTATCTTGTTTTTTTGTATGATGAGTTTCTATCATTTGGAAATCCCAGTTTTTGGCTGCTTGGAACTCCCTTAACATTCTTCTAAACATCGCCACACCAAGGCTCATGTTTGGTGACCAAAGTACCGCGATTTCTTTTCCTGCAGTTTGCAATTGGTTGTATTGATCATCTGTAAGGCCAGTAACTCCTGATACCAATGGCAGTTTCGAGCTTTTGCATAATTCTATTACTTTGGCTGTGGCCTCTGGTAAGGAGAAATCTATCACAACATCGACTCCATCAGGAAACTTATCTAAATTTCCTATTTCTCTGCCGAGCTCTGAAACAACAGTAAAACCCTCTTCACCAGAAAGTGAGATTATATTCTTACCCATTTTACCACTTGCACCAATAACACATAAATTCATTTTATGACCTCTAGAGATTTTAATTCTTTAGACAGCTCATTTGCTAAAGCTTCCGAACAACTCATAAGTGGAAGGCGCAGCTCATCAGAAGATATTAAACCCATCATTTTCAAACAGGCCTTTGTAGGAGTGGGGTTTGGCTCTTTAAAAAGTAAATCACAAAGTGACGCTGCTTTTTTATACTCTGTTAAAATACTCTCATCACCACTTACGGCCCTTCCCGTCCAGTCGATGAATTGCTTTGGGAGAATATGACTAATTACGCTTATCACTCCATCGGCCCCTAAGAGCGCGGATTGAAGGTAGGTGTCATCATCACCACTCAAAACAACGAAATTTTCTGTAGATTCCTTTATGTTTTTACACAGAACGGGATCACCACTGGCTTCTTTGATACCTACTATATTCTTAATTTTAGATAATTTAATTACTGTTTCAAGATTTAGGCTAGCTACAGTTCTACCGGGAACATTGTAAAGAAGTATTGGGATATCAGCGGACTTTGCAATTTCGGTGAAGTGAGCCTCCATTCCCTCTTGGGTTGGCTTGTTATAATAAGGAACTACTGACAAAGCGGCATCTGCACCTAGATCCTTTGCTTTTCTAGTAAGCTCGACCGCTTTTTTAGTAGAATTACTACCAGTACCCAAAATTAAAACTAAGTCCGGGAACAGTTGTCTAACCTGATTAAATATTTTTTCTACCTCCGACCAATCCAAGGTAGGCGACTCGGCCGTAGTACCATTAATAACAAGGGCTTTAATCCCCTGATCTACTTGCGCTCGAATCAATGAGTTCAAAGATTCAAAATCCACTTCCCCATTTTTAAAAGGAGTTATAAGCGCTGTGATCACGCCTGTTAAATTCTTCATATTTCTACCTCTAGTGTTGCTACAACTTTCGCCGGTCCTATTAAAAACAAATCCTCTCCGGACATTTCTACCCGGAGAGTTCCTCCTGGAACTTCCACGGCTACAGCGTCTTCACCGGTTCGGCTAAAATAATCTAAGGCTAAAGCACATGCACCGGTTCCACAGGCTAGAGTAAAATCCTCCACTCCTCTTTCAAAACTTATACCTTTGATTTTATCTTTAGAAGAATACCAAAAAGAAACATTTGCCCCCTTTGAATCAAGTTCTTCAGGAAACCTGAGCTCCCTTGCTACTTGTCGAAAATCATCCGACATTTGCCAAATAGATTCTTGGACTAAATGAGGAACACCTGTGTCCCAAATTCTATATGCGTCCGTCTCCGCAACTAAGTCTTTTTTAGACATTCCAATTTTGAATTCTGATTCAGATAAATACTCTAAACTTACTGGCCCACTAAGTGTGTGTAAGCTAATTTTTTTTTCCATACCCAACTTTTCTACGGCAAGCTTTGTTATGGCTCTAGCTGCGTTTCCGCACATCTCCGCACTACTGCCGTCAGAGTTATAAAAGTACCAATCTATATTAATATTGTCTTTTTTGTTTAAAACTATAAACCCATCCGCCCCGATAGATCTTTTACGTTCACAAAGTTGGACGGCCAAAGAGGAGAGTTTGCTATCCTTAGGCACAGCTTCACCAGGAGCTAAGACATTTACGATAAAGTCATTTCCCGTAGCTTCTACTTTAAGGAGTTTCATCCCCGGCCTTTTTCTTTTTTTTAGATTCCTCTTCTTCCTGTAAAGAGTCTAAGATCTGACTCTCCATTGGAGACATATCCCTAGTTTTATTGTAGTAGAGCTTCAGCTTGTCAGGCTTACCCTTACCGATAAACGGAGGTTGACCAGGAGGGATTGGGTCACTTCTAACACCACACCCAAGCTGTAATACTAATACCATTCCGAAAAATAACTTCATCACTTCACTACCTTTTTGATCATAACTCGGCCCTTTATATCATAGGCTTTTTCCACTGTCTCCACCTCTAAGCAGTCTCGGTAGTTTAAATCTAATTGGTGGGTTCTAGAGTCATAGGACTTTTGCAAAGAGCGGCAAAGATCTGCATACCTTTGGAAATACCTGGTAAAATCAGTGGTTTGCAGCTGTTTGCCAATACTACCAAGTAAATAGTTTTTGGATATACTTTCATCATTTACTTTTTCTAGTAGGCTCGTTGCGCTTTCAAGCTCACCCTCTAAAAGAGATAACTGGGCAGCTCCAATACTAAGTTCAGGGTGATCCTTAGATACAGGCAAAGTTTCTAGAAGCTGTGCCCAGTCTCCGGAATTACCAGAGCAAGAAGTCATTTTAAGAACCAAATTTTTATGATTTTCGGAGTAAGGATTCCAGGAGGCTAATTTAGTTACCCAAGATTTGGATCCGTCACATTTCTTTTGAACCAACCTAACGTACAATAAGCTTGCCACTAACTTTGCATTTTGTGGCTCAATCTTCAGCGCATCTAGCAAACGTTCCTCGGCCACCTCTGGTTCGTTTTTAATTTTCGTCACAGCTATCTCATAATCTTGCTGTGCCTTATTTGTATAAAAGATTTCTGTTAATCTAGTTAATAGACGTATGGCTTTCTGTTTTTCAAGAGTATTAGGAGAGCTAGAAATAAATTCATTTAGAACTCTAGCCATCTGAATTCTATCTCTTTGTAGACTCAAATTCTTAGCTTTTTTAGATAAAACTTGAAAATCAGAAGCGCTCAAACTTAAAACAAAAAAAGTGGCTGACAGCAAAGTCAAAACCACTTTTTTCCAGGTATTTAAAAAGATAGACTTAGTTGCCTCTCGCATAGCTTTTTAGTTCCATTTTTACTTCACCCATTTGGCTTGGCTGAATCATTTTAGCCGCACCGTTAATTGGGATTTCATCCATATTGATCCAAGTTTGGGATACTTCATTTTTATCCACATCCTTGATCTTTAGGTGAATAGCATCAAATGTACCA
>JBGCGH010000055.1:0-6738 GCA_045110695.1 Bdellovibrionales bacterium | reverse complement strand
AGTACCTAGTGTAACAACACCAAGAACCTGAGTCTCACCTCTTGTAAAAACAGAAGAACCATGTGCTCTAGGAAGAACAGAAGCCTCTGTCCAAATAGGACGAACTGTTGTGAAATCACGACCGTCAATTCTCTTGCCTTCATCTACTGCCATTGAACGAGCAACGTTATATTTAACGTCCCCTACAATTTGACCAAGGTCCTTCTTGTAAGAGTCATATTTGTCTTCTGAAATATCAGCAAGTAAAGCAGATGTAGCTTCTGCTTTTGCATCATCTACGGCCTGATATCTAGCCATTTTCTCAGTGATAGCAAGGGCGGCTTTAATTTTAGGAGTTAAATAATCTTCTGCTTTTTGTTTAAAGTCAGCGTCATATTCAGGAAGAGAGAACTCTCTCTTCGTTTTTCCTACTTTTTCTCTTAATTCATTTTGAGCAGCAAATAAGCCTTTTAGCTCAGTGTGAGCAAATTTAATGGAGCTAAGAACGTCAGCTTCACTTACGAATTTTGACTCTCCCTCAACCATTAGAATACCTTCTGGAGTTGCGCCGATGAAGAATTCCATATCACTCTGCTCTTTTTGTTCTTCATTAGGGTTAGAAACAAAGCTTCCATCCACTCTTCCTACTTCTATAAAACCCACTGGGCCATCAAAAGGGATATCGGAGATATGAGTAGCAGTGGATGCACCAATTCCAGATAACACACCTAATGGGAATGTACCATCAGAGCTAAGCACTGTAGCAACTACTTGAGTTTCTTGTCTGTATCCTTCAGGGAATTTTGGACGAAGAGGTCTGTCGATCAAACGACAAATTAATATTCCATCAGCAGAAGGTCTTCCTTCACGCTTAAAAAAGCCTCCGGGAATTTTACCCGCGGCATACATTCTTTCTTGGTATTCAACAGTTAAAGGAAAGAAATCCAATGTGGACTCTCTACGACTTGAAACTACTGTTACTAGTACTACGTTATTTCCGCAGCTAACAACAACAGAACCGTCTGCTTGCTTGGCTAATTTTCCTGTTTCGATGGTAATCTCGTTATTACCGACCATTGCTTTTACTGTAGTTGGATTCAATTTTTTCTCCTGATTTTATCTTTTTCTTTTTCAACAACTCAAAGTCTACTTACATTAATAAACTTATCCTTAATAAACAGAAGGCCCACCATTTGGCAGGCCTTCTAAAATTTTAACTTAATTATTTTCTTAAGCCTAATTCTTTGATCAGACCTTGATAACTCTGAAGATTCTTTTTCTTTAGATAGTCTAACAAGGTTCTTCTTTTAGTAACAAGAGCAATCAATCCACGTCTAGAGTGGTTGTCCTGCTTGTTCTTTTTGAAGTGAACATTTAGATCGTTGATTCTGTCAGTGATTAGAGCAACCTGAACTTCTGGGCTACCTGTGTCCCCAGCCTGTCTTGCAAATTTCTTGATCGTTGCTTCTCTTTCTTCTTTAGTAATAGCCATTTTTACCTCCAAATCCCTCACATGTGCCTTTTAGACAATAGCGTTTTGGCTTTCGCTATAGAGAGATGTTAATGTTAGGATTCTTGTACAAGATAAGGCTAGGGAAAGCAATCAATCCTTTAAGCTAAATACCTATAAAAACTGGAGTTTTACTAGAAACCACGTTTCATAAATCATGCTAATAGGTTAAAATTGACAGCCTCATCGCTAACAATAAGATCGAATTAAAGAGACACAGAACTGCGTATGGGAAAAAGGGATTTCCCATCCAAAACTTCTACTTATATTGGGGCGGAATCAGCATTTGACTCTAAAATATCAAGGTGGCAAAACAGGGAGAGTGAGGAGGCCTTACCAATGTTAAATAAAATCACATGTATTACTTTAATAATCTTTTTAGCAGCTACCAGCTACGGAAATCAGCCAGTAAAACAAAAAACGACATCCCAAGACACTAGTGTCAAAGAACTAAAAAATGGCAAAAAGAAAGTCAAGCTCCCCGTCTATGCAAATCTCGGTATCGGCTACGCTCAATATGTATTACCAAATATTTACCCTGAAACGGTAGACCAAGGTAATGGGCTCATTGGTGGAACCGAATTGCGACTATATGCAGAGGTGGACCAAGAGGGACTCAAAAAGCTCAGAGATAAAGTACCAGAGAAACACAGAAAATTATTCGACAAAATTGGTGGCATCTCCATTACTCCTAGTATTTTAATTCCCAGATCCATATTCATAGCTCCTAGGAACGAAAACCGAGAAGCCTACGGTGCCACTTGGGCCTTTGGCTTAGGCATCTCTCCTGCTTGGAAGAACTTAGCCATAAAATTATACGGTGGCCTCGCCCTGTCCTACATCTACTATAGAGACAATCGCTTCGCCGATGATTCGAAACACTTTATAAGACCGGGACTCACGGGGACGGCCTCCATTCATCTTTTTCCGAAAAACACTGTATCTCTCGACATAGGATATAGAGCTGATACCTATCTTTCACAAGAAATGTTTGGAACTACTGATAATAGAAGTCTAAATGGATTCTTCGCAAATCTTGTATTTAGATATAAATCTATTCAAGAAGTTGAGCTTTGAAATCACTAGATAATATACTCAAAAATTAACCTTAAACTCCTCTTAACTGAGTAGTAAAAAATGGTTTTTTAAAGGAAAAGAGAAAAAAATCACCTGCTGCTAACATTTATCAAAAAGGCTAAAAAAGGCCCATTTTCTAGAATTGATCAATAATTCGGAAAAATTTTTAGTTGGATTGCAAAATTCAATGGCCCCCCCCAAACTATAGCCTGATTACTCCGTTTGAAGATAATTATCTAAAGGTGAAAGGAAAACCTTTGTCACTTTTCCTCTACGGGTAAGAATTATTATGCAAATCATTGAAATTACACGCTAATTACAATTTGCACAATAAAATCAAAACCGCTTTTTAGGCCTAGCTAGGCTGACTCCCCCAATGGGAGCTATATTTTTTATTGTTTTTTAAAGAAAATCGAACCTTTTGGGGTGCTTTACCGTCTAACCAAGTAACAATAAGCTAAAGGAGAATTTATAATGAACACTAAACTAATCAGTAGATACACATTTGCCATCTTATTAGCCCTAGCGCTTAGCTCCCATGCCGAAGCCAGAAGAGGAGATTTTGATGGTAAAGGTGGAATAAATAAGAAAATAATGAAAGAGCTTAACCTAAGTTCTGAACAGAAAACCCAAATAAAGGCCATTAAAAAAGAAGAGAAGAAGGATCGCCGGGGTAAAAAAGAGTTTCGAAAAGAATTAAAAAAATCCATGCATCAGGCGATTATTGACTTAAACGAAAATGATATGCGCAAGATTCATAAACAACTGCAAGACATGAGAATGGCCCACAGTAATAGCCGGTTTGAAAACTTAATTAAATTACTAAAAATTCTTACTCCAGAGCAGAGAGTAGAGTTTGCTGAACTTCAAAAAAAGAATAAAGATCATCGCAGAGGACGCAGAGGGATGAAAAGAGACTATGATGATAATGACGAGGCTACAAATTAATGAATTTAAAGGACAAATTCTTCCCAATGTTAGTTGGTCTTTCAGAGGAGGACCGGCTAACTTTATTTAAAAAGCTTTATGATGAGCAAAACCGGCACGTTAGAAAAACGATCTACTGGATGGTTGGGCCTGAGAATACCGATGATCTCGTTCAGGAAACTTTCTATAAAGCCTGGAAGAGCTTTAATGGATTTAAGGGCAACTCCTCTAAAAAAACTTGGATGCACAGACTCGCCGTAAATGTAGCGATAGATCATCTCAGAAAAAAGAAGCTCGTTTTAATAGAAAATATACCGGAAGAAGCATCGGCACCAGATCCAGTAGAAGTTCGAGAAATCATCAGCATGGCTCTTGCCAATTTAAGTGAAAAGTTCCGCGTATGCTTTGTTCTTTACTATAAAATAGGATTTACAAAAGAAGAGATCTCAGAAATCGAGGAAATCCCCGTCGGAACCGTTAAATCACGGCTACATACTGCAAAATCTCAATTTATAGAGTATCTAAAAAAACATGGAGTAAGTTATGAATAATACAGATCAGAAATTAAAATCCTTTTTAGAAAAGCATGATTCTGCTTCAAATTTTAAAGCTCATCCCAATGAGTGGGAGCTTCTAAATCATAAAATTAAATACCGAACCAGCTGGTGGAATAAAAAATTAGCGCTCATTGCTATGCCGGCAGCTTTGGCTTTAACGCTAACCTTAGTCTTCAATAGTCAAGAACCTCTTTCTCAACCTGAACTAACTGATCAACAAGCAGTCACTTATCTTCTTGATTCCTATGGAGTTATAGATAATGAATTCGATACACCTGTAGATGAATATTACACTTTACTAGACTAGCGCAAAAACGTGAATGACCGGATTATCATTTTGTACCGTCAATAGAACTCTAATTCATAAGGGAATAAGTCTACTATTTAGAGTGATTCCAAATATCTTTGAAAATCATTTTTGATTAGCCTTACAACAGTCTTGTGCAAATTTGAGTAATATGGCCTATCAACAAAACAAAGATATATGTCTGTTTTCATTTTTGCTCGATATTTTTTTTGAACTATTTCTTTATTTGAAGAAACCAAATGTTTGGATACAATAGCCTGCCCAATTCCCAACTCAACTCCTTTAATTATTGAATGGATATTGTCTAAATAACTTCTTCTAAATTCTGTCTTTTTATGAACAGTCTGAAAAAAATCGAAAGTCGTAGTATCATTTTCATCATGATCAAGGAAGGGTAATCCTTTATTTTTTGTTCGAGGTAAAATATGAACATTCTCCTCTGTTCCAATTCTAAGATTTGAGAACCCAGATTTCTTTATTGGTTCTGTAGTTATAATATAATCTACTTCGCCAGAAAACAGGCCAACTTTAAGCTCATACATTTCTTTTGTTCTTATATTAAATCCAAGCTTGCTGTCGGCTAGAAATTTACTCATAACAGGAATCACGACGGAGTCTACTACTGAGCTATAGCTCGCCAATCGAAGCTCTCCAGTATATTCAAAGTTCTGAGAGGAAACTTCATTCAATAAAGACCTATCTAACTCCATTTTAGTCTTATAATATTGAACGAATTTTTGTCCCAAATCGGTCAATTGTAGACTTTTAGTCGTCCTAATCACCAAAGTTGCACCTAGCTCATCCTCAAGTTTTGAAATTTTTTGAGAAAGACCAGGTTGGGATATGCCCAATACCTCTGCGGCCCTAGAGAAGCTCTTTTCCAAAGAAAGATAGTAAAATGCTCTAGCTCTGTCTGAGTCAATGTTAAGAATATCTATCATAGATTTATAATCTATTCTTATAGCATTATAAAATCAATTAATTTTACTTTCATGATTCAAAAAGCCATATTCTTGATACAGAAATCATTCTGGCAAGTTCAAGGGGGAAATATGAACTTAATCACAACCAATCTTTTTCTTTCAATTCTAATACTATCAGGGCATGCTCACACGATGAATGTTCCCTTTCATAGTAAAAAGGTCCACCCTAATTTTATTCAATGTGTGGCTACCAATTTAGACCATCTTGAAATTCATCTTGATGTAGAATACTACAGGACTGATGGGTATTCTGGACCTGGCAGTATAGAATTCGGTGAAGGTGAATCATGGGGCACTTGGAGCTCTTCTCATATTGACGAAATAAGCAGACTGAATGGGCAGACAGAATTTCAATTCCTATTACACGGAAATAACGATGAGAAAAAGAATTTGTCCATGAACCTTATTTTTGACCCTATTTTTAAAACTGGGTTCGGCTCAGGCAATTTTTTTGACAAAACCGTCTTCCTAGACTGCAAATATGAGTAGAGGACAATCGGGTGACTGCCACCCCTTACAAAGCAATTACTGCCACCCCTTACAAAGCGATTGCGTCATCACGAGAAGGAACCCAAGGTAAATAAAGCCTAGCATTTCGATATTTTTTTACCAGTCTAAATAGTTTTATAGATTAAATACTTTTGCGATTTTGTAGGATTTTGGAGTTTTGCGAACTAGTGTGGAGAGGAGTTTTCTGGAATGGCCGGAATATACTTTTACGCCTTCGTAGCTCAAACTATTATCTTTAGATTTTATGTAATCTACAAATCTAAGCCGGTTTTGTAAGGAATGAGTTACAGTTCCGTTTTTAAGAAGCTTTGCCTCTAATCCATCTACAAAGATAGATGGCCAATGGGAAAGACATTCAGAGATGGGAACCATACAAGACAAGTCTTTACCTGCTTGAATATCAGATAAAACATCCTCCAAACTTTGAGCGTTTTCCAACTTATAAGGAGCAGACAGAACTCTTTCTAAACCACTGAGGCAAGCGCCCACTTCAAGTTTCTCGCCTAGGGTCTGGGCCCAGGAACGAATATAAGATCCTTTAGAGCAATGCAAAAATACTTTTAACTCATCCTCTGATTGCTCAAGAATCTCTACTTTTTTAAAATTCATCGGGCGGCGAATTTCTTCGATTTCTTTTCCTTCGCGCGCGTATTCGTAGAGTTTTTTACCATCTTTTTTAATCGCAGAATAACTTGGAACTTTTAGGTCCAATTCCCCTTCAAGTTGCTGGGCAAAATCTCTGATAAATTCTTTTGGTGGCAAACTTAGATTCTCTTCAAGAATTTTGCCCGTGATATCCCAGGTATCCGTAGACACCCCTAACTTCACTGTTGCTATATATGCCTTATCACCATTTAAAATATAATTTGAAATCTTAGTAGCCTCACC
>JBGCGH010000054.1:0-55103 GCA_045110695.1 Bdellovibrionales bacterium | reverse complement strand
ATCACCTCCAGTATCACTTTCTACAATGATAAAAAAGGATCCCCTGAGCTAAAGCCCTGCTTGTGGGCTTAAGTCTTAGACATTAATCCTGGAACTCGATACCATTAAGGTATGATTATAAATTGCCCCAAATGTGGATTCGAACAACCTCAAGATGAATATTGCGCCAATTGTGGTGTACATATTCCTAGTTTTAAGCCACCAGAGATTGGCATTCAGCAAAGGGCACTTAAGAGTGCTGGGTTTTATACCTTCCTTCTTTTCGCTTTGGGTATCGGCAGTGGGTACTTCTTTGTCAAAACCTGGAAATCTTTTGATACAAAAATAGATCAACTCAACGTAGGAGACCTAAAAGATCTAGTAAAATCAGACGATGAATTTGTACGTCCAAACAATGCCAGAAAAGATATCGTTATAGATGTTAAGAAACAAGTAGAGCTCGCACCACTTCTAGAGATCACGAGTAAAAACAAAGAAGACAAGACTTTAACAAATTTAGATTGGAGTACATATAAGCTTAGTTTTGCGTTTATGGAGCTAACTCCGGCGCAAGCTTCTCAGTATTGGGAAAATGAGGATGATCTTCAAGAGCAAGGGGACTACCTGATCTACAAAGCAACACCTAAAGTAGATTTTGTGAACACTAGTAGCCTTAGCCGATTTGAAAGTGGTGTTATCAATGAAGAGCTTCCCATTGTTTTCACTGAGTCTTTTAGTCAAGATCAGACGAATTTGGAGCTAGAAGTAAATTGGACAAGTACTGAGAGTATCGTAAATTCAGAGTTCTCCCTATCCTATCAATTTGACTCCAACTCTGGACCTATACAAAAAGCGCTCGCCTATTCTGCTATCATTGAGCCTGGATCTATGATTATTATCCGCGGATTTTTACCTCAAACCAGTATTGTTATCCCTGAAGACTCTCTATCCACAGATGTTCTCAATATCTACAAAAGCCCAGCCTTCCTGGAAAACCAGACAGACTTTTATTTTGTGATATATCTGGGGAAAAACTAGCATCATCAAAGAGCTTATTGTAGACTTTGCTCGTCTGTAGAGATAAACCTGAGGGAGCTAGGAGACGGGAATGGAACATCTAACATTATCTACTTTAATTTCTGAAGCAAAAATTCAAACTAGAATTCAAGAACTAGGTACTTCCATCAAAGAGAAGCTCGATGGCAAGGAAGTGATAGCAGTTGGAGTATTAAAAGGTTCCATCATGTTTTATGCTGATTTACTGCGCAACATTGATATGGACATTAAATGTGAGTTTTACGGATGTAGCTCCTACGGTAACTCCACAAAAAGCTCCGGTGAAGTGAAGCTCACCATGGATATCAACTCCTCCATAAAAGATAAGCATATTTTACTGATTGAAGACATTGTGGATACTGGCCTTACAATGAACTATTTAAAGTCGGTTTTAAAAGCTAGGAAGCCTGCAAGCATAACAACTGCCTCCCTTTTAATCAAACCAGATTGTTTAAAAGAACCTTGTGAAGTGGATTTCACTGGTTTTGAAATTGGTAACGAATTCGTTGTTGGTTTCGGATTAGATTTTCAAGGTTTCTACCGAAACCTTCCCTACATCGCCACCGTGAATATGAACTAGACCTTTAGCTAGGTAGTCAATAAACAGAGCCCATCCAGAGCCTTGAGTGCTAGCATTTATGCTACTTCAAGGAGGAAGCTATGAAAAGAATCTGGATCGGTGTTGTGGCGTTTCTTGCCGCAGGATCTCTGTTCTCTGCAAATCATCACTCTCACAACCACAATCATAATGTGGACGTTCAAGAGGGAGAGTTATTATGGATGAAGGTTCGTGCCACCAATGCAGAAGAAAGAACGGCACTCGCAAATAAAGGTATTACAATTGAAATCACTGAAGACGACTACATAGTTGCTTTAGGTAATGCTGAAGATAAAAACATCATTGAGAAAGAAGGCAAATTACTTGAATGGTTTGTTGCTCCCTACTCACTTTTGGATTTTCCTCCAGAAGATGAAAAGTTTCATAACTTCCAAGAGGCAGTTACTGAAATGGAAGCGATCAAAGCTTTAAACTCAAGTATTGTTGAGCTTGATGTGATTGGTTTATCTAGTGAAGGTAGAAAAATCTATAACATTAGAATTTCTGGTGACATTGACAACTCTATGGAAAGACCGGGAATCATATTTACTGGAACCCACCACGCACGTGAGCATCTTTCTACAGAAATGCCATTGATGCTAGCTAGACATCTCGTAGAAATGTATAACGCTGGGGACGAAAGAATCGTTCGCCTTGTTAACTCTAGAGAAATTAACATCATTCCTATCGTAAATCCAGATGGTCTTGAGTGGGATATTTCCACAGGTAGATACAAAATGTGGAGAAAAAACCGTAGGAATAATAATGATGGAACTTACGGAGTAGATCTAAATAGAAACTACGGTTTTGGCTGGGGAACTGGTGGATCATCTTCCAGAACTAACTCTGATGTATACATGGGACCAGCACCTTTCTCAGAGCCAGAAACTCAAGCAGTTAAAAACTTTGTAGAGATGCATGACAATGTGACGATACTTTTATCTTTCCACACTTTCTCTGAACTTATTCTTTACCCTTGGGGCGGAAAAAATGAAGAGATCGGAAATGAAAGAGACCGTCGAGTTCACCAAGTAATGGCTCGTAAAATGGCTACTTGGAACAACTACAAACCACAAAAATCTTCTGACCTATACATTGCAAGTGGTGACACTACAGATTGGTCTTATGGAGAGCATGGAATTATCTCATTTACTTTTGAGTTAGATCCAAAATCTATGTGGAGTGGTGGTTTCTACCCAGGACAGGCTAAAATTCCTGTTGTATTTAGAAAGAATCTTGAGCCAACACTTTATTTGATTGATCACGCTGATAATCCGTACAGAGTTCTTGATAGCAAGAATGAAAGACTAGGTTTTAGCACAGCACTATTTTAAAGCTGTTTTAAATATACCCAAAAAAACCACATGTTGACCGCATGTGGTTTTTTTTATTCAAAATCTATGGCAGGTCGTTGAGGAAAGTTTCTTTTACAAAACCTTCTGATCTCAAGATCTAAATATTGTTTATGAGTTTTATCTTTGGAGGACTTGTACCAAATAGAACTTAGTCTTTCGAGCTCAGATATTATACTTTGCTGTACTTCACCGGCAGATCTTGTACCCAATACACCGTAAGCTCTAACAAAAAATTCCACACCCGAGGCATGTCTCTCTATTAGCTTTATTAGGATTAATCCTCGCTTTGTGATCCTTCTTTTTTGAGCTATGGCCTCATCACTGACAAAACCAGTTAACTGATCCTGCTTCCAATGCAGATTGTAATCCTCTCTAGAATCTACCAAGGCATTCTCACCATTAATCCTTAGACTCTGATAGTTTTGTAAGACATGAGCGTTCTGAATATTTGCATCTTCCCTAGCTGTCTTGGCATGCCTGAGAAGCATCATTCTGTCACCGTGAACGGGAACAAAATGTCTGGGCTTAATTGCATTTAAAAGCTCCAATTGCTCCTCTTGAAAAGCATGTCCGGAGGAGTGAACTCGCATCACCTTGTTGTCGATGATATTTTGGGTATGGTGGCTCAAGAGATTTTTAAGATACCTAATTTTTGTTTCATTTCCCGGAATTTGAAGAGAACTAAAAAGAACTAGGTCCTCCTCTTGAAGTTTAATCCTTCGTTGCTCCCCTTTTGCTAACCTCATTAAAGCCGAGTTCTGCTCACCTTGAGAACCGGTAATTAAAAACATTATATTGGGAGTGGATGGACCTAAATCATCCATGTCTACCAGCCGATCACTCGGTATTTGAAATAGACCAAAGCGATGGGATCGATCTAAAAACTTATGCATAGATCTTCCAATGGGACAGATTCTATAACCAGCTTTTAAGCCAAGCTCTACGAAGTGTTGAGTTCTTCTAACATTGCTTGCAAAACAGGTTACATAAATATTTCTGTAAGGAGAATTAAATATTTTTTGGAAATCTTTATCTAAACTTTTTTCATCTTCGCTCCAACCCTCTTTTTCAGAGTTCGTGGAATCAGAAAACATTAAGAAACACTCACCTATTTTTTTCTTAATTTGGGCTGGGCGCATGATTTTATCTTTGTATTCATTTTGATCGATTCGAAAGTCACCAGAATGGAAAATATTTCCTTCTTTATGGCGAATAATCACGCCGTAGGACTCGAAAATAGAATGGTTATTCAAAACAAACTCAAAACCGGTGGCGCCAAGTCTCCAAGGCTTATCTTCTTTTTGCTCTTCAATAAATGTAGAATTAGACAGCTGAAAATCTTCCAACTTTTGTCTTAAAACCTCTGAAGTAAATTCTCCACAAAAGATCACGGGAACCTCTACTTCCATTAATAGATTTGGAATAGCTCCCACATGGTCCTCATGAGCATGAGTTAAGATCAATGCACTCACTGGTTTTCCCAGCTCTTTTAAGTATTTGAAGTCAGGATATACGGCATCATATCCCAACCAAGGTGAATGAGACATTGTGGTTCCACAATCGATGATAAAGACCTGATCACCTAACTCGAGCACCATACAATTCATGCCCACTTCGCTTAAGCCACCTAGTGGTGTGATTTTCAAGCAAGACTCCTTTAATAAGTCATTCTAAGCATTAAACCAGCACCAAAGTTCTCATAACTTGCAGCTGCGTCAAAGGTAGAATCTGCTGAATCATACGCGTCGGAGATTAAATAGTCAAAATCGATCATAGTTCTTACAGACCAGCGTGGGCTAAATACATAATCTAGTATTAAGTTCCCTGCCAACCTCTGATCTTGTCGATCAAATGGAGTAGAATAATTAATATAGGAGTAAGCTAATTCCATATAGAAAGCGAAAGTGTCTCTGATCAGAGTCGAATAGCTAATATACATTCTTTGTGTCAAAGACCAGTTGGTATAGAGTGAATCTTCAACGTAATAGTCATAGCCTGCGACCACTACATCTTTGGGAGAAATTTGATCTATGAACTTTAGATTAAATATGGGCTCACCAAAATCTGAGTCAGCCTCATAATCTAAATTCACTATACTTAGCTCTGCATATAAGCTTGTGTACTCAGTCAGTTTACCTTCAATCCCCAAAAACCCAGCTTCATAGGTCGAATCATACTTATATTCTTCGGTAGATGGTGTGCCCGTCAAAATGCTCTTACCATTGGGAAATACGTTGTCACCCTGTCTAATTCCCGCAACCATCGAGGTTTTTGGTAAGAAATTGTATTTATAATTAAATTCTGCCTTTGTGTGATTACTATCAGAATAGACTACGTAATCAGAATCGTCTAAGGCTCTTGAATCAATAGAATATATTAGTGAAAGCTTATGCTTATCACTAATCTTCCAAAAGCTATCAAAACCAATTTTAGTACTCAATAAATTCAATGCATCTGGGTCAGCTAAACCAACGGCTGGAGAAAAGTTCGAGTAATTATTTACGAAGGCACCTGCACCAAATCTTCCCAATGGGTTGTAATTGAATAGTAGGTTTAGATCGTGATTGGTTTGATTTGCATTTTCACCGTACTGCTTAAGATCAAGTTGCAAACTTGATTGGAAAGTGTATTTATCAGATTTTTTTTCAACTTTTAAATTACCTAAAACACCTGCGCCCGATCCTGTTTGAATAGATGTATCAGCTAAATATAAATTTGATGTAAAAACACTCCCTAGCGCAACATCACCTTGATATTCCCATTCGGCAGATAGATCCATAGAAATAATCACAAATAAACAGCCAAGGAGTCTATTCATCTCAACTCCTCTCGATTTGGGATGATTCTATTTCCCGCCTTTAATTTTAATAATTTCTCTAGAAGAATATTGTTTTGAAAATTCGTACTTTTTTGCTCCACAATATAGGGACCCGACTGATTAGATTTAGACAGGCAATCATTCAAAATGGTATGGAATGGTCCTATCCCTTTAGAATATCGGTTTACAGCAACAAATTGCCTGAGAAGTTTATCGTTTGATACAGGTATTCCCTTTATACTTAGATCGGTACAAAGATTTCTATACAGATATTGGGTACTAACCACACTAGATATTTGTTCTTTATAACAAGCTTTTAGTTCGGAAAAATTCGTATCACTAAGAGATCTGTATTTTTTCTCAAGCTGTTTAGCTATTTTAGATTCAAAATTTGATATCACAGCACATTCTTTAGCAAAATTTTCTAGTATATAGACTACTGTTTCCCTAACCCTGGGGTTGGCAAATTCGCCATTTTTATTAAAAAACTGCGAAGCCTCAGTAACACTGAGAAAACTAATTCCTAAAAATACTTTAATTAAATAGTCTATCATCGGTTAGAACGCTTTCGAGTTGTTTTTCTGGAAGATGTATTTTGGGTTCGTTAACATTTATGTTTAGCTCTGCCTTTTTCAATAAGAAAATAGACTTAGGAACTTTCTCAAGAGCTTGAGAATTGATTTTTTTGGTATTAATTTTTTTGGCATTTACCGTGATACTTGCCAGAAAAACAAATAGTAGAAGTGATTTATTCATTGGCTAGGCCTCTTTTCTCATCAGGTTTTTCAGGTAAGTAACTTTGAATAATTTGCCTTTTGTTTTCCGACCTTTCTTTATCCCCTTTTACGAAATAGTAATGAGCTAAAATCCTGTTGGAATAGATACTTTTACTGATCTTTTTTGGTTCTATAGTTTTATCTGAAACAATACCTTGCAGTAAACTTAGACTTTTTCGCCAGGCTCTTGTTTTTGGCTTTATCTCACTACTCTTGTCTAAAAATTGAATTACAAACCTTTGGCGATCATCATAATCAGCGAAAAGTCCCTCTTTACTACCGTCCATGAAGGAATTTAGAGCCTGAAGACCAATGGAGCTCTGATTTTTTCGGTAACCAGTAGAGATAGCAAATCTAGCTCTTCTCTCGTTATTATTTCTAATATAGTATTCAGCAACTCTTGAGTACAGCGCAGGATTCCCGCCAAAATCATATATTTGATTTACCAATTGTATAACTGATTGTTCTTTGTAAATGGAATCCAATCCGCTTTTATCCTGAGGACTAAGTGTCTTTTTTGATTTACTTATTTCAACCCAACGCTTTGCTAATTTATCGTTATTAAGAATTAGACTTACCTTTGCCAACATTAAACTTGCATCCACCGACTTGGTCTTAGAGTAGATGCTCTTCATTTTTTTATAACAACGAATATAGGATTTTAATTCACACTCAGTCTCAGGGCTATAAAGCTTTGATTTATAGAAAAGATCTCTCCAAGGAATGGATTCAGAAAGAGCAAACTCCGTGGGGCTAAGCCTAAAACTTCTAATTACAGGACTTGGAAGCTTATTGTTTAGAACCGCAAACTGATCTAAAAAATGACTCGATGGACTCATATCTCGGTAAAATGAGTATATTAACTGATCTACATTTTTAGAGCTTTTAGAAAGCCAGATCACACCAATATATTTTGTTCTCTGAGTCCAGTCTTTTGAGACTAGATTGAATCCCTTCAGATCCGTATTATTGCTACCCAACACGAAGTCACAGAGATCACTTGATTCTTTGGAACTAAGATTTACTTTCTGAAAACTATCATATAGTTTTTTAAAATCTATGCATCTATTTGGAAGATCCGATCTAGCCTCTAAAAATTCAATTTGAATCTGATAAGACCTTTTAGTCAGATCTCCTAATTTTGTCTTTGATTTTAAAGACTTAATTTCTTTTTTGGCCAATTTCAAATTACCACTGTCAATTAGAGTTTCGATAGCTTCAAATATCTGTGATTCCTTATTTGTTTTTAAACCTGTCGTTTTTAATGTTTGAGCAATAGCAATTTTTCTATTCCTCACTGAGTCGAGAAGAAGCTTCAAGCCCTTAAAATCTTGATTTTTAGGGTACTTTTTGACCAATGAAGTTAGCTTCTTTGAAGCAGAATTGACCTGAAGACTATCAATAAGGTTTTGAACAATGATTAGATTAGCTTGCTCATCATATTTACTACCTACTAAAGGAAAGATACTTTGATTCGACTTCTTAAATCTTAATGCCTTTCTAAAGTGAATACCTGCCTGTACTCGCGATAGTTTTGCAAATTGAGACTTAGGATTCTGGATTGCAAAAGTAAGATAGTTTTCTGCTGCATCGAGATCTTTGCCTTCAGCACTTAGCCTATTAGCATCCGCAATCGACTTACTTGCAACCTTTGACATTGGATCAATATCTATATCAATATCGTTGCGCTCATTAATTCCTTTTATTCGCGCACTAAGTTTTTTTATCTCATTCCATCTTTCTTGGGAGGAATAAATTTCGGTTAAAAAATTAGCGGCATTTCTTATATTTGCAATCGACTTCAAACCTGAGTCGGAGGCAGACGTAATAACTTTAGCCAACTGAAACTCAGCAGCTCCAAGGTCTCCAGAGCCGATATACATTTGACCTAAAAACAGCCTCACTGAATTAATATTGTCTATATCAGCACTAAACTGGAAAAAGATATTCGAAGAACTAATTAGAGACTTTTCTTTATCACTTATTTTGATTTCTATCGCATCAGCTGAAGAGTTGGGCTTCAAATTAATTAAGCTTGGCAGTTTTATCTTTAGTGCTTTTTCAGAGGCCAAGAAATATGCATAGGCTGCCAAATCTAAATCTTCACCAAGGCTCCTATCCAATGCAGCTCCTAAAGCCTTCCGAGCAGCTTTGTAGCTTCTTTGCTTATAAAGTAGTTGCCCCAACTCGAACTGAGCAAGAAAAATTTGTTCGCTATTTGGGAAATTACGTACAAACAATCGATAGGATTGAATTGCAGATCGAAAACTCTTGGAGTTTCCATCTGCAATGGCTTTTTCTGCCTTCACCCTTGCGATTTCCAGATTTGCTTTTTCCAATATCATTTCTGACTCTAGGATTGTTTGGAAATCACTTATGTTATTTTTATACCACCTAGATCTTTTGTTAATACTTGAGATCATTCTAGTACGTTCTTTCCCTGCTTGTAGATAGTCTCCATCTTTTTCTAAACTTTCTATTAAAGCCTTATAAATAAGAGGAATCTCTCTGTCTGTGGGGTTGTTCTTAATATACAACCTGTAAACATCTCTAGCCCAATCAAACTCTTGATGACGCTCTAGTCGATCAGCAACACTTTTGATCGCAGCTAATTTTGTCTTTCCATCTACCTTGATATTTAAACCTTTAATGATAAATAGGCCAAAATACTCGTTGAGTTCTTTTTTAAGCACTAAGACAGATCTATCCTCTGATTTAATGTCTTTGATTTCAGAGTATAGAACTTGAAAGCCCTTTAGAGATTCTCTGTAATTCTTTAGTTGGTAGAGTATGGCTGATTTCTTATAAAGAGCTTTGTTTCTTAGCTTTTTATCTTTCAAGTCTAATACTACTTGGTAGTTTTTTAAAGATTGCTTTAAATTAACTTCATCATTATATATTTCTGCCAATCGAAAATGAATCTCTGGCTTGTAAGAAGAATATGGGTATTTAGAAATAAATTTTTTGTATCTAGCTTTAGCTAATTCAAAATCTCCTTGTTCCTCTGCTAAATAGGCCTTCAAATAACTTGCATGATCCGCAAGGCTGGAAGAAGGATATTTATTAAGTAACTCAGATGCATATTTCTCTACATTTTTATAATCTGGGTAGGGAACCTGAGGAGAGTTCTTAAGTCTCCCCCCATAATAGGCGGATAGCTTCTTTTGATAGACTCGCATTTTATTTTCAAAGTCATAGTTAGCTAACTCGAACTGAATTTTAACAATACGTAAAAGTAAATCATCATCAATTAAAACTTTGTCTTTATTATCTGCAATGAATTTATCAATGTACTTTGCTGTTTCTCTAACAGATTTTTTTAAATTCTTTTCTAAGCGAGAAAGCGAGCGCTCAAACTCTCTTGTATTTTCAAGTCTACGCAAAGCAAACTCAATATCAATAACATCGTTAATGGAGCCTAAGTAGTCCTCGTTAGTTTGCTTATATTCAAAAAAAACATCCCTAACAACCGAGTCAGGTTCATTAGTTCCAAAACTTGGGATAGCAAAAAGTAGCAAAAGTAGTATTCTTTGGGTCATAACGAACTACCCCCAAAGTATCTATCTAAATATTCACCTCTTTCTCTAAACTTCCTTTGAAGATCTTCCTTTCCTTTTATACCTTGAGTATCGGCCAATACTCGACTCTCGTTGCCTAGCAGAAGCGTTTTTAACTCAAAGCCCTTCACTTTTGATTCGATTTGATTATTCGCAACCTTCATAAGGATCAAAATAGATTTCTTCTTTGCATCATAGAGATCTGATATCTGCCTCTTATATTGAGCGTTGCTCGAGCTTTCAATATCTCTTTTTTCAGCTTTTAAAGCAATGAAGTGAATCAACTCACGCTCAAGAAAACTAGCTTTTTTGTGGCCCAACCAATCTCTTGCACCAGAAATTATATTGAGTACAATCTTTGAATTTTCTTGAACCTTTATCCAATTTGAAGGTATTTTTTCTATATTTTTGAAAAATGTATTCAACTGATTCTGGGTAACTAGGTGAGCGTCTCTATAACTCTTTAAATCACTCACAAGACTCTCGGTCTCAAATGAGACCTTTCCCATATTATTCTGTGCCAGATAGATGTAAGCTCTAAGCAATCTTGCATCGAAATAATTTTTCGAGTTTACTGTTTGGATTTGCGCATCGAAACCTTGAAAACTAGAAATTATAGAGTAAAGATTTTGCTTTGCGTTTCCATTATCCCCTTGCTTATAGCTCAACCAGGCTAACTCAAATAAAGCATCAAAATACTTTTTACTACTTCCCGCAACTTTCAATAGATCTAGCGATGCCAATTCATAGTTTTTTCTAGTACTTTCGCACCTAGCTGAAGTTAGATGCCGTAGGTCACCAAGATTCGACTTTTCGTATTCAATCGTTTTTTTCTTATTTAGATGCTCGATACAAAGTTCTGGATTCCCATCAATTAAATAATGACTAGCAATTACCAAGTTTGTCTCAAGGCTAGAATCAATTTTAGAAAGCTCCCTAACAAGTTCTCTCGACCATTTTAAATCTGAATTGATGAGTGCTTTTTGGATACAAGATCGTAGAAAGACTGGTTTACTGGTCTTATTAAGCTTAGATTTAATTTCATTACAAATTTTCTTTAATTTTTTATCTGTAGAAAGCGTATGGTAGGTGTCTAGATATTCATTTGCAAATTTTCCTATAAAATCAGAAGCTTGCTTGGAAAGCTCACCTTCAAATATCTTGAGACTTCTATAAAGGTGACCTTTTTTAAAGGAGAAACTTGCCTCAGTTAAAAGACTACCTTCCGAATCAGCGATTGCTGTCGAAGTCATAGTTATTAGTATTAGAACTTTAAGGTAAACTCTTAGCACTTAATTACTTCCTTACTATCTTAAGGGCAGGCTTCTCTTTAAAATCTGTAAATATATTTCCCTTCTCAAAAGCCTTAATTCTCAGATTTAAATTCTTTCCGCGCACCACTTGAAATTGATCTAACATTTCAGTTCTAACTTTAAAATCACTCAAATAAGAGAATACTCCCGTATCATTACCAAGAAACTCAGCTACAACTTTCAAATTATGCTCACCCGGGGCGAGATTAATTCTAAAATCTTTTAATTTTAAATTTCCGTCTTTATCATCTCTAAAAAATGAAAAGACTTTTGAATTATCGATATAGTAGGTTAATGATTGAAGTCGATATCGATCAGACATATCGTCTAAAAACCCAATTTTTAATAAAGGAAATTCTGTATCCAACTTTTCTCTTGAGATGAGTTCCTGTAGAAGTCTTAGTTGTAATTTTCTATCTACAACCTTTTCCTTCAATTCCTTAGTGACTTCAGCAACATAGAAAAAATTGTCTTCTACAAGTTGCTGCTCTTCAACATTGGAATGACGCTCCAACTGCGCAAAGGAATGAGTCGACGAAAAATATAGAAAAATACTCAATGTGATAAAATACAACTGTCTCATACTATATATAGTAATGTGTATTTTAGCCTTAAGGCTTCTTTAAGTGTCTTTAGAGCACATATCATCGACCAAAGAATAAGAAGATATTGCCTACTACCTACGTCGTATCGGGACCTTCAAATTTTGGCCAATCTTAATTTGATTGGCTGATTTCAGATTATTCATCTGGACGATGGACCTGACACTCACCCCATACCTTCTCGCAATTTGACTTAAGGTTTGCCCCCGACGCACTTTATGGCTTTTCTTATCATATTTTGGAGTGAAAGACCCCAGCTCATTAAAAGCAAGCTTACTTGCTTGCGTTTTGCTAGAAAAATAAATAGGTAGCCCTCTCTTTAAATAAGAATAGGAGTCTAGTCGAGATAAATTAAACTGTGGATTTAATTTTTTAAAATCTGTGGACTGATCCATAATTTTTTTGAACTCGGCACCAGATATTGATGTTTTAGTCTTTACTCTTTCAAATGGAATAGGGCTACGCACAATAATTTCTTCACCAAAGTGAGTCTTAGCATCTTTCTCCACCTCTAGAATAGCGAGGAAGCTGGCGTAAAAATTCGAGCTAGCAAAACCCCATCTTCGCTTTCTCATTTTAATAAGTTCGTTAATATCAGAGGTTCCCACTTTTTTTACCAGCCTTCTGATTCCTGCTGGTCCGTAATTGTAGGCCGTTAATGCTAATGGCCATTTCTTTAAAACTTTATGGTTGTACCTTAAAATATCTGCAGCCAGTTTAGCCGCCTCTATGGGATGGTTTCTATAATCATAAAAATAAGACCTAGAGAGTTTTCCCCTAGCAGTTCCAGGCATAATCTGCCAAATCCCACTAGCACCTACCTTGGATCTAGCCTTTAGATTAAAACTGGATTCAACAAACGGAAGTCGAGTCAGTTCTTTTGGTAAGTTTTTTTCCTCAAAGATTCGCTCGATCTCTTTTAAATAAGCCCCACTATGAAAAATCCCATTTTGAATGTAGTCCTTCTGTCCTAACTGAAACCTTAGCCTTCCTTTCTTTGGTAGTTTAGATAAAATCCCTTTCTCACTATATCGCTCTATTTTTAATTTTAACTCCGCTTCGTAAGGACTTAATGGCTTTCTTGCTCTTATATTTGCAACGGAGAGCTGAACTTTCTTTTTAAGTCTATCAACTAGTTGCCTTCTCAATTTTAGTTTCTGAGCATAGGTTGTTTGCGAATCCAACATGATTTCAGAAAAATCGACTTCTTCATAAACTAAATCGATATGTACCGAGTCATGAAGTAGGCCCTGCCAACTAGAAAACTCAGAGTAAATTCTTTTCCAAAAATCGACATGTATTCTAAGTCTACCAGATGCCGTAAAGGAAACCTCTGGATCATAACCAATTTTTCCCATTTGGTTAGAATAGTCTGGCGCAACCCATTCCGAGGTATCGTAGCCCTCTGTATTCATTTTGTTAAAACTCAAGCCAACAGGCGTCTCTGCATCGATCCCATCCACCAAAACCTTACTGGGGCTAGAGGTAGATTTCGATGACTCCTTGCTGCTATCGCTAACACATGAGCTCAATAAAAAGGTAAATATTAATATCCGAAACATTTAATTATCCTTTGCAAACCTAGTTAACATTTTATCAAACGTTTGACGAGCTAACCACTCCTTGTTCTTGTTTTTAGAATTTAAGACCATTACAAAGTAGTACTCTTGTCCAGACTGACCTTGAATAAAACCCGCTAAACCAACAACCCCACTCAAAAGTCCAGTTTTAGCCCGAACACTACCCTCGATAGATTGCATTCTATTCTTCAAAGTACCGTCTCTCCCAGAGATGGGAAATGAAGATACGAATTCATATTTTGAAGAAAAATCTCCATATTTCTTAGCTAATATAGTGATCAGATCATCCGTTGCTATTTTATTTTTTTGAGACAAACCCGAAACGCTAGGTATATCAATTTTTTTGCCTGGCAAAGCTTTAGCAAAATATTTTTTTAATTCTACCATTCCGCTCTTCATGCTGCCAGGATCATTGGGATTAGCTTTTTTCGCTATGGTTTTAACTAAAATCTCCGTTAAAAAATTATTAGAGAACTTCATCATATCCATCACAACTAAAGATAGTTTTTTACTTTCAACCCTTGCCAATTCACGCTCAGCAGGCGAGCAAAATCCGGTCCTTACTCTCCCGGCGACAACAACTCCTCTTCGCTCTAAAAAAGACTTTAAATTTTCTCCAGTCCACATATCTGGTTGAGTTATGGCACGATAGAAAGCTTTTTCCTTAAATCCCTTAGGCACGCTACCACTTACAATAAATTTGTCACCAGCCAGTGAGGAAAGTCTTTCGATTTTAACATTTCTCTTCTTCCCAATCTTCAGTTTATTATCGATGGTAATGTACCTGTTTTCCGGGTCAGCATATACTATTGGCTTCCCAGCAGCATCCAAACTCACAAATAAGTTCACTGAATTCCAATTAAATGAGGCACCGCTAACCGGAGAGTCGTAGGCTCTACTAACCCTAGATGCCTGTCTTCCACTTGCATAAAGCTCTCTATCAAAAAAACTACTGTCTACAATTATATCTCCAGAAACAGTCCTGATTCCAGTTCTATGAAACCGATTAGCAAGCTCCCACATTTTCTCTGAAATAAGACTAGGATTTCCCCCTCCAGAGAAACACATATGCCCTTTTAGTTCTTTTCCTTTTCTAACTGCACCCGTGGTGATTTTCGAAGTCCAGATGTAGTCGCTTCCTAGTAGATCAAATGCAGCACTCGCTATAAATATCTTTGTAAGTGATGCTGGTATCCGCTTTTTATTTGAGTTCCATTTAAAAATATCATTATTCTTATTCGTGATATGTAAGCTGATATCTTTTTTGGGAATTCCGCTAGCAGCAAGGATACCCATCATTTTATCGGTTTTAATTGTAGACTGACCCGGAATTGATACAAAAAGAAATATATAAATTAAGACGTGTTTCATAAGATAGAGTTTACATGTAATTTTTGTATATAACACGTAATTTTGATTTTATAGTTAGGATCGGAACTAAAGCTTTGGCTCAACATATAAATGTTTAAATATTTGGACACAGGCTCATAAAATCTACTACTATTCAGATGTCTTAAATTCTGAAATCTTGGGAGTTTTTATGAAGTATTTTTTAGTAAGCTTGATCACAGCATTTTTCCTAGTATCTTGCACTAAATCTCAACCGAAGCTAGAACAGACGCTCGTTGTGGCCCTGGAAAGTAAACCAAAAACTCTCGATCCAAGATTTGCAACAGACGCAAACGGGCAAAGAATCTCTAGCCTTCTGTTTCAGAGCTTAGTTCGGCTAGGACCTGATTTAGAAATAGTCGGTGAACTTGCAAGTCATTGGGAGGTCGGTGACAAATTCGTAAATTTCAAAATCCCACGGGGACTTAAATTTTCTGATGGATCTCTAATCACGCAGGAAGATATTCTTTTCTCGATTAACGAATATAGAAAACCCACTAATATATTTTCCAATGCCTATAAGAACATCAAAGAACTAAAGATGAACGAAAAAGAATCATATTGGGAATTAACCTTTTTATTAAATTCAAACTCAGCGACCTTGCTTGTTGATCTTAGTCCTTTAAAAATAATGCCAAAAACAAAGATAGAATCTTTAGGGAAAGACTTTTATAAGGATTTGGTTGGATCTGGACCCTACTCATTGAAAAAACAAACTAATAATCAATTACATCTCGTCAAGAACCCACATTTTTCAGGAAAAGTGAATAACGAGGGTATTCTCTTTAAAGTTATTAAAGATGATAACACCAGATACCTTAGAATGATCAAAGGTGATATTGATCTAGCACCTAGCGTACTGAGCGCTAGTAGCATAAAGAAAATTGAGCAAGAACAAAAGTTTTATCTAGAGAAGTCTCCTGGATTGGCGATGAATTATATTTTAATTAATCTTCAAAACCCAGCTTTGGGAGATAAGAATTTTCGACTCGCCCTAGCCCACGCACTAGATAGATCACAAATCATTAAATTCAAGCTGGAGGGCCTGGCTCTTCCCGCAACAAGTATCTTATCTCCCGGCAATCCATTTTTTGACGATTCTATGACCGCTCCAGAATTTGATTTAGAAAAAGCTAAAGAGTATCTAGCTAAATCCAAATCAAAACCAGAGAAACTAATCATTAAATCCTCCAACACCCCGAGTGTTGTTGAAAATGCCAAGGTTCTTGCTAACCAATTCTCAAAGCTTGGTATTAAAACTGATATTCAGAGCTTTGAATGGGGAACTTTTTATGGAGACATCAAAAATGGTAATTTTCAGTTAGCAACCATGAGGTGGGTGGGAGCTACAGACCCAGATATTTACAGAATCGCTTTTCATTCCAAAGAACTTCCTCCGGGAAGAAATAGGGGCTACTACCAAAACACTCAGCTTGATCAGTTACTTGACCAAGGTCGATCTGTGATGAACCCAGAAAAAAGAATTTCATTGTACAAAAAGGTTCAAAAGCAAATCCTTAAAGATCTTCCCATCATTCCGTTGTGGTACAACACCCAGACAAATGTAGTAAATAAAAGAGTCAGTGGCTTCAAAGCCTCTAAGAATGGGGACTTCAGCTATTTTCCGTTGTTTAGTGTTTCAGAATAAAGTTATCAAGCTTAGCCTCTTACTTAGAAGGGGCATTTTTGTACACATCCAAAAGTAGGGGCGAGCTACAAATACATGCCAAAAAGTTGTAGCCTTGTTAGTCTTAGTTTATGAAAAAACGTGATTGGCTGATTGTCATACTTCCTCTTGTTCTTACTTTCCTTGTGGATCGCCTAACTAAAATTTGGGCTACTGATTTAGTCGGCTATAATGACTTTGGAGTGGTTGGATTTACTCTTCATCACAACTATGGAGCGATGCTAGGTCTTTTCTCCCAGCTCCCCCCTGTACTTAGAATTGTCTCCTTGTCCACAGGCGGAGCCTTTTTAACTTTTACTTACTTTATAATCCAATACTTACTACCTATTCGATCTATTGCCCTAAGAGTTGGCTTGAGTATGCTTTTGGGTGGAATACTTGGAAATGTATTTGATAGAATAGTATGGGGATACGTTGTCGATTTCTTAGTTTTTAGATGGGACCAACTTCATACCCCGGTAATGAATCTTGCTGATGTATTGCAGTGGGTAGGTTATTTCTTAATTGTCTACGCTCTCATCAAAGAGGGTAAAATTTTATGGCCCGAGGAAAATAATAGAAAATCCTATTGGGTGAACCCTAAATACCAACTTAGATACTGTTTTTCACTATCGGCATTTGGAGCAGCTCTTTCTTTAATTGCAGGAGTATTCTCTTTTACCTATTTCAAAGTAACCCTACAAAGCTTCTCGTACATTTCAGTGGCTAACCAGAATAAGTATCTATATCCCTATGTAATAACATTCATTATCATCAGCCTTGCTTTTTGTAGTCTTCTTTTCTTTGTTGGATTAATTCTATCCAATAGAGCTGCTGGTCCCGTTTATGCTTTTGAGAAATTTTTAGAAGATATCTCTCAAGGCAAATTTAGGGGTTTTAAACTTAGGGCCGGTGACGAATTTACTCACCTGGAGGAGATAGCAGAAACTTTGAGTAAAAGATTGAAAGAAAAATACAAACTCGATACCTCAGATCTGTCAGAAGAACAGGTCAATGAGCAGTTAGAGTTCATGGGACCTTTTCAAGAAAACCACAACCCAAATACAGCTACATTAAGTGATGATCCTCATTCTGAGGAAGAGGAAGAGGAAGAGGAAGATACTAGCCCAAAATCCTAGTTTCCATACTTAATATTAGTAATTTTACTCAAGTAAAATCTTTTCGGTTTATTATCCTTTAAGCAATGCGCGTACAAAAAATCTCCATCTGGAGATCTTACAATTCCAATGGGCTTTGCTAGTCTTGGCTTATCAGACTTAGCTTTTTGACCGTAGTTGAATTCAATATTTCGGTCTGTTTTAATGCAATCAACTATAACATCAATGCCAGGGCGCCCTTGGACCAGACGATCAATAGAAAACATGTTCCAATCCAATCGCTTTCCTTGCGTTGCAATAAGGTCCTTTAGCCTTGGCTCTTCATCGAAACTCTCTATACATTCTTTATAGACACCAAGACAAGCATAGGAATCATCCAAGGCCCTATGGGCTGTTCCTTTTTCCAAACCAAAGTAACCAATCAAGGTTTGTAACCTATGGTTGGGTGACTTGGGAAACAATTTTCTCGATAGTAGCGACGTACAGAGACTAGGCATTACCGGTAAACTCATATTTAACTTATCCAGCGTATAAGCTATAAAACCTAAATCAAAGGGCGCATGATGAGCCACCATGATCGAGTCTTTTAAATACTCATATACATCAGGCATTACCAATTCTGCATCAGGAGCATCTTTAAGTTCCTCGTTGGTAATTCCATGAATTTTAATAATATTAGGTGGTACCAGTTTATGAGGATTTATCAAGCTTTGATACTCGCCCACAACTTTGCCCTTCTCGTATCTAACCAAAGCCACCTCACATATTTCATCACCTACAGCATAACCACCTGTGGTTTCCGTATCTAAAACAACTATCGGAAAGTCTGATATAGGAGAATCAAAATTCAATGGGCAAGCCTTTGTTAGTATGAGATAATTTACTAGTTAATACTGTTATCATGGCTTTATTTACGACTCAAGTTATCACTCTTAGATTTTTCTACTTAAGGACACAGCATGCAGAGTATAGTTAGATTTTTCGCTAAAGAACACCTCTTAGGAAACCTACTCACTTTTATAATTATTGGCTTTGGATTATTTGCCATGATTAGTATGCCCAGAGAAGTATTTCCTCCGGTGGATTTCGAGATTACTTCCGTAGCTGCCGTTTTACCTGGAGCATCACCCGAGCAAGTAGAAAAACTTTTAGTATCTCCCATTGAGGATGCATTACGAGAGATAGATGGAATCAAGGACATATTTTCTACCAGCGCTGAATCAACAGGGGTAGTCATCATTCAACTGGATCCAGACACAAAGGATCCAGATAAAATAAATACGGATATAAAAGATGCAATTGATGCCATCACTGAGTTTCCTGATGAAGTAGAGGATCCTATTGTTACAGTGGCTGATACAAGTAAGTCTCCAGTAATACAGGTAAATGTGAGTGGCTCCCTGCCGCCTCTTGAGATGAGAAAAGTAACCAAGTATGTCCGTGACGAACTTATAGACGTTGAAGGTGTAGCAAATGTTGCTAAAAATGGATTCCTGGAAAGGGAATTCTACATTGAAGCTTCTCCCAAAAAACTGGCTGAGAGAAGAGTATCCATTACAGATTTGGTTACCGCTATTGCAAGAAATAATATCTCCCTGCCCGGTGGTGGCATAAAAACAATCGGTGGCGCTGAGGTACTAATTAAAACAGATAATGAACTCAATTCCATTGAAAAAATAATGGATACGCCCCTAGTTGTAAATGATGAGGGCAGTATAATTCGCATTAAAGATGTTGCTAAGGTAAGAGAAAGACTTGAAGAGGCTACCGAACTCTACAGAGCGAATACTAAAGCCAGTGTTAACCTGATAGTGGCAAAAAAACCAAATGCTGACGCTATCGATATGGTGGATTTAGTAAAAGAAAAAGTTATTGAATTGCAGGCTAATGTTCCGGAAGGCGTTTTCATTGGAACTGCCAATGATTTTTCTGTATTTGTTAGGAATCGAATTAGTGTTCTAGGAAATAACTTATTAATTGGTTTGGTACTAGTACTCCTAGTACTGACAGCTCTCCTACCTTTTAGAGTTTCTCTAGTTGTGGCTATGGGAATTCCGGTTGCTGTATTTGCAACTATCATAACTCTTAAAATGTTTGGTATCAGTATCAACTTAATCTCAATGATTGGTATGATAATAGTACTAGGAATGATTGTTGATGATGCCATCGTGGTTTGTGAGAACGTATGGCGTTACTATGAAAAAGGAATCGAACCCATCAAGGCGGTTGTCAAAGGCGTTGTAGAAGTAATCCCTCCAGTCACCTATTCAATTATGACAACTATGGTAGCTTTTGCACCACTAGCCTATATGTCTGGAATCATGGGGAAGTTTATTTTTCAAATTCCTATCGTTGTAATTATAGCTTTGTTTTTCTCACTTTTAGAGGCGGCTATTATTATGCCATCTCACTTTGCAAGCTGGGTAAGAGTTCCTAAAAAATCAGAGAATGGCGCTTTCGAACAAAAAGCTAAATGGTTTAACGGTATTCAACAAAAATATTCCCAGTATGTTAGCTGGGCTCTTAAAAATAGATATAAAGTTTTAGCTCTTATGGTGGTTGGCGTGATTGCGTCTGGATTTATCATTGCAAAATCGGCTAGAGTCATTCTGTTCCCGGCTGAAGGAATTGAATCTTTTGTAATAAAAATTGAAGCACCAAAATATTTTAGCCTAGAAAACACAGCTAAATACGTAGAAATCATTGAGAAAGAGGCTAGAAAAATTCCAAAAACCGAAATTACAGACATCATCTCAATGATTGGTATAAGTAGAATGGACTCCAATGATCCTTTATCAAAAAGAGGATCTAACTACGCTCAAATTCAACTTATTTTAACACCAGAGGCAAAGCGAAGCAGAGCCGCCCAAGAAATAGTAGAGGAGCTTGAGTCCAAAGTCGAATTAGATAGAGATGATATCATTACTAACTTCACTCTTCTAAAAGGTGGCCCACCACAGGGACGTCCTATCTCTATCGATATTCTTGGAGAAGATTTTGATGAAATTTATGAGGCATCAAAATTAGTACAAGAAAATATTGCTGGTCTCGCAAATGTATTTGATGTCCAAAATAGCTTTGTTCCTGGAAAAGATCAGTACACCATACGCCCGATTTCTCAAAGAGTGACAGAAGCAGGATTGAGCGCTCAAGAAATTGCTACAACAGTAAGAGCCTCTTTTGACGGAATCATTGCAAGTAGAGTTAGAGAGCTAGATGACGAAATAGATATTAGAGTTGCCCTAACAGAAGCCACTCAACCTGACGTTAAAGAAACACTATCTGGAATCAAAATAGGAAACCCATTGGGGAACCTTATTCCATTAGATCAAATTGCAGAATTTGAAAAAGAAAGTACGATTGCTGCTATTTTTCATAAAAACCATAAGAGAATGATTAATGTCTCTGCTGATCTTGATACAAAACTAACTTCATCGAGAGAGAAAGTGGCTGAGCTGAAGCCGGTTTTAGCTGAATTCGCTGAGAAGTATCCCAATTTGAAGTTTCAAGTTGGTGGAGAAAATGATGACACAAAAGAATCCATGGAAGGTTTAGTTCGGTCTTTTATCATTGCTTTCGTCGGTATTTGGGCACTACTTATTTTAGCTTTCAAAAAAATCCTTCAGCCAACTATCATTTTATTCGCAATTCCAATGGGAGTGATTGGTGTAATTTACGCTCTTCTTTTACACGGGAAAGCCATTAGCTTCATGGCAACTCTAGGAATTGTAGCTCTCAGCGGGGTAATTGTTAACAACGCTATTGTGCTACTAACCTTTATAAACAGGGAAAGGGAACAGGGAGAAAATAGATATCAATCTATTATAAACGCTGCAACCACAAGATTAAGGCCGGTATTTATGACCACCCTAACTACAGTCTCTGGATTATTGCCAACAGCCTATGGAATTGGTGGATCTGATCCTTTTATTATCCCACTAGCTTTAGCTTTAGGATGGGGACTAGCACTGGGATCTTTCTTTATTAGTTTATTTTTCCCAGTAATGATTTCTATTCAAGATGATTTATTTGAATTAATAGATCGAATTTTAGGTAGAAAGAAAAACTCTGAGCCAAGCCAATAAAGAAAAATCGACTAAATAAAATTATAGATTAAATCAAAAAAAAGAAACAGTCTAATCTGAGACTGTTTCTTTTTTCCCGATGTTACATGTATTGATTCCAAAAATTGCATATGGAGGGCACCAACCAACAAGGCCAGTTCCTACAGGTACAAGACCAAGAAGAAACCACATGTTTTCAGGTCCCCAAAAAGCAAGAGAAGTAATAATCAGACCAAGTCCTATGCGAATGATACGTTCATATTGATGTACATTTTTTTTCAAAATAGCTCCTTATTGGTAATTGTAATCTATTGCAAATCTAAACCGAACCTAAATCAAGAAAAATTTGATTCCAAAGACTTTGAAGGCATAAAGGGACTATTCAGACCAGAATCCCATGATTCTCATGGAGTAGACCGGTGGAATTTAACTAATAAAATTATTCGTTAACCAATACTGGGGAATCTAAGTAGAACTCTTTAATGTAATGGGAACTTAAGCCATCTGCAAAGACAGAACCTTGGACGCTGACTTTTTCGTTCATAACTTTGAAACTTTCAATTCCATTTAACTGAATCAGATTTACGGATACAACTTCTTTAGTTCCTTCCATAGTTTGAACATTGATGCATATTGTATTTTCAGGGGATAGAGATAAAAGAGAACGTGAAACAATCAAATCCTGAGAGGGATGACTCCAGTTTGCGCTAATAAGTAGTCCCGTTAGACTAATTTTATCTCCCTCATCAAAGCACTTAGCCATCAATGGATTCGACAAAACAAAAAACACTATAAGTGTTACAAATTTCATACTAGACCTCTTCGTAATGGTTGTTGATTTATCCAGATATCATCGAATTAGATATTAAGCGATGATTCGCGTGAAAAAGACTAGGTTTTGAATAATTTCCAGTGTGTCCGAGCTTTAAAAACTTACAAAGAGCATTAGTTTAAAAGGTCTCCATAAATACTCATGGGTTAAACACTAGCTGACAATATTCGCATCCTTTCTTTTAAAATAGTAGTCGCCTATACCGTTTTAGATAAGTATTTTAGTGTTTTTCAAAATAGTCGTCGATGAGTTCTTTCTTTTTTCTATCTGAGACTCTTTTAACAAAGTCATCATAGATGTTTTCATTAACATCTCTCTCGCCAAAAATACTCTCAATCTTTCTAGGCTTAGAACCGTCAGATTGCTTGGCTTTCTTTTTCATTACAAACCGAATGGTACCAGGAGGCTTACCACTCGGCGGTAGAGATTTTGCTTTTTTCACCACAGCTTTTGCTTGAACCTCGTTACCTTCAGACTCAAAGGTTCCTTCTACATACTTTTTAAGTAGTCGGGCTCTTTGGGTGGCAATTATATTTGCCTGTTTTGGGTCTTTAGAATCTAACTGCTCAACAAAAATTTCTGATTCAATTTCTACAATAGTATCTTCCATACCCTCTGTCACAGCGGAAACCTGTTTGATTATCTCTGTAAATTGTCCTGAGAAATTTGAAGTTCCCATTTGAAATAAGTAGTAATCTTTAATTTCAAATACCAATGTATCAGATGTAACATTGACGTTTTCCGCAACTTCACCAAGATTTTCAGCTACGTGATGTAAAATAACTCCCTTTGATCCCATAGCCAAAACATCTGGAGTGAAATCTGGTGGCTCTAACATATTTTGAAGAGTATCCAATGGCTCATTGACTAAATCTAAAAATAATTTTTCCATAGTTAGCCTCGCACCATAACTTGTGTAATCGTGTTCTAGCATTGAGGGGCCTGAGAAATAGCTTGCGATGTTTGCCTTCGTTTCTGAATCTTGGCTTAGTAACCACATCACCAAAAAGAAGGCCATCATAGCAGTCATAAAATCAGCGAAGGCCACCTTCCAGGCACCCCCGTGACCGCCACCATCGACGATCGTGATTTTTTTTATGACTACTCCATCATCTGCCATTTAGTGATTCCTATTTTTGTTTAGATTTTTCATCCATTTCTTCAAAAGTCGGTCGAACATTAGGTGGTATGGTTCTTCTTGCAAAGTCGGCACAAACTAAAGGAGGTGCTCCCCTTTGATTTGCCACCAAGGCCGCCTTAATAGCTTCTAGGTATTTTCCATCCGCTGCGATATCAGAGTTTACTTTTGTAGCCAGCGGTCCCACGAATCCATATGCCGCCCAAACACCTAAAAAGGTACCAACAAGAGCGGCGGCAACGGAGTTACCAATAACTTGAGTACCTTGATCTAACCTACCCATCGTGATTACAATACCAAGAACGGCGGCAACAATTCCCAATCCTGGAAGAGCCTCAGATGTACTTGTTATGATATGTGAGGCTTCATGTTCCTCTTCATGGATTGCTTTCATATCATCGTTCAATAGGTCCTCTAAATCGTATTGAGAGATATCAGCAGATAAAGTTACTTTTAAAGTATCACAGAGAAAATCTACCGCATGATGATTCTTTAAAAATACTGGCGACTGTTGAAAAATGGCAGAATCTTTTGGGTTCTCTACATGTGCTTCTACCGCTTGTGGACCATCTTTTCTAAAGGTTTGAAACAGCTGGAAAAGCATACCTAGCAATTCAAGATAGGATTCCTTTTTTATTCCACCACCCGTTAGTGCTCTTAAACTTAACTTTATAGACATGGTCAGTGAAGACATAGGAGCTTGAACAAACATAGCTCCCACTGCCGCTCCCCCAATAATCATCACCTCAGTTGGCTGAGCCAGGATATGGAGCTTACCACCATGGATGACATAACCACCGAGGACCATTCCTGTTACAAATAAATATCCAAAAATACCCATCGTTATGCTCCTTCAAGATGAAACTAATTTTGCGGCTATTCATGAGTATTTTCGGTAGTTTAGTATTGATCTCTGAGGATTTTGCTAGCAATTTGGACTTCCGTTTAGTCTCGCTGTAGTAACGGGCCTTTTCGGTCATCCATAGTAGTACCTAGGTATTGTAAAACTCCCATTCAACTGCCAATATATCTAATTTTCTCTGTCAAACTTGTGTACAAAAGAACAGCTAAGATAGGGAAATCCATGCATAAAACCCGAAGCTATGTAATAAGTTACGTTGCCTAATCACTAATCATTAACTCAAATCTTGTCGATAGGTATAAGTATGAAGAAATTAACGATTAAGTTTTTTATTACTATATGGACTCTAACTTTTATAAGTACAGCCGTGCTTGGGCAAAACGCTCCTAAGCTTAATATTCTTAATATCAAAGCAGACAACAAATTTGAGCCGAACAAAATAGTTCCGATGGAAATCCTCGTTGAACTTGAGCCAGAACACTACACTTATGTAGATAAGCTAAAATTAATTTGGCCCGAAAACTTCAAGGCAAAACAGTCTAATTTACAAGTAAGTAAGAGCAGAGAAATTCTCGACAAGTTTCAAAAAAAAGAAAAGCTAGTTGCGGAGGGTCAATTCCTTATAAAAACAGTTATTGAACTACCTAAGCAGATGCCATTGAATGGCCCGGAAATTACTCTTGGCATTCAATACCAAGCCTGTAGTCAGAAGGTATGCTTTTTACCTAAAAAATCATTTACCACTTGGACCATAGATGGCTCGGAAAGCAATGTTGGCTCTAGTGTTTCTCAGAAAGAAAGTTTAAGCTTCGAGTCGGCTCTACAAAAAGGTTGGTTTTTTACTTTTCTATTTGTTTTCTTTGCTGGCTTACTTACTAGCTTCACTCCCTGTGTATTCCCAATGATTCCAATTACTCTGGCGGTTATTGGCTCTAAAGCAGATGGACAGAGCAGAGCAAAATCTTTCATGGTAAGTTTAGTGTACGTACTTGGTATAGCACTCACCTATTCCATTCTTGGAGTTATCGCAGCTCAAAGTGGTGCCTTATTTGGATCTTTCATGGCAAATCCTGTTGTTGTGGGTGTCATTGCTGGTGTCCTCATAATGATGTCTCTAAGTATGTTTGGATTATTTGAATTTAAAACACCTGATAAATTAACCAATAAACTTATGCCTAAGGCTATGCAAAAAGGTTATTTTGGCGCCTTCGTTAGTGGCCTTCTAGCCGGAGTCATTGCCAGCCCCTGTGTTGGCCCGGTTTTAGTTGGAATATTAACTTTTGTAGCCAAAGAACAAAGCCCAACTCTAGGTTTCTTCTTACTATTTACCTTTGCAATGGGCTTAGGCTTACTCTTCCTAGTCTTAGGAACTTTTAGCTCATTAGTTAACTATCTACCGAAGTCTGGCCCATGGATGAACTTTACCAAGTTTATATTTGGAATTAGTATGCTGGGCCTTGCTATCTATTTTCTTGAGCCAGTGATTTCTCAAGCTTGGATTCATAGTTTTATTGGTTTTGCCACCGTAGCTCTAGCTATTGGCTACGGAAGATTCAGACAAAAAGCAGATCAATGGACTCAACAGATCATTAAGGCTATTGCTTTCATAAGTTTATTGGTAGGGGTTGGTTTTGCGACTTTTGGTATGGTTACGGTCTTTACAGGTGTCGAGCCTCCCAAAAACTTTAGGCAATCCAAGATGGCTGGATGGGAAATCTATAGTGAGGCGGCCTTAAAAGAAGCTCTTAAAAACAAAAAAGCAGCTATCATAGATTTTAAAGCGGATTGGTGTGCTGCATGTATTGAACTCGAAAAATACACCTTTTCAACACCAAGATTCAAAAATTTAAGTAAAGAATTCGCTCTTTTCTATGTGGATGCCACCGATATTACCGACGACGTGAAAGTGATTATCGATAAATATAAGGTTCAAGGTCTTCCCACCGTTGTTATTTTGGATCAATCAGGAAATGAAATTGAAAACCTTCGAACTACAGGTTTTGAGAAAATTGACGTCTTTGCTCCTAAAATGGAAAAGGCCCTTAATAATTAAGAGCCTTTGTAAGTTTCGTTTTATTATTAATAATCTAGGTTTTTTTCAATCTTTGTAAGTCATTTCTTGCATCTCTTAGGGCAGCATTTAGTTTAAGATTATGCATTTCTTTTTCTTCCATTAGCTTGCGCATTTCCTTCATTCTCGTTTCAAAGGAATTTACCATCTGTTGCTGTCGTTCCACTAATGCGTTGAGCTTACTCTCCATCATATTTCTATCCGTTACTCTCATTTCCAACTGAGATAGCTTCTGCTGAAAGGATTGGTAGGTTGTTTTATAATGAGTTTCCATGCGTTCGATTCGTTTGGTCATTTGATTAAGATCCGTACCCATTTGTCGCATGCTTTCCGAAACCTTGGACTCCATGCCTTCCACTTTCATTTCGATATTATTCTTCCGGTTTTCTTTTACTCTGATGAGGTTGGGATCAGATGGTAGCTTGTCTAACTGCGGCACCTTGGAATCAGGTATAAGCTCCATCGCATCGATGCTTTCCCCGCCAAAAAGTCTTGGATCTAGTTGTCTACTCATATTCGCTCCAGCTTTAAATTCATAAGAATTATCAGTCACTTGGACTTTCTAACTCCATCATACAATATTATGGCACAATGCCAAGGTCTGGGAGACACTCCCCTCCATTTCTCGAAGTATTCCTGGACTAAAATCCGAATTAGAAATAGCCTGGTTGCATGAAGAGTTTAAAAGAGTTCGCTAAATTTCTACTAGACCAAGGGCCCGAGAAAAATGCTCTTATGATGGCTCTTTATAACTACATAAGAAATTTTGCCGATATCCAAGATGAACTTAATCAGGATTTCATCGAAGATTTTTATCAACGAGTCTTAACTTATCCCTACTGGAAATCAAAAAATTCAGAAGTGCAGCAAAGATTAAACAAACTCTTGGCCCAGTTTTTTGGCTTAGAATCTCAAAAAAAGTTTTTAAGTTATATACAAATAGTTAGTATCGAAGATTCAAAAACCTGTAATCAAATTCTTCAACAGCACTATGAGAGTCTATTTGAGTCCTCTAAGACAAAAGTAATTGATCTAGAAGATGAGGAAAAATTAGTTCTGGTTTTACACCCTAATAACGAGCTGAACGTATACATTCATAACTCTGAGTTTAGAATTCTTGGAAATCACCTAAGTCCGCTAAATGAGAGTATGCAACTGGAGTACGATGATAAACTCCAGCTTAAGAGAAATTCTGAGCATTTCCTGCCCGTGGGAGAGCATAAATTTATTCGCCTTTCCCACAACTCCCACCGCTGGGTAAGTCAGGAGATCCAAGGCTATACCATGAAAAGAGGTAATAGTTTGGAGATGCTAAGTCTAAAAGAGAACGCAAACCTGTTTTTTGCTCTAAAAAAATATGAAATAAATTTTATTTCAAAATCTTCAGATCCTTATTATATGGGTCTTACCCGCCAGATTGAAAGGGCCATAGACCAACTCTCTGAGGGAAATCTCAGCGACAATCAAAAATTAGAAGCCTCTAAGGTTTATAATGAAGCTCGAAACGCCTTCGAAAAAATATTCCATGATGACAGACTTCTTCACCTCCTGTTAAAAGAGTTAGCAGTGGTAATCGCAAGTTCTGCGAGCACCTCGCCAAATACCCCCCAACAGAGTGAGAAAGAATGGCAAGTGGAAAATCTGAAACAAGTGTTCGACTCAACAAATTTATTGCCGATTGTGGAATAGCCTCAAGAAGAAAGGCCGATGGTCTAATTGAAGAGGGTGCAGTTAAGGTTAATGACAGAGTTGTTTACGAGCTAGGCCAAAAAGTAGTACCAGGACACGATAGAGTAAAAGTGAACGGGAAGCTAATCCGAGTGGAGAGCAATCAGGTTTACATCATATTTAATAAACCAAAAGAAGTACTCACGTCCACCGAGGATCCAACAGGTCGTAAAACGGTGGGAGACTACTTTGAGCAACTACCAGAGAGAGTTTTTCCTGTGGGCCGATTAGATTTTGATTCGGAGGGCTTACTTCTTATCACAAACGATGGTGAGTTCGCCCAAAAGGTATCTCACCCTAAAAATGAAATTCCAAAAACCTATCATGTAAAGCTTGATGATCACATCGAGGACTCCAAGCTTCAAAAGTTACGCAACGGTGTAAGCATTGCCGGTGGCGGGAGAGTTTCTGCTAAGCAAATTAGACGACTCAGAAAAGGTTCTAAAAACAAGGACTGGATCGAGATAGTGATCACAGAAGGAAAAAACCGACAAGTTCGTAAAATGTTTGAAAAAGTCGGAAGAGATGTAGAAAAACTGCAAAGAGTTTCCATTGGATCCTTGAGCCTTGGTAAACTAGAAAGAGGTAGATTTAAAACTCTTACCAAGAGGCAGCTTGAAAAAGTATTTGAAGACCCTTACGATGAAGACAAGAGTAAAAAGAAAGTTTCAAAGAAAAAAGTAAGTGAGAAAAAAGCAAAGACCACGGAAAGTTCACAAAGAACGGCCCAAAAGAAAGCGGATCAGAAAAAAGTGACTCGGAAAAAGTCCAAGTCTAAATCAAAGGTTTCTAAAAAAACAACAAGAAGCCCAATCTCATCCGCTAAAAAGAAAACTAAAAAGAAAAAACAAAAAAGAGGAATACTTCGGTAGTAACAAATGGCTGGAATTAAAATTATCTTCAACAACAAGCAAGCTCGATTCAACTACCAAATAGAAGATACTCTAGAGGTGGGGATAGTACTTACTGGAAGTGAGGTTAAATCCCTGCGAAATGGTGCTGTTCAACTTAAAGATTCCTATGTGATTGTTCAACGTGGAGAGCTCTTTTTAATAAAGTCACACATTAGCCCCTACAAAGACTCTAGTTATAACAACCACGAGCCAGAGAGAAAGCGTAAGCTCCTAGCTCATGCTCACGAAATCGAGCGTTTAGAGCATAAAATTACTGCCGCTGGTATGAGCCTAGTGGCTACAAAAATTTATTTTAAAAAAGGTATCATCAAATTAGAATTGGGCCTTGGAAAAGGTAAAAACCTGCACGACAAACGCCAGAGTCTAAAGCAAAAAGATGCAAAACGAGAAATCGCAAGAAGCTTAAAAAACTACTGAATAAGCTTAAGCCCCTAGATTTTTAAATTAATTTATCTCGATGGGCACAATCCTATTCTCGATAGAGGACCTAAACCTAACCTGGTAGTGTCCAGGAAATAAACTTACAGTGGAAGGTGTTGCACCAACCTCCATATACTTATTTAAATAGGTATAGGGTTCCAAAAATCTAGTCGTCACGAATGATAAATCTGCATCAAAAGTAAAAAATCGCTCTGAGGGTAAATCTAAAACGGTGCTTACAAACAATTCATAGTAATTCACTTTTCCCATAAGCCTCATGCTGCAATAATCTCTAAAAAGAGAAATTGAATCTTCGCTTAGCTTCCTAGATTCAGGGCTAAGAAAATCGCCTTTCTCGATTAGATTTGTTAGCTGATTCTTTCCATACATCTCACAAAAATTATTCTCTGTAATTCTTGGGCTTTTTTCATCGACATACCAATCTGGTCCATTCCGATTGAGAAAGGGAAAAATATACTGCCTATAGCTATTTGCTATTCGATACTTAAGTTCCAAGTTGTCCCTGGACAGGGCGGAATCACGGTTCACCTCTATGGATACACGAAGATCAACTTCACCTGGTTCAAGCCTTAATTCAGGCAATTCATATTCAAGTCCCTCGCTATTTATTAATATGGGTTCCGAAGGCCAATATATATCGCCGTATTTAAAAATATAGTAAGAAGGATGTACTTTCTCCTCCTCATTAAACTCAGCCTGTCGTTTAAAAATGGAACAGCTTTCAACTGTTGGTTCATCACATTCAAATATTGAATAGGTACTTTTGGGGTCTGGTAAAAAATTAGCAATCAATTTTACAGAAGTGGACGATTCTGCAAAAGAAAATTCAATCCTCCTATTTAAATCCGTAGGTCGCACTTCAAAAACTCTTTTGTGTTCCACACGATCCCAAGTAACCAGTAAACTGAGCTTCTCCGGAAAACTATAAAGATGGAACTCGAGCTTGTTACCATCCACAAAACTCGTCCAAAATTTCCTCAAATAAATTCCATCACTAGCGTCAGCTTCTAGAACATCGACGAACACAATAGAGTTGTCAGCAGAATAGTGTAATGCAAAATATTTTCGAAACCACCTTCCATCACGATGAGAGAACATCAAATTAAATACGCTTTCGATATCTTCTTTCATAAAGGAATCACAAATACTTCTGATCCTGTCTTTCGAATTATTTCTCCATACAAGCCTAGATTTGAATTCCAAATACGAATCTAATTGAAGCTGCTCTGCTCTTCCTTCTATTAGAGCGGGACAAAAATTCTCGCCTGAAACATCCTCACCATTATCATCAAATAGCCTAATGTGTAGTTGATTCGGATCTCTCAATAGGCTCGTTCCATGCCGAGCAATACTCGTTTTTAAAGCACGAAATAAATAACCATTAGGGTTATCAGAAACCTTCCTTAGTACCTGGATATTATTGCGCCTAAATTCAAATTTAGAATCAAAGCTCAAAACCACTTTATTTAGCCTGACTTCCTTTAATTCTCCCGGCGCTAGATAGATTGGCTGAGAGCTATAAAAATTACCGTCGAAATAAAACATATAAAAACCACTTGGTACTTCATGAGCCGAACCTACACTTAAGGTGTTACTGGTCCCACAACTACTAACCTTCATTGAATCACACTTTTGAAAGAGAATTGAAACTCTAGAATGTTCGTTTAGAAGCTCAGCAATCAGCTTAATCTTAGCCGGCTTCATCATATCCGCTGGTGGGCGAATTTCATTTGCAAAAAGAGAACTGCTAAAAAGACAAAATAAAAAGCCAAATAAGTTGCAAATAGACATTTAGATCTCCTAATACTAAGATTCACAAACCTACACCGGCTAGTAAATTGAGATCATCTGTAAAAAATTATTGGAAATATTAACATGTTTTTGCCGATTTACTGCCTGAAAAGAATATAAGCTCACTCATTGACGGACTACACCAAGCTGAATTCAATCTGTAGCACTCTAAATTTATACTTTAGGGATATCAACACTTTAGCTTACTTGGTTAACCTCAGCAGTGCTATTTTGATCCGTCACAGACTTTATTTCACTTCCATCAAAATCAAAGCCAATTTGCTCCGCTTTATACTCGGTTAAGGCTCTCCATCTAGATTTGGAGTCTTCGGCATAAGGTGATAGTTTTAGCTGCTTTAGCTGAGAGAGCTCCCACTCTGATTGTCTTTGTAGAGAATTGTAATAATAGTTATAGGTATCGATAAGCTCTTGATACTCATCCTTCTCCCTTACCTTGAGATCAGGCTGACTCAAGTCACCACGGATTAACCTTTTTAAGTGATTTTCTAAAGCGTATAGAGGACCGATCAACCTAAAACTCGTCCTCAATGAGAATAAAAAGGTAAATCCAGTAAGTACCAGACTTGCGACGAGGGCAAAATATAAAAGAAAGGATTGCTCTCTCTCTAAATGCTCCAAAAGATCCGGAGAGTACCTATAGGCTATCTCCATAAACACAGAATAATTTTGGTAAATGAAGTATGTACCCAGGCCTACCAGGGCCAAAGCCGGCACAGCACAGGCCAAAATTAGCACAATTGCATGACGTATTTGAAATTCTGGATGAATCAGCCACCTATTACGGCTACTAAACTCATACTTTTGTCTAATTAACTTTCCCTGACTCCACCACATACTTCAAGAGTAAATGCTTTTTTGGCACACTAATAGGGTAAGTCTCCACTTCAGCGAAGCTTACAACCTTTGTCGATGGCAATTGTTGCCTATTGGGAGCATCATTTTGAAAATACTCATTTTATCTACTCTTCTCGTTTTTCAAATCTCATGTAACGTGGTCTCCAAAAGGTTCGAAAGTGATGAGGTCTTGAAATCACAATCCAACCAGTACCAACCAAGCGAAAAATTTAAAGGTCTCAAATCTGAGGTCACACTAAAAGCCGACCAATCCGAACTTGAAAATCTCCGCAAAGAAATCCCTGAAGAAGTGAGAACCAAAAATGATGAGATGAAACTAATTCTAGATATGTTTCAAGATACACGGCGAAGACCAGGTGGTATCAAAACTAGATTTGATAGGATGATTCAAAGAAAAAAGAGAACTCTATCAAAAACCATGTCTAGGGAACGAAAGAAATTCTCTGACAAAGAACGAAAGGATAGAGATTCCTTTTTAAAACTACTCAAAAAAGAACGAGAAGAATTCAATTCTAAAAAACCAAACTCCGAGCAAAGAAAAGATTTTTACGACGATCAAGATTCAAAAAGAAAAGAGTACTTTGCTAATTCTAGAGATAGAAGACGGGATTTCGAAAGTATGGTGCGCGAGGTAAGAACGGACACAAATGCCTACTTCAGGGATCTCCAATCGGTCTTTAGAGAGGAAATGAAAATCTTTAAAGAAAAGCAACGAATGGAGAAAAGAGAGAAAAAGAGTCTAATGAAAGAAAAAAGAGATCAAGCTAGAAAACAGCAGTTCTCTGTTCCTCCGAAGCCAAGAACTAAAACTAGATTAGATCAAGAGTTTGAGCAAATGGACAGTACACCCTCAGAACCACTCAGCTCAGAATAGAATAGAATATTAAAATTTAAACTCTATTTGAGAGCCAAGGCTTATCGCCTGACCACCAACTTCGTAGTTCGGATAGCCTACGCTGTCGCTTTCTAATTTCGTTACTTTTTCATTTTCAAGTAAGTGAATCTGAGAAAAAATAGAAAAACTACCATTCCATTCTTTACCCAAAAACTTCGGGTTTAAGCGTTGCCAACCAAAACCAATAATATGCTTCGCAGAATCTAAGTAGTTCGCTTCGTCAACGTCCCTCGTCACCGGGCTTGTCCTGTAGGAATAACCTGCAATCCACCTAGAACTATCAAAGTTTTTAACTATTGCGAATTTAGGCGAGTAGACATCTTGAAAATTTGTTTCTATATTCAGTTGCTCAAAACTATTTGACCCAGTAATTTCCATAACAACCACTCGGCTATCAAATAGGCTCCACTGCTCCATTTCAAACGAAAAATGTAAATCTATATCATCCATGGGAATTGCGTAACTGGCAGAAAACTGTCTAGGATCGTAATAAAGCGAGCTAGAACCATCTATAACTATTGGTACAGCACCTGGTCCGAGTACGTTCACCTCTGTGTCAGCTTTGAATGCGAGTTTAGCATTTCGCTCATCTACAACTTGAGCCCCTATACTATGGCCGTTACTAAATTCCTTCAGGAAGGCAAAGGAAAAACTAAGAGCCGGCTTTACCTCAATGGCAATATCCATAGTTGAAGATCGATCCCCTGTAGATGAGGGTAATCGGGAGTTAACAGTGGACCCCGTAGCGAAATAAACATGAGCGCCAACAGAAAATCGATAGTCTTTAGAATTCTTATACGACAAATAGGTTGCGAGATTTAATCTCTGAGTGTCAGATTCATATAAACTATATTCTGGGTAAAAGGAGCTTTGTGTTTCAATATTTAAAAACTTAAGCATTGGTAATGAAGTGATGAATGAAATCTGTGCCTGTCCCCAATTTCCGTACTTAAACGGTAAGACCACAGCAAGCTGAGTGTTGTGAAATTCATCAACATCAGTATCAATATCACCAGTTAAATCATCACCACCATATTTTGCAGAATCTGTTACTACAGAATTAATATCTTTAAAATTCTCCGTACCAAATTGGTAGCCGAAACTAACTTGGATACTATCATAGTAGGTAAAAAGGGCTGAGTTGTAGTAAGCACCAAATAAATCGTAAGCTTTTGTTCTAACAGCCGTTGCTCCACCAACCCCGCTGAAGCCAGTGCCAAATAAAGTCTGAATATCGGCATTTAAATTGATACTTACCAACAAAAATAAAATCGTTCTCACTGTACTTCCCCCAAAGAATTAAAAAGCTTTACGAAATCATCAGAATCTAAGTGCTCAGCTCTCACATCCTCTTTAAATCCTATGCCCTCTAAATGCTCTTTCAATTTAACTTTATCAAAACCCAAGGCACTTAAATTTTTAGTCAATTTTTTACGGCGTTGGACAAAAGCCGTTTTCACAAAGCTTAAATATTTCTTTCCATCATCGATAACAATTGGTTTTCGTTTAAACTTCAAAACTCTACTCGCAATTTTTGGTGGTGGATAAAACTCCTTAGGTCCGGCATCTACAACTTTAGAAATATCCCAGAAGGTTTGAGCGACTATAGTTAACAAACCATTTTCTTTTGTAGATTTACCAGCTAAAATTCGTTGAGCTACTTCCTTTTGAAACATTAAAACCATTCCAGAAATTTCCGGCGAATATATGCTCCTATCGATTACGATGCTCGAAGAAATCTGATAGGGTAAATTACTAACCAGTAGAGTTTCAGCCGGCAGAGAAAGCTCATTCCAATTTATCTTAAGAGCATCTCCGCTGATAACGCTCAAGCCCCTATCTTCCCAATAAGTTACTAGTTTTTTATCGAATTCAATGGCTCGTAAATCAGATTTTATTTTAATTAACTCGTCGGTAAGGGCACCCAGACCAGGACCAATTTCAATCAATTCAGAAACAAACTCCTCTCGGGCAGCTTCAATAATTGAGCTAATTACATGGGAACTAACTAAGAAATTTTGCCCCATTGCTTTTTGAGGACTGGAGTCTATTTCTTTTAATCTTTTTTTAAGAATTTCTACTGAGAACAAGCTTGCTCCATTATCGTTGATTTGGGAGAAGCACCAAGAGATAGATCGGATCTCTCTCCGCGGTTCATCCTTTGGATCCCTGCGTAGCCAATCATAGCAGCGTTATCGGTGCAGTATCTGATTGGCGGTATTACAAGTTGAATTCCCTTTTTCTCAGACCAAATTTTAGATTTCTCTCTCAATCGTGAGTTGGCACTCACCCCTCCTGTAATTACAGCCTTCGGCGCTAGATTTTTTTGAATAAAAAACTCATCTACGGCCCAGTCCAATTTTGTAAGAAGCGCATCTACAATAGCCTCTTGATAGGAAGCGCATAAATCATGAATTTCAGTTCTTATCTCTTCTCTTGATAGTGACTGAAGAACTTTTTGTCCTGATGTCTTCAGGCCAGAAAAGCTAAACTGATAGGGACTTTTTTTTCGGCTCATCATTCCGCGAGGGAAAGAATATTTTAGGGGGTCGCCTTTTTTTGAATATTTGTCTACCTCAACACCACCTGGGTACCCAAGGCCTGCAAGTTTGGCAAACTTATCAAAAGCCTCCCCCGCAGCATCATCAACGGTGCTCCCCAATATATCGTAATCGCCAAGGCCCCTAACATAATACAAACTAGAATGGCCACCACTTACTGCGAGACCAATATAGGGATAGCTAAAGTCTTCTGGAGGGGCGTAAGATTCATCCTTTAAAAAGGGTGCCAGTAAGTGACCCTCTAAATGATTCACTCCAATAATATCTTTTGATTTTGTAAGCCCAAGAGTTTTAGCAGTCACCACTCCAACCAGTAGTGAACCAATAAGACCTGGTTGCGAAGTCACCGCAATCCCATCAATATCACCCCATGTTCGATTAGTCTTTTGCAGTGCGATTTCAATTAATGGTAGTAGGTTGTGACTATGGTTTCTACTAGCAATTTCTGGAACCACACCACCAAAAATAGCGTGTTCCTTTTCCTGACTAGCCATTGTATTCACTTCCACATAGCCATCGGATCTAACGATAGCTACCGAAGTATCATCACAACTACTTTCAATGGCTAGAACTCTCTCTATTTTTTGCTTAGACATGAGGGGCTTAGATAGCACCCTTTAAAGACAATGTACAGGATTTGGACCCATGGAGGCTTAAAGACCACCGCTCTACAAACCTAAATTTATTCTTTATTATCAGTACCTTAGAAGTCTATTTTATTTTTTTCATTCTTTCGCGAGCTTTTTTACCCGCTGTGGTTTTTGGATACTTTGCCAGAGTCTCTTTGTAGAACTCTTTTGCGTCATCCGTGAGACCCAGGCTTTCAAAGGAAAAACCAATATTGTAGGTAGCCAAAGATGCCCTTCTGCCGCGTGGGTACTTTTTCAAATAATTATCGAATTCCACAATAGCTTTCTTCCAATTCTTAGTCGCCATATGCGCTTCGGCCCGTTCAAATATACCTTGTTTTGGCTTAACCTTTGAAACAGGTTTTTGAGCTTTAAGGGTTTGAATTTTTAAAAGCCTTTCTTCCAATGAGACAAGGCTTTCATCATACATTTTGAAGCGAGTATCCATCTTTGATTGCATCTCTTGGTTGGATAATTTCAATGCCGTTATTTCTCGATTTAAACCATCATTGGTTGCCTTTAAAAATTGAATTTGCCCTGACATATCTCGGAGGGAATCATTTAGAGTTTGGCTTTCAATCACTTGCTTTGTTTCCACAGTCTGTACTACTGGAGTTTCAACTGCCCCAGAACTAGAGGAAGAATTTGAGGTAGAGGTATTTCCACTACCAACATTTCTAGCCATATCATTGATTTGAGATCTAGTTTTAATATTTCCGCAGCCTAATAAGCCCAGAACAAGAGTCGTTAGTACCAAAACCCTAATTTGCATCATGCTAACCTCCAGCTTCGTATTTTAGTATAGCCACATTTTCTGCTTTCTCAGCATACTTTCTTGCTAACACAAAATATCTCTTAGCCTCTTCGTATTCTTTTTGATTGTATTTAAGTTCACCACGACGAAAAAAGTCTTCGGCTTTATGCCAATTCCCTGGTGATTTGGAGGAAGCCCCCACTGTTCCTGCATAAAAAATCGCCGCCCGAGCAAGAGTGTAGTCTTTCAGCGGCGGCGGAATTGTTTGGCAAGATACTAGTATAAAACTCAGTAATAATAGAAGCTTCAAAGCCCCTCCTAATTACTTAAGTGGTACGAAGTTAGCTCTACGATTTACTGAGTGAGCACTTTCGCTATCAGCAGTATCGACTAATTTTTCTTTACCATAAGAAATTATGCTCAATCTAGAACCGTCTACTCCAAGTCCCATTAGGTAACTTTTTACAGCCCTAGCTCTTCTTTCACCTAAACTTAAATTGTACTCGATTGAACCTCTAGCGTCACAATGTCCTTCAATTTGAACAGTATAACCAGAGTTTTTGTTAATCCACTCGGCGTTTTGAGCCAAAAGTGCTTGTGAACTTGGCGTTAAGGCAGCTCTATCATACTCAAACGTAATCGTGCTTAGGCCAGCAATATTACCAGAATCACTACCTCTAGTATCAAATTCCATTGCCTGTGAGCTAATTGTTGAGTCGTTAGAATTTACATCTATTCCTTCGTCTTTTTTGTCACTTGTTCCACAAGCGGAAATGAATGCTACAAGAAGAAGTGCTTTGATCAATGATTTCATAATATAAAACTCCTAGAATTATAATTTAATGCTTTCATATCATAAGGCGAAGCTCCAATTAGTCAAAAGGTTTTAGATTTAGCATACTTAAGTCGCTACACGCCACATCATTATGAAAATAGGCTTTGTATTTTAAAGCACTTTTAGAAATGTTTAACGTCTATGATAAACAAAGCACTTTCCCATTATTTAAAAGCACTTCTAATCACCACCTTCAGTGCTTGTTTTTGCATCAGCCTCACAGCAAAAACCCCTCCAAACTTAGAGTGGGTAGAAATAGAAACTAAATATTTTCGAGTGATTGCGCCAAAAGAGCAAAGAGAATTGGCAAAACTTGTATTACAATATGCGCATTCTTCACGGGAGGTGATTAAAACTTATTTCCCCCCCTCGGAGGAACTAACTAATATTGTTTTGAACCCCACAACTGATTTCGCAAATGGATCAGCCTCAGAGTTTCCCTATCCAATCATTCGATTAAACACCACCATGCCCAGCCACGGTAGCTCGATAAACGGATACTCCAACTGGCTTTATGAATTAATTCTCCACGAGTATGTTCACAGTCTTCACCTTCGCCCAAGTATGGGCTACATTCGTTATTTAAAATTAGTTTTTGGATCCATCATTAAACCTAATCTTTTGCTACCCCGGTTTCACACCGAAGGCTTAGCTACTTTTTTCGAATCAAAGTTTAGTAACGGAGGGCGCTATCAATCCACCTACTACGACGGCCTTGTTCGGGCCATTGAGTTAGATCAAAGGTGGCAAGATTTTCCTCTACAGCAAATTGCCGACGCAGGAGAGCCAATCTACCCAGGAGGAAAGGCTTACTTTTTTGGAAGCCTTTTTGTAAGTGAGTATGTTCATCAAAATGGACTAGAGAGCGTTCTCAAATTTGTCAGTGAGACCGCATCAAGTGTTCCTTATTTTTTAAATGATCCGTTGATTGCCGCTACGGGAAAAGACCACGCCCAAATTTATCAAGACGCTATTGAAAGACAATCACAGCGAGCTAAAACTCAACTCAATAGAACTAGTAATTTCTCACAAACCAAAAATATTTTCTCCAAAAAAGAAAACCAACAGTTTTCGCCTCACTTTTCTAGTGATGGAACCATGGTATATATCAGTAGAAATCAAAATGAAAAAAGACAACTCAGACTTAGCAATAAAGAAGACCCAATTCAAAGTCTAAGATTTATTGAGCTCCCAAGATTGAACAATCAAGGTTCTAAAATTCTTTTTACCAAAGAGGCTATCGGCCCCGAAAACAACTATACCTACACCGATATTTTTGAGCACGACTTAAAAACTAAGAAAACAAAAACAGTAACCAAATTTATGCGTGCCAGCCAGGCTTCCTATTCAAAAGAAGGAAAGCAAATAACTTTTATTAAAATGAACGAGGATGGCCGCTTTTCCTTGTTTGAGTTAAACAGGGAAACCAATGACTTTATCGAGTTAAAAAAGTTTCCTCACAATCATCGACCAAGTTATCCCAAATACTTAAATTCGAATGAGATTGTATTTCTCTGGGTTGATCCTAGAGGTAGACGAGGGATCCACATATTCAACAAATCTAAAGCTACGATTACAAAGGTCCTTCCACACCTTAAAAAAGTACGTTTTGTCGAAACCTTTGATGAAAGCATTTTCTTTATATCTGACCACACCGGCTTCAGTAAAATATACTCCTCTCAAAAACCATATAAAAGCAGTAATCAATTAGTAAGTTCCAAGACACACTTACAGGACTTCTCCATCGACCCAGTAAGTAAAGATATTTATTTCTCAGAGCTGGATTCCTATGGATATCACTTAAAAAAAATCCCTTTTGTGAAAGGTGATGTGTTCGAAAAGTCCTATATTAATTCTGAATTGAAAAGAAATCTCAGCGGCTTAAACTCAAAAGAGGGTTTTGAATCTAAAGAAAAACCTTACAGCCCATATAAGTTTTTACTACCTACCTATTGGCTTCCATTTATAAGTCCCTACGGCGATGGAGCCTTTTTAAGCGCACTTACAGGACAATCAGATCCTTTGGCAAAACACAACTACAGTCTACAGTTTACCTATGACACCCTAATTAAAAAAACTAGCCATGTGTTCGCTTACACAAACCAAAGCTTTGATTTAAATATTGATATCATTTCTGCTGGGACTTATCTGCAAAGTTCAGGAGGAACAGAAAACAAGATCAGCTCGAACTTGGTTGGCTTAAGCGACAATTACTACGGAAGCACCACTTGGAGCTGGCAAAGTACAGCTGGCTCAACAAACAGTTCCCTCTCCGACGAAGGAGCCCGAAACGTTTTAACTTTTTCCTCTCGATACTCTGACTATCACTTTAAGCCTGACTACCACCTCTTCCCTTACAAAGGAAAGTATTTCAGATCACAACTAGAATACTACATGAAGAATGAAAACACAGATGGATTCGGACTTCTTGAGCTAGAATGGAAACAGACACTGTCTGATTTCTTACCCGAGTTACAATCTTTCACCTATAAAATACGAGGAGACTTTGTAAGCTCTAAAAACCATAACATCTATACTGCAAGTGTCGATAGTGGTGGGATTTTTGCTATCGATAGCCTAAACCAAGAACATAATTCAAGAGGTTACCCTATAGGAAATTTTGTCGCCTACTCAATGTTAGGTGCTGAGCTTAGCTACGATTTCCCTTTACTTAAACTATATAAAGGATTCTTTCCAGCGCCCGTTTATTTGCAACAAGTTCACGCAAGCCTGGTTTTTGATTCCATCATTATGGATGGTTTTTTTGTAAATGAATCCCTTAGCTTTGAAGAAGATAACTGGGAGAGTGTGTTTGCGAGTATTGGATTTGAACTGAACCTCAATAGCAACTTGGGATTCTTTATTCCTTTTCAATCCAGAATAGGCGCTTATTATGGTTTAAACAAAAAGGCATTGGGGGATTTTCAAATCAACCTTCTGTTTGGATTAGAGCTTTAGTAAAAAACAAAAGACGATTTTTAGTTTGAAAATATATTAGTAAATCCGATATCTTAGCCCAATTTGGAAAATTAGAGGTGAGCAGCTTAAAAAGCGATCAAAAACCCCCTACTTTCGTCAAAACTAGCTACTAGACCTATTGACAGCACACCGACCTAAGGTTGTAATCAAAATAGGGCATACTTTGCGTTTATTTTGCGCAGAGGCTCAGGTACAGAAATGCATGGAGGCGAAATGGCCGAGCTTAGTTGGATCAAAGAGTTAGTTAGATTTGAACAAGACATAGAAGAATCAGGGATGATTGATTTCAGTGCGGGCTTCGATCCTGATAGAGAACTTATCATTCAAAGTATTAAGTATATGAATGAACTTAAGGACCTTTTTGTAGATGCCGCTTCTGGTTTTAATGAGCTAAAAGGTGGCGGCCTCGGCGGTATCAAAATCTACGGTATCTCGAACACACAAGCAGACTTCATGCTTTTTAGAAATGGCTACAAGCTAATCTTCGAGCTAGACGAGCCTGGAAAGATCTGTATTCGCAGCCGGCACCAGGGTGCCAATGTTGTTCCTGGAGTAAAAGCGGCTCCTAGTCAAACAGACACTTATGCCAATGAAGACGAAGAGCTTTTTGCTCAATGGGGTCCTTTTGGCGAAGTGAAATGGACATTTAAAAAACAGTCGATTAACTTGGAATATCTGACTCGCTTTTATATGTCTAAATTTGTAAGAGATAGCGCCCGTTGATTTTTAGATAGAATATTTTAGCAAAGGAGAGGTCTAGGCTTCTCCTTTTTTGTTTCAATTTAGAACATCTGTTTTCAAAGATTGCCGAACTAGACTTTAGCACCAAGACCTAGACTCCGATCTAGTATTGATGAAAACAAGCTTCCGGTTTTTACAGGCCAACACATTCTTCACCACCGTCTTTATCCTGAATATTCTTCTCGGAGGACTTAGCTACTGGACCATGCAAAAGCCCTCAAAGGCTTGGATGATCAGCTCTACGGCAGAGGGACAGGCATATAGAAACATTGCCAGTGTCCAAGAAGAAGTAGAATCTAAATACATTAGTAGCTTTGAGAGTTGGAGTTTTCACTGTAAGGATGGGAATTTCAAAACAAGTGCAGACTATATTCGCTTTGCAGATTCGGACTGTCTGAAAGACAAAATCATAGAGTCTGTCAGGCATATTGAAACGAAGATAGAGGCAAGCCTTATGGTAAATGCAGAAACAAGAGGGACAGATTATTTACTTTTGAAACCGGGTAAAAATACTATAATTGTAAAAACCGCTAATAAAAGCTATTCCTACTCTATTGAAAAACTCTAAATTTAATAAGAAAAAGACATACCCACTATACTTCTAGAATCATTTAGCGCATCACCTGATTCTGATTCTGTGGCAGGTGTTAAATAGAGATCGTTAGTCCAATAGACTTTAATATTTCCGTCAAGAATGGTTGAGGCCACAACAGTGAAACGCTCCTCTTTTGTTCGGTAATATGTATCAAGAGAGAGTTTTTTAGTGAGCTTATTTTGAAGCTTTAAAATCCACTCTGGATTTCCTAGTCTATTAAAAATTTGCCATGTCCACTGATTTTTCCGAGCTTCGAATTCCAAAAAATTTCCTGAAATTCTATAGTTTCCCTTAAATCGCCAACCGGAATCTGTATTTTTTCTCACATTTGTATATTTCTTTTTAGCTATATAGACCGATTCCAGGTCAGGGTTGGATTTTAAATAATTATCGAGCTTCTCCTCTGAGATTCTCCGGACCATAAACTCCCCAAACTTTTTTTGCTTCTCTTGGTACTCTTTGAAAAGCTCTTGATCTTGAATGGTTTGCTCCTCTAAAAAATTATAATTTAAATAAAGAAAGGTTTGCTCCGCATCCGTGTAGGCTATCTCTTGTTCGTAGCGACGCTGCAGTTCTTCTTCGAGATCTTGATCCACTAGCGGCCCAGACTCCCCCTCAGGGTTTGCTCTATGGAGCAATTCTGGCTTAAAATATTCGCCCATCATTATAGCATTTTGATTTGGGTAGAGCTTCAACTCTGGAACCGGAGTGATACTGCACAAAGCACGCATCGCTCCAAAAACTCCCACTAACAGCACAAAAAATATGCTAGTTAAACATTGTTTAGAATGTCCAAAATCTTTCTTATCCATTACTTACTGATTAATACAAAGCCGATGCCAGCAAATAGTCCTCTAAACACCTAAAATCATTGATATTTAATGGAACCAAAAAGAAGGCTCGAACAGGGAATTATCAACATCTACAAAGCAGACTAAAATCAAAGAAAAATACAGTATTTTTAAGTACTTAGTGCATGTTAGCTTTTTTGGTGACAAGGACAATTTGTGTCCGTTAGGGTGCCGGCTCAGGTTAAATTAGGGAGGCCAAAGCTATGGTATTTAGTGCACAAGCCAATCAAAAAACACCCCGCCACATAAGGGAGCGAAGCGATTTACATATATCGCGAAAAATCTTCCATTCCGTCGGGATTGTTATGATCATGGTGATTTATCATAATCTCACTAAAAGTCAGGCCATGCTGGTATCAGGAATTATGGCCGCCTTTGTTATGACCGTGGATTTAGTTCGTCACCAAGTTCCTGCTTTTCAAAAATTCATGATGAAAAGCTTTCGACGAGTAATGCGAGAAAATGAAATCAATGGTATATCTGGAACCACTTTTTTAATGGTTGGTGTTTTTACCGTAGTCAGTCTATTTCCGAGGGACGTTGCTGTACTTGCCATCGGAATGTTGGCGTTCGGGGACCCTATCTCCAGCATCATTGGTGTTCGTTTTGGAAAAGATAAAATAATTGGCAATAAGAGCTTGCAAGGTACAATGGCAGGATTTGCCACATGTACTCTGCTGTCCTTTTTCTATTATCTATCAAAAGACCTGATGGTGGACAGACTTGTTTTAGTTTCGTTAATCTCTGGAATGCTAGGTGCCGTCAGTGAAATTATCCCTGTCGGCAAACTAGATGACAATCTAACCTTCCCTGTAATTGCCGCATTTATGCTTTCCGCAATCTTTGCACTATTTGGTGGTTACTAGTTCAAGCTTGGAGCTGAAATGGAAAAAAAGACGAATAAAAAATTTCAAAGAACACGCAAGGGTGCCAGAAAAATAAAAGAAACTATGGGCACTCACATCTATGTCCTTCCCAACTTACTCACAACAGGAAACATGTTTTTTGGCTTCATGAGTATTCTAAAGTCCATTCAAGGTGATTTCGTAATGGCGTCCTATGCCATTGTTGCAGCCGCGATATTTGATTTGCTGGACGGGCGGGTCGCCAGAATGACATCTTCAACGAGTAAGTTCGGTGCCGAGTATGATTCTTTGTGTGACTTAATCAGCTTCGGAGTTGCTCCGGCAATTATGATGTACTTTTGGGCCCTACAGCCTTTCGGTAGAATGGGCTGGATCTTTGCCTTTGTTTATATGGCATGTGGTGCTCTTAGGTTAGCTAGATTTAATGTACAAGTAGAAGAAATCTCCAATACACACTTCTCTGGCCTTCCTATACCAATGGCGGCTGGTATAGTAGCTGGTGCTGTCATGGCTTTCACAGATATGGGTTGGGAAGCTAGTGGTAACCCTCTCCTTCTGGCAATCACTGGATTACTAGGCTTTGTTATGGTCAGCAACTTTCCCTATAGAAGTTTTAAAAATTTAGATTTCAAGAGAACTATGCCATTTAACTACTTAGTCATTGGTGTACTCATTTTCTCTGTGATTGCCTATCGTCCCGAGCTAATGATTTTTGTTCTTTTTCTGACTTATGCCAGTATGGGTGCTGTATTTGGAATTCTTAAAATTGGGAAACAGCCTAAGCGTAATCCTTTTATTAAAAACCAAGAAGACGAGGAATTTGATGATGAGGATTCTTCTGTTACTTCAGAGGATGAGCTTTATGATTTTGATTCTGGGTCTGTTGAGAGGCCTTGAGTTTGCTCAGGCGCCGCTGGGCTATTCTTGGGTTTCCGATGCTTTCATTTAGAGATGAAGCGTAATTCCCCTAAATCTAAAAAGCTCTGCTCATGCTCAAACACGCAACTGCGCGTGAACAGAGCTTTTTAGATTTAGGGGAATTACTCTTTCTTCTTCTGCGGGTTATGTTCCTTTGGTTTCAAGGGGTGCGTGAGGTTCAATGGCCTTCTAGAGGGGCGGTGGTGTATGGTTTTTTCTAAAAAGTTTGTGGGGATTGATTGTTTTGGGGTTTTTCTTTATGGTTTGGGAAGTTTTTAAGGAGCTTTTATGAAGAGTTTGAGGTTAGGGATTGTTGGAGCTACTGGGCTTGTTGGTCGGGAGTTTTTGGGACTTTTAGAGGAGCGTAAAACTGCTATTGAGGAGCTTCGTCTTTTTGCTTCAGAGAGATCTGCTGGTTCTGTAATTAATTTTAGAAACACTGATTTGATTGTCAAAGGCTTGGAAGAGGGATGCTTTACTGGATTGGATGTAGTGTTCTTTTCTGCTGGTGGATCAGTTTCTAAAGTTTGGGCACCAAGAGCGGCTCAAGAAGGTGCATTTGCTATTGATAACTCTAGTGCCTTTAGGATGGACCCGGAAGTACCTTTAATTGTGCCGGAAGTAAATTCCCATTGTCTGCCTAAAGCAAATCAAGCCTCCATCATTGCTAATCCTAACTGCTCTACAATTCAAATGGTTGTTGCTTTAAAGCCTTTGCAAAAAAGTTTTGGTTTAAAAAGAGTTATTGTGTCCACTTATCAAAGTGTAAGTGGTGCCGGGAGCGCTGCAGTGGAAGAAACAAAAGCTCAAACCCTTGCTTACCTAAACAACTCTGAGCCAGAGCCAAAAGTCTTTCCTAAAACTATCGCGTTTAATAACCTACCGATGATAGGCGATCTTGAGCCAAATGGTTTCACGACAGAAGAAATGAAGATGATAAACGAAACCAAAAAAATTCTTGAAGATGATAAGTTAAAGGTTTCTGCCATGTGTGTGCGCACACCAAGCTTAAATGGTCATTCCGAAAGTGTTTGGGCCGAACTTGGCACCAATACAAGTAAATCTGAATTTATGAGAAGCCTTCAAATGGCTCCTGGAATAGATCTTAGCCTTGAGGAGTTTCCAACAACAAGAGAAGCAACTGGTAAAAATTCCGTCTTTGTTGGACGGATTCATCAAGACCAAGATAATCCCGATACTTGGATGTTTTGGTGTGTGGCTGACAACATCCGTAAGGGCGCTGCATTAAATGGTTTGCAGATAGCGGAAGCAATTTTTGACTTAAGTCCTAAGTGATGCTGCAATAGAAGCATGAGACGAACTTTCTTCAGAGAAAACAGCCACTTAAGAGTTTTAAGCCTATTGGTTTTTAGTCTTCTTGTTGTAACTTCAGAACTATTTGCAGAGATCACTATAAACTCCGTCTCCTATGCCTCTAAAACAGATTTAGATGAAGATACCCCGATCATTTATGGTGCTTTATCTGGACCCAATTGCAGCTCCGATACTGAGCTTTGCAATTCTTGTGAGTCTGTCGGCTTGTCTGGAAGTGATCCTGATGATGCTTGTAGTGAAGCAAAAGTAAACTTAAGTGGAAGCTTACAAATTTGCTTTCAACACACAGAGAGTGAAAATTCAAATCTAATCATCAGCGATTCAACAACTGTCAGCACTGAATCTTTAAGTTTAACAGAAACTGCAACTGATGTTCCACCGAACACCTCTGATTGTATTTCTTTATCTTGGGATACTATATGCGCTACTGCAACTACCGATGACGACTGCGCTACAAAATTAGATAAGACTTTATACCTAGTTGCTGACGAAGATCAATCCAACACCGTAACGGATGGGGATGAAACAAAAGCTATAAATATCAAAGCGCAGGATGTCGCCACGGCAATTGTTGAAAATTCTATCGCAACAAGCTCAGGAAACTGTGATGCTTCTGGAAGTACAATTCCATGTATATACAGTTTTGATTTGCTCAACGGAGATGAAAAGTTTTATATCAACGCGATTGATGGAAACTCTATCCCGACGGGAAGTAGCGATAACTTAACGTTTGAAGCGGTTAGGTTCTATTTCTCTACCGCAGGACTAAGTGATGCTCGCCCTGGTGGGTCTGAAACTTCAGGTGGATATTCAGATATTACCGTAGACAGCGACGGCAATCTTGATTCTTTCTTTGTTAGCGGACTAACTAATGGATCTACATACAATGTTAGAACGGCCCTGGTGGACGAGGCTGGGAATGTAGGCTTCGCACTTTCGGCGGCAAGTATCACGGGCTTATCAACAAATGTTACAGCAATGCCGGAAGAAGTTTATGGCTTACTGGAAGAGGGTAAGTGTTTTATTGCAACTGCCGCCTACGGCAGCCTATTAGACAACAAACTGTCTACCCTAAGAATCTTTAGAGATGATATTTTACTTAAAACGGATATTGGATCTAGTTTTGTAGATTGGTATTATAAATACTCACCAAAATATGCTCAGTCTTTGGCTAAGCAAGATAGTCTCCGTGTTTGGGTTCGAGGCTTACTATGGCCACTCTGGCTTTTTGCAGAATTGAGCTTAATCACTCATCCAATTTTAGCAGCCCTAATGTTTTTAATGGCATTTGCAATGGTATATAAAGTTTTTGAGGGAATTTTAAAGAAGGTGATAGATTGATTCGCTACTTCATTTTTAGCTTTCTATTTAGTAGTTTAGTCATCGCTCAAGATAGTAGAGATTTGGCTACGAGTCCTAATGAGCCACCTTATATTTCTGAAGAAGAGTGGATGGAGCAAAATCCCGAAGCTCAAAATATTAATCCTGCTCCTATTTCTAAATCTAGCCTCCAGGACAAAATTAATTTTCACAAAGGCTATAGAATCCTTGAGGAAAAGAAAGATGGGTATGTGGTGGATCACCCACTCGAGTCCAAAGGCCTTAAGAAAGTAAAAGCGGATGGCACTCATATTTACAAAAAAGAAAAGGGTGCAATATCAAAAAACATTGGGTTAAAATTAGGGAGTCTTAGTTTTGCCAATTGGCAAACCACAATAAACTCAACAAACGTCTCTTTTACCGATGTTTACGGTACCGCAGCTGTTTTATTTTTAGATTTTGATGATTATATCACTAAAAATTACGGCTATCTCAGTTATAAATACAGCGTAAATGCTGTGATCGCTAACGGAAACGGAGTCTTTGCGGATGATGGTGCCGAGTCTCCGGAGGCTTATGACTTGTACCTAATTCCTGTGGGCGCTGGTCTTACTTACCGCTTCCAATATTCGGATACACAATTTTTCGTTCCCTACCTTACTGGAGGAGCTGACTTTTATTTAATGGCAGAAAGTAGAGAGGACGGAGAGTTTAACGCCACTTACTCCTATGGAGCTCATGCAGCTGTCGGCTTTTTATTTCAAATGGAATCTATTATGAGTGATGAAAACGATTTCCAAGAAGACTACGAAATTCAAAATCTTTTTCTAACTATAGAAGCAAGAGCTGTATTAGGACTTGATCCAGACATAGATCTAACTGGTAATAGCATCATGCTAGGCTTTATCGCCGAACTTTAGAATTACTATCTACCTAGCTCGAGGCATGTTGATCAGGTTCTATAATCAGCTACCTTGAGCGCAAAATTCGTCACTGTGTACAATCATTTTACATAGAAAGAATTCATGCTCCAACGATTACTAAAAGCTACCCGGAAATACCTGATATAATCTTACAAATCATTGAATAATGAATTTATGAACAAGGCTTATTGAAAAACCATTATTAAAAAAAGGAATGATTGATGAGAAAATTATTACTAATCGGTGTCACTTTAATTTTTTGCTTCTCAGCCCACTCTGGGGATCTAATTACCGATAATACCCTAAGTAGAATAATTAAAACCGAACTTACAAAAATGAATCCAAAATCTAATTTCCTAACAAACGACATTGAACTAAGTTTCTCTGAAAGAATGTTAAACCCTTTCTATTCTGGTTTCTATAGAAGTGGTGAAGTTAGAGAGTTAAAAATCGATAGCTCAAGCGGGTATCTTAATTGTACGATTCACACAAAGCAATACACTTCCTACCAAGAACAAGAACTCAGTATTGTATTTGAAATTTCTTTCGATCATTGTGACCCAGATAGCAATATTTTAGTGCCGGAGAAAGCTGTAAGCTTCCTTTTAAATCAGCTACCTTGAGGGGAAAATTTATCACTTTGAACAAGAATTTAATATAAAAAGAGTTCTCAGTCTAGCCGTTTTAAATGCGTGGTACTACAAGGCTAGGTAATCACTACAATATAAATAAATAGTGAAACCATGAAAAATAATTTTAAAACACTTACTAGTTATACCCAGGAGCAAACATGAAACATCAAGAAGCTATCGGCCTATCATTTACCTGTGGCGCAATGATTTTCTTAGCTGCTGGTAGTGATATGAATATGAAGATTTTAGCAATAATTGTTGGAATTACTTCGTTGGTTCTGATTAATAGATACTATCAAAAACTTATTAATTAAAAGTTAAACTTGAAATAAATCGAGCCACCTAGAGGTTTCTACCTAACTATCAATGCTAAAAAAATATTAGCTGAGCTCCTCTATTTTATCTTCAACTTTTCTGTAGTTAATCTAACTTCTTTTTTTCCTTTAAACTCCACCATGAATGGGCTCATAACAACTCCATGTTTTTTAGCCTGATAAAATAACTCAGCATATTTTGGATCCATATCTCCAGCCGGCGAAAAGCTGTCTACATCGTTTCTACTTACACAAAATAAAAGCTCAGAAGTGTTTCCCAGATCAATAAAGTCCATTAGCTCCTGTAAATGCTTTTGCCCACGAGTTGTCACCCCATCAGGGAATCTTGCCTGGCCATCTACTCTGAGGGTTGTGTTTTTCACCTCAACAATATGAAAAACTGGATTATCGATAAAGTCTTGGGGCTTAGGCTTCTTGCCATCGTAGTCTTTTGAATTCCACATTACTAAATCTGCCCTAGTGGCTTGGTTGAGTTTTACCTCTGTGGCACATCTATCAAATTTTTTCCATTTTTTGTTTTCGCCTGATTCCCACAACTCGTAGGCTAATTTATTGGGGATTCCCGTGTTAACAAGACACCATGATTTACCTGGCTTTGTCCACTCTAGGGTGTATTTTAGTTTTCTCTTAGGATCGTCTTGATAGGTAACAATACAATCTATGTCATCATCAATACAGGTTTTCATTGAGCCTGTATTAGGACAATGGGCAACAACAACTTCACCGTCAATTTCTACATCGGTAAAAAATCTCTTATAGCGCTTAACAAATTTAGCTTTGAACACTTGTTTTTCGTATTTCATAGATTCTGAATAGACTATTCAACAGATTAAGTCATCAAAATTGGATTTGGTGAGACAAGTATTCGAACCGATTCGGAATTTTCTTTGTAAATTTAATTTAAGATATAGTGATTACTTATTTATGTTCAATTCCAATGTGGATGACGCATCAGTAGTACCCATAAAAAAAGCCCGGCCAAGACCGAGCTTTTTGTAATTATTTAGAGTTGAAAATTACTTCTTCGCTAAATGCTTATCAATAATTCTTTTAAACTCTGGAAAAGGATAAGCTCCCTTAAGTGTAACACCATTGATAATAAAGCCAGGAGTTCCACTAATGCCAAACTTTCTAGCTTCAGCAATATCAGCCTGAATTCTGGCTTTCACTTCAGCTGACTCAGCATCCTTCAACATTTTCTTTACATTAACACCGAGCTTTTTAGCTGTGTCTTGCATCCACTTTTCTTTACCAGACTTTAACTTTCCTTGATTCTCGAAAATAGCATCATGGAACTTGAAAGCCTTATCAACACTTTGCTTTGCAATGGCTTCAAAGTATTGAGCAGCAGGCATAGCCAGTGGATGGAAATCTAATGGTAAATGTTTGTAAACAAACTTAACTTTATCACCATAAGCTTTCTTCACCTCTTGGATAGTATTGTATCCACGTGTACAATAAGGACACTCAAAATCAGAGTATTCTACGATAACAATTGGAGCGTCCGCTTTACCCTGGAAATGTTTACCCTCTAGTGACGGTTTTCTTGGGTTATTAAACTCATCATCCAAACGTTTTTGATCGTCCTGAGCTTGACGCTCACGAGCTTTCATTTGTGCTTCTCTTGCTGCTTTGTTAACAACTTCTAAGAATTTATCTGGATTCTTTTCGATGACCTCAAAAAGAATTTCAGGATTTTCTACCATCGTCTTTTTAAGAGAATCTTTATTAACACATGCAGATAGTGCAAGCATTAATCCCGCTGTTAGTAGTACGTATAATTTCAAAACCAACCTCCTAATATAATTGGTGTATCAATAGGCCTTCATAATCTAGAATTTTGCCACGAGCCAAAGTCTGCGGCTAGTTTAATTAATAAAAACCGACCTTTACGGCCTGTTTGCCTATTTTTTAAGACAGGGTTAAGTTCTAGGGTTTATAGACCAGTTGTAGTCAATGTTTGTGCCTTTGAGTCCGAAGAGATTACATGAAAAAGAGAGTGTTAGTTGTCGAGGATGATAAAGATATGGCAGACATGGTAAAAGCTCGCCTTCAGTCTAGCAAATTATTTCAAATCGAAGTAACCAACGTTTTTGACGGAGTTAGCGCCAGCCAAGAAGTGGAATACAATCCATTTGATCTAATTATAACTGACTTGATGATGCCCCGTAAAAGCGGAGACTCCTTCATCAAGCGAGCTCGCTTTTCTAAGCTTAATACTGGAACCCCAATTATAGTTATATCTGGAAATTTAAATTATAACTTAGCTAAAGACTATGCACCCGTGACCCTAATTGAAAAACCTTACCGAATTAGTGATCTAAAGAAAACAGCTGAGAAAACCCTGGCTATGGACAAGGAACTATTTGAAAATAGCTCATTTTTATTTCCTCATCTTCTTACGGCGATTGAGAAGTCTATTCTTGAGAAGTCTGGAGAGATTCTAAGTATTGAAGCGCCTTTAGAAAGTATAGAAAAATCACCCTTTGATGCTTTTGTACATCAGACTTATGAGCTCGATCATCAAGGAAAAAAAATGAAAATGGGTATCAATATGGAGAGATCATTTGTGGAGGGAATCTATATTCACTTCACTGGAAACCCACTACCAGACTCGGAAAATGACATCAGTATGATCTCTGAAGAATTCTACAAAATAGTAATATCTCAGTTCAGGAATATTTTGTGTATAATAGGAGAAGAGATACCCCAAATTTCCAATGCGGGACTATATTTTTCTTCAGCAAAGAGCGACAACTCATTAAAAACCCCAGGCAAAAGTCTTGCCATAAAAGTTCAGACCAACTTTGGGAATCTATCTATTGAGAACATTCTCCCAATGAAACCTAACCAATCTAAACATGTGGCCTAAATTGCCTATTACCTTTATCCATTACTCTCTCTAAACTTTGTCCTTAGCCCGCGCTTCTTCGATAATATTACTGTGGAACAAGATACAGAAATCTATTTGCATACTGGCTTTGGAATGAATTTGAAGGCTGATCTACAAACTCAATTGCTACATAGTCAGTTGTGGCTAGACTCAATTATAGCGCAGGAATGGGACTACAAAGTGGTTTTAGGAAACAATGCAGAGTTTTTTCTTCGTAATTTAGAGGCAGGGTCAGAAATAAATTTTGAATATTCAAAAGACTATAGCAGTTATTTTAATGCTTTTGAAGAAGTAGTTCTCGCCAGCCGAAAAGCTTGCATCCTAATCCCATCCATACCGTTTTTGGGTGACAGCTTTTTAGAAAAACTCAAACAATCTCGCCCAATAAATCAGCAGCCCACGGCTTCTATTTTTAGTTCTACACATTCCAAATCCTTAAACCAGCCTATTCTATTTACTAGTAGCGCTCGAAGGATTTGGAGAAGAAATTTTAGAGAGAAAAAAGCTACCCAACTCGTAGACTTTGATTGGCTATCGCCAACAATTATGGCAGAGTTTGGGGGTTCAAAAAATAGTAAAAACACTTCACCATCTGGTGAGGTTTCGATTTCCCAAACGACTGAAGATTCAACTCGAGGTGAATTATGAGTAAAAAGAAAACCGACTACGCACTAATCCATAAAATCGCTGAACGAGCATTATACTACTCAACTCAGATGATCCATATTGCAAACTCTAGGAAAGACAAATCCAAAGGGGATCCAAAAGTCGGCGGTCACCCTGCGGCCTGTGCCAGCTATCTTCATATCGCCAGCGCTCTCCATTTAGTGGTAAAAACTGGTTTTGATCATCTAGCAGTAAAACCGCATGCGGCCCCTATGGATCATGTTATGAATTACATGACCAACTTATTTATGAATTCAGATTTTGAGCGATTCGACGAAGAAACTTCAAAACTTGCAATGCATGGTCTTCGTGCCTACTCCCAAAATGGTGAGCCGGTATTTCAGAGTTATCATTCTGCTTATGATCCTGATAATCACAACTTTTTGCCTTCAGGTACCGTGGGGATTCCACCGGTTCAATTAGGATATTTAGCTCATGCATACAGACTACTTAAAGACAATGGTTACGAAGTTCCAGACAAAGCTCATTTTTGGGCTGTAATGGGAGACTCAGAGTATAGAGAGGGTTCTTTGCAAGAGGCCCTACCTGATTTTGCTGAACGTGAGCTTGGTAACGTAACATGGATCGTAGACTACAACCGTCAGAGCTTAGACGGTCACAGAATCACAAACTTTGAAATCATGAATGGTACCGATAATGAAAGAATAGCAAGAACTGCTCTAGCAAGTGGTTGGGAAGTGATTCAAGTACGGCATGGAAAAACTCGGACTGAGCTTTTCAATCGTACAAACGGAGAAGAATTCAAAAAGTACCTCGAAGATCAATTAGATGACTACGAACTTCAAGCACTTTTACAAGCTGAAGATATGCCGGCGATCAGAAAACAAATGATCAACGATAATAAAAAATTAAAAGAATTCCTGGAAAACGTTAAGGATGAAGAACTTAAAAATGGTATCAGAGATATGGGCGGTCATGACATCGAAGCCATCGTTGAGGCCATGGAAGACTCCAAAAAAGACAAAAGAAGACCGACATTGATTGTTGTCCATACTGTTAAAGGATGGGGCCTAAAAGCTTTTGCAGCACAAACTAACCACTCTTCCCTACCTAGCAACAAAGAAGTGGATGCAATAAGAGAGTCTCATGCAATATCTAAAGAAGATCCTTTTCAAAATTATGATCCCAGCACTCCTGAAGCAAAGTTTCTAAAAAGTAGAGGCGATGATCTTTACGATGACATTTTAGTTCAAGAAGGCTTACGCCAACAAAACATGGACTACTTTAAGCATCATATAAAAGCCGAAGACCTACCTTCTGCCTTGGACGTAAATTTTAAAATGGCAAGTTACCCTCATACCCAATGGATGTTTGGTCAGCTAACTTCAAAGCTGAATAGAATTGCAAACACATCCACAAAAGATAATGAGCTTTCTGAGAAGCAAAAGCCTCTTACTGAGGTTGAAAAACTTTGGAAGATCGCTTCTGAATTAGTTGTATCTATGGCTCCTGATGTGGGAACTAGTACAAACCTAAATCCGAGTATGGATGGACAAATTTATGATCCTGACGTTGTTGAAGACTATGAGGCGCAGTTTGAAGTAAAAGACATTAAAGCTCCCGATCTAGTTCCCAATGAAGAGAAAATGCATAGGTTCATTCGATTTGAAATAGAGGAATCAAATGCCATGTCTTGCTTAGGATCTTATGGTCACATACGTAATGTTTTAGGTATACCTGTATTGCCTATCATGACCGTCTATGACTTCTTTGTTAAAAGAGCCTTAGATCAACATTTTTACAATCTATATTGGAAATCTAATTTTATCCTAGTAGGTACACCAAGTGGAGTAACTCTTTCTCCAGAAGGAGCGCAGCATGGCTGGAAAT
>JBGCGH010000053.1:0-3171 GCA_045110695.1 Bdellovibrionales bacterium | reverse complement strand
CCTCAACACCTTTTTGAAACGCCTTTTCTCTATCAGGAATGATATGTACCTCGGGCAAGGTCAACGCATCGTCACTTCTAATACCAACGATCTTTCCTGTGGCTTCCATTGCTTTTTTCATTTCGTTAAACAGTTCTAACTGCATACTTGGCTCTGGACCATTGATAGTGAACTCTATTGGGCTTCCTCTTCGCCCACCAAAGGGACCACCAAACCTGTCTCTAACAAAAATACGTATTCCCTCAATGCCTTTAATGTTTTTTCGAATTTCAGAGGCTATATCAAACTGGTTCTGGTCCCTATCCTTGAAATCCTCTAGGATGATGACACCATTACCACGGTTACTTTGTCCCCCGCCTCCGAAACCACCAACGGCCATAAACTGTCTTGCGACACCTTTTGTGTTTTTGACAATATTCTCAAACTCCATGACTTTCTTTTGCGTGTATTTAAGACTACTTCCATCTGGAGCTAAAAAGATAACAAATAATACCCCCCTGTCCTGAGCGGGTGCGAACTCGGTGGGAACATATTTAATCCCAAAAACCGATACAGCAAAGACTAAGAAGGCACTTGCCAATATCTTTCTAGGGTTATTAAAACAAACTTTTAATGCTTTTTCATATTTACGAGTTAAATACTCTATTGATGCATCGAAAGCTTTACCGAACTTTGTAACACGTTTTTCATCTCTCAAAAATTGTGAGCAGCGCATCGGTGCAAGGGTTAGGGCCTCTAGTGAAGACAGAGCAACGGCAATCGAAATTGTTACTGCAAATTCAAGAAAGAACTTTCCCTCTATTGAGTCTAAAAGTGCAATTGGAAAAAATACAGATATTAGCGCCGCTGTCGTGGCAAGGACTGCAAAGGTTATCTCCCTCGCCCCTTTAAAACTTGCTTGAACCCTGTCCATCCCCTTCTGCATATAACGAACTATATTTTCCAACATAATAATGGCATCGTCGACCACCACACCAATAGCCAAGGTTAAACCTAAAAGACTAAAGGTATTCAGAGTGAAGCCAAGCCAATTTAAAAATATGAAACTACCTATGATTGCAGTTGGAATTGCAAGAAGTATATTAATCGTCGCAGTAAAAGAGCCAAGAAACAGCCAACATACAAAACTTGTTAGAAGAGCCGACAAAATAAGTGTAAAGACTAGCTCGTTTACGGATTCTCTTATAAATTGAGTTCTGTCAAAATTTATCCCCAGAACAGTTCCATTAGGTAAATCGCTATTTATAGAATCGAGCCGGGCCTTAACTAGATCAGCTGTAGCCGCAGCATTTACTCCACGCTGTTTCTGAATGGCCATACCTAAAGCCTTTTGACCATTAAACCTAGATATCCTCCTAGTGTTTTCGACGCCTTCGTAAACATTTGCAATATCTCTGAGCCTGAGTGGAATTAAATTAGGGCTTCCTCCTCTACGGCTGATTAACATTTCTTGAAACTCTTCGACTTTGTTGACTTCACCCATAATTCGAACGGTCTCTTCTCGTTCACCAAGTTCAAAACGACCAGCTGGCAACTCGGAGTGTTCTCTTTGAATCGATTGTAAAATATCTTTTGCTGTAAGCTGATAAAGTGCCATCTTTTCAGCATTAAGATCAATTCTGAGATATGGTTCATGATACCCAAATGCCCTTACTTCCGCCACACCCTCAACCGTAGAAAGCCTATCTCTAATTTTATCTCGAAATAAAATCATTAACTCTCTATCCGTTAGGTTTTGAGTTCTTAAGTTCATGTACATTATTGGATCGTCAGCAGCATTTGACTTGGTTACTACCGGTGGATCTAGCTGATCTGGCAACTGCCTTTGAGCTCGGCCAAGAAGGCTCTGCACTTCCTGCAAGGCAAAATCAATATCTTTATCAATCGCAAATTCTAATTGAATTCTTGCACTCCCTCGTTGTGCTGTAGAGTTCATATTCTCTATACCTTGGATTGAAACTAATACGCTCTCAACGGGTTCGATAACATCTTTTTCAATGACCTCTGGAGTGGCTCCTTCATATTGATAACTTACTCTAATGGATGGGAAATCTACATCTGGGTTTTCGTTGATGCCTAGGCTTTGAAAACTCAGTGCACCAAAAAAGATTAAAGCAAACATCAATACCCAAGCAAAAACCGGTCTTTTAATGGAAAACGAACTCAGACTCATAAGGAAAGCCCTCCCATATTAACAGACAAATCAATTTTAGAATTAAATACTGACTCTTGAAACCGATGGTAGTTTCTTTCCAGCCTCAAAACATCCTCAAGAGCTCGAAGTACTATAATCTCATCTACTAAGCCCAGGCCTAGTTCACGTTCTAATTCTTTAAAATTTAAATTAGCATTTTTTATCGCTTCTCGGGCCGATCTTAACAAGGCTTCGTTCAATGGTTGTGCATTAATTAGTTCGTTGCGCTCACGGCTGATCTTCCTTTTCTCATATAAAAGCCTTTCTTTAGCCATCATTAAACCTAACTTTGCCTGCTTTACAGACTGTTGAGTTTGACCTCCGCTGTAAAATTCCCAAGTTCCAGAGAGGGTTACATTCCATCTGGATTCCAGTAAATTTCCCGTTCGGTTTAGAAAGTAGTTACCATCTAGGTTTAGACTAGGAAAGTAACCTCCTTTCTCGACTCCAACAAGCTGCTCTTCTGCATCTAATAAAAGCTGGTAATATTTTATTCGGGGATGCTCGGAGATATTTAGCTGTTTCGCTTTCGGAATTTCAATTCCCCCAACATCTATCTCCAGAGTTTCTTTAGCGGTGGCTACCTTCACATTTCGCTCTAGATGAATCAAATTCAACTTAGTCTCGACAATTTGGGCCCTAAGGCTACTAATTTGAGCGTTTAAATTAAGAAGATCTGCCTTCTTACTCCTGCCAATTCGAATTCTTTCTTTAATGTTTTTTGCCAATCGATTAACAACTTCAAGTTGGCCATTAAGACTGTTTAGATCTCTTGTTTGGCGTATCCAATTCGAAATGAGCCTTCCGAAACTGGAAAGATAGTTTAAATCCAGACGTTTTAAATTTTCAGAGGCAATTTTAGGAAGATAAGAGGCATACTTTAAAGCCCTATACTCCGCCGTACCTTGGAAAACTTCCTGAGACAGGTTCAAGGTAACAGTGTTGGCCTTGTCCGAAAAAGCTGAACCAGTCCCGGG
>JBGCGH010000052.1:0-4598 GCA_045110695.1 Bdellovibrionales bacterium | reverse complement strand
AGGTATTTACACCCACTATCGGAAGATCGCCACTATGCTTTAAATGCTCGTAGTAAAGAGATTCTTCCTGGATCTTAGATCGCTGATATTGAGTTTCCATTGCTCCTAGTACCCCACCTCTTTCATTAATTCTACGAAACTCTTTCAAGACGGCATCTTCCACCAGATCTGTCATCTCATCCACAACATAAGCACCCTGATTAGGGTTCTCACATTTTGTTAGACCAAACTCTTTATTGATAATCATTTGGATTGCCATGGCACGTCTTACAGACTCCTCCGTAGGGGTAGTGATGGCCTCATCATAGGCATTGGTGTGAAGACTGTTACAGTTATCGTTAATCGCAAGCAAGGCTTGGAGAGTGGTTCTAATATCATTAAAATCTATCTCTTGGGCATGCAAACTTCGACCACTGGTTTGTATGTGATACTTCAGCTTTTGCGAACGCTCACTAGCGCCATATAAATCCCTCATAGCGATGGCCCAAATTCTTCGAGCCACCCTACCAATTACGGTATACTCAGGATCCAATCCATTACTAAAAAAGAAAGACAGATTCCCAGCAAATTGATCCACGTTCATCCCTCTTGAGAGATAGTACTCTACCAGAGTAAAACCATTGGCCAGTGTAAATGCTAACTGGGTAATGGGATTCGCTCCTGCCTCTGCGATGTGATATCCAGAAATACTGACAGAATAAAAATTTCTAACCTTGTTATCTACAAAATACTGCTGAATATCACCCATCATTTTCAATGCAAAATCCAGACTGAAAATACACGTATTCTGAGCTTGATCCTCTTTAAGGATATCCGCCTGTACCGTGCCTCTAACATTTTGAATGGTATAGGATTTAACTTCGGATTGTTCCTCCTCAGTTAATTCTCTACCGAGTTCGGTAACTTTCTTCTTTATCTCAGCATCAATGGCGGCATTAAAATAAAAGGCTAATATCATCGGGGCAGGTCCGTTAATCGTCATACTTACACTGGTGGATGGAGACGTAAAATCAAAGCCATCAAATAGGGTCTTCATGTCATGAAGACTACAAATGGAAACCCCAGACTCTCCCACTTTTCCATAAATATCTGGTCGCTCATTAGGATCCTCACCATATAAAGTGACACTATCAAAGGCCGTACTCAGTCTTTTAGCGGAATCGTTTTTAGATAAATAATGAAAGCGCTTATTGGTTCGAGACGGTGTGCCCTCCCCAGCAAACTGTCTCTTAGGGTCTTCACCCTCTCTTTTTAAAGGGAAAACTCCCGCCGTAAAGGGGAAATAGCCAGGAAGGTTTTCTTTTCTAAGAAATTCATATCTTTGACCCCAAGAATCTATCTCAGGAAACGATACTCGCGGGATATCTAGATGACTCAAACTCTCGTGGGTTAGCTTCTGTCGAATCTCTTTTCCACGCACTTCGTATACAAATTCTTTGCCTTTATAGGATTCTCTGAACTCATCCCAAGTTTCCATTCTCTTTATCTCATCAAGGCTTAGATTTGATTTTCTCTTTTCTATTTCCCGGTCAAAATCACTGGAGCTCACAATCTTAGAACTTACCGATAGGGCCTGCCACTCTTCAATGGCAATCTTTTTAGTCGCAGTTTCTTCGTGATAGGATTTAACGGATTTTATAATCTCAGCCAGATAGTTTTGTCTATCAGGAGGAATGATGATTTGTTTTACGGAGTGATTTAGCGCTTCCTTATAGTCTTGAGAGATATTCCATTCTTTATTTTTAGAAAGATCACTCCCTGTTTTTTCCATCTGATTTACCATCCCGAAGAACAAATCATTAACACCTCTGTCATTGAACAGAGATGCCTGACATAAATACACTGGTAACTCACTATCATCAGGTCCAGTGAAAAGCTTCCTAGATCTTCGGTACTGTTTTCTAACGTCATGAAGGGCATCATCTGCCCCCCTGCGATCGGCTTTGTTAATTACGATAAGATCTGCATAGTCTATCATATCAATTTTTTCTAATTGAGACTGAGCCCCAAACTCCGAGGTCATAACATAGATACTAAAATCAGAGACTTCGGTTATATTACTCGCAGCCTGGCCAATCCCTGAGGTTTCAGCGATAATGAAATCAAAGCCCATTTGCTTCATTTCTTTTAATACAATAGGAAGGCTCTGTGCTATTTCATTTCCTGAGCCACGACTAGCTAGAGATCGCATAAATATATTATTACGACTAAGACTATTCATACGAATCCGGTCCCCTAAAAGAGCACCACCAGTTTTACGCTTAGACGGATCCACACATACAATACCTATTTTTTTGTCAGTAAATGCGTTTAAATATCTAGAGCTTAATTCATCAATCAAACTACTCTTACCCGCACCACCTGTTCCAGTAATACCGGCAATCAATGCTTGTTGCTTTTCTTCAACAACTGGAAAATCATAGTCTTTAGGTATTTCTCTTTTTAATTCAGTAGCTGTAAGCACAACACCTAAGCGATGACTCCATTTAAGATTATCACTCGAATAATTTCCTGATTTAGGTTTGCAATTCTCTAAAGCATTGAGCACATCAAAATCACATCCATCGATAATCATTTGAATCATACCCTCGAGACCTAAACGTCTTCCATCGTCGGGGTGGAATATTTGAGATATTCCGTAAGCCTCCAGTTCTTCTTTTTCTTCGTAGACGATAACACCGCCGCCTCCACCGTAAATTTTGACATATGGAGCTCCGTTTTGATCCAATAGGTCTCTGGTGTACTTAAAGTACTCCATATGTCCACCCTGGTAGGAACTTAAACAAATCCCTTGAGCCCCTTCTTGAAGAGCTGCTTCTACCACATCTTTAACAGACCGATTATGACCTAGATGTATTACCTCAGCCCCTCCATCTTGTAACATTCTGCGGATAATATTTATAGAAGCATCGTGGCCATCAAATAAGGAGGCTGCCGTAACAATTCGAACTGGATTCTTTGGTGTACTCATTCACTACTCTCCGATAAACTCAGGTCGTTCTTTATTTATAAAAGCCTGTATTCCAATGTCTTTGTCCTTAGACTTAAATAGATCTCCAAAGCCTCTTCGCTCAACATTTAGAGCTTCATCAATCCCGAGGTCCCCACCAACATTCATAGCTTCCTTAGCCATTGCGATGGCAACAGGTCCTTGTTTGGATATCTTCTTCGCTAGCTTTAAAGTAGTCTCTTTTAAGTTCTCTGGTTCAACGACTTGATTTACCAAACCAAATGATTTAGCGGTTTCCGCATCATAATGAAGACCTGTAAAAATCATTTCTCTGGCTTGGTTTCTTCCAACAATCCTTGGAAGACGGACTGTTCCACCAAACCCAGGGATCAAACCTAAAGAAACTTCTGGTAAACCAAACTTTGCAGAACTGGATGCGACAATAAAATCACACGCCATCGCAAGCTCTAAACCGCCGCCTAAGGCAAAGCCGTTTACAGATGCAATCACTGGAACTTTTAAAACTTCCAATCTTCGAAAAACTTTTTGCCCTAAAGCTCCAAAGTCTTTGGCAGCCTGCGAATCTAGATTTTCCATTTCCTTTATGTCTGCACCAGCAACAAAAGCCTTATCACCACTGCCAGTAACGATAAGGCACCTAAGGCTTTTATCCTCTTCAATTTGATTTAAACAAACATTCAACTCCTCTAAAACCTGACGGTTCAAAGCGTTTAATGCTTTCGGTCGATTCATTGTGATTTGGCCGATACCCTTGTCTATTGCATATTCAATAGTTTCGAAATTCATTTCAAACTCCCTATTTACTATAGTCGTAAAATCCTTTAGCTGTTTTTCTACCTAGCCATCCCGCCTCTACATACTTCACTAAAAGTGGGCATGGACGATATTTTGAATCTCCAAGGCCTGTGTAAAGAACTTCCATAATGGCCAGACAGGTATCTAAACCAATAAAGTCTGCTAAAGTTAAAGGTCCCATTGGCTGATTGGTTCCAAGCTTCATTGCAGTATCAATGGATTCCACATCGGCGATTCCTTCATGAAGGGTATAAACCGCCTCATTAATCATGGGCATAAGCACTCGATTCACTATAAAACCAGGCATATCTTTTACACTTTCAACAAATACCTTACCCAAATCCTCTGATACAGCCCTAACTTGTTGGAAAGTTTCATCACTGGTTTGAATTCCACGGATCCCCTCCACTAGTTTCATTATAGGTACTGGATTCATAAAATGCATCCCCGCCACTTTATCTGGCCGAGAAGTAGAAGCCGCGATTTTAGTTATACTGATAGAAGAAGTATTACTACAAAGTAAAGCACCATCAGGACAAACTTTATCTAAACTCTCAAAAATTTTGATTTTTAGATCCACATTTTCAGTGGCTGCTTCAATGGCCATATCTACCGAAGAAAAACTATCCAGGCTTGTGCTAGTTTTTATATTAGAAAGGAGAGTCGCTTTTTGATCCTCTGTCATTTTTTCTTTTTTGATCATACGATCACAACTTTTTGTTATGGTCGCAAGTCCCGCTTGAAGAGCTTCTTCAGAAATATCACTCAAAATAACTTGGTAGTCTTTTGCTGCCAATACCTGCGCAATTCCATTACCCATTTGTCCAGCACC
>JBGCGH010000051.1:0-50187 GCA_045110695.1 Bdellovibrionales bacterium | reverse complement strand
GTTTGTGCAATTCATTTAAGGTTAGAGTTCTGTTAGCATAGAACCAATAAGTCCTAATGTGTTTGATTAATTTGCAGGCAATACCCTATTTACTGAGAACAACTTTAAAATTTGAACCTTTTTGGGGAATCGACTCTAACTCAATACGTGCACCATGGAGATCTAAAATATTCTTAACTATAGCCAAGCCTAAGCCTGTGCCTCCACTATTTCGGCTTCTCGCTTTATCCGCTCGATAAAAACGCTCAAACACCCTATCCTGATGATGCTGTTCCATGCCGATGCCACTATCGATAACTTCTAGTTCTATTGAGTTGTTTTTATTGCTCAAAAGAACTCTTACTTTAGAATTAGCGGCCGAATACTTTACGGCATTATCTAATAAGTTAATTACAACTTGCTGAAACAAGCCAAAGTCCACGGGTAGCTCGACATCTTCCAAATTCAAATCAAAAAATATCTGTTTATCGGAATACTTCTCCTTCACCGTCTCGGCCGATGCTGTGACCAAGTTTTTAAGATTAGACCGAACTAATTCTATTTCCCCCTTCTCTAAGTACTTGTCAATTTTGGATAAATAGAGCAAATCCTCGACGATTTGCGAAAGCCGTAAGGAGTTCTTATAAATCCTGTTTACGAAATCAAAAGATTTGTCTGGGGCAATCTCTACACCGGCTTTAATGAGAGTTTCTGAGTAGCCCTGAATAGATGTAAGAGGAGTTTTTAATTCGTGAGAAACATTGGCAACGAAATCTTTACGGTGCTTATCTAGTAACCTTGCCTTGGTTACATCCCTTAAAACAACTACAACACCGTTTTTTTCACTACGCACATTAATAAAGGGACTAGAGTAGACCTCAATAATTTGATCTCCACTCATACTTAAATCGGAAAGATAATTCTCACCTTCAACCAAGGTTTTTTGGACATGATTCAAAAGCTTTGGAAGTCGAACAAGTTCTACTAGGGCTTTACCTTTTTCATATTGCTCTTCTTGCAATCCTAATATTCTCATCGCCTTTACATTGATTCGTTTTATTCTTAAGTCATCACTTACAACCAGAATCCCATCGCTCATACTAGAAAACAGGGCTTCCTGTTCATTTTTTTGGGTAGTCACTTTTGCGATCCGATTTCTTAAATTACTATCTAGCTCTCGAATGGCAGAGGAAAGTTCTGATATTTCCTTAACATCTAGGATATCCATTGAAAACTCTGTATCCTCATTGTTTAAAAGAGCATTAGTACGCTCGGAGAGTTTTTCAATTGGTCTTACTATCCATTTAGCCACAAAATAGCATAATGTTCCTACCAGAAATACTATCGCTATTGAGGAGTAGCTAAGATTCAAAACAAATCTTGAATAATCAATACTGTTTTCCTCAAAACTTAAGCTTTTTAACTGAGAAATTGTAATGTAAACAAAAAGCGCTAGGCTCCCAATTACGCCTAAAAGCATCGCTGGAAAGAGCTTCCAAAATAATCTCCGCTTTTTCATTGTTCTTGAAACCGGTAACCCACACCTCGTATGGTTTCTATATAGTTACCACATGAACCCATTTTTTTTCTAAGTCCAACCATTTGAAAATCGATGGCTCTTTCTGTTACAGCGTAATTCTCTCCCCGAATTGCGTCCACAATTTGTCCCCTCGTAAATACCCAACCTGGCTTGCTAGCTAGAAGTTCTAAAATTTGATACTCGGATTGAGTTAAAGATACCTCTCTTTGCTCTACCTTAACACTATGCTTACCTCTATGAATTTCAAGATCTTGATATTGAATTAGATTTATTTCTGAAGCCCCAACACCTTTTGATCGACGTAAGACACTCTTCACGCGGGCAACCAATACTGCTGGACTGAAAGGCTTTGAAATAAAATCGTCTGCACCCGACTCCAATGCACTCACTAAATCGGACTCTTGGTTTTTCGCAGTTAGAACAAGTACTGGAAGATCCTGGAGCTTTTCCGTTTTACGTACAAGCTTACAGAACTCAATCCCGTCCATCCCAGGCAACATGACATCCAAAAGCAAAACGTCCACCATGTTGTTTTCAAGATACTTGAGGGCTTGCTCGCTAGAACCTGCAACTTCCACATCAAATCCCTCCAGACTCAGGTTGAATTTGATCAGCTCAGCAATATCTGGTTCGTCTTCTACGAGTAAAGCTCTAAATTTGTTCAATCGAAAGTCCCTGTTGAAGTCAGGAGACCAAACTAGCAAGCATTTTTTTGAATTTCATTAGCAATTGGAGGATTTAGAAAATTACGCGGGGCGAAGTATTTACAACTCCTCACTATCGTCAAAATCGCTGAAATCATCATCTTCTTCTTCATCTTCTGAAAATTCCGACTCATCGAATTCCTCTGAATCAGAATCTTCATTTTCAGCAAATTCTTCCTCAGTAGTTTCTATCTCAGACTCAAGATCAGAAGTGATTTCCGTAGCATCCACTGGAGCTCTTTCTTCGATCGCAGCACCCACAAAGTCCTTAACAAAAATGGAGTCCTTGCTGGAAACCACAATGGCTGTGGAAACACTTTTTCCGACATAGCCAATTCTCAATGTACCGATTTTTGGCGTATCAGCATTACCAACTTGAAGGTTTCGAATCACTCCATTTCTAAGAACTTGGATAAATTGACCATTGGATACCCCTTGATCAGAACCTCTGTTGATATAAACTACAGAACCAAGCGCCATATTTTTTCTTTGGTTATCGAATCTGCCTCCGATGATTTTTCCAGAGGCGCTAGAAAAATTTCCATCATTTTCCCAAACTGTAACAAAAGCTGCAGAGCGTATGATTTCTGAACCTATTTGCATTTCATTATTATTTTTGACAACTAGGGCTTTATACAAATTCTTAGATGCATCAATCATCTCGGTTACCTGAATGATGCCCTGAACCATTGTCTGCGTACCATATTCAACGTCTTCTAGTATAAGCGGATCCAAATACTTAATAACTAAAAGCTCTTCACCGATTTCTGCTGAATCTAACTTTACGTAAACGTATTGATAAGTAGATGCATATTCAGCCATCGATGCTTCAGTTGAAAATATTTTACCAATACTAGTTGGTTTTTCATCGACAAGTACATAGTCAAAATAAAACTTTTTTCTCTCTTCGATACGTGCTTTTTGTCTCTCTATATCTTTAGAATTCTCTAGGTACACAGAGTCTCTATTCCAATCGAATATACTTGGAGGCATAACTTGTAACACTGGCCTATCCTGTCTTACTGGAGGTAATTCTGGCTCCTCCCACTTTAACTCCAAAAGCTCATCTTCAGTGATTTCAATTTTGTTATTCGCCAATGAAGTGGCTTGTGATTTCTCTTCCGAAATCACTAAACTTGGGGCTTCATTTAAATTCCCTTCAACAAAACTGAGTTCTAGACCCGGTTCGATTTCATGGGGATTGGTAACCTTAGGATTTAATTGCCAAAGTTTTGGCCAAAAAAACCCTGTACCAAAAATAGTCTTACTTAAATCCCAGAGGTTATCTCCTCTAAGTATTCGGTAGGTTTCTATTTCTCGATCCGCTAGGTCTCCATAAAATTGTTGCTGATCCACCCTTTTACCGGAGAGATCTTGATAGATAGTACTCAAACGCTGCTCAAACTCATAGTTTGGAGTTTCTGATTGAGCCTTTATCGATGAGGCCCCCAATAAAATTGAAACAATCAAGATCTCTTTTTTCATAGGATTTATAGGCTTCCCTTACTTATTAAATTCTTATGAAGCTGGGCTTTTTCCGCCTCTACCGTTTTCGGATATTGTTTTATCACTTGTTCCAAAACGCTCAAAGCAGGACGATCCAACTTCATTCTTCTGTAGGTAATAGCTTTGCCAAGCATTGCTGTACGAGCTCGACTGTTCTCTGGATAATTCATTAAAACCTTATCGAAGGATCTTAAAGCTTTTTTGAATCTCTTATTTTCTAAATGCTTCTTACCCACAATATAATAGGCTTCTGGAATGTAATTTGATTTAGGATAAGCCTTTTCTAGTAAACTTAAGGCCTTGTATGCTTTCTCAAAATGTTGCCCAGAAAAGAAATCAACAAAAGTACCAAACAGCTTAGCCTCTCCGCCAGTTCCTAAAAAATCATTCTTTCTTTTGCTAGATGAGGAAGCTTTGCTAGTTGCTGGCTGATCAGATTGAAGTAGTGATTTAGTAGATAATCTTTTCTTAAGGATGGAGTTCTCTTCTTTTAACTGCCTTACTAACTGATTTTGGCGTTTTAACCTCTTGGCTAATTTCTTAGCTCTGGATTGATTCACTTTTTTTTCACTACCTATTACAGATTTTCTATCTTTATTCTGTGACTTACTAGGGCTACTGGCGCAACCGAAGCTTAAAAGTGCAGACAAACTGATTAAAATGAGTTTCATCGTCTCCTCCATGAGTCTTATCTCTACTTTAGGCTACTGAGACTTGGTCTATTCGGCTAGATATATTTTAGGGAACTGGACCCTATTGATGAACATAGTATAACAAATTAACCTTTAGTTTTCAGGCACTTAGAATTTTTTCTTAAGAGTTTACTTTAATAATTGAGCTCGGCCGCCAACCCGTCAGCTCGGACTCTAAAGGAGAAAGCACAGCTCGTCTCTTCTGTATATGGATTGCAGCGATGGTCAGGTATGTGGATTAGATTACTTGGCTTCTTAAGCCTAACATGGTTTTTTTGGAATTATCTTCCAGAGGCGAAAGATTGCCTAGATTTAATGGTTGAAACTGAACATATCGAGCTTTTACAAAAACTTATCTGTGCACAGAGCAAAGCTGGGAACAGTGAAATCTTATTCTCCTTTCGTCAGTTAGGTTGGAGCCACTTTATTGTGTTTAGTGGATTCCACCTTGGCCTTCTTTTGCAATCTCTGAAATGGCCCATACTCCATCTCCCTCTCTTTTTTATCTGCCTAGCTCTACTGAAACTGCAAAACTTCCCCATCCCACTTATTCTTGCTATGAGCTACAGACTAATTTACAAGGTCAATTTATATTGGAACTTAAAGGCGAAAAGTCTAAGTATTTTATTGTACTCAATGATCGTATGCTTATTCTTTTTAAATGAGAAAGGGGATCTCTACTCCCTTGTCTTCTCATCTAGTGCTTGGTGTATTTTAGTCTGCTATGGAAAAAAATTACCCAGTTCAATAAAAGCAGTTTTTATACCCTTGTTTTTCGTTTTCTACGAGCTTTCCACGAACCATCTTTCGATCCTTGGAATAACGATTCAACTTTTTTTCAGTAAAACTATGGCCTTCGGGCTTGTGATTTTAGCCACTATTTCGCTGACACAATGGAATAGCAACTTAATTACAGTACTCTTAGTGGGTTTAAATAACCTACTTCAATGGCTAATTAATTTTGATATTCACTTAGAAGGACTTTCTCTGTTCTCCAGCTTTTTAATTCTCTTTCTTTTACCTCTAAAACTCCCGTCCCTAGGAGGAAGGCAATGAGCTTTATTGTCGTATTTAGTCTACTATTTCATATTAACCTCCAAGGAAATGAGCTCATAATTTGGAATGTGGGCCAAGGCTCGATGAATACCTATATAGACGAGAAGAGCTGCCTTCACTTCGATATGGGAGGAGATTTTATGGAATATAAAAAAGTAATAAAGAAGTGTTCTAAAAAGAAAAACTATCTTTGGATTAGCCATGGAGACAAGGACCACATCTCTTTTATAAACTTTTTTAAAAGACACTTGGATATCTGTGAAACTTGTGAACTTCCAACCTTTGTTGAAGAAATCTATTATAATCCAAAAGCAAAAAAACGAAACAACCGAAGTCGTGTATTTTTAATAGAAAATAGAGTTCTGCTACCCGGAGACAGCGAAAAGAAATCGGAAAAAACATGGAGTAAAAAAATTAAATCTAAATGGTTCAAAGTTTTAATTCTAGCCCACCATGGAAGTAATAGCTCGAGCTCGATGAGTTTTATAAAAAAAATTAAAAATCCCCATGCGATGGCGATCGCAAGTGCTCGAAAATCAAAATACAATCATCCCCACCCAAAGGTTCTACAAAGACTTCGAGTTCAAAAAAAACCAGTCCTCTCAACAGAGGACTGGGGTAATATTATTATTCAATTTTAATTTATTTATACTCTCGATATTCCATATCAAGATCATTAGCAACAGCCTCATAAGTTACAAAGCCATCATAAACGTTCAGCCCTTTTTTGAACCCAGGATCAGTTGCTAAAGCATCTTCAACTCCCATTGCAGCTAATTTGCTAGCATAGGGAAGAGTCATATTGGTAAGTGCATAGGTGGATGTTCGAGAAACGACACCAGGCATATTTGGTACACAATAGTGAATCACACCATCAATTTCAAAAGTTGGTTTTAAATGGTTTGTTGGCGAGCATGTAGCGATACAACCACCTTGATCGACGGCAACATCAACAACTACGGAGCCAGCTTGCATTCCCCGAACCATCTCCTCTGTTACCAAATGAGGAGCTTTTTTCCCAGGGATCAAAACCGCACCAATTAAAAGATCCGAGTTTGTCACACATTCCTCAATATTACTTATATTTGAGTATAGGGTAGTTACTCGGCCGTCAAAAACATCATCTAAATATCTCATTCTAGCGTGATTAATTTCCAAAATTGTCACATCGGCACCCAGACCGACGGCCATTTTAGCGGCATTAATTCCTACAACTCCGCCACCCATAATACTAACTTTAGCTCTCTTGGTACCAGTCACTCCTCCAAGTAAAACCCCCTTGCCACCATGATCTTTTTGCAAATAAAAAGCACCACACTGTGTAGCCATTCTACCAGCAACCTCACTCATAGGTACAAGTAGTGGGAGTCCCCCATCTTTTCCCTCGATAGTTTCGTAGGCCACAGCCTTAACTTTTTTATCACAAAGTGCTTTCGTTAACTGCGGTTCGGCAGCTAAATGCAAATAGGTAAAAAGAATTTGATTCTCCTGCATTAAGTCATACTCATCAGGGAGAGGCTCTTTAACTTTAACAATCATTTCGGACTGTTTCCAAATCTCTTCTGCAGTATTAAGAATCTTAGCCCCCGCTTGGATATAGCTATCGTCTGTAATGCCTGAGCCAATTCCAGCATCTTTCTGAACATAGACCGTATGCCCCTCATTGGACATTTGTCTTACACCGGCTTCGGTCATACCAACACGGTTTTCACTGATTTTAATTTCTGTGGGTACTCCAATGATCATGCTAACTTCTCCTTATGACATAAGCCTCGACATTTAACAAATCGAAGGCTTCGCCAATCAAAATCTATGGTCCTTTTATTTTGTTGGACGTAAATCTCCAGTATTCTGTTCAAGATATAGCTTCTTGTCAAAATGCTTTACAAATCTGAACAGCGCATCGCAAAAACTCCAGCTTGGAACTGAAATCTATAGACTATGAATTTGTATTTTAATCTCTACTTTAGATACCCCAAAGCTCTTTTTGATGGGCAGCTCTATCGCCTAGCCCGCCAGCAAGTTCCATTTTTTTATAGCTTTCAGGGCTCGATAAAAGCTTTTGAATTAGCTTATTCATTAAATCATGCCCGGCTTTATATAGAATAATATGCCCTAAGAGAGGCATGCCCAAGGTACTAATGTCGCCTACAGCATCAAGCGCCTTATGCCTTACAAATTCATCAGGCCACCTTAGCCCCTCTTCATTCAAAACGACATCCTCACCCAGTATGATGGCATTCTGATAGCTTCCACCCAGCGCTAGACCTGCAGCATGGAGCTGCTCTACATCTTTCACAAAGCCAAAGGTTCTTGCGTTAGCAATCTCTTTTCCAAAAGAGTGTGGATTAATATCAATATCAATTTTCTGTTGGCCAATTTCAGAATGATCAAAGTCTATTTCACATGTGATTCTCAAACCGTTGTAGGGAACAATATAAGCATGCTTCTCGCCATCACCAAAGTAAACCGGCTTCACTATCCGGCAATATTGCCTCGGCTGCTCTTGCTCAACAATTCCCACTTTCATCAATGCATCATAAAACTCTTTGGCACTTCCATCACATATCGGAATCTCGGGACCATTAAGCTCAATGATTAGATTATCAATTCTCAGGGCAGCGACCGCCGAAAGACAATGTTCTACCGTAGATACACTAAAATAATCTGAACCCAAAGTTGTGGCTAATTTTGTTGCCTGAACAAACTGGGCCTCAGGAGAAATCCATGGCTCACCTTCCAGATCACGCCTAACAAAATGAACACCTGTTCCCTCAGGAGCTGGGCAAAAAGTTAAGCTTGCAGGCTCCCCCTTGTGAAGACCTAGCCCCTCGACTTGTATTCTTTTTCGAATTGTACTCTGTAAATACATTTAGTGATATAAACACGGAGCCCCTTGATAAGCAACTCCATTTCCTTGTCGATGAATACAACTGGAAAGACTTGCACTGGTCTTTTGCATGTAAAATCCCGACCTATGTCCTTTAGTGAATCCAAAGAATCGCTAAAATCGTCTATACTACAGAAATGAGAAAGTATGTTTTGATATTATTATTGGCCTTGGCAGCCTGTGCTACGAATGAGGAAGATAAAGGCTTCCAAGCACCAGAGGGAGATGCCCATCATGGTGCCTATGCCGCTGACGGAATGTACCTACATACTCCCGAACCAGAGCACCCTGAGTGGAACCCCTTAATATTCTATCACAATTTTTGTAACGTACATGATGAGCCTAGCTACTATAGTGCTAACTCTTACTCCTGTGACAACTTAAACCGATGATTTATAAACTAGGCTTAAAGTTTTCTAACTCTAAATGCTGATATGCAAGCTCAGTAGCCACTCGTCCTCTGGGTGTTTTTTGAATAAAACCTTGCTGCAATAGGTAAGGTTCATAAACCTCTTCGAGCGTACCTTTTTCCTCACTCAATGCAGCAGAAAGAGTATCAATACCAACCGGACCACCTCGAAACTTACTACAAAGCTGATCCAATATTCTTCGGTCCATATCGTCCAAGCCCTTTTGATCCACTTCCAACTGGTCTAAAGCGTAAATAGCTATGTCTTTAGAGACCACACCTTTTGCTTTTACTTCAGCATAATCCCTTACTCGTTTAAGTAAGCGGTTTGCGATCCTAGGAGTTCCCCTACATCTTGATGCAATTTCTCTAGCACCTTCACTATCCATCTCCATCGCTAATAGCTTTGCAGACCTAGTTACAATTTCCTTTAAATCAGCAGCGCTATAAAACTGAAGACGTTCAACAATTCCAAAGCGGTCCAAAAAGGGTTTATCCATTAATCCGGCCCGTGTGGTAGCACCAATTAAAGTAAAAGGTGCTAAACTGAATTTCATGGTTCGTGCACCCATGCCCTCGCCAGTGATAATATCGATAGTGAAATCTTCCATCGCGCTATATAAATATTCCTCAACATTTTTGCTTAAACGATGTATTTCATCTATAAACAAAACTGTGTTTGGTTCCAGACTAGTAAGAATAGCGGCCAAATCCCCTTTTTTATCTAAGGCAGGCCCTGAAGTGGTTTTTATATTTGCTCCCAACTCTTCAGCAAGAATCATGGCAAGTGTTGTCTTGCCCAAACCGGGAGGCCCACATAAAAGACTATGATCCAAAGCCTCTTCCCTTGCCTTTGCTGCACTCACAAAAATTTGTAGCTTTTCCTTGATTTTGCTTTGACCTGGAAAATCAGCAAAAACCTTGGGACGAAGGTTATTTTCCCATTGGTTGTCTTTTTCCGTAGAAATTGCATCTATAACTCGAGCCATTTTACACTCCCGCACTCAATAAGCTTAAACCTTTTCGAATACCTGTTTCAACATTTTCCGTTTCGGGGATTTGCTGTAAGATTTGAATCACATCAGCTTCTTTGTACCCAAGGTTTACCAGAGCACTTTTTATTTCTCTGCTTCCTGTGCTTAGACTTGAATCCACTGGATCTGCAAAAACCAATTTTCCTTTTAAACTAAGAACAAGCTGTTCTGCTTTTTTCTTTCCTAATTTTGGCAGCTTCATAAGAGATTTTACGTCACCCTCTTCAATCATTTGAATGATTTGCTCTGTCCTGGCACCACTGAGAATTTGATTGGCCATTTTAGGACCAATCCCGTTGACTTTAATCAACGATAGAAACAACTCTTTTTCCATGGCTTTAGCGAAACCAAAAAGCTGAAGAACATCCTCTCTGGCGTGCGTGTAAACCAAGGCCTCCACATCTCTATCCAAAGGAAATTGATCCAATGAGTTTGCACTACAGAGTAATTCGTAGCCAACACCACCTACGTCAACGGTAATGGACTCTTCACCAACAAATTTTACTGTGCCACGGATGTATGCAATCATAATATCTCCTTCAAAGTTTAACCTATGGCCAAGCTAGAAATTTTGCAAGTTTCTGTTCAAAGGGTCATCTGATTCATTTTTGCGATTATAGCTTAAACAGTGCCTATTCCCCTGTTTTTTAAGCAAACGGCTTGATTTTAATTTATTTTACGCTTTTTTATAGACTTTACTTTTTAGCTGATTATACGCTGTTTCCACAGTTTATTTGCAAATCTTTAAAGGAGACATACATGGCTGCAAAAAGAAAGACTACCGCTAAAAAAACTACGAAGGCGAAAAAAACTACTAAAAAAACTAACAAAGACATGCTTCTAGTTGGTTCTAAAGTAAAAGCTACTTTAAAAGAATCAGAAGTAAATGTTGCTGCTGACGCTTTAGAAGGTCTTAATGAATGGGTATACTTGTTGATTGAGCAAGCCACTGCCCGTGCAGAAGCTAACGGACGTAAAACTGTTCGTGCTCACGACTTTATGGTTTAATTCTTTATATTACTAAGAATACCAAACTAAAAGAGAACCCTATTCGGTTCTCTTTTTTTTATCCAAACTTACAAGCTCATAAAACTGCCTAGTTTCTATTCTGAAAAAAACCTTTCTTCCTCAAATTCAGCTTCTTACTTTTGAAAGGTATGTCTATGACATCGTCTAATTGCGTTAAGTGATTGAAATGGTTTACATATTCGTGAGTTCTACATTAGATTTAACTATCAAACAAATTTACTAAGTATTGAAGAGGTACTAGAATGGAAAAAACTTGGGTTTCAAATTATCCGGCAGGTGTAAAACCTGAAATTGATATTACTGAGTACAACTCCATTCGAGATTTAATTGATGAAAAGTTTAAAACCTACGCTGGCCTCGATGCCTACCATTGCATGGGACGTGATTTAAGTTTCGCTGACATTGATACTATGAGTAGAGCATTTGCTGCTTACCTCACACAAGACTTAGGATTAAAAAAGGGAGATCGAATCGCTCTCCAAATGCCTAATATACTTCAGTACCCGGTAGCCTTGTTTGGCGCCATTCGAGCAGGTCTGGTTGTTGTTAATACCAACCCTCTTTATACGGCCCGGGAAATGGAACACCAGTTTAAAGACTCGGGAGCAAAGGCTATCGTTATTCTTGCGAACTTCGCTGATAAACTTCAAGAAGTACTGCCTAAAACTTCGATAAAGCATATCATAGTTACAGAGCTAGGAGACTTACTCGGTTTCCCTAAATCGATACTAGTAAATAAAGTGGTTAAACACGTGAAAAAGATGGTGCCAAAATACCATTTACCTCAAGCTATAAAGTTTAACCATTGCATCCAAAGAGGACGGGGCAAAAAGCTTTCCAAGGTAGAAATTGATATTAACGAAACAGCCATTTTACAATACACCGGCGGTACCACTGGAGTTGCAAAGGGCGCTGAACTATCTCATAAAAACTTATTAGCAAATATGCTGCAAATTAGAGAATGGATGCAGCCAGTTTTAAAAGCTGGGGAGGAAGTAATACTCACTCCACTCCCTCTTTATCATGTTTTTTCTTTTACGGTAAACTGCCTGGCCTTTACATATATGGGCGGGAAAAATATTTTAATAACTAACCCTAGAGATATTCCGGGCTTCATTAGAGAAATGAAGACTCACAAATTTACGATTATGACCGGCCTCAACACTCTCTTTAATGCACTAATGAATAATGAAGACTTTAAAACCATTGATTTTAGCAATCTAAAAATTACGGTGGCAGGTGGTATGGCCATGCAAGAAGCTGTTATGAAAAGATGGCTCGAAACCACAAAGACCCATATTGCTGAGGGCTACGGTTTAACTGAAAGCTCTCCGGTTCTTTGCTGCAACCCTATTGATGGAACAGAGAAAATTGGCAGCATTGGAATGCCCCTGCCTAGTACCGATATAAAAATAGCAAACGATGATGGCTCAGAGGTGGAGTCTGGGGAGCGCGGTGAGCTATGGGCCAAAGGCCCCCAAGTTATGAAGGGATATTGGAAAAAGCCAGAAGAAACAACAAAAATAATTACAGAAGATGGCTGGTTGAGAACTGGTGATGTCGCTGTTATAGATGAACAGGGTTATTTTAAAATTGTCGATAGAATCAAGGATATGATTTTAGTTTCAGGTTTCAACGTTTACCCCAACGAAATTGAAGATGTAGTTGCGAGACATCCTGACGTTCTAGAAGTTGCCGCCGTCGGAGTGAAAGACGAAAAATCTGGGGAAATTGTAAAGATCTTTATCGTTCCTCGAAATGAGAACTGTACAAAAGAAAGTGTGAAAGCATTTTGTAAAGAGAATTTAACGGGCTACAAAGTTCCTAGGTTGATAGAGTTCAAAGACGAGCTACCAAAATCTAATGTTGGAAAAATCCTCAGAAGAAAACTTCGAGATATGGACGAAGCGGCAAAAGCTCAACCTTAATTGACTCTTACCAAAAACCTGTGACTACATTTAATTCTATTATTAAGTGAAAAAGCAATGATGGTGAGCAAGAGCAAGAGCATCAGTGGCGTCTAATTGGGCGGACTTACTCACCGGGTACTGGTTCTCTAACATTAGCTTCAAGGTTTCTTTTTTAGCATTACCATTTCCAGTGATACTTTTCTTAACGACTCTTGTTGAGTACTCAAAATATTTAAGATTATTTTTGGCAGCCAAATACCTTATGGCTCCACGCACTTCTGCAAGTCGAAGCGCTGATTGCACATTTTTTCCTGTGAATACTTCCTCTAGAACGATCTCCGAAATTTCAGACTCTAATATCAGTTCGCTCAAAGATTCCATAAGCTCCAGTAATCGCTGATCAAAAGACTTGGAGGAAGTAGCCTCTATGACACCAAGCCGCTTTAATGATTTTGCTTCCTTTTTATCTAAGAGAGCAAAACCTAGGTTGAGACTACCAGGATCGATACCAAGAACCATTAGGCTAGGATTCTCTCTAACTCTTCATCACTTACATCAAAGTTAGCTGAGACATTTTGAACATCATCCAGATCTTCTAACAAATTGATGAGCTTAAATACACCTTCAGCAGCTTCACCTTCAACCTCTATTGTATTTGATGGGATTTTAGCAATTTCAGATCGCTGTGGTTGAAAACCGGCTTTTTCTAAAATTTCACTCAATTCATCAAAGCTATCTACTGCACTATAAATGGTAATCCCATCCTCTTCCTCTTCGATATCATCGGCACCATTTTCAATAGCTAATTCTTGTAGCTTATCAACATCCAAATCTTTCATCTCAGAAAAAGCGATCACACCCTTTTCTTCAAAAATCCAAGCAACACTACCACTTTCCCCCATGGCACCTTTACCCTTTTTAAAAGCAAATCGAATCTCACTAACCACTCGATTTCGATTATCTGTTAGGCAATCTACCATAATGGCTACTCCATTTGGACCGTAGCCTTCAAAGGTAACTTCTTCAAAGCTAACTCCATCCAGATCTCCAGTTCCTTTTTTTACAGCGCGGTCTATATTGTCTTTGGGCATAGATACAGCTCGAGCACTAGTAATAGCTCGTCTTAATCTTGGATTTGCGTCAACATCTCCGCCACCTAATCGCGCGGCTACAGTTACTTCTTTCGCAATTTTTGTGAACATCTTTGAGCGCTTAGCATCTGCCGCACCCTTTTTATGTCGAATATTAGCCCATTTACTATGTCCAGCCACAATTCCTCCTATCGGATTCAAGATACTATAGTTGTATGAGAGCCTGGTTTAAGAGACAAAGACTATCTATCCGCCAGCATAGATTTGCACATATTTTGTGCTCAGCAAATACTTAGCAGGCGTTCTTGGTTTGATTTTTTAAACAATATCGAAGCCAAGCAATACTCTTATAACAAGCCCTTAAATTGAAATAACTTTCCAATTTACCGAAGAATAGGTTAAAATAAAAGCATGCAACAAGTAAATGCAACATTAATCGAGAGATATCAAATTGAAGTCCAAAAAGATCCTAGCAGTAAGCTTTTCGCTCCCTTAGCTGAGGCTTACCGAAGAATGGGTCTTCTAAAAGAGGCAAAAGAACTCTGTGAAAACTCTTTAAAAATAAATCCCGACTACATAAGTGGTATCGTCGCCTACGGAAACGTTTTACTTGATTTAGAAGAATTGGAAGATGCAAAATCTCAATTCTTGAGAGTAACCAATATTGATGCCCAGAACTTATTGGCATTAAAAAAGCTGGCTCTACTCAATGTTCAGCTTAAAAAACACAAACTGGCACTTGAAAATTATAAAAGGCTGCTGTTTTTAAATCCAAACGACAAAGAGGCAAAAAAATCTGTAACAAAATTAGAAGCACTTCTAGCCCAAGACATGGATGAATCCTTTTTTCAGTTCGATCCAAAGTCATTGTTTGAGCTAGTAGATGACGAGAATGAAGATTTAGAAAGCGAAATCAAGCAAGAACCTACTATTATTGATGGCTTTTCAAAAATGGATCGGGTTCTCAGTCTCAGCGACGCTTTTATCCTGCGCAATGAATATGATAAAGCCGAAACTACTCTTTTAAAAGCAAAAGACGAATTGGGAGATCATCCCGAGATTGTAAAAAGACTCTCCAGAGTTTCGAAACAACAAGTGGAAATTGAGTTAAAAGAAAATAAAAACTCCATTTCGAAGCAAATCGGGGCTCTAGAGAAAGCTCTGAGACGCATTGAGCAAAATAAAGGCTAAAAACCAAAGTCTTTCTTTATCCGTCGAATTGCTTCAGCTATTCACTCGACAAACTACAATCCCCTAGCTAAAGTGTCCCTCCAAACCAAGGAGTAAACATGTATTCTACCTCTGACTTTCGTAAAGGCCTAAAAGTGCTGATCGATGAACACCCGTACATCATTACAGACTTTCAACATGTAAAACCAGGTAAAGGAAACCAGTTTACACGCACAAAGCTCCGAAACCTGATTACCGGATCGAACTTGGAAAGAACTTATAAATCAGGGGAAAAATTTGCCGTTCCTGATTTGGAGCATAAAGAAATGGCCTTTTTATACTCTGATGATGAGGGTTTTAACTTCATGGACCAAGTAAATTATGAACAAACATTGATCACAAAGCATGACATTGGAGATGAAAAGTTTTACCTGATAGAAAACATGGTAGTGGAAATCATGTTTTTTAACGGAAGACCTATTGGTGTAGAGATCCCCAACCATGTTGCATTAGAAATTAAGCATACTGACCCAGGAGTAAAGGGTGATCGTGTGAGTAGTGCAACAAAACCAGCAACAACTCAAACTGAGTTAAACATACAGGTTCCTTTGCATATCAACATTGGAGATACTGTTAAGGTCGATACCAGGACTAACGAATACCTTGAGCGTGTTAAAATAGGTTAAAATTTGCCTCACCTGTACCAAAATTAATAAGCTTTTTCAGCCTGAAATGAGTGATCTTTCCATCTAAATTTGCTACCATTATGGTATGGAAAACTCCATGGATAGAGAGATAAACAAACTTCTAAAGAAGCTAACGAAAATCGATTTAGTTGTCGATGAGCTATTGAAAAAATGGCATCGTGGAAAACTATCCCATGCAGAAATCAACAGCTTAGCCCAATTCTTACTCCATAGTGGAAAGCACAGCTCGCTTTTTTCTGAGTGCCTTTACCAGCATTCCAAAAAATCCTATATCCCTATGCAATCTCTATTTTTAGCTATAGATCAGTATGACTTAATGGCTGGAATGAGTGATGCGCAGAAAAAAAGTTTATTTCTTCAAAGTGAAGCCTTTCAAAGCACTGATTATCTTATAAGAATACAAAATATAGAAAATTATGATGAGAAACTAGGTAGATTGAAACTTGCCTTCAATCAAGATGTGGAAAGAGCGGAACTAGAAAAATATAGAAAAAGCATACAAGTGCTTCATGAAAAAATTGAAAATAGCGGTAGCACAATAGATTATAAGGAACAAATTTTTAATTTAGCAGAATCCCTTCCTGAAAACACGATGGTCAAAGAATGGGTTTCACGCTTTCATTTAGAAAATGCTAAGTTAACACTTAAAAATTTTGAAAATGGTTTAAACTCTCCCCTTTCATTTGAAAAATCTGAGCTGAGTAGCATTGAAAAACTTGAAATAGAAAACTTTATTCTTCATTGTAAAAACCAAGCCATAGATGACTACGACTTAGCCATAGCTCTGATGCAGATGGGTGCTCTTGAGGAGGCTATTGAAATTTCAGAATTCCATTTGCATGAAGAAAAATATTTCTGGATTCACATTCAAAATCTATTAGATCTGAGACGCTACGTTGATTGTCTCAGCTTCTGTGAAAAGGTAATGAAGAATTTTACCAATCAGCCAGAAAAGGTTTTTGCTCTTACCTATTACCAGGCGCAAGCTCTGTGGGGTGCGGGTCAACATTCGGATGCAATTCTTGGCTTAGAAAAACTATTGGAACTACGACCGCATTACCGTTCAGCTCACTCGCTTCTATTACAGTGGAAAAGGAGTGAGCTGTGAAACAGTTTTATCTCTACTTCTGTACGGCGATGCTTTCAATGCTTCTAGGTTTCACTTACCGATTTCATCTTCCCCAAATACAGACATGGCTTCTCAACAGTATCCAAATTTACTCATATGAAAAGCTACCAACCCAACTCATTATTCAAGAACTAGAGCTCAGCCTAATCCCTTTGGCTGTTAAGTTAAAAAATGTCCAGGTTAGACCTAATAAAAAATTAGCAAAAACGATGACGCCGTTTGAAATTGAAAATATAGAAGCCTTCGTCAGCTGGAAAAGTGCCTTATTGGGAGAATTTCGCTTCGCAGATATAATTATCGACAATGCGGAACTAGCGATTATTTTAGAAGCACCAGAAGAAACGACAGGTCCTAGTAAGGCCTTCAAGCTGCCCCAGGTAACTGAGAAAGACCTGCAAGCGTATTTAGATATGATTCCTGTCAATCAAATGGAGATCAGTAATTTAACATACAACGCGAGGTATCTTGGCCCTAAAATTTCTCATAGAATTGAAGACATAAAAATCAATATATCTCGGTCCAATAAGAATCTGTTAATATCCATAAAAACCCCCAAATTTTTAATCAAAGAAATGGAAGAAGCTAGATCTATAACAAGCTTTCCTTTCGAAGCTTCAGCATTAATCGATTCAAAGACTATTGAAATCAAATCTATTAAGCTTTACAAGGATGAGCTAAACTACATAGATCTCCGAGGTGTATTTAGAAATTACCTCGATCGAAGTCAATGGCAATCAGAAGCTAATTTAAAGTTACGTTTTAACCTACCAGAGGTTCGAAAAATCGTAACTCGATTTCGCCCAAGCCTAGAAATCCCTAATTTAAATGGTTATATTGATACAGAAATCAACATACCAAGTATAAACGAAAAAAAGGCCGTGGTTTATTTAGGCTTAAACCGCGTTAGTATTGAAAACTATAAAATTGGAGATTTGAAAACCAACTTCAATGTCACTCCTGAATTAATAGATATAAAAAACTTTAGTCTAAAAAGACTGAAAAATGATATCAGCCTAGAATCTGGCCAATTGAAGTTTAGTGGACTAGGAACAGACGACGCCAAACTTGCAACAGACTTTGAACTAAAAGTGAATAGCCTTGAGCTAAATCAACTTCTCAATGATATAGATGTTGGGGATACACCTCTAGTTCTAGACATCAAAACCGATGAAAATTTAAAATGTAGTGCCGACATACTTCCCTCTCTTGAGATGAGCTGCTCCGGAAAAGCTATTTTGCCTTATTTTCGAGTTTTTGTTGAAGATAATGATTTCACAATAAACTCATTCAGGAATGCCAGAGTAGACGGGAAATTTAAGTTGGACAATAAAGGGATTTATCCCGAGGGTGATCTGTACTTGGGAGAAAAATCTAAAGGTTACGCCAAGGCAAATATTGAGTTCGCAAAAGGCTTCGATATTAATTACCGAGCAGACCATTTGGACTTAAATGACATCGAGGACTTGGCCAGTCTAAACCTTAAGGGCACGGCGAAACTTAAGGGAAACACAAGGGGTAATTCAAGCAAGGCAACTATTGATATGGATATCAGCGCTAAAGACTTTTCTATAGGAAGCTATTCACTTGCTAATGTGAATTCAAAAATAAAGTATAGAAAAGGAAGCTTATATCTAAGCGATTTTAAATCGCGTTATAAAAGCTCACAACTTAATGCGGATCTAGCGATTGATCTATTAAAAACACGAATCCGAGGAACCGCTTCCTCTAAAGAATATAATTTATATGCTATAAAAGACCTTTTGAAAGACGTGGTAGAAATTCCATTTGAATTAAAGGGTAAGTCAAATGTTGAAATAAACTTCAGTGGCCCCCTAGCTTTTAACAAAATGAATTACGACGCAAGAATAAAATCCCCTTCCATTAATGTTCTAGGGGAATCCTTCGATCAAATGGAAGTGGAGATTGTTACAAAGAAAGGTTTATTACAAACAAGAAAATTAGAATTAAAAAAAGGGGAACAACGTGTTTTTGGGAGCCTTAGTATGGATCCCAGTTATAAGCTTAAAGGAAATATTCAAAGTAAAGAGCTTGAGATTCAAGATTTCCAAAACAGCCAACTACTCGCTAATAATCTTGCAGGTAAAATTAACTATATCGGCGAACTAAGAGGCTTAATTTCAAACCCCAAACTAATCAACAGGCTGGACTTTTATGACCTTAAACTTGGTGGAGTACCCATCAACCGTACCAAAGCAACTTATTCTTTGGAGCGATCTAAATGGCAAGTTAGTGGAAATACAATATCGAAAAGTTTGAATTTTGATGTAATACTTCCACAGGTTCAAAATGAAGAGTTTCAAATGAAACTCTTGGCTGAAAACTATAATTTTGCTCCCATTTTTGCCCTGATAGGCTTGGACATTGAAAACCTTGGCTTTTCAACTGGGCTCACAGCAAATATTGATCTCAAAGCAGCAAAAGGTGGGTTTTGGCAGTCTACTGGTAATCTAGATATCAAAAATCTCCGTATACAACGCGCAAATTTAAGCATGGAATCTAAAAACCCTCTAATGATACGCTTCAATAAAGGAAAATTCGAATCCAATGTTTGGAGCTTAGAGGGAAGTGACACGTCTCTTAAAGCTCAGTTTAATCCCTCCAGAGAGAACAACATTCAATCTAGCTTAAATGGTAAAATAAATTTGGCTCTGGTTTCTTTCATGCTCCCTTTCTTAGAGGATATTCAGGGCAACTTATCCATTGCAGCAGAACTGAAAGGAAGCATCTATCAACCTGATTTAACCGGATCTGCTTTTGCTACAAACACATTCATAAAGGTTCCTAATTTCCCACACACTTTTGAAAATGCTAGAGCGGATCTACTTTTTTCTAAAAACAAACTAATTATAAATAAATATTCAGCCAGTCTTGCGGGCGGAAGTCTATTAGGTAGTGGAAATGTAGAGTTTAGCGGACTTAAAAATGTTCCGGTTTATCTGACTGGAAAAATGACCAATAGTAGGTTGCAGCCAGTGGATGGAGTCTCCGCTGTCAGTGATGGAAATTTAGTCTTTAGTGGAAGTTGGTTTCCTTATACTATCTCCGGTAGTGTAAACGCCTCTAATGGAAGCGTCAGCGCCCCAGAGGGCAATAGCGAATTAAGCATAAGACCCAGCAAGTACCTACCAAATGTTTTACTAGAAGAGAGTTTTGATCCCGTAGCATTAAACTTATTGGTAAAACTGGAACCGAGTATGAAGATTGAATCGCCTGAAATCAGAGGAAATATGGAGGGGCGCTTAAGACTATCCGGGCCTCTCTCTAAACTTGTCTACGATGGAACAATTAACCTAACACAAAATAGTAAATTGTTTTTTAAAGATAAACCCTTTGATATAACTACCGCCAATATTAAATTTGAAAATGATTCTGACTTAAACCCCCTTCTCTATCTACAGGCCAATTCAAGCCTACTTGAGGAAACAAGCAATACTAACTATGATGTAGAACTTCTTATTCAAGGGCCATTCAACGCATTTTCTACAGAACTTTCAAGTCAGCCAGTTCTTCCTGAAAGGGATATTCTCTCCCTCCTTGCACTCGGAGTTAGAGCCAATGAAACAGAGGGACAAGCCCTAGGAGAGGCCGAAGAAATACCGGCCTATGAAATTGGAAGTGCTGTTTTTAATCAAACACCACTAGGTAAAGAACTGAAAGAGAGAACAGGGATAACACTAAAATTTTCTTCCGATGTGGATGAAACAAATTCTAGTTCACCATCTGTTGTTTTATCCAAACAACTTACTCCAAGGATAAATGGTAGTACTAGTCAGGGTGAATTTAAAAAAACCTATACTTTTGAATATAAATTAAACGAAGAGTCGTCTGCCATATTGTCCTATGAGCAGGAGCAAACAGAAACTACAGGAACAGAAACCACCGAAAATGATGTTTGGGGTTTAGATTTTCTATATAAGATTGAGTTTGAGTAAATGAAGATATGCTGTATATATTTTTTATTGATCGTTTTTTCCAGCCTACCACTTTTCGCTGTGGAATTCTCTAATGCCATTCCCCCCAATGTGGTAAATGAGCTTAGATCTGAAAACCCAGAATGGTTTAAAAAACCTATCTCAGCAACACATCTAGATAAAATAATAAAATGGCTCCACAATAAAGTTGAGGCAAAATCAATAACAGCCAAAAGAAGAAATGGCGACATATTTATTGATTTAGAGCAAACTCCCATAGTGAGTTTGATTCAGCTTAAGCTAATGAAGCCTGCTGAGCTAATTTCCGAACAAAATATTTTGGATAACTTTCCAATCAAACAAGGTGATATTTTTAATTCAAACAAAATCAAAGAGTCCATACAGAGCTTAAAAGTATATCTTGCGTCCAGATCTTATGTTCAAGCTAAAATTGATGTTGAAGCTAGCGTTAAAACAAACCGCAGTGTTGAATTGATACTAAAAGTTGATACCGGACCTATAAGCCGAATCGATGCAATTAAAATAAACAGTACAAACTCGGATCTAAATCGATTTTTGGAGGATGAGGTAGATGATTTTGAAAATGCAATTTTCAATGAAACAAGCCAGCTGCAAATAGCTAATAAAATAAAATCTGAGCTTATTAATGAGATGTATTTAAAGGCATCCATTGGAGATGCTAATGTTTCTCTGAATCGAATTACTGGAAAAGTGAAGGTCAGCTATCAAATAATAGAACCAAAAAAATATAGCCTGAGTTTTTCGGGAAATGAAGTATTCAGTCAACGTGATTATTTTGATAGCTTAGAGTTGGATACAAACAGTAGTTTCGGTGTGGATATAGGCAATGAGCTTCGCAATAAAATCCTCACCTTCCTCACAAAAAAGGCATACGGAAACGCGAACGTCACAGTCTCGGTTAAAAATACTGAAATTGGCTACCAAATAAGATTTAATATTTCAGAGGGAAAACAAGTAAAGATCAATCAATTAAATATCAGTGGGAATTTTTCTCGAAAAGAAAAATACTATCGAAGCCAGATAGAGAAACTGAGCAGCCGACTCATTAGAGCCGATCGTTTCTACCAAGCAGATTTAGAAAAGGGAGTAAAGTCACTGAGAATTCTTTTGCAAAACCAAGGATACCTATCTGCCGAAGTAAGAGTAGATCGGATAAAATGGGGTCGCTTGAGAAACTACGTTGATGTTTTTATTCGAGTGGAAGAGGGTCCTCTTACCAGATTGAAAAAAGTAAATTTCACAGGCCTTGATGCTTTTACTCGTGAAGATATTTTGAACTATTTGGATCTAGTTGAAGGCCAACCGCTTAACCTCAATCAAATTGAACAGAGTATTCCAAAACTTAAAGAATACTATCTTAAAAGAGCCTATCTAGATTTTAAGTTTGATACGAAGAACACTAACTTTGTCGTCTACAGCAAAGACAATCGATTTGCTGAATTAAATTTCACCTTGTTCGAGGGTGACCAAATTAAAGTAAAGTCTATTTTCGTTAAAGGAAATAAAAACACTAAATCAAGTATCATATCAAAATCATTAGATTTTGAAAAAGAAGATCTTTTAACACTTGGCCGAATTAGAAATTCGGAACGTAACCTACAGAGATTAGGCCTATTTGCTGGAGTTGAGATAAGACCACTCCCTTCCAATGATGGAAATAGATCTGTGTTGGTCATAGTTAGAGAAAGAGACCCGGGAGTATTTAGTTTTGGATTTGGTATCAATAACGATCCAGGAGCCGACGGATCTGCCGCAACCAACATAAAACTTTTTAGTGGGCTGATTTACAAAAATCTTTTGGGTGAGGCAAAAATCTTTCAAACCAGACTAGAGATACAAGAGGATGTTATCGATCAACGCTTTCTTGAAAACAAAATAGTGTTCAGTTATGTGGAGCCATTTTTATTCGCATCAAAAGTTAAGGGCCGAGTAGACCTAAGCTTCTCTCAAACACTAGATGAAAACACCTCGGTGAGTAGTTCTAATGTTTTTGTAGAAGAGGAAAAGAAAATAGACTTTTTACTCGAAAAGGAAATGAACGAGCACTTTACTTTTAAATGGAAATTTTGGGGTATTCGTGGAACTAGAAAATTTGATATCGATGATAAAAGCACAATTGATCCTCTACAAGTAGCTAGTCTTGGGCCAATACTTGAATGGGATTATAGAGATCTACCGATTTTAACGACGGAGGGAAGCTTTATTCGTTGGCAATTAGAATTCTCATCTCCTAGCATTGGGTCCAGTGATGCCATTCTTTTTGGACGGTCTACTATGACCTTAAATCAATATTTTCCACTCAGAGATGATAAGAAACTTGTGTTCGCCTACCAGTTTCGATCCGGTTACGCAGAAAACCTTGGAGATAAATCCGTCGGCGGAATTCCTGAGGACAATATGTTCTACTTAGGGGGAAGATCTACTATTAGAGGATATAACATTAACCAACTCCCCTACAGAGACTTCTTATCCAATGGATCCGATGATTCATTGTCTGTAAGTGATAGCACTTATTTTAGTCTAATCAAAATGGAGCTTCGCTTCCCTGTTTATGGTGACTTCTATTCTACTATTTTTTACGACGGTGGAAGTGTTCAAGTAAACGGCGAGAATATCAATCCACACTACATGGATAGCGTGGGAATAGGTTTTCAGTATAAGACCCCAGTGGGTCCAATAAATTTGGAGTACGGTTACAAATTAAAGAGATTTGACGACAACGATAAAGAGGAAGGTGCCTGGCACCTTTCCATTGGTAGCTTTTAAGGAGCATAATGTCTTCCAGTAAAACATCAGAGAAAGAACATTTAGAGTTTGATGAAAAAGTTAAAACTTCTGAACCTCCTATGTATAAAGTAATTATACATAACGATGATTATACTCCGATGGACTTTGTTGTATACGTTTTAGAAGAGTATTTTCAACGTACGGAACAAGAGGCCCACGACATCATGCTAATGGTTCACCATAAAGGAAGTGGTGTTGCTGGTATTTATCCAAAAGACATCGCAGAAACAAAATCTATGATGGTCAATCAATACTCAAGAGAAAACGAACACCCGCTTTTAACAAGTGTGGAAAGAGAAGATAAATGAATTTAAATCCAGAACTTCAGATCGCTTTTGAAGACAGTGTTAAAAAATCAGTTCAAGAATCCTATGAGATCTACGGAGTAGAAAACCTCGTTTTAGCTTTACTAAATACCTCAAGCGTGAAAGCAAGCTTAAAGCGACTTGGACTAACAACAGAAAACATGATAACTGAGATTCAATCTTATTTGGATAAGCAAGCTGATCAGCTAAGAACAAGTAAAGACAAAACTCGTCTCAACCAAAATTTAAGTATAGGAGTGCAAAGAATGTTAAGTGGAGCCTGGGCTCATGCAATAAGCTCTGGTAAGAAACAAATAGGACCACTTGACCTATTAGCAACTCTCTATCTTGAAGTCGATTCTTACTCCCTTTTTCTATTGAAGGATAAATATTCTATCAGTAAAATTCAATTTCTTGCTGATATTTCTCATAAAGATCAGTCAGGGGATTCGGTAACTCCAAGGCATGATGAGCAAGAAGAATTGGATCCAATTTCCAAGTTTATTGTTGATCTATCTGACGCTGATTCACAAAGCCATTTGGTAGATTTTATCGCCAGAGATTACCTCCTTAAACGGCTTGTGCAGATTTGTAGTAGAAAAAATAGAAACAATCCTCTTATTGTTGGAGACAATGGCGTGGGGAAAACGGCTCTTATGTTAGGCTTCGCATTTAAGGGTTTAAATGGAAACATTCCCAAAAACCTTAAAAGCCATAGTTTTTTTCAATTGAAGGCAAGCTCCGTTGTTGCTGGAGTAAAGTATAAGGGCGAGCTGGAAGAGAGGTTACAGTATGTACAAAGCTGGCTTAGCTCTCAGACCCCTTGCTTTCTTTTAGTAGATGATATTGGAATTCTTTTAAACACAAACTCTCAGCAGTCTGGAGAGTCAGACACGGCTCACTCTATTCGTCCCTTGCTGGAAAATCCAGAAATTCAGGTCATCGCAAGTTGTAGCCACAAGGACTATAAAAATATATTTGATAAAACGAATTACTTAGCGAGGTTTTTTCAAAAAATTCAAATAGAAGAAGCCAATAAAGAGGAAACCAAAGAAATCATTAAAACTGAACTCAAAAACCTACAAGACTTTCACCAACTTACAGTTTCCGAGGACACAGTGGAACCGGCGATTGATTTAGCTAAAAGATACTTAACAAAAACTAAGCTCCCCGATTCACCACTTGATTTAATAGATGAGTCCCTGGCTCAGCTAAAACTGAAAGATAAGGGTGGTTCAGTTCTTGGAACTGAAGATTTGCAGCGAGTCATAGCGGATATGAGTGGTATTCCCACCGAAAATCTAAAAAGTAGTACTGGTGATAAGCTAAAAACCTTAGAACAAGATCTATCCACAAAAATATTTGGACAAAAAACTGCCGTCAAAGAGTTAGTAAATGCGGTTAAATTCTCTTTTGCTGGCTTATCCAGAGAGACCAAGCCCATTGGTAGCTATTTATTTGCAGGACCAACGGGAGTTGGTAAAACGGAGCTAGCTATTCAACTAGCAAAGCTTCTCGGCAATCATTTTGAAAAATTTGATATGAGCGAATATTTAGAAAAGCATAGTGTATCTAGATTAGTAGGTGCCCCTCCGGGCTACGTAGGTTACGAAGAAGGTGGTCTGTTAACTGAAGCTATAAGTAAAAATCCTTATTCTGTAATATTATTAGACGAAATAGAGAAGGCTCATCCCGACCTAATCAATATATTACTTCAAATTATGGACTCAGGAAGCCTTACAGATTCGAACGGAAAAACCGTAGATTGCCGTAATATCATTTTAATTCTTACTAGTAATGCCGGCAGTAAAGATCACTCCAAGCAAAGTATTGGAATTCAAAAAGTGAACCACAATCAATTTAATAAAGAAGAGCTAAAAAGGTTTTTCGCACCAGAGTTTTTAAATAGTTTGGATACCATTATCGCATGTGAAAGTCTTAGCATAGAAACTCTAATCTCCGTGGCAGACAAGTTCATGCAGGAGCTCGTGGCTCAATTATCGAAAAAAGATATTAGTATCGACTACTCCAGAGAGGTTTTGGAGTATCTAGTAAATAAATCCTACGATCCACAGTACGGTGCCCGACCCATATATAGATGCTTGAATGATGAAATAAAATCAAAGCTCGTAGATGAAGTTCTTTTTGGGAAGCTAGCAAATGCAGGAAGCCTAAAAATATCCATTAAAAACAAGGGTTTAGACTTCGAATTTTTCAAGCAGTAGGGCTTGACCTAGTTAGATATGACTCCATAATATAAAAGAACAAAGTCCTGTAGGAATAAAGTCTAAGACTTTATTCCTACAGGACTTTATAAAAAACCTTTAACTCCCAGGAGTAGTTATATGAGTATGTTTAGAAGAATTGGTTTGTTCCTAATGGTGAACATTCTAGTTATTGCTACGATTTCTATTATAATGTCTGTTTTTGGCATCCAGCCTTATTTAACGGCTAACGGAATAGACTATACCTCTCTTTTGATCTTTTGTTTACTTTGGGGATCTGTAGGTAGCTTCATTAGTTTAAGACTCTCGAAATGGATGGCTAAAAGAACTTTTGGACTTCAAATTTTGCAGGGTAATGAAAGTAATGACGCCAGAGAAGTTGTTGAGATGGTACATCGTTATTCAAAAGCGGCGGGCTTAATTAAAATGCCTGAAGTTGCCATTTACGACTCCCCTGAAGTAAATGCATTTGCTACAGGGCCAAGTAGAAGTAACTCCTTGGTGGCAGTTTCTTCAGGACTTTTACGCACAATGAATAAAAACGAAGTGGAAGGGGTGATCGCCCATGAAGTTGCTCATATCGCTAACGGTGATATGGTAACAATGGCCTTGATCCAAGGCATAGTGAACGCCTTTGTTATGTTCCTATCAAGAGTACTGGCGAATTTTATCGCCAGAGGAGATGATGAGGAAGGGGGAAGTATGGCCCTTCAATTTGGTCTTACCATTGTTTTCGATATTTTATTTTCCTTCCTAGCCAGTTTTGCAGTAAATGCATTTTCACGCTGGAGAGAGTATCGAGCAGATGCTGGCAGTGCTAGAATTGCCGGGAGAGACAAAATGATCGCCGCCCTTCGCTCGTTGCAAAATCAAGTTGAAATGGTTGATAAAAGACAAAAAGGCTTCCAGTCGATGAAAATAAATGGGGGTCGTCCAAGTATTGCAGCACTTCTAAGTACTCACCCTAGTCTTGAAGATAGAATTCGTAGATTAGAAAGAGGACAATACTAGTGGCCAAGACTATTAAAGTTCTTTTTGTTTGCTTAGGCAACATTTGTAGATCCCCTACAGCCGAGGGGATCTTTAAAAATAAAATAAGAGAGAAGAATCTCGTAGAAAGCTTTGTTCATGATTCTGCCGGAACCTCAGCCTACCATGAGGGTGGACCATCAGACTCTAGAAGTATGGATTACGCAAAAACTCAAGGTGTAGATTTAAGTTTTATTCGCAGTAGAAAACTTAAGGACCAAGATTATTACGAGTTTGACCACATATTAGCAATGGACTCTAGGAACTACCAGGAAATCATTGATGACAAACCATTCAATGCGACTGCAAAAATAGAGATGATGCTCGACTACCATCCAGATGAGAAATACCAAAATGTACCAGATCCATATTATGGCAATGGAGATGGATTCAAATTAGTTTTTGACCTTTTAGATGAGGCAGTAGAACAGTTTATAAAAAAACAACTCCCTTAAGCTTCAGATTTATTTTTCCAATAAAAGTGTTTGTTTAACTTTAAGATTCTTAAAATGATACAGAAAAAGCCTAATTAATTTAATCGATAGCGTTCCCCTATAAGCATTAATATAATTAATGATAGTTTCCGATAGAGCAAGGTATTACTAATGGAGAAGATAATATTATGAGAGAGCAATATTTGAGTGAAGAGCAAATTAACACTATTACCGATGGTGATATTGAGTTCAAGAAAGAGCTAATATCCATGTATATTGAAGACTGTAAAAAACGTTTTGAAAATATTTTGAAAGTTTGTTCAACAAAAGATCAATTGGATTTCAAACAATTGGAAATAGAATACCATACCCTAAAAGGCGCTTCTCTCAATATTGGTGCCCTTAAGCTTAAAGAAATAGCGCAAGCTTTGGAATCATTTGCCATTAACAAAGATGCTAAGTCTATTTTGAAAACAAACTCTGAGCTAGGACAAGCTCTGGAAATGACTATAAATTACCTTCAAGAGAACTGAATTAAAGTTATATAGAGTAAAAATAAAAACACTATAGTATAAACAAAATTAAAGAGAGATTAAAATGCTATTAGATCAAGTCAACTTAAACCAACTTAGAGTATTTCAAGAGGTATTTAAATCTCGATCTATGACAATGGCTGCAAAAAATCTTCACCTCACTCAAAGTGGCGTGTCCCAACACATTAGAAGTCTAGAAGAAACTCTAGAAATTCAACTTTTCGACCGAATCAACCAACGCTTAATTCCAACAGCCAAAGGTAAAGAGCTTTTTGACAAAATTAGTGTAGGCCTCACTACCATTGAGGAAGCTCTTTGGGAACTAAAGGGCGATAGACATAGTCTGAAAGGGATTGTTACCTTCGGAACGCCCATTGAATTTGGTAATTCTAAAATAATTCCTCTTTTAAGCGAATTCTCCGACGAATACCCACATATAAATTTTAGAATTAACTTAGACTTTGCTGATCAGTTCAACCATCTCCTTCTCAATGGAGAGGTAGATTTTGCATTTGTTGATACTTTTAAAATGGATCGTAGAATTCAACTAGAAGATGTCTATTCTGAGAACTTGGAATTATGTGTCCATAAAAGCATTTTGAACCCCAAGGACACTAAAAACACTAAAAAGTTTTATGAATCTTTAAATTACGTAGAGTATCAAGAAGGCCAACCCGTTCTTGGTTTGTGGTTTGATCATCACTTAAAGAATAAAAATCTCCAACTCAATGTTAAGGCCACCGTAATGGATGTTCAGGGTGTTAGTAAGTTTATAATCTCAGGAATGGGAGCTGGAGTTATTCCAAGACACTTGCTTACACGCTTGCAAGAGCAAGGTCATGATGTATATGCGATTCCTGGGTGTGGGAAGACACTAAAAAATAAGATATCCCTTGCCTACATAGAAAACCGATCCCTCAGTACGCCCGCAAAGACGCTCCTGCAGTGGTTGAGCGAACGTTTAAAGACAGAAAAATCATAGTCCATCGTCTAGAAAAATCTGTAAAATCCCCTACTTTTCCCTAGTACTATAGTACATTTTTAAAGCAAGCCCCTATTAAAGACCGATTGGTTTTTATAGTCTAAGGCTGTGCTAGAGGGATTTTATCGCAGCAAATTTATCATGGATGATGCATCATCAAGGGATTTGCATATGAAATGGACTGTGATTTTACTAAGCTTACCTTTTCCACTATTAGCTGGTCATAAATTTACCAGCTCATGTTTAAATACTCAAAAAGTTGCAATTGCAAATGATAGTGCCGATCACGGAATTGAATGGTCGGGGGCTGAACATAAGCAACTGGGAGATCTTGGTTTTTTAGCGGCCTGTGAAGAACTTGGAATAAATAACCCTTTCTGTTTAGATGAAAAAATTGAACGTAAAGATGGGAAGTTAAAAATGTCCTACGGACAACTTCTGGCCATGGGCGACTTCTATCTTCATGCCGATGATAGCTACAATGAGAAACGAAGATTACGATCGATCAGTAAAATATTTAAATGCATAGACAAAGAGGGAAAGGTTCATGGAGAACAGAGAGATACCCCAGAAGTAGACTACCCTAGTTGTACATGGACCAACGTTCTACATGGAGGTAAGTACCTAAAGGTAGTACGTAGAAATTACGATCATTTTGCTTGGGACAATATGAAAGCCTATATCCGTTTTCATGAAATGGCACTAGATTATGCTATTCAAGCCAGGAACCAAAAGAAAGAAAGTAAAAAGAAAAAACTTTTAAATAGGGCTCTCTATTATAATGGTTTTGCAGATCACTTCCTAACCGATGCATTTCCTGCCGGACACCTCAGAGTACCACGGCTGGATATAAAAAGATGGGTAAAGGCAAACTATGGGTCTATTTTGAAATCATCGATTGGTGACGCTCTGGCGATGCTACTTCATGATTTTGAGGGAAAAGATTTAGACGGAAATGAGTTGGGAATGCCGGTTAAAAACTCGCTTGGTTTTGCATGGACTACTAGATCCGACAACTCACTAAATAGTTGCGCAACGGATAGAGATCTTCATATTAAAATGCCGACTCTTGCGGTGAAGGCATCTAATATTGAACTTTGGACAGCTTTCTACAAAGGAATAAAGCCTAAAGGAGTATTCGAAGCCACTCGATATGTTCCCTATCCAAACGATCTAGGTCTCGTGAATCGCTGGGCCGGACTTATTGAAGGCGAACAAGGGGAAAGAAATTTATCTAAGATACGAAGTGATCTAAGCTTTCCAGCAAATTTAATTTTAAAAAAGAAACATATTCGTAGGCTTTTCAAGCATCTACCGGAGGTCATGGCCCAATTTAGAGATAGAATTGAATTTGATCTCACTCAGGATCCTAGCCTAAGAGATAAGCTTCCCTCAAGATACATAGAAGGTTTCAGAAATTTAAGATAACGACTGCCCTAACTGGGTAGCTTTTCCAGCCCAGTTAGTGAGTTTAGAGAACTCTTCTCCATCATAAACTACAACTACCGTACTACCCATATGAAAGGCACCTAGCTCGTCTCCTTTTTTCACAAAAAGATTCTCGTAGGTTCTGAGTTTTTTCTTAGGAAACCACTCTCTATTAGACTCAATAGTCTTGTCAAAGCTGAGGCTAATTCTTCCCACATTAGTTGCGCCTACCAACACCATGGCAGCTGGCTTTTGATCTCTCTCTACTTCCACTACCACTCTTTCATTGATAGAAAAAAGATCGCGGATATTCTCCACACTCCACTCGTTCACTGGCCAAAGTTTACCGGGTAAATAATTCGCTGATTGCACTTGGCAGTCAAAAGGAAAATGGATTCTATGATAATCTGTGGGACACAAATAATAAGTAGCAAACACAGGGTTTTCAAATTTTTGAGCAAGCTCCACACTACCCAAGAGCTCTGCTAGCTGGTAGTTCTTTCCTTTTGCTTGAATCAATTCACCATCAATTATTTTTGAACTCTGAGAAATCACAGCATCTACTGGGTGAATCACATCATCGCCACTTAAGGGCCTCACCCCAGGCTTTAATCGTCTTACAAAAAAATCACCTATAGATCGATAATGCTGAATCGGATGCTCTGCCTCATCCAAGTTGATATTAAAAGTATTGGCAAATTTACGAATAGAATAGGTTCTCAAAGGCCTTGGTAAACGAAGATGAACTAAAAAGCCCACCCACTGACTAAGCACTCTTTTAGGAACCACATACAGTATCAAAAAAAGGTACTTTTTCATTCTCGTCCATTCCCTCTATAACCAGTTTAAAGCTGTCTTTAGCTTATAATACTTACCATGGAGCTATCTAAAATACTCGGGAATTTCAAGTACTTAAGCTAAAAAGCCTGGAATAGGCCAACTTTTAGCTGCTTTTCCCATTGTGGAATAAGAAAATTGGTACCGAGTCCAAGTTTCCATTGAGTTTTTTCGCAAAAAGGAATAATTACAGACTGAGTTTTTGATAGATAAAGTAGCAATTGTGGGTTTAGTTATAGCCATCTAAAAATAGGAGTTTTTATGAGTTCAGAGAGAAAAGTTCCAGAGTTAAGTTTATCCAGCTACACCCAAGGTAGTGAGATGGATAAATCCGAATTCGTTACTCAACTGTTTTCTGGATTGAAGGAATACGGCTTTATTATTCTGAAGGATCATAACGTCCCTACTGAGCAGCTAGATAGAGCCTACAAACTTTCTGAAGACTTTTTTAGCTTAGACCAAGAAGTTAAAAACAAGTATGTGATCGAGGGTGGTAAGTTTCAACGGGGTTACACGCCTTTTGGAAAAGAACACGCAAAAGATGCAGAGGTACACGATTTAAAAGAATTTTGGCACGTAGGCCGAGAGCTCCCTGAGGATCACACTTACTCAAGCGAATATCCTTTAAATATCTGGGCCGATGAAAACGTCCCTGACTTCAAATCTACGTTCCATGAGCTTTACTCAAAACTCGATGATACAGCAGCTATTCTTTTGAGTGCTATTGGTGAGGCTCTTAAGGTACCTTCAAACTATTTCTCCGATATGATTCAAGATGGTAACTCCATACTAAGATTACTGCATTACCCTCCCGTTCCAGAGGGTGCTGACCCTAGGTGCGTAAGAGCTGCAGCCCACGAAGACATTAATCTAATAACTATTCTCGTCGCTGCCACAGCTACGGGGCTAGAATTAAAGGATAGAGACGGCACTTGGTTGCCTGTAGAAACGGAAAAAAATAATTTAATTGTCGATGCAGGTGACATGTTACAAAGAATTACAAACATGGTAATCCCGAGTACTACACATAGAGTGGTTAATCCAGGTGACGGTACTAATAACCATAGATACTCCATGCCTTTCTTTTGTCACCCTCACCCCAGGGCTGAGCTAAAATGTATAGATTCTTGTTTGGGTGATGGAGCTAAGTGGGAGCCTGTAAGCTCTCATGATTTTTTAATGCAAAGATTGAAGGAAATAGGGCTGTCATAAGCTATAATGGTTATCCCTGATACTTTAAAGTCATTCTCTGACCTTCGGAAATACTATTTTTTTTTCGATCTGCTTGAATCCCGGAGTGTTTTTCAGCTGATCTTGCGTGACTTATTCTGACTGCTTTAGGCTATCCGAGAATTGGGTACAATATTACAAAGCATTCGTTTCAACCAAGAGGCTACAACTGGTCCGGAAACTTTTACCAGAAATATACCTGTAATTATCGGCAAGCCAATGCTTTGGCAAAAAAATATAAAGCTTGGAACCAAAAAACTGCAAGCACAAGCATTGGCTAGCTCAACTCAAGCCCCTACGTGTTCCAACTAAAAAAATCCTTTGATCGTATCCCAAACTCAGAGCAAACCTCTGAACGTCAGTAGCCCAATGAGAAGCAAGACGAATCTCATCTAGATACACCAAAACGCCAAACCCCACGACAAACCACCAAGATGGGCAAAAGCAGGTACAATCAGCTCCCATAGCCTCATTTTATTAAAGATTAGTCAAACAATCACCGATCCTTAACCATGGGGAAAAACTTAAGCATTACAGTAGTTTCTATATTAGCCATCTTACTAAAAGCTTGTTTCTCTGGAAATCTTTTATCTAGTGAAAACAATTCAAAAGACCCCGGCGGTATTAGCCTCTCTTACACCATCCCTAGCAAAATTTCACTTGGCGAAGCTATAAGCTTTACCCCTGCAATGTCTCGAGTTGAAACAGGGATTTTCTCGGTAAACCCGAGCCTGCCAGTGGGCCTTTCCATAGATTCTTCCACAGGAATAATCAGCGGTACAAGTACAAGTCCGGTTGGTAGCCAATCCTATACTGTTAGTTTCGACGGGAACAATGTCACCGCTAGCAACGACATAAACTTTTCCGTAGAAAAGTTCTTTACCATAGATACGAACTCTGATTCTACAGACAGTAACCCAGGGAATGGGGTATGCGCTGACTCTTCAGGGGATTGCAGTTTACGGGCCGCCATTGAAGAATCTAATGCAACCCCCTCCTATCCGGGCAAAATTGCAGTCCCGCCAAATACATACGTAATTGGTAGCACAATGCTTACCATAACAAGTAATTTAGAGATCGCTAGCACCTTGCCTGGCACCCCTTTTACGGTTTCTGCCACTGGATTCACATACCCAAATGCAACAATATTTGAAGTATTAGGTAGTTCAAAAAACATAGACGTGAGTATTTCAGACGTAAACTTTAGTAGCGTTCCCAATTTAGATTTAGGGTATTTGGTTGTCGGAGCAGCTATTAGTGTTAACCAAGCGAATAGCTTCAATCTTAAAAATTGTAATATTTCATCTAACAACAGAACTTGGGCCGGGAGCCCTGGGCTCGTAAGTTCACTTGGTTTAGTTATGATAAATTCGGGAACGCTGACAATCGATGACTGTGATTTTGATTCCAACACTGTCTACTCGTCCCTTAATGCAGGTGCGGTGTTAAAGATAGACAGTACAGATAATTTAATCATAAAAAACAGTAGTTTTACAAACAACGGTGGGAGTGCCCAGGGGGGGACTGCCTACGTCCGTGTTAGCAATTCTGTGGTAATTGAAAACTCGAACTTTGTTGGGAATTTTGTCGATTCGGACAATACCTTCAGTGCGGGAGCTGCACTTTTTTTAGATTCACCGAGGCTCGAAATAGATTCTAGTTTTTTCTCTAATAATACGGGGGCTCAGCACAAGGGGTCTGCTATAGCGATTTATAATAGTGATGTCGTTCTAATCACTAACTCGACATTTAGTGAAAACCCCGCGGGTATCGGGGTGCTCTATTTATACAATCCGGACGCTATAGACATCGAAAACACTACCATCTATATGGGTACTTCTCCAGCAAACCTCTATATCCTTATTGAAACCTTGGTCCCTACGATTCTGAACCTAAACCATGTTACTACCGACGGCTACATTGCACGCATTGGATCCTCATCAAGTGTTACAGTAAACATTGCAAATAGTGTTTTAGCCGCCTCAAACAAAACCAACTGTAGCACCGGCGGAACGATAACTTTCAATAGCTTAGGCCACAACATTACTACCTCAGATGCCGATGGGTGCGGTTCGTTTAACAATACAGGTGACTCAACGGACACCGACCCCTTACTCGTAGCGGGTGCGCCATTAGACAATGGAGGTAAGGTACCTTCTATTGCTCTCCAGGCAGGTTCACCGGCCCTCGATATAATCCCAGCAGGGATTTGTAGCTCTACGCCAACCGATAAAATCGGAGCTTCAAGAACGAGTGAAACGAGCTGTGATAGCGGCGCGCTTGAATCTCCATAATGCTACTAACTCGTTTGATTCACTGGCTGAGACCTAGCTTTAAATTCAAGACGTCTTCAGAAAATACAAATATAGCGGTTATGGTTCCTACTACCAAAACTGGAACCAACCAAGGGCTAGTTAAAAATTCACTCACTCCTACTAAAGTCCATTTCAAATTGAAAAACCTGAATCTTAATTTATGAAATACCGAAGAACTTATATGGACTTAGGGAAAAAGTTAAAATTATATCTTTTAGGCGCATATTTTTTAGCAAGTTTGGGCTATTTACAAAGTGCAAATGCAAACTGGTTTGGGCAACAAATTACTGTGCCGGGACATTTATGTGGTCAGTGCTTTCATGATGATTGGTTTGGAAGTGTTATGGCCTCCTCTCAAATCATCGGCCAACTTACTGGTACTCAACATATATACCGCTCGCCTTTTTCTTATGATCCAAGTTACGCTCACCCATTTATGCAGCAAGGGCCTTATGCAAGTTGGATTCCTAATGGATGGTGGTATGCTCCTAGAAAAGGTTCTCACAATGCAAAAAACAAACGTAAAAAAAGAAAAACACGCTTTAAGAGCTTAAGAGACAAAAAAGAATCTAAATCTAAAAAGACTACCAGTTTAAAAAAATCTGCTCCGGTTGTTACATCGATCCCTGACCCGATCAGAAACATTGGAATCGATGGAGAAAACACAGATGAAATATGGGGAGAAATAGTATTAAGTCCCTCTCCTGTATTGGTTGCTCCAATACCGACATTTACCGATACAGAAATTAAAATCAAGCAAGAAGATGAGCTTGTAATAGTTGAAGTAGTCGAAAACGGCTTTGTATTGGGCAGAGCAACTCCACCTTACCCACCAGACTCAACAATAAAAAAAGATGCTACGCCTGCTGGCCCTGCATCTGATGATGAGACTGTGGAAGTAACGGACACGGAAGGTGATGGCGAATGTACAACCTGCCAAGATGAAACTATACCCATATCTAGTGATCAAGAAAAAATGTCACAAAACATGAGTAAGATTGCTTGTTTGAACGAGAAATTTCCACGTAGTCAAAAAGATAAAGACTATATCAACTCCAATGACCCATCTGAGAAAAAAGTCGCTAATTGTATTCAAGCCGGACTCTCCGATTTAGAGGTAAGTAATACTTTTAGTTATGGAGCCTGCGGAGCCGCTGGTGTCAAAATGTGTAAGCAAAATGATGACTACGTGAACACAATTGCAGAGCAAATCATTGAAACTGAGAAGTGTCTTGGAATTCCAAAAAACGATCTTCTAAGAATTATCAATCATGAGTCACGCTATCAACTTTTTGCCCGTGGAAGAGATGGCAATAGTACTGGGAATGCACAAATGTCAATCCAATCAAGAAGTGCTGGAGCAGAATTAATAAGAGCCCTTGGGCAAGAACCCGATAAGTCTCCTGATGAGAAAGGTATTTATACAGGTATTTACAATCCAGCTACTGGTAAAATAACGAGGAACAATATAGATCAAATATCTAAACACCTCATTAAATCTGGGGAAAGTTGTGAGAATATTGAAAAAATCATTTCTGAAGTAAATAGTATAAAATTTGACAGGGCGATCAACTCTGATCAAGCAGAACGCCTTGTTTGTGGTCCGAAGAGAGCCCAAAAAGGCGATCCAGAAAATATCAGTGGAGAAGACCATAACTCTATTAAATCCGCACTTTTAAAGAATATCTACTTCGCTGGTCTGACCTACAGAGTGAATGTCGATCACTATTTTAGTAGAATCATGGGTAAAGTGAATAAGGATGGGAGCTATAGTGGGGGAAATAAACCCAGCTGGATGAACGAAGATTGTCCGGTTCATAAACTGAATGAATCCCAAATGAATAGCCTCAAACGTGGAATAGGCCTAATGGGCCATCATATAAAGGTATCTGCCGCTATGGGCTTTATGTGTTTCTATATACAGGAACAATTGGAATCGAAAACAGTTTCGGAACTTAACTTTGATCTAGATGTCAATTCTGAGTTCTTCAAACATCAGTCTATATATTTTCCTCATCAGACAGGAAAGAAGTCACCACTTGAAGGTGAGACAAAAGCTTTAGTGGCAAGCTTAACTAATAAGTCCGAAGACACCCTCACAACACTGGGTGAATATATCGGAGCTATGATTAATGATGCTGATCGTGTTGGTAAAAAACTCGGAGCAGGAGGTCCTCAATGCGGTTTTTAATCTTGAGTTTGATATTTATCTTCGGATATTCTCCCCTAGCTTACTCTTCCATCGAGTCGGCAAAGCAAATTGCCGTTCGAGGATCTAAAAACATCTCAAAAACTAAATCCAAAAAGCTGGCTGTAAAGCAGTATAAAAAAGAGATTGAAAGAATACGTTCCTTGAATAGAAAAACCAGAAGAATGGAATTTGTGTTCATGGTTCAGTTAAAAATGGCAGCCGATGCGATGAAGAATCAAAAGATCACTTCTAGAAACTGTAAAACTAGAATTGATGCTTTAAACGAAGAGTTTGTTCCACAAAACTTTACGGGAAAATATCCGCCCATACAGCCCGTCGTAGAATTGACTAATTCACTTTGTGGTAGGTTAGCAAAACGATAAACCCCGAGACCCGATTTAATTTTCCACCACACTTGGTACTATTAGATAGCTCTGATTCTAATCAAAAATACCAATAGAAATCACTAACCGGGATAGGAATAATAAGCTCGACAGAGCTATTTTTCTACCACCCCGTTCACAGTCCTTTAGCCATATACCTTAGGATTCAGTAAAAGATCTAGAGGGAAGAAAACCTAAGAATGTTGCATTGATAGGTTGAGGATTTTAAAAAGCCAAATTTTACATGGTTGAAAGCCTTCAGAACTTATATTTTTCTCAGCCTCACCAAGAGACTAGACTCCTTACCTATATAAATAGTAAAACTTAAACTTAGCCTACTAGCTATTTTCTACCTAACTAAAGAGGTTTCTGTGAGCTCCAAAATCATTCTATTTATCAAAGGTTTTTGCATGGGTATGGCAGATATCGTTCCAGGAGTATCCGGTGGAACTGTGGCCTTTATAACAGGTATTTATGACGATTTGATCGCCTCTATTAGCTCGGTAAATAAGGGTTTTGTAAGCCTAGTCCTTAAACTCGAAATTAAAAAAGCATTAAAACACATTAATATTGGTTTTCTACTTCCCTTATTTTCAGGAATTATCATCGCCCTAATAAGTATGGCAAATTTAATGCACTACTTTATGGATTCCTACCCGATCTATACATGGTCCTTATTCTTTGGTTTAATTTTAGCCTCTATTGTGTTTGTAGCAAAAACTATAGAAGGAATACTTAGCTTTTCTAGTATCGCTTTCATTTCTGTTGGTACAGCCATCGGCTATCTGGTAATTCAGCTAGTTCCTGTTGATACACCAAACACGAGTATGTATGTGTTTTTTGCGGGCTGTATTTCTATTTGCGCTATGATTTTACCCGGTATCAGCGGCTCTTTTTTACTCCTAATCCTCGGTAAGTATTTTTACATTACTAGTGCGATAAAAGCCCCTACCCATCCAGATAGCTTACCAATTATTGTAAGTTATGTAGCTGGAGCCCTTGTGGGAATTCTATCCTTCTCAAAACTACTTAATTTTCTATTAAATAACTACAGACCACAAATGATGTGTGTACTGGTGGGTTTTATGATTGGGTCTATCCAGAAAATCTGGCCGTGGAGAGAGGTAATACACTCTAAAGTTATCGGTGGAAAAACTAGGATTTTGGAGGAGGCGGTATATTTCCCGACTTCAATAAACCAGGAAGCACTATTGGCTTTTGGAATTATGATTTTTGCTATAGCTCTAGTTTTTTCCATCGAAAAGATCTATTCCAAATCCTAGCATCAGCGCTTTGATCCTTATATGTGATCAGGTCAGAAATGTTTCTTAATTAGAAGTCTTATTTTAAAGCAGACAATTTTCGCTTTTTCGAAAAGCTAGCCCCCTATCACTGAGTACAGGGAGCTATTTTAAGCCAGGGATAGATTTAAAGCTCAACATCCTCAGGCTTATTCTCACTACTTGCTTCCGAAATATCACTTTCTTTTTCTTCAGAAAGCTCATCTACGGACACACCCTCTTCACTCTCAAACGCATCTATTGCTGTACTTAGCTCACCAAATGCCTGACTTAATTTTTCTGCTTGGGTATCAATGGGTTCTTCTACACTTTCAAGTGCAAAAATTTCTTCAGAGTCATCCACCTGATTTGCTTCATTATCCATCAAATCTTCAGAAGGCACTCCTGTGGCAGTTTCTGCAAAAATTTCAGCGGACTCATCCACAAAGTCTGTGGATAAGTTTTCTTCTACTTCTGCATTAGCTATTAGTGGAGTATTTTCTGTGTTTTCAGTGGAAGTTGCTTCCACCTTAATATCGCCTTCCTCATTATCGCTAGAGCTAACTTCAACTATATCCTCTTCCATGGTTTCAGGTGTGTCAGCTAAAGCTGCCGCCTTCGCCTCTTCTTCTAACCGAATTTCTTCCAGTTTTTTATCATAACGAGCTAACCAGCTTTTATCCTTAGAACTAACTTCTTCATCAAAATCTAGAGCCTCTCTAATTCCATCCGCTCTTTCTTTATCACGACGCTCTCTTTCTCGGCGCTTTTCATCTTCAAAAAACTCAGTACTTGTATCTACGCCCTGTAGAGTTTCCGCAATTTTTGTAAGCTCCTCTTCCCCTTCAGAGTAAGAGGTTACGCCGTCCACACTCATGGAGTCCGTTACATCAGAGAGTTTTTCTTTCTCTTCTTCTTCCCCGATTCCCTCAGGGATAAGTTCATCAATTTCTGATAGGCTAGGTAATTCTTTTAAAGATCTTAAACCAAAAATATCTAGAAACTTTTTTGTAGTTTCATACAACATAGGCTTTCCTGGCAATTCTGATTTTCCAGCAAAGCGCATTAAGCTCTTATCCATCAAGGCACGCATTAGATGTCCACTTTCTACACCCCGGATTTGATCTACTTCTGCTTTTACCAATGGCTGCTTATAAGCCACTATCGCTAAAACCTCTAAAGCAGGTCCTGATAACTTAAAAGGACGCCCTTTATTAATTCTACGAAGGTAGGTCATGTTGTCTACCTTGGTTCTAATTTGGTAACCACCGGCAACTTCTTCCAAACTGATTCCACGCTTTGAATCCGCGTAATCAATTTGAAGTTGCTCGATCGCTCTTCTTATTTGATCAGGCTTAACATTTGTTCCCTCAAAAGCTTGTCTCAATGCTCCAATACCCAGAGCTTTATCCGTAGAAAAAAGCATACTCTCTACAATGGAAATTACCGCATCGGCATCTATATATTCTTTTTCTTCAATTTCTGCGGACTCAAACTCACCTAGTTCACTGTCATCAGACACTAGTGCCATTTGATCTACAGGAGAATCCTCTGGTTCCTCAGATTCTGCTTCCCCGGAAGCTTCCGTCATTGCCTCAAAGGCCTCCGAAAGAGAACTCCCCTCTTCAATTCCATCCATTTCTAAGCCATCATCGGAATCGTTGGCAGCTAGTAGCTCCTCCTCAGTGATTCCCACCTCTGAAAGCTCAAGACTGTCATCATCGGGATCCTCACTTACGGAGGCACTAAGAAGTTGTTCTGGGTCTATACCCTCTTCATCTAAATATTCACTATCCTCATCCTCTGAGTCTTCGTCGTCTATTTTTGCCTCATCAAAAAGGGCTTTAAATTCCGCCGTTGGTCCGCTGAGTTCTCCCTCCACTTCTTCGGTTAGGGATTCTTCCAGGTCTCGCTCTTCTGCTTCCATTTCTTCCAAGCTTTGTTCTATGTCGTTTTCGTTTGTCATCATATACCTCTTAAACCAAATCCTTGGATTCACCGGAAGAACTACTGTCTTCTTCTATATTGTTTTCTAAATTATCATCCTGGCTCAAATGAAGCCCGCTATCTAATGTTTGGCTAGCCACTTCATTGATTGCATCAATATCTAAGCCGTCCGTAGAGTCGTTAGATTCAAATTCTTGGTTAACAGATTGAACCGCTTCTTCACTCAAGCCTAGATCTTCCATTAGCTCTAAACCAATTTGAGCTTCCGCCGTTTCAATCTCTTCATCACTAGCTATTTCTACCGCTTTTTCCTCTACTTGGAGTTCCATTCTTTGCTGGTGCTCTTCCACTTCTGCCAATGTGGATGGACTATCACTTCCATCATCATATTCTGCTACCTGACCAACAACATCTCCCTGGATATCTTTCTTTGCCTCAAAATAGAGAGGGCCACAGTCTTCACTTTGAAACAATTTAACGTATCCAAGCTTCCCTAGCTCCAATCCAGAAAGAAAAGTAATGAGAACCTTTGTAGAAGTCCAATCCTCTTTCTTAATAAGGTCTTTTAAAATAACTCTCACACCCGGTTTCAAAAACTGAGAAATTTCTAAAATTCTACTGGCGATTGTCTGAAACTTAGCGCTAATTCTATGTTGAGCTCTATTGGCTTTTTTAACCACAGATCGATAGGAAGAGATCAAAGAAAAAAGAGCTTTCTCCTCTAGTTCAATTCCACCATCTGTTTGCGGGATGTTCTCTTTACGCCCACGCTTCCAAGTATCTCTACCCAACAGCGGACGCTTATAAAGCTCTTGGCTTGCATCCTGATATTTCTGGTACTCTATCAATTGCTCAACTAAGGGTTTTCTTGGATCCTCGGTTTCAACCTCTTCCCCTTCTTCATTATAGGTAGGAAGAAGCATGCGGGCCTTTATCTGAATCAGAGTTGCAGCCATTGCAACAAAATCTCCAGCTTGCTCTAGATCAAAACTTTGAAGTTTTTTAATATAGTTTAGGTATTGGGCGGTAATTTTATGAATCTGAATATCGTAAATATCCATTTCTTCTTTACGAATCAAATAGAGAAGAAGTCCCATAGGGCCTTCAAATTGCTCCAACTGAACTAACATTAGCTTTCCCCTCTGTAGCTGTAACCTGTGATCCCCATCGCATCACGCATAGTGCGCAGAGTTTCATCTGCCTCTTTGCGTGCCTTGGCACAACCCTCGGCAATAATATCATCAAGAAGATGCCCTTGATTCAACAAATCTTTTTTCTTTTCGCGGGCTTCCATCATCATATTGTTTAAATTTTGAGCGAGCTTTGCTTTACAATCACCACACCCGATCCCTGCCGTTCTACAGCCCTCTTCGACCCACTTAAGATCGTCTGCGCTAGATAGAATCTTGTGATAAGGATATACAGCCACGCAGTCCTTTGGCTCTCCTGGGTCTTCTCTAGTGAGCCTTTTGGGGTCCGTGGTCATTTTATTACAGAGCTTTTTTATTTTTTTCTCTTCGGCAATGATTGGAATCAAGTTCCCATAGCTTTTAGACATTTTCCTGCCATCTAAGCCAACCACATAAGGCGTTTCACTCATCAATGCCTGTGGTTCTGGAAGCTTCGTTTTATACAGATGGTTAAAACGTCGTACAATTTCTCTGCTCAATTCTAAATGAGGAATTTGATCTTTCCCTACAGGTACAGCCTGACCTCTGTAGGCCATAATATCTGCCGTCTGTAAAACTGGATAAGCAAATCTACCCAAATTATGAGCATCCTTTTGCTTTAACTCTTCTTCCGCGTCCTTCCAAGTGGTCACACGGTCCAACCAACCCATCGGCGTAATATTAGAAAGGATCATGTGGATTTCTATATGTTGTGGAACCTGACTTTGAACAAATACAGTGGATTTTTCAGGGTCTATTCCCCAGGCGATCCAATCAGCAATAATCTCACGAGTGTATCCTTGTATTTCTTTACTGGTTTTGAATGCATCCGTTAACGAGTGCCAATCCATCGCTCCAAAATAACAATCATAGTCTTCCTGAAGATGAATCCAATTTTTTAGGGCACCAAAATAATTTCCGATATGCAATTGCCCGGTGGTGCGCATTCCACTCATTACTCTTTTTACTTTCTGTTCACTCATATAAGAACCATCTTAGCAATATCTACTAGGAATTTACTTCCATTTTCTATTGGGGTAGTCAGAATACTTAACATTCCACTGATAAACAAAACGAGTAAGGCCATATTAAGCATCATCTGGTTTTCTTCCATCCAACGATTTGCCCCTGGCGGTAAAAATCTAGCCAAAACTTTTCCACCATCTAAAGGATGAATAGGAATCATGTTAAAAATCGCTAGAGCCAAATTAATTCGTATAAAGAAAAACATTAGAGCAGTAGCCCCCCCTGCAATACTAAGGTGGGACAAATGATACCTAAAAATCACGTAACCAAAAGCACCAACAATGGCTAACAACACATTGCTAAGCGGTCCGGCTAATGCAATCCAAAACATATCTACCGTTTCATTTTTTAGATTTCTTGGGTTTACAGGAACGGGCTTAGCCCAGCCAAAAAAGATGGGAGCTCCTGTTATTATAACCATAAGAGGTAAAATATAAGTCCCTACCATATCTGCATGGACCGCTGGGTTTAAACTAAGTCTTCCCATTTGAAGAGCTGTTCGGTCGCCTTTTTTTAAGGCTACCCAACCGTGAGCAAACTCATGAAAGCAAAGGGCAAATAAAAACGGTACAAAATATAGGCCAATTTTGGCCCCAATTTCCAGTAGATCCATCCTTTGATTTTAAATTAGGCCTGGACTAGTGTCTAGAGAGCACAATGAGTTGCACTTAAATTCAGCCGTTTATGGGTCTTTTAGCGCTTGTTTTTAAGAGTTTCTGACCAACTGCGTCTGCAAACATGTGGCTGCGCAAATTTCAGGCTTCAATCTTGTTTGTTGTGACTTTAGGCTATGACTATTTTTAAATCTCGATATGAATAAACTTTTAATTCTTTTTTGTTCTATTTTTACAAGCTCTGGTTTTGCAGCCTATTCCAATTATAGTTCCGTGATGATCGGAGATAGAGCCGCTGGGATGGGTGGAGCCTTCACAGCATTAACAGGAGATCCATCCGCTGTGGTATATTATAACCCGGCAACGATTGCCCAAATGAAGGGTCATAGTTTATCTGCCTCTGCCAATGTATACCATAAATATGATTCCGCCTACGGTGAGGATGCCTCTAGCTCCGACGCTACCGAAAGAGTAAACCAAGGAGCCTTTCGCTCTATTCCCTCCGCCTCTGGTAGCATTTTAAGCTATGGACACTTTGCTTTTGGTTTGTCGATCATCGTTCCTGATAACAACTATTATATTGGCCAAATCAACAATGAGAACGATAACATTTCTACCTTAAACCTCAGCGATCAAAGCCTCTGGGTAGGAGTGGGCTTTGGAAAAAACCTAACTCCCAACACCGCTTGGGGTGTGAGCTTTTACTACACAAGCTTAGATGCTCAATACACTTCCAATGATCAGAGCCAAATCAATGCCGGGGCCGATACTAAACTTTTTAATGAAGAAAGAGTTTATACCAATAACGCTCTGGTAACTACCTTAGGCGGCTACCACAAATTTAATGACAAATGGTCTATTGGTCTTAGCTACAGAGGTCCGTCTATAGAAATAGCGGGACAAGGGAGTTATTTTAGTACTGAGCTTGATACAAGCATCAGTAACTCTGCAACTCAGACTTATGAAAAATCGGTTCAAACAGACCAAAAAATATCGTCACGAATTGCTTTGGGTGTATCTTATACAGATCTTGATAAATATACTTTTGCTGCAGACGTCACTCACCACGCAGGAGGAAGTCATAGTGACTTTGAAGATGCAAGTTTTGCGAGAACTACCACCTATAGACCAGTGACAAACCTACATCTAGGTGCAGAAAAAATTATAAACAAATATGTTAAAATAAGAGCCGGAGTTTTTACAAATTTCAGTGCTCACCCTGAAGTTTCCGACAGCACAAGCTATGAAGCTGATAGTGTAGATATGTGGGGGTTCTCATTAAATGCAGGTATATTTACGACAGAGAAAAATAGTTTCACATTTGGTGGGTACTACACCGGTGGAGATGGATTTTCTAAACAAACCATTGACGGTAGCTTCCAAAAAGTGGCTGTCTCAAAAGAAATTTTTAGTATGCTAATTAGTTCTGCTTACTTTTTTTAATACTATTGAAAGCTATCTACTAAAGTAACAATCTCGGAAAGTACTGACTCATCACCGCCATTTTCCATTGAATTTACATAGTCTCTCATTTTATCGATCAAAGGATAAATAAACTGCATAAAATCATCAAATCTTTGGCCTTGAATACAAGCTTCTAATTTGGTTTCTAATAAATGAAGCTTTTCGGCAAAAACATCTTCGTCCACAGCTTGAGCACTACCTTTGAAGGAGTGAAGTTTTCTTTTGAAACCAGTCAAGACCTCAAGATCACCCTCCCTTTCATATTCTAAAGCGGCCCCTTCGAGTGAATCAATATGCTCTAAACCTTCTTCAACAAATTCTTCTTTTAGATTCATTAAGAAATCTAATTCATCTGCTTCCATTATGCAGCCTCCATCTTGGGAAAACTAATTCTAAAAATGGTCCCATACTTACTATCTGAATGACAATCGATACTAGCACCGAGCTCTTCTAAATTAGAGCGAGCCACACTTAAACCCAAACCCACACCTTGTCCTACTTCTTTGGTTGTAAAGAAAGGGTCATAAATTTTACAAAGATCGTCTTCATTAATTCCTGGTCCTGAATCTTTAACTTCAACGGAAACAGCACCTTCCACTTCCCTTACGGATATCACAACACTCTTATTAGAAGAATCTTGAACGGCATCTATCGCATTATGTACGATATTGAACATGGCATGCTCGATCAATGAAGGAATCCCTTTAAGCTGTATATTTTTATCTGGTAGTTCGTAAGATAATTTCACATCACCACTATTGGTTTTGTCTCCAAAAAAGTTAGACAAATTGATAAGAAGCTCTTTTAAATCTACAGTACCGGCAACAGCCTCTTTCCCACCACTACCATGAGCAAAATCTCTAATTTGCAAAACGATATTTTTAATTCTTTCGGTGGACTTTTTAATTCTTGTATTGATTTTTTCAATATGCTCTACATCTAGTTTTTTTGCCTCAATTAAATCTCCCAATCGATCATTATAGCCATCGATGATTGCAAGTGGATTATTTATCTCGTGCGCAATCCCTGCGCCCATGACCCCAATAGCAGAGTTTTTAGAACTCTGAACCAATTGAGCTTTCATATTTTTTAAATCTTCATGCGCTTTATTTAAATTCTTAAAGTTCTCCTCGAGAATTCTATTTTTTTCGAGTAACTCTTCTGAGAGATGTTGATTTTCATTGAGTACCAAATTGTGAAATTTTGATAGCATCACCAGGTTTTTGACTCTAATTTGTAGCTCTTGTGGGCGAAATGGTTTGTTTAAAAATTCACTCGCACCTTGATCTAAAGCCTTTAGTAAAGTCTCATCATCTTTAAGGGTTGTTAGAACAATAACTGGAGTATGCGATTGTTTCGATGACTTTACATTTTTTAGAAACTCCAAACCATCCATATTAGGCATTTGCACGTCCGTGATAATGATAGAGAAACTAGTTTCTTGAAAAACCTGCCATGCCTCAAGACCATCTTTTGCCCAAACCACATCGTATCCAAATTTTTCTAGGTAGAACTTGAGCTTTTTCCCTTGTATGGGAGTGTCTTCGGCTATAAGAATTTTTGTTTTTTGTTCCATACTTTCCAATGTAAAAACCAGGTGGCTATATCACTACTTTAGTTATCGATAATTAACGGTTTAAACTTGAGAATTGCGGCATTTCTTCAGAAATCTAGGCTATTTAACTACCAAAATGAGATAATTAAATAAACCCTAATAGTTGATTTAAAAAAGCTTGGAACTCTTTTGGTGTTAAAAAGTTTTTTGTCTCAAAAAGATCCAATAAACAAGAAAGCCCTCATAAAAAAGCAGTTTTTTTCAGCATACTATCGAGCATTATCAAACTTCAGAGCTAATGCAGATCAGTCCCAATTGACTTTAATTCGAGCTCAGGTCTTAATGTCGGAGCAATCAAGGAGTATTTATGAGCGAAAATTTTAAGGCACTAACGAGTTTTACAGAAGACGAAGAAGCTTTCAGAGAAGGTGTTAGAGCATTTGCCGAGGGCGAGATAAAACCAATCGTAACCAAAATGGACGAACAGGCCCATTACGATAAAGAATTAGTACCTAAACTTTTTGAAATGGGTTTGATGGGAATTGAAATTCCAGAACAATTTGGAGGAACTGATACTAGCTTCACAATGGCTTGTATTGCCGTGGAGGAAATTTCTAGAGTAGACGGAGCGGTAGGAGTTATGGTCGATGTGCAAAACACTTTGGTCGCGAATGCTCTAATTAAATATTGTACCGGTGCTCAAAAAGAAAAATTCCTTCCTTTATTGGCTCAGGAAAAAGTCGGAGCCTATGCATTGAGTGAAAGTTCCAGTGGAAGTGATGCTTTTGCATTAAAACTTAGAGCTGAAGAAAGTGGTGATGACTATATTTTAAATGGTCATAAGTTATGGATTACAAACGCAGGGGAAGCAGAACTGTTCTTAGTGTTTGCAAATACTGATTTTGAAAAAGGCTACAAAGGAATCACCGCTTTTCTTGTTGAAAAAGATACCCCTGGCTTCAACATTGGTAAAAAAGAAGACAAGTTAGGTATTAGAGCATCCTCCACCTGTGAGCTAACCTTTGAAAATTGTAAGATTCCCAAAGCTAATATCATTGGAGAAATTGGTAAAGGCTATAAAATTGCAATTGAAACCTTAAACGAGGGAAGAATAGGAATCGGCGCGCAAATGATTGGTGTAGCCACTGGTGCTTACGAAGCAACTCGTGAATATATTAAAACAAGGGAACAGTTTGGAAAACCTTTGTCGGCAAACCAAGGAGTGCAATTCCAGCTTGCAGAAATGCGAGTAGAGCTAGAAGCCGCAAAACTTCTTGTTTACAATGCTGCCAGACTAAAAGACGAAGGAAAAGACTTTGTTGAGGAAGCGGCAATAGCTAAACTATATTCGTCCAACGCTGCGGAAAAAATCACTTCTATGGCTATCGATCTTTTTGGTGGAAATGGCTTCACGAAAGAGTACCCGGTAGAAAAGTTTTGGAGAGACGCAAAAATTGGTCAAATTTATGAAGGCACTTCAAATATGCAACTTCAGACCATTGCAAAAATCGAACTATCAAAATAGTAATTTTGAAGGTCTCTTTACGTGAGAGACCTTCTGTCTAATCAATTTTACTTAATGCGGTCTAATTCATAGATTCCAATTAAAATTAAGTAATTAAAATTGCACCAACCTCAGTTCATGAGGAATATAAATGGATATCGAAAAAATTAGAAAATTTGAACGATGTGGAATTGAAGCAAACTTTGGCCTACCGGAGTGTACTTGGATCGATAACAAAAACTTGGTGATGAATATCACAGAGAACACTCAAGGATCTGCTTCTAACTGTGTCTACAGGTCCATTTTCGAAAAGAAAGATCTAGAAAGCAAAGTCGGCGAAATCATAAACAAATTCGCAAAACATAATTTGAATTACCGATGGCATATAAGCCCGCTCACCGAGCCGGCGAACACTGAAAGTTATTTAAAGAGCTTAGGGATGAAGGAACTTTACAAGGCTACAACCATGATTAAGGCTAGCTCCCAAGAGTTCAGTAGTGATGTTTCAAATATCAAAGTAAAAACTGCTGAGATGAATGATTCAGAGCTGTTTTCCAAAATTTTCATTAAAGCCTGGGGTTTAGATGATAGTCATTTTGATGAAATCAACAGTACATTTTTATACAGCCTCGGAACCAACATCAACTTTAAACCCTATATAGCCTACTACAAAAATGAACCCGCCGCTTGCTCGACGATGATATTTACCTCAAACGGTGCTTACCTTGCCTCCGGAACGGTTCTTAAAGAATTTAGAAACAATAGAATTTATAAAGCTATGGTAGAAAAAAGGTCCATCGAAGCTAACATAAATGGAATAGACACTTTAGTAATCCAAGCAAAAGAAAACACCTCAAAACCAATTTGCTTAAAGATGGGCTTTGAGGAAATCTATACTTACACGGTTCTTGAGAAGGCTACCCTACCAAAAGCACTTTGAATCAATTTAGTCTTTATATTTACATTGAATTGTAGTGATCAGCCTAAAAAGGGTAAAAGATCCACAAGCTAGAAAATCAGTCGAGAGCCCCACCAGAATACAAGCAAATAAAAAGAACGCTAACAAATCAATACTCTTGGTTTAACTTTTATTACTTACAAACAAGACTTCTCAGAGAATCTGAGGGTGGATCTTGGTTAAAGAGGCACTCGCTAGTGTATTTATCTTGTAGCTTTAAACTATTAAAAAATTCTTTGGTTTCATTTTCAAAAACATCAATATCGTTTTTAAATTTCCCAATCAGTTTGTGTATTTCATCATTAGCAGAAGCATCACCCGCTAAATCACTCAGAGGTTGAAGGTAGATATCCTTGATTGAGTAAAAAGAATTATACATATTGGCGGGATTGCAGAAACCAAAAAAAAGGGTATTGTAGACTTCAAAAATATCATTAAACTGCTTGTTTACTAATTCTAAATCTTTACAGGTATATCCAGCATCTAGTTTTTTAACCGAACATGAAACAACAGTTTTTATAGTCTCCATTTCTTTCTTACCATTACTAATTAGCGCACCAATGGCAATATAGTCTACTTTAGAAAATGCGCTTGTCGAAACAAAAAAGGATAACATGATAATAAGTCTCACTCTAAACCTCACGAATGTTGAATGTTGAATGTTGAATGTTGAATGTTGAATAATTATACGTTACCGACAAGACTTTCAAGAAACAGGTCTTTATTGTAACAGATTCAGTCCATCCTTATCTGCTAAGCCTGGAAATTTTATAGTTTAAGACCGTTTAAATACTTCTGTGTCGGCTAGTCATTGTGTTTAGAATCACTAAAGAACAAATACATAACTAGTACATCAATCAGTACAATCCAAGGATACATTAAAGATTACGTCGGTATTGCCCGCCTACCTCATACAATGCTTGGGACATTTGCCCTAAAGAACATAGCCTTGCTGCTTCCATCAGTTCCGTAAAAACATTTTTACCTTCAATGGCTGCTAGCTGTAGGTTTCTCAAAGCTTTTGCCGATTCATTAGAGTTTGTATTTTGGTAGGAGCTAACATGTGCCAATTGCTCCTCTTTTTCCTCTTTGGATGCTCTAGCTAGCTCAATAGTTGGAGGACGGTAGCCCTCTTCTAGCGTTTTTGGATCTCGGTAGGTATTTACACCCA
>JBGCGH010000050.1:0-3834 GCA_045110695.1 Bdellovibrionales bacterium | reverse complement strand
TGGCTTCATAGCTGTTAATCCTTTGTTAAGTTCGTTGAATAAACTCATCAAAGTAAAGATTAACTAGTTTTTGAAGCCATTTTTTTATTCCTAGACCCCACGAAATAGGGAAAGAACCCACCCATACTACACGATCCGTTTTGGTTTTATGCTCAAAAAGAACTTACCTTAGTCCTCTTAGTAAAGTAATACTCTGGCTCCAAGGTTTAGAACTTGGGATATCATATACTTTAGTCTTAAGTTTTTCGGTAAAAGCCCAATAATTTCAGGTAGTCCAGGCTTCGTGCCGAAAAGAATTATGTGAGAAAGCGTTTGTTTAAAGTCATTATATTCTTCATGATTTTCTTAGGTCTAGGGTTCTTCCATCTAAGAGATAGAGCCTATGTTAGACAGCCAGCCTCTATTGGTAAGTTAATAAAACATTTGAATCAAAGTCGGATGAAAGAAGCAAAGGCTAGCCTTAAGAAAACGGTTTCTTCACCTTCTATAGCAAAGTCTTTGTTTGATGCTATGAAATATCGGAGTACCAAGGTACCTGGAACTAATCTGAAATTATCTTGGGAGAACGGAAAATTGAAAGGCTACACAGCAAGTATCGATGGTGATTCCTTTCCAGAGTTAAAACAGAAAAAAACTAAAGCGGGCTATCGAATTCAAAGAGATAGAAACAATGATAACAAGTATGATTTTACCTTAGAATGTCGTAAAAAGACCTGCTTGAGTAAATTCGACAATGATTTCGATAATAAATATGATCTTAAAGTTATAAGAAAACAGATTGGCAGTAGAACTCTACGAGTCACAGAGATAGAACTCAAAACAGGGAAAGAATTTGTTTATTATACTAAAGGTGGTGTAAGCATCGGTGATGACTACAGCTCGACCGAGGGTGATTCCGGTTGTGGCAAAGACTGTAGCAAAGTTGAGAGTCTAGCTGTCTTCGAGCAACTACGTGGCTTGTTAAATGAAGATGGAGAGTATGTGACAGACGGAGACATCGACGACTTTGATGGACTTTTCGCAGAAAGATCAGAGGATGCTTTGAATAGTTTTTATCCTGTTCATGACAGATTATTAATAGCTAAAAATTGCGAAGGTATCCTAGCATCAGACGTGTATAACGTAAAATTAGCTGGTGTAAATAAAGAAGATCTTGAGGATTACGAAAGAACCTTTGAGTTTGAGTCTGTAGTAGGTACCGCACTTGATGTAGTTGGCGAGCTGAAAACTTGTTTGAGTAAAGAGGCTGAGAAATTTCAGCAAGATGGAGATACGGATAGTGCTCTAAACTTAAATGAGCTGCTGCACGATTTGACTAAAAATAATTTTGAACATAACAAAGATAAGCCATTAAAAATCGTTTGTCAGGATATAGATAGATATGCTGGTAGCTATATAAATTCGGATCTCCTTGCCCATGAGGTGGGGATAGATAGTGACTCTCCATTGCCAAAAGCATGGGTTGATAATCTGAGTAAGTATCTTCCCAAGGAACATGCAGACTATCTTAAAGATAGGGCGGAGAGTGGAGGCAGTGGTCTTGGAGCCATTGATAATACTGTCTACCTAAATCCAGATAACTATGACAAGAGCCCCGAGGAAAAAGTAGGCTCGGTCAAAAAGCTGTTAGCTCACGAACTCCTTCATGCACATGGAAGAGGGCATGGTACTGGTCCAGAAATACAAGAAGCGTGTTCTGAATTGTGCTTTCCTAGTAGTACTACTCAAAGATTGGATAAAAGCGGTCAATCAAGAGAGGGTGCAAGAAAAATTTGTGCGATGGGAAAAGAGTTTACCGCGGATAACGTGGATGACTATTTCGAATCATATATGAAAATGCGTTCAACTTTAGGAGATGATGATTCCTATTTTTTTACAGGTGGATTGTCTTGGTCTACTAGATATATGGGGATTAAGGAAGGCAAGGTGGCCATTCTCCCAGCCAAGAGAGATCTTATTCTTTCTGCCTTGAAAGAGCTCGGCCAACTAGCTGATAATAAATCAGATATGGATGACGACACTAAAAGGTTTGGATGGTATAGAATTGTAGACAACGAGAAAAATGAAAATCTACCAGGTGATTTTAACACGGATAAAAAATCATTTGCTGAAATTATTGAAATCAGTAAGACAATGCCCGCAGAAGAATTAAAAAGAAGGCCAGACCTTAAAATGCTTAGATTTTTTTTGGGAATGGAAAGTTTTGATAAGAAAGAAGTCGGTGAATTAAAAAGACAACTAAATAGCATGACTGAAAACGACAAGAACGCTCCCTTTAAGATATTAACCAATAATACCTATGCAACCGATCTAATAGAATATTTTAGAACTACGCTCGATGTACTAGATGCAGCTATCTAATTCCCGGGCTAATGTTACCGCTTTCATCTTCTCTACATCTATTGACATGTTCTTTAAAAAGTCCGACTAGGTCTATTTTCTTATCACTCTGTATAGGATTTTCATAGCCAACTATACGGGCCACTTCCTTCTCAGTAAATTTATAGTTCAAGCTTCTATAGAGACTTTCCGTGCTATTGTACAGTTGATCTCGAATACTAATATTATTCTTATTTGCCAAAGCCTTTGCCTTAATATAGCTAACACCATGAAAGCCCTTTAATTGGTTTTGGAAGTATGTTTTTCTATTTTTCCAATCCTGATTTATCTTTTCTGAAACTACTTTTAATGTATCAAGGCTTATATCTTTACAGCTTAGCCTGCTACTTGGCTCTATATCTAATGAATCAGCTGTGAAAAGAATGGTTCCAACAATTTTTTTATGTTTTTGATCACATAAGTTGATATCTCTTTTTCTTTTCATGAGTTTAGTGAGTTTCTTGATCTCTTTCTTGTCTGCTAGCATGTAAGGCTGGTCCACAATGACTTTCCACAGACTATCTTTTTTACGTAGAAAGCTGTTGGCGGATAGTGTAGTTTGAGAGGGGCGTCCGGTTTCAAAAAGTTTCATTGAGAGGCGCTTGCACTCCGACACAGGATCAGAGTAATTTAAGCGATCAAAATTGAAAATATTCTCACATTGAGTTAGGAAATCATTTTCGAATTTCTTTTCACAGCGCTCAATGGGTTCAAAGTCCCTTAAGATGTTTTTACAAGAAAAACCAGATTCATGATTTCTAAAATAGTTGTTCTTAATGACGTCACATTCTTCCTTTTGAATCGATTGTTCTGCAAAGCTTACATTCGATTTCTGTGCTATTGGTACTACCAAGGTGACAGCACCTGGTGCGGAAGAGGTTCCCTTTTTTGTGGATGAATAAGTATTGGCTGAATCGTTGAGATCTCTGGCTCTATCTCTAGCAGCATTGGCTCCTGCTCTGATCCGCACAGCATTTTCTCCCAACAAAACTTGGTCAGCAGAATCAAATTTTAGCTCAGGTAAAGCTTGCAATGTTCCAAGGCCGGCAATAGCACCAGCTTCAGTAGAGGCTGGCGAAAAATTAGTAGGCTTACTAATTACCGGAGAGGCTTGTGGTACCGGTGAGTCAGCTTTTGCGACTGAAGTAGTTGTCTGGGGCGGTGTATCGTTTTCTAATGCAGGTTTCTTAGATTCAGGGTTAGTAGTTGAGGCTTTATCTGTTGAAGCAACGGTATTGGTATTGGTTTCAGGCGTTGAGGATGCCGTTCTTTGGGTGTTTGAATTTGTGCTGGGCCGATCACTAACTTCTGGTATGCCTCCAGGTACTTTTATTTTTTGGATTTTACAATTTGGACTGTCAGGTGCTGTACTACAAGCGCTTCCTGATCTAGTAGGTTCTGTAGACTCCACAGTAGTTTTGTCTGTATCCACTTTCAAAGAATTACTAGCAACAT
>JBGCGH010000049.1:0-16493 GCA_045110695.1 Bdellovibrionales bacterium | reverse complement strand
CGATACCCAAAGCGAAAAGAAGGAAGGTATAAAACCCAGCACTCTTAAGTGCCCTTTGCTGAATGCCAATCTCTGGTGGCTTAAAACTAGGAATATGAACACCACAATTAGCGCAATATTCATCTTTAGGTTGTTCGAAACCGCATTTAGGGCAATTTATAATCATATGCTAATGATATCGAGTTCCAGGATTAATGTCTAAGGCTTAAGCTCACAAGCAGGGCTTTAGCTCAGGCTCACAATATTATTTAGCGTTTTAGGCAAAATTAGCTTTGATTAAGATTTAATGATTGTGTGAACATATCTATAGAATGGCTGCGATTTGCTCGTTTTATTCCTTCAGTAAGAATCTGTTTAAACGCCCAGTTTGCGTGACCGGTTCATTCAAGTTAGATAGAGTTTTTCAATATGGAATACTGCGAAAAAAATATCAACTCAACTTATGACTGATGAGTTACTTCAACGGCAAAGTCTAAGGGTTCAATGAGAGTAGCTTCAGCTCTTTAAAAGTTTCTAAGTTTAAATCATATTACAGATTTTTATCCTGTATTAACCACAATTTTTGGATTCAGCGTACATATAATCTTATGCCTAGAAAGGGTCAATAATCCAAAAGCTTTTATCCTTATCTCTGTAGACTATATTGTCATTTTTTAGAAATATACTATGAGAAATGTTTTGTTTGGTATTTAAGATACGAGCTCTAATCATGCCTTTAGTGGCTACACTGATGAAATGGGCATCGTACTCTCCAGAATCCTTGAGTGACTTTGTTAGTTCTTGGATTAGCTCTTCAAACTTCAGTCTAATAGAGCTAGCTGTTGTTGGCCAAGAATCTTTAGGAAGACTTTTTCTATTTTGAATATCTCTTATAGTTAGTCCAGCGATGTACTCTAATCGGATAGATTTTGAGGCAATCTGTTTTACTTTGGGAACTCGAAATTCAGTTAAACGATTGTCAGATAGATTCCGAAGGAACTTGTAGGATATTAAATCATTTTTCAAAGATTGCTGGCTGTCAAATACCTTAATAACAACTTCTTTTTTTGTGAGATCTCGAGGAGAAAGTAAAAATACAGAGCCACCGGCAAAGCCCTAGCCAAGTTTTCTCAGTTTAAATTCTCCGAGCTGGGTGCGAATTGCGATGTATCCTGGGCTTTCTTTAAACCAGTTCCACATAGCGTCGTTTTCAACAGGCTTACCTCTGTATACAAGTGAATTTGAGCTATCATAACCTGTTCCACATTCAGGATTAGATGCCCAGGATTGGGAAGGAAGAAGTGAGACTATGAATAGGAAAAATGACGCTAATTTTAGGCAAGTTAAGGGTCTCATGTCTCAGGTAATCCTTTTATAAATCACTCCTGGTTTACATCAACATTGATTTTTACGAAAGCCCCTAGGCTGAATAGGAGATTCTTGTGCAAATTTTTGTAAAAATAACTCTCCTGATTTTTAGGGAAAGTTTTTCCAGCTTTTAGTGTGGCTTGGCTAATCGATCTCTTTTGTTTGGTTGGCCAGTGATGGGGTCTTATGGTATTTCGCTTAGCATTTTATTGTCTTAAGCCTATGAGTTGGTTTATGTTTGAGCGATAAACTCAATCGATTCATGGAGACCCGATGCCTCATATTATTGTTGAACACAGCGAGGATATTTCCCAAAACACGGATATTGCTACATTAGTCAAAGAACTGCATGAGGTCCTTAGCGAGCAAGAGACGGTGAAGTTAAGTGCTATCAAATCTAGATCTATCCTAGTTGATCATGTAATTGTGGGGGCACCTCATCAACAAAACTCTATGGTGCATATTAGTGTACTTCTTATGCCTGGCCGTTCGAAAGAACTGAAAGAGACAATGGCGAGCGCAATGCATAGTCGCGCTAGGGAGGTGCTGGATTCAATGAATACTTCAATAACTGTAAATGTTGAAGAGCTGGGAACATATTACTCCTAATTAAATGGCTCTTTTGATTTTGATCCGGTTTTTAGTACTTCCTTTTAAAGGACGTATTGTCCACGGAACAAGCCCAGATAAACTTAGAAAATTTCTAATAGTGTCATCGAATATTGATTGAGTAGATTTGGCAGAGCTACTAGATTTAAACTATGAATAAAATTATCGTAATTGGCACAACGGGAAGTGGGAAAACTACCTTAGCCAAAGAAATTTCTACTAAACTAAAATTACCTCATATTCAGCTAGATAGCCTGTTTTGGAAACCGAACTGGGAAGAGGCATCTGATCAAGAGTTCTTTTCCAAAATTAGAGATGCGATACGATCAGATCAGTGGGTAGTTGATGGTAATTATAGTCGAACTCAGTCGATCACTTTGAGTGAGGCTGACACAGTGGTTTGGATTGACCTGCCGTTTTGGCAGACTTTCTATCAATTGATTTTTAGGACTTTGGGTAGGATTAGATCTAAGCAAGAGCTATGGGAAAATACGGGCAATAAAGAGTCTTTGAAGATGATGTTTTCTCGCGATTCGATTCTGCTTTGGTTTTTCAAAACCTATCATAGGAATAGAAAGAAGTACTTAAAGATGATGAGTGATAGCTCTAATGGGGAAATCCGTTTTATCCATCTAAAATCCAATAGTGAAAAAAAAGAATTTCTGCAAAATATTCAGTAGATTGAACTTGGATGCTGAAAAATAAATCATGATCTTATGCAAGCTATTAGGGTTTGGTTTGACTAATTTCCTTTAAACCTACGAACAAATATGGCGAGCTTATGAAGCGACGATAAATAATCTTAACACAGCCAGAGGAAAAGAAGGTTTCCAAAAACATGATTTTCAAAGGCTAAATTATGGGGCCTTGTATTGCTTTTCTGCTCAGTCGTGATTTACGCATTTACAATAGAGGCCAAGGTTCGCTCCTTTCATATAGTACTAGCTAGTGCACCGTTGAGACTCGTGCCTGAAATTACAAGAGACGGATTCTGCTCCTTTCTCCAATCATAATAGCTTGTTGCTACACAGTTTTTTATCTGATGGATTTTATATTTTCTGTTTTTCTTGATTCACATTTTTCCTTTAGGTGCTTCAACATACCTGGTTTGTGCGCAGACCCAAAAATAAAAAGCCCATCACCGCTTTGACTATAGATTTTATCGGCTGCTTCTTTATCTCTGACTCTGTTTAATCTAGAAAACTCACGATTTTTCTTTAAATAGTCTAATATAATCTCTTGGTCATCCGAGTTTCTTTTATTCTTTTTCATTAAGGCTTTTATTTCTGCTTCATTTGCCTCTTCAAATCCCGGGACAATTTGGAAGATCGCTTTGAATTCTTCATCGAATTGCTCTTGATGCTCTTTTTGCATATCAAAAATATCAAATAACACTATCGTTGCTTCATTTTTAGTCTCGCTATTTTCCAGTGGTACGATATTTGTTGCTGAAATTCTTTTTGGATTCTCAGCTGCGGCAATTACATAGGTTGGATAAATTGAAGAAAGAATTTTTTTTATGAGATTTTTGTCTCTAATTTTTTTTCGTAGAATTACTTTCATTTTTTTATAATCTTCTATCTCCGAAAATGTACCTCCAAAGGAGCTGTATTGAAGCTCTGACCTTTCAGTGCCTATCCAGGAAACGGGGGTTTTTTTAACAAATTTCACCATATCTTCTACTTCGGTTTGTTGTTCTTTAATAAAAGTTTGGTTTTTTTCAATTCTTGTCCAATCTCTAAGTTCCTTTTCTAGGTCAGCTGGGTCGGAATTATTTATAATGCTTATGATCTCTTTTGGTTGAGTGAATGCATGTTCTGAGAAATTCGCGATAACTGTTCCACCTTCAATATTAAGCTTCATATAGTTGTTATATTCTAAATCGCTAAAATCACATTGGGCATAAGTGTAGGGGGCGACTAGTATTGACAATTTTACTATGATGACTCTGATGTATAGCTTCATTTACCTCCCCCTGTTTTTATTGTTAAAGTTCTCTTGATTTGCTCTTGTTTTTTCATAAATTCATTGCACTGTGGAGAATCTAAACACAAAAAAGCTAATTTAATTCTTATTCTTTGCCAAAGTTCTTGGTTGTGTAGTTGAGTGAAAAAATGATGAGTAGATTTTAGGTCTTGGTCACAGAGCTTGTAGTTAATTAGAAGTTGCTGATCTTCCCAAGGGTTGTTTCTCTCACCGTATAATGCAGGTAAGCAACGGTTTTTTCCTAACCCATCGGATTGAATTAAAATTTCATTTAAAAATTGATAGTTTTCTGACCGAGTGAGGGTGAAAAATTTTTTTAAGTACCGATCTCTTGATCCAGGGTCAGCTTTATATAACTGTAGGAAGCTCGGTAGGCTATTTGTAATTGATTTTTCAGCCTTCGCATTGGCTAAAAGTGGAATGAAACTGAAGATTATGATTAATTTAAATGTCATGTGAAAAGATCGGAGCATAAAGGATGAACTTTACATTTATCTGAAATAATATCCTAATGAGGCTAGCTTGGTTGTGGAGCAGAATTTGTGTTAAACTTTTTTACACAAAGGTAAACTGAGCTCCATCTGGATCTAGTACGCATGAATTTTTCAAATTATGCCGACTTATATCCAATAGCAAAAAAATGCAAAATCTCCATTAGATAGAAATTAATAACTTGAAAATTGACAACGAGCTTCAGATATCTTCCAGAACCCAATGGGAAAAAGTTATGAAACACCTAGGAATCGGTACTCATTTTATCCTATATCGAGTAGAATCAATCTATGACTTTTGAACATAAACCAGTGCTTTTAAATGAGGTCTTATCCTTCTTGCCCGAGAAATCCGAGGATACTCTAGAGTATTTAGATTGTACCTTTGGAAGAGGTGGCCATGCCCTCGCTATTAAAGAGCATTTAAATCACTTTCTTACAATTACCGCAATAGATAGAGATCAGGCAGCTATAGATTTTGCCAACGAACAATCAGATCAATTTGGAGAAGGTTTTAAGATTCTAAGGGGTAATTTCATGGCGATGGAAGAGCTAGGTTTACAAGCAGAGTTTGATTGTATTCTGGCAGATCTTGGAGTCTCAAGTCCTCAATACGACGATCCAGAAAGGGGCTTTTCCTTTTACCATGACGGTCCATTAGATATGAGAATGGACCAGCGCCAAGAGCTAACAGCGAGAGAAATTATAAATGAATGGCCTGAAGAGGAGCTTGTTAGGATATTCAAAGAAATTGGAGAGCATCCCAGACCTTTTCGAGTCATTAGAGCTATTCTTGAGGATCGAAAAACACAGAGCTTTGATACCACTGTACAGCTTTCATCACTCATTGAAAGAGTAGATGGGTGGAGAAAAAAGGGTAGTCATCCAGCTACCAAATATTTCATGGGCTTACGTCTAGTTGTAAATGCTGAAATAGATCCTTTGGCCGATGCGGTGGAAAAGCTTTTTGGATATTTAAAGCCTGGCGGTAGACTAATGATAATTAGCTTCCACAGTACGGAAGATAGAATTATTAAATACAAAATGAGAGAAATGAAAGAGCGTGCTAATATTTTAACCAAAAAAGTAATTCAGGCCACACGAGAAGAGGTTTTAGAAAACCCTAGATCCCGTACAGCTAAATTAAGAGTCATGGAGAAAAAGATTGAGAGCTAAGTTTTCCGCTAAAGATAGAGCTTCTGCTTTAACCAGTTTGTTTATCATAGTGGTGAGTCTTTTAACGGTAGTCTTTTGTAAAATGGAAATCAGAAGAATGGGCTATTTGATTTGGAAAGAGTCCAGAGCCACTCGCTTAGCCCAAGACAAAATGCGTCTTCAAAGCCTTAAATTCGCTAAACTTACTCGCCCAGATCGCATAGAGATTTATGCAAAGAGATATTTTGAATTAAAAAAAGCTCGACCAGATCAAATTATCTCTCTTAACTCTAAGTAGTTTCTATTCCTTAAAATTTGGACATCAAACAGAATCTTAGATATAGTTTATCTATGTCTAGACGGATTACGGTATTTTTTATTTTACTCTTAGGAATGTGGGCGACTCTTTTTGCAAGAGGTCTCTATCTCCAGGTACTAGGAAACGAAAAATTAGCAAAAATGAACTCCAAGCAGTTCAAGACCGTAGTCAATATTGAGGGACGTCGTGGATTTATCTTTGACAGAAATGGAAACGAATTAGCCGCTAGTGTCATCTCCTACTCTCTTTACGCAGATCCTAAAATGATAAAAGATAAGTACACCGTAGCCGTTAGGCTTCAGCAAAAATTAGGTGGAAAGAGAAGCTACTATTACAAAAAAATTGCCTCCAAGAAAAAAAGATTTGTTTGGATTCAAAGAAGGCTATCTAAGGCTCAAAAGTCTGAGATAGCCGCATTAAAACTAAAAGGTATAGGTTTTATTGAGGAATCAAAGCGAGTATACCCAAATCAAAGTTTACTGGCGCAAGTTCTAGGTTTCGTTGGTTCATCGGCACAGGGCTTAGAGGGGCTGGAAGTAAAATTTGAGGATGAACTAAGTGGCGCTGGTAAAAAGTTAAAGGTACAAAGAGATGCCAGGGGAAGACCACTTTTCATCAATGGAAAGCTTTTTAATGAAAGTCCAGATGGATTTAATTTAAACCTCACTATAGACAGAGATATTCAGTACAAGGTGGAAAAAGAACTTTCTGAAACTGTAGCAAAATACAGTGCAAAATCTGCCACTGCGGTTGTATTAGACGTGGATACTTCTAAGATTTTAGCTATGGCAACTCTGCCTAACTACAATCCTAATGATCCTTTTGATGTGGAGGCTTCACTTCGTAGAAACAAAGCGGTAACCGATTCTTTTGAGCCGGGTAGCACTCTAAAAACTATTACTGTTGCTGCTGCATTAGAAGAGGGAATAGCTGATGAAGAATCAAAATACTTTTGTGAGAACGGAAGATTCAAAATTGGTCGTAGAGTAATTAGAGAGGCTGATAGTAAGCATAAGTTTAAATGGCTTAGCACGAGAGAGATTTTAGCAAAGTCATCAAACATTGGAACCACTAAAATTGCATTTGAATTGGGCTCAGAAGAGCTAAGAAATTATCTTCTTAATTTTGGATTTGGAAACAAGACCTCCTCTGATCTTCCAGGAGAAACAAAGGGAATCTTACCGGCCTTACCGTGGTCTAGGCACTTACTTAGTAATGTATCTTTTGGTCATGGTATAACCGCTACTCCGCTACAGATAGCAAATGCATACGCGGCTATTGCCAATGGTGGTGTCTTGAATCAGCCCTATATTGTGGATCAAGTTACTGATGTGAGAGATAGGGTGGTATTTAAACAAAAACCCAAAGAGTTAAGGCGCGTTTTAACTCGTCCAAAATCGGAGATGGTCAAATCCATCTTGGAATCTGTTACCTCGAAAGAGGGAACGGGCTTTAAGGCAAGAGTCCCTGGTTACAGTACCGCAGGTAAAACGGGAACGGCGCAAAAAGTAGATCATAAAAAGGGTGGATACCAAAAAGGTGCGTATATATCGAGTTTTGCAGGCTTTTTTCCGGTGGATAAACCAAAAATAGCAATTTATGTCTCGGTAGATGATCCACAAAAAATATTTTACGGATCTGAGGTGGCAGCCCCCTTGTTCTCAAGGATCGGACATTTTATCGCATCTAAACTTGAGATTCCAAAAACCAAAATTATCGATCATAATAAACAAGATGATTCTCGAGACGATCAACGCTTGGTGAAGAAAGCCAAGAAAACCCGTTCCATAGCTAAAGTTAAAAAGATGCAGCTAAATGACAAATGGGACAAGATGCCTAAGCTTGAAGGATTAAGTATGCGTGAGGTGCTGAGCCTGACGAGAAAACAAAACCTAGATGTCAAAGTCTATGGTTCTGGAAAACTAATGGATACAATTCCAAAAGTAGGTAAGGATCTTTCAGAGGGGCACAAAGTCCGGTTGTTTTTCCGATGAATAAAATAGATCTAGAGTCTTTATTTTTTAATATTAGCGTACCAGAGAATTTTAATCTTCTAGAATCACAAATTAAAATTGATAGCCGTCAAGTGGTTACAGGAGATTGTTTTTTTGCCATACAAGGATCAAGTTACGATTCTCATAAAGACATTGAATCTATAATTGAGAGCTGCTCTTATGTATTTTCTGAAAGGTCCGCCGACGAGCTAGGTTTAAATTCTACAGAAAAAGTAATTTATGTAGACTCCTCGAGGCTTGCTCTGGATAGAGTAGTAGCTTGGTTTCACCGGGCTTCTCTTAATAAAATAAGCTGCATAGGAATCACGGGTACAAATGGAAAAACTTCTACTGCCTACTACATTGAAAGGCTTTTAGAGAAAAGCTCCCATCCAGCAGCTGTAATTGGTACCATAGATCATCACTACAAAGAAAAGGTTTGGCCCACCAAACTCACAAGCCCTGGCTCCAAGGACTTATATCCAAGAGTGAGTGAAATGCAGGTTGCGGGAGCAAAGGTTCTAGTGATGGAGGTGAGCTCACATGCACTGGATCAGCATAGATGTAGCTCCGTTCCGTTTGAGTTAGTTTCATTTTTAAATTTAAGCCAGGATCATTTGGATTATCATGAATCTATGGAAGAATACTATTTAGCAAAAAGAAAATTATTCTTTCTTAATGGATACTCCACGGCTCTAGTAAATATTGATGATAGTTATGGAGCGAGGCTATCAAAAGATTTAGAGGGAAATAATAAAAAGCAGGTCACTTTTGGTAAGAGCGATAAAGCTGATTTTCAATTTTATAATATTAAAAAAAGCTGGGAAAAAACGAGTTTTGAAATTGATTTCAATGGGCAAATTAAGAGCTATGAAACCAAACTACTTGGTGATTTTAATTTGTATAATCTATCGGTTGCAATATTAACTTACCATTATCTTTTGGGACAACTACCTTCCACAGAATCTTTAAAGGCTATAGAAAACGTTCCTGGCCGAATGCAAAAAATAGATACTCCAAGCGGTCCCGTTTTTGTCGATTACTCCCATACTCCTGATGCTTTAGAAAATGCTTTAGACTTTCTGCAATCAATGAAGAAGGAAATTAGCCCCAAGAGCAGAGTGATTTGTGTGTTCGGCGCTGGTGGAGATCGTGATAAGGCTAAGAGATCTAAAATGGCAGAAATTGCGGAGAAATATTCTGAGCTAGTAATCATCACCTCTGACAATCCAAGAACTGAAAACCCAGAGACTATATTAGATGATATTGATTTAGGCTTTTCAAACATTGCTGTGCGAAAAAGAATAGAAAATCGGGCCTCCGCTATACAGTTTGCACTGCAATCAATGGGTAGCGGTGATATAGTCTTGATTGCGGGAAAAGGACATGAGACCTACCAAGAAATAAACGGTAGACGCAGTTTCTTTTCAGACACAGAAGAAGTGGAAAAGTTCTTACAGGAGAATTAATTTATGAAGTTCCTTCATACGATGATAAGAGTGAAGGATCTAGATCGCGCTCTAGATTTCTTTATTAATAAATTGGGCCTTATAGAAAAGCGGCGTAAAGAAGTACCCGCCGGTAAATTTACCCTTGTTTTTCTTTCTGCACCTGATAGTGAAGCGGAGATCGAGCTAACCTACAACTGGGATCAATCTGAAGAATATGATTCCGGTAGGAACTTTGGCCACCTGGCATTTTTGGTAGATGATATTTATGATAAGTGTAAATCTTTACAAGATAGTGGTGTCGCCATATTACGTCCTCCGAGAGATGGGCATATGGCTTTCGTTAAAAGCCCAGATGGCATTTCTATTGAGTTACTCCAAAAAGGTGATGCCCTAGAAAAAGCCGAGCCGTGGGTAAGTATGGAAAATCAAGGAAGCTGGTAAAATGATGCGCTTAAGTGTGGATGAGATTTTAGAAGTAGTTTCCGGTGAACTCTTGCGCGGCTCTGGAGATACGGGTTTTACCCGATTAGTTACAGACTCCCGTGAAGAGGATATGGACTCGGCTCTTTTCATTCCGTTAAAGGGTGATCGGTTTGATGCCCACGATTTTTTAGAGGATGTCGTAAATAAAAAGCCCGCAGTTATTTTTACAGAAAATATTTTGGACTTTTCTGTTCCTGAGGAAACCGTTGTAGTAAGGGTAGTCAGTACGTTAACTGCCTTGCAGTACCTAGCTAATTATTACCGTAGAAAATGTGGTTTTAAGGTTATTGGGGTTACTGGAACCAATGGTAAAACCACGGTTAAAGAATTTTTAAAAACAGTTTTATCTAGTAAGTACAGTGTATATGCCAGTGAAGGCTCTTTAAATAACCATTGGGGAGTCCCGTTTACCTTGTTGAACGCTGATAGCGGAACAGAGATTGTGGTTTGCGAAATGGGAATGAATAGTCCAGGCGAGATCGCTAAATTAGTAGAAATTGCTGAGCCAGATATTTGTGGAGTTACCTTTGTAGGTAAGGGGCACCTTGAGGGTATGGGTACTATTGAGAATGTCTCTATCGAAAAAGAAAGTATCTATAAGGCGGCCAAAGAAGAAGCAGCCTTTGTGTTCAATGAAGACAATAAATTTACAAAAGAAATGATCCCTAGATATTTAAATCACTCTCAAATTAATTTTGGAACTAGAGATTCCAGAGTTTGGATTCAGGTGGACTCGGTTCAGATCGATGGACTAGTGATCAGTGGTAAAATTGATGATTACGAGTTTGAGGGTGTTGAGATTCCTATTTTTGGTAAACACAATGCTATAAACTTAATGATGACGGCGAGCTACGCTCTTCACTTAGAATTCTCACCTCAAGAAATTATTAAATCTATGATGAATCTAAAAATGGCTTGGGGTAGAAACCAAATTCTTCATCAGGAAAATCTTACTTTTGTTCTCGACGCCTATAATGCAAATCCAGAAAGTATGAGCGCTTTTATTGAAAACGCCTCAGAAATTGAACTCAGTGGATCTAAGCATTTAATTTTGGGAGAAATGCTAGAGCTCGGAGAAACGGCAAAAGAGGAACACGTGCAAATCGCCAAGATGATTGGGAACGATAGCTTTAAGTCTGTTCACTTTTTTGGCTCAAACTTTAAGCACTTCCAGGCTGCTTTGAAAAACAATGGATTTAAAGAAAGCGGAGTGTTTTCAGCTACTTATGAACAAGTCCTTGCGCGAAACATCCAACCTATGATAGAACCCGGGGACACTCTCTTTGTGAAGGCTTCTCGGGGAATACGTTTGGAACGCATCCTAGATGATTTGATTTAAGTCTGTTTTTTTAAGAGAGAAACTTTTCAGGTGGTATATGCTTTATAAGTTTCTTGTTACTTTGTCTGAGGACATCAGTGCCTTTAATGTATTTCGATATATTTCTGTTCGTACATTTTTATCCTTTTTTAGTTCTTTTTTAATTTGTTGGATCTGGGGTCCTCATTTTATTAGAAGACTGGTGCGTAGACAAGTGGGCCAAGTAGTTAGAGACGATGGGCCACAGAGTCACCTTGCAAAAACGGGAACCCCTACAATGGGTGGGAGTTTGATTGTAATAAGTTTGCTGATACCTAGTTTACTTTGGGGTAACTGGGCAGTGCCTGTAGTTTGGGCCACAGTAGCTATAACTGTTTGTTTTGCTTTGATTGGTTATGTGGATGATTATAAAAAAGTGGTTCATAAAAACACCAAGGGCTTGAGTGGCAAGATAAGACTGTTTTTAGAGTTTAGTACTTCTATGGCTGTAGTCTTTTTTCTTATCAAATATGCAAACTTTGCCACCACCTTGCATGTTCCCTTTTTAAAGAATGTAGTTTTTGAGTTGGGATATTGGTATGTACCGTTCGCTGGTTTTGTGATCGTCGGTTGCGCTAATGCGGTAAATCTAACAGATGGTTTAGATGGTTTGGCTATAGTTCCAGTAATGGTTGCTAGTGGTACTTATCTTCTTTTTGCCTATGTTGCTGGTCACTCGGAATTGAGTGGTTACTTACAAATTCCTTTTGTTAGTGGAGCGGGTGAACTTGCACCCCTTGCCGGGAGTATGATTGCCGCAGGACTTGGTTTTCTTTGGTATAACACCTACCCCGCGCAGGTTTTTATGGGAGATGTGGGGAGCCTAGGTATAGGTGGTTTCTTAGGGACTTTAGCTGTTCTGACAAAAAACGAATTAGTATTAGCAGTAGTAGGTGGAGTATTTGTAGCGGAAGCTCTGTCTGTAATAGCACAAGTGGGAAGTTTTAAGCTTACTGGAAAGAGGGTTTTAAGAATGGCGCCTCTTCACCACCACTTTGAATTAAAAGGAATTACCGAGCCCAAAGTGATTGTTCGCTTTTGGATCGTGTCAATATTACTGGCCGTAATTGGCTTAAGTACACTGAAATTGAGGTAGTAGAAATGGTTGATTTAGTTGGAAAAAAAATAATGGTAGTAGGTCTTGGGCGAACGGGAGTTTCCCTGACTAAGTTCTTAGCGGAGAAAGGAGCAAAGGTTACTGTAAGTGATCATAAGTCTCCAGCGGAATTGGCAAACTACTTAGATGATATAGATCATTTAGAGCTTAGCTATGATCTTGGTGGTCACACCCCAAGAACTTTCATTGAGCAAGAAATGATTATTCTATCACCGGGGATTTCACCTGAGCTGAAAATCTTTGAGTATGCAAGAAACCATGGCGTAAGAGTGACGGGTGAATTTGAGTTTGCCTCTCATTTTGTTGAAGAGCCGGTTTTGGCAGTCACTGGTACAAATGGTAAGTCTACCGCTTGTCGATTGATGGAGAGAATGCTTAATCTTTCTGGAATCAAAACTTGGTTGGGCGGAAACTTTGGTGCCCCTCTTATTGAATACGTGATGCAGCCTGAAAAAGCCCAATTACTAGTGGCGGAAGTATCGAGCTTTCAGTTAGAGCATTGTGAGAACTTTACTCCACATAATATCGTATTTATGAACTTGGCAGAAAACCATTTAGACAGGCACAGAACCTTTGATGCCTATGTAAATGCAAAAAGAAAAGTTTTTAGAAATACCAATCACAAAACCACTAGCGTACTAAACGCGGATGACAAGCGCGTGGTAGATCTTGCTAGAGATCCAATTGTCCAAAGAGGAAGAATCTTATATTTCTCTAGAAAAGCTGTTTTAGAGCCACAAATCATGAATATTGGTGGTGCGGTAAATGTTAGAAACGAAGTTCGCCTTCGTGTGGGTCCAGAAATCGAAATTTTCAGAACCGACAAAATGCGCATGGTAGGTCGGCACCAAATTGAAAATGTGATGTCTGCAATTTTAGCAACTAGAGAGCTAGGAGCAAAACCAGAGGTGATTCAGCAAGTGATAGATGAATTTCCAGGTTTAGAGCATAGAATTGAGTATGTTCGTAAAGCTGGAGGCGTCAAATTCTACAATGACTCAAAATCCACAAACGTACATTCTGTGATCAGAGCACTAGACTCTTTTGATGAAAATGTTATCCTAATTATGGGTGGTAAGGATACGGGCCTAAATTATGAGCCATTGATCCCTTTCATCCGACAGAAAGTAAAAACACTGATTCTGGTAGGAGAAGCAAAAGAGCGCATCAACCGGGCCATTGGTGACTTTGCTGAGACCTTTTTGATCGGTACATTTGAGGAGGCTATTTTAATCTCTTATCAAAAGTCTCGAATCAACGATACGGTCTTAATGAGTCCAGGTTGCCCTAGTTTTGACATCTTTGATAGTTATGTGGAAAGAGGAAACTACTACAAATCACTTGTTGCGAAGTTCTCGTAACTCTAAAATTGGAAGACTCCTTTTCAGTCCCTTCAAAAGACTGGCGCAGGGAGACTTCGATTTTTCGTTATTTCTCGTTTATATTTTGTTTTTAGGAATAGGGGTTGTGCAGGTGTACAGCTCCTCTTTTATTTATGCTACAGAAAAGATTGGTGATGGACTTTTCTTTTTTAGAAAGCAGCTTCTTTTTACCTTAGTTTCTTTTACGGCCATGCTTTTTGCCATGAATCTACCTTTAAAGTTTTTTAAGAAATTTGCTCTAGTGTTTTGGATACTCTGTAGCTTTGCTGTTTTATTAGTATTTGTTCCAGGAGTAGGAGTTAGGGTAGGGGGGGCATTAAGATGGTTACAGCTTCCTTTTGGTTTTAGGTTGGAGAGCTCAGAGTTTTTAAAATTGTGCCTACCGATGTTAATGGCCTATTTGATGGTAAAAAACTGGAAAGAGCTTGGAGCTTGGGAGCTACCTGCAAAGGCTTTCATTGTTTTAGCTCCATTGATTGTTTTACTTAAGCAGCCTGATTTTGGTTCCTTTGCTATTTCTCTTCTAATGATAGGGTCCATATTGTTTTGCTTTGGTTTAGCTTACCGTTACATTTTTGGAGCTATATTATCTGGTGGTGCTTTATTCATGGCCCTGATTTGGTTTGTTCCCTATCGTAAAGCCCGATTTATGGCTTTCTTGGACCCTTGGTCCGATCCGAGCGGATCTAGTTTTCAGGTCGTACAAAGTATGTTGAGTTTTTACAATGGTGGCGTAACAGGTGTTGGGCTCGGGCAGGGACAGGGAAAACTGTTTTTCCTTCCAGAGGCTCATACAGATTTTACCTTCGCTGTTTTTGGTGAAGAGTTTGGTTTTGTCGGGCTCGTAGCTATTCTTTGTTTGTATGGCTTTATAGTATTGAGAGGAATTCGAATTAGTATGAAGTCCCAAGATTATTTTGCGAGAGTAATGTGTTTGGGCTTAACGGCTTATTTTGTATTTCAAGTTTCTATAAATCTGGCGGTAGATCTTGTGCTCTTACCGACAAAAGGTTTAACGCTTCCATTTTTAAGTTATGGTGGTAGCTCCCTTGTATCCATGGGTATACTCATTGGATTAATTTTAAACGTATCCAGGTATCAAAGAAGGACCTAATGGCAAATACCTATCTATTTACAGGGGGAGGCAGTGGCGGCCATTTATATCCTGGTGTGGCTGTTGCTAATGAGCTTCTTAAAAAAGATCCAGATTCTAAGGTGATCTTTGTAGGTTCTAAAAGGGGTATTGAAGCCAAGCTTCTAGAGAAGCTAAATTTTAAATACCATCTTTTAGCTATAGGACCTTTAAATGCGGTTTCTGTTTTCCAAAAGTTTAAATCCTTACTTCAGCTACCCATTGCAATAACAATCTGTATGTATTTAATTTGGAAGTACCGCCCAAAGCATGTTTTAGGTTTTGGTGGATTTGCTTCTGGTCCATTGATGATAGCGGCGATACTTATGGGTTCTCCAAGGAGCTTATGGGAGGGGAACGCAGGTGCAGGTCTTGTTACAAGAAAGATTGCAAGATTCATGAATTTTTGTTTTTTGGCGTTTCAACCTAAAGACAATTATTTTGGTGCAAAAAACATTGAGCTAGTAGGGGTACCAACAAGATTTCCATTGCTACCAAAACCACTGGATCGCGAGTCTGATAAGAAGTTTGAAGTTTTTATTTTTGGTGGTTCTCAGGGTTCTGTTGCAATTAACAATACTATCTTTGATTGGGTAGAGAACTCTTTATTAATAAAAGAATCAAAAATTAAAGTCATCCATCAGGTGGGGTCTTATCAATATGAAAGTGTTGAGCATAGATTCAAAGACATAGACGCCTATGAAATGCATGAATTTATTTTTGATATGGAAACAAGGTATAAAAAATCTGATTTAATTATTTCTAGATCCGGTAGTAGTACTATCACGGAAATTGCCAACACGGAGAATGTAGCGATTTTGGTACCACTACCAACGGCTGCGGACAATCACCAATATAAAAACGCTCACGAGCTAGCTTTAAAAGAAGCCGCCATTTTAGTCGAGCAAAAAGATTTTCATTGGGAATTTCTGGAGAACCAAGTGAGTAAGTTTGTTGAATCTCCAGAGTTATTAGATCAAATGCGAACCCAACTTAAAGTCTTTCAATCAGAAAATACTGCCATTGATATTGCCGATAAAATTATTTAAAAAATAGACCTTATTTTTTAGAGATCAGGTGTCTGCAAAAATATCGATTGGATTACCATCTGGGTCTTCGATGTTCGCGTATCTTTGACCCCAAAAGGCATCAAAGGGTGTTTTAGTAACTTTTCCACCTAGAGCTACTAGCTCATTTACCATGTTGTCTACCGTGTCTGGAGCATCTACTTTAAAGGCCAGAGCGATGGAATTTCCAGTTTTTTTAGAAAAATCAGGCTGAATGCTTTTCATTAAATTTACTGAATCTAACATGATTCTCGTTCCACTAGGAGTTGTTGCCTCCCAATGCTCTTGATTGTCTCCAAAGCTATTAAACTCAAGACCAAAGCATTTATAAAACTCAATAGATGTAGGTAAGTCCTCACAAATAATTCCTATAGCATCAAGCATTTCTTAGTCCCATCGTTGTTTTCTTTCCTCCATTTAATTTATTTAAAACGGATCTGAAAAATTATTCTGATGGATTATTGGGTTCTTTATCAAAAAAGTGACGCTGAGGGCATAAAAAAAGCCCATCCAGAGCGGTAAGATTTTGTTTTCGAAGACATAAATCAACCAAGGATGAGCAGCGATGAGAATACCACGATTTATCAAAAATGTAATACCAGG
>JBGCGH010000048.1:0-68109 GCA_045110695.1 Bdellovibrionales bacterium | reverse complement strand
GTACCCGTTGTCTACGAAAGAGTCGAGTTGAGACTTAATTTTAGTTTGTATTAGGCTAAGAAGTGTTTGGCCTCGCTCTTTACTTTCAGTCATGTCGATATAATCACATTCTAAAAGATTGCCAATTTGCTCTTGAGCCTTAGAATGCAGCCCAAAAATTGTTATCGTCAGTGCGCATAATAATGCGCTACTATATTTTAAAGTCCCCATTAAATCTCCCTTTTAAGATTATGAGAAATATGCCTTAAGAATCTCCAATTCGCACCTAATGATAAAAAGTGAATTTTATATCTTATCTTATGTCAGATAGAGTATAAAAAAAATCCATTGAAGTTCGGAATTGGCCTTTAAATGGCTTTTAACGATAGCCTTTGATCTGGTATCACTAGGATGCCAGCGTTTAAAAATATAATTTAGATGGGGACGAGGGGACCAGTTTTGGTTGGAAACAATTACCACCTCAACGAAACTCAGAAAGAAGGAGATTAGCGGTGTCGCAAAGCTTGTTTTTTAAAAAGAGTATTTTAATAATCAAGAATATACCTAAAGGAAAGGTTCTTACCTACGGTGGGGTAGCGAAGCTTGCTGGAGTAGAGGGTGGCGCTAGGCAGGTAAGCTTTTTTTTGAGCTCATCCTCAAGGAAATATTCCTTACCTTGGCATAGAGTGATTTCTTCAAAAGGAACTATTTCTCTCCCGCATGGAAAGGGCTACGATACTCAAATTTCTTTGTTAGAAAAAGATTAAATCGAGATCAATGGTAAGAAGATTGATTTTAACAAGCACCTTTGGACTCCAACTTCTGGAGAATTGAAAAAAATTTTTTCAAAAGATAAGTTGGATTCCTTCAAATAGGGATGTGAATGTGGATGTGGGCTGCATAGTCATTAGTGTTGTGGTCCAGAGGCAATCTAAGTTTGATTCCTCTAGCCCTGCAACCACTTCATCAGTTTTTAGCTTTGCGACCCTTGGCTTTTCGGTTTGTGGTTCTTACATGCATGATGGCGGACCTATTCGCCTTGTCGTCTCAGGTTACACATTAAAATCAGGTTTTCGGGTTAGTCAGTCTGGCGAAGGTGCTTTTCCAGGGGGATCCTATGACAGAACCTTTAGAGATGACTACGAGTATACTTCCGCTGGTGATCTTGACGAGTGTAACGGTATGACTGTTGATGGACAATACGGCTACTACATTACATCAGATTTTCCCTACGCAATGAACTGCTTCAAGGGTACTTTGGATAGTTCGTTTTTAAAAATGTAGAGCTATTTAATTGAGGTACCTAGAGAAAGGACTTACTGGCAGCTTTTTTCAAACGATCAATAATTGGAACCCACAATTCTGATGTTTTTTGTTCTTCCGATATTTCTATAATCATACAATCTTCAGCCGTGGTTTCTCTAAGACTGGAGTATAATTCTCTTGCTGCCAAATGGGGAGAATTTGAAATTTGTATTTTTGAATAGCTTTGAAGTTTCTCAGTAAATAAATGATTATCTAATTTTTCTCTATTTTTACTACTAAACAGAAACAAATTTTTCTCAGGCATATAGTGGTCCTCCATGTTACCTGGTGCCTCTATTCCCGTCTGCTCAGTTTCGACCACTTCGAAACCAAGAGCTTCAATTTCATCTTTAAGAATCATACCAGGTCTAAGAATGGCAATTTTATTAGATCCTAATATTTTGACAATGGTTGATTCAATTCCAACTTTACTCTCGCCGCCCTCTAGGCAGAATACCTCTTCCTCTGAAAAAGCTTGGGTTACATGGATTTTTTGCGTTGGGGAGGTTTTCTTAAATTTATTGGCGCTTGGTGCTACTACCGGGCAATTTAGCCTGTTTAAAAAGTCTAGGGCCACAGGATGCTCTGGGCAACGTATGGCTACCGTATCCAAGCCAGAGGTAATTAGATCATCGATTTTCTCTGATTTTTCAGTAACTATAGTTAGCGGTCCTGGCCAAAATGCTTTACTAAGCTTTTCTGAATCTAAACACCAGTTTTTAACCAAACTCTTTGCTTGTTCCGTTTGACTAACATGAACTATGAGTGGATCGAACAGTGGCCTCTCTTTGATAGAAAAGATTTTTTTTATTAATTCGGTTTGGTTATAGGGAGCTGCTAGTCCATAAACGGTTTCGGTCGGAAGCCCAACGAGCTTTCCTTCCAAGAAGGCATGAATGGCTGAAGTTATTTGATCCATAAAGTTTTCTAGCATAGTGGTTTTCGAGACCCAACTGCCAATCAGAAAAGCAGGGTTTTGGTATCTAAAACTTACAATGGTGGACCCACTTAATAAATAAATATTATATATACAGTGTAATTAGTAAAGGGCAGTGAGTCAAAACCTTCAGATTGTGTAAAATTCGTCCAGTTCCTGCTTATTTTTCTTTATAAAAAGTCCGGTTCGGGGCAAGATGGGCCATCGCTCAAATAATGGCGCGATAGTACACTAAGTTAAGTAAAAAGGAAGTAAGAATGGCTAAAGGTAAAGTAAAGTTTTTTAATCAAGAAAAAGGTTTTGGTTTCATCATCCCTGACGATGGTAGCAAAGATCTATTTGTACACATCTCATCTGTTGAGCACGAAGTGCTTAAAGAGAACGACGAAGTTGAATACGAACTCGGAGAAGGCAAAAAGGGTCCATGTGCTCTTGATGTAAAAGTCGTTAACTAATTAGATTTAGATGTTTCGATTTAAAATCCGAAAGCCTCGCGTAAGCGGGGCTTTTTTTTTGGCAAAAAGTTATGAGCCGTCTTATTGAGGGTTTGTTACCCTCTGAATTCAAACTCCTATTCATCGCTTTTAATTTTAATATCAAGTAAATCACGATTTCTTTAGCTTTCAATATTGCATTGTTCAACTTTACTAAAATATGGCATGATTCGCCTATGTATAAACTTAGACCCTATCAGCGGGAAGCAGTTGATAAGACCATAAAGTATTTCACGAAAAAAAGAGATCCAGCCGTTTTGGTTTTACCAACAGGGGCCGGTAAAAGTCTTGTTATAGCTGAATTGGCAAGGATGGCAAAGGGTAGAGTGCTTGTGCTTGCACATGTTAAGGAATTAGTGGAGCAAAACCACTTGAAATACGAGTCGTTTGATTTGAAAGCCGGAATCTATTCTGCGGGTTTAAATCAAAAAGATGTGTCGCAAAAGGTTATTTTTGGAAGTATTCAATCCATCGCAAATGCCGAAGATTCTTTTTTTGATGATTTCAATTTAGTCATCATAGATGAATGTCATAGAATTTCATTGGATCAAGACTCTCAGTATTTGACTGTGATAAAAAAATTAAAACTGAATAATCCTAAGCTCTGTATATTAGGTTTAACGGCTACTCCTTACCGTATGGGTGTTGGATGGATTTACAATATTAGCCACGAGGGAATTGTAAGAACTAAGGAAGAAAGATTTTTTAAAGACTGTATCTTTGAATTACCTTTGAAATATATGATTCGAAATAAATACCTAACTCCACCTGTGAAAGTGGATATTCCAGTAACGTGCTATGATTTTAGCGATTTGGAATTGCAAGAGAATGGGCGATTCAATGAAGCAGAAATCAGTGAGGCTCTAGAAAAACAGGGTAGACTCACTCCTTTAATCATTAAAAATATAATAGAAATCGCTGAAAATCAAAATAGGGGTGGGATAATGATTTTCTCTGGCAATGTTAAACACGCCAGAGATATTTTAAAGTGCCTTCCAGAAAACGAGGCTCAGATCATTTTAGGGGATACAGCGATTGTTGAGCGCGATAAAATAATAAATGATTTCAAAGAAAGAAAATTTAAGTATCTGGTGAATGTTTCGGTACTAACTACCGGCTTTGATGCACCTCACGTTGATGCCATAGCTATTTTAAGGCCAACGGAATCAGTTAGTTTGTATCAACAGATCATAGGCCGAGGATTGAGGCTGTCCTCAGGTAAAAAAGACTGCTTTGTTTTAGATTATACGGGCATGGGCCACGATATTTATGCCCCTGAAGTTGGTGATAAACGGCCATCGAAAGAAAGTGAAGAAGTAGAGGTGATTTGCCCACAGTGTGGATTTGAAAATACCTTTTGGGGAACTCGAGATGAAGATGGAGAGCTGGTGGAGCATTTCGGCAGAAAATGTAAAGGTGGAGTTTCCGATCCGAATACATTTGAGTTTACCGCTTGTGGGTTTCGATTTAGATTTAAGCGTTGTGGGTCTTGTGGTGCGGAGAATGATCTTACAGCAAAGTCTTGTAACTCATGTAACGAGGTCTTAGTTGACCCCGATGCCAAATTAAAGAAGGCCAAATTGTCCAAGGGCGCACATGTTATGAGGCCGGTTTCTGTGGAGTACGCTGAAAAATATGATAAAAGAGGAAACCCATTTCTTGAGATTCGGTATTATGACGTAGAGTCTAATTACTTAAGTGAGGCTTATTTTTTCAGTAACTATTCCTCACAAAAGAAGTTTGAAATTAACTTTCTTAGATCACATATAAAGTTATCTGGTATGAGTCTTAAAATTGATAGTAGTAGTTCTGCTATTGATAGTAAGCATTTGTTTCGGATGCCTAGTTTTATCATTGCTCGGAAACAAGATAAGTTTTGGAGAGTCACAGAGAAAATATTTAGCGAAGAATTGAGCGGTATAAATGCCAGAACTCCTGATTGGATGCAGTAAATTCTTCTTTTTAGCTTTTTTTTCAGGGAAAACTCTTGGATCTGGAGACTGCGATGGTACTACTAATCTATGCTTAAAAAGTTCATCCAACGTAACGGACATATAGAAACCATTCTTCCTGCGATATTTAGGAAGATAAAATTCACTTACCATAGAAGGGACAGATTAGCTCTTCCGGATGGCGATTTTATAGATGTTGATAGGCACGTTAAAAGAAATAGTAAAGCAGTGGTTCTTTCTCATGGCTTTGAGGGTTCTTCTTCCTCCCATTATATTTTGGGTATGGCAGATTACCTTTCAAAAAATGGGTTTGATATTATTTCGTGGAATTGTAGGGGGTGCAGTGGTGAGCCGAATAGGACCTTGAAATTCTATCATGCTGGTTCTAGTGATGATTTATCCTATGTGATAGATCAGTATTCGGATCTCTACGAAGAAATTTCTTTAATAGGATTTAGTTTGGGAGGAAATTTAACCTTAAAGTATTTGGGTGAATTTCCTAAAATGGTTAACCCCAAGGTGATATCTGCGGCTACTTTTTCCGTGCCTTTGAATCTTTCTAACGGAAGCGATCAATTAGAAAGAGGCATTGGTAAGCGAATCTATGCTCCAAACTTTCTCCAAACTCTGAGAAAGAAACTTAGAGAAAGAAAGAATGAATTATTAGCCGCAGGTGTTGAGGTAGAAAAAGCATTAAAGGCAAAAACTATTAGAGAATTTGATAATCTTATTACTGCTCCACTTCATGGATTTGGTACTGCTAAAAACTACTATGAAACTCAAAGCGGAGCTAATTTTATTGAAGCTATAGATTTACCTACTCTAATTGTAAACTCCAAGAATGACCCCTTTCTAGGACGTAAGTGCTACCCTAAAACAGAGAGCTTTCAGAACTCATTGGTTGAAATACAGTATCCAAAGTATGGTGGCCACGTTGGATTTGTTGAAGGGGATCTAAATTCTCCAATCTCTTCTGAGTTAAAGACCCTTGAGTTCTTTGAAAAAAACTCAAAAATTTGAACCTTCCATACAGTTACTGGCTTATCAGTTATAGCAGTAATAAGGCTAGCTGATAATAGACTGTTCTTGCCTAAAAATAATACTAAATGAAAACACTTCTCTTCTTCTAAGGAAATATTTGAGATAGGTTCTCCCAGTGGGAAATAGATCATTTTTGAGGGGATCCGTTTTTGCTGGTTTAGTATTGATTTTGTCAATTCTTTCGAGCTCTTCGGTCTTTGGGAAACAAGAATTTAAAAATAAAGCTCTTCTTATTGATAATTCATTAGAGGCTTTAATCTTGCGTGCACAGATGATTGAAAGTGCAAGTGAAGAGATCCTAATCATGTATTATCAGTTTCATGGAGACCCAGGGGGAATGGTGCTTTTGGGTCTATTGAAGCAGGCAGCTTATCGAGGCGTGTCCATCCGAATTATATTAGATAGTTATGAAAACACACTGAGGAAAGCTGACCTTGAGGATCTCATTAGTAGTGGTGACGTAGGTATTTTAGAGTTTAACCCATTTAGCTTAAGTACAATTTTTAATCCTTGGTCATTTAGTTACCGGATGCACGATAAAATGCTGTTAGTAGATCGGGAATTGTTTTTGACTGGCGGAAGAAACGTGACATCTCATTATTATGGTTTCACTGACCAGGCAGAATTTGATGAATCAGTTAAGAAAAGAGATTTTGACTACGATGAAGATACCCACATATTTAGAGAGGCTTTGGAAAGTTATATAGATAGAGACATACTTCTTTCTGGGGATGTTGTTAAAATTGCCAGGGACTATTTTATCCACCGTTGGAGGGAGAAAATCACTGTGCCGGTAAGGCTAGGATATTTTGGAAGGCTTGCCGCTGAATTTGAAAAACTGAAAGCGGAAAGTTATCTAGAACTGTGCGACTCATCTGGATGTGATCCAAAGTTCTACAGTGTATATTCAAGATTGATAGAGAAAAATTGCTTGAAGGCAAAAAGAGCAACAGTCAGACAGTGTAAAACACATTCTCGACGAATGAAAAGGCGTTTAACGAAAGCTGCAAAGAATCGACTATCAATGGATTCCATCTTAAACAGTTTTAAAGTGGAAGTACCTTTGAAATTAGCATCTAGTGGGCTAGTAACAAAATTTAAAGGTTTCGAGGTCTTGGATTTATGGGTGAATTCAATGAAAGAAGTGCAGTCTGTTAGTTTTCTTTCAAAGCTTTCTGAGGATTTAGACAAAAACTATAATGGAGTGAACTCCCTCGATATAGCTTCTACTATTTTGAATCGGGTTGCTCGGACCAGGAACAATTTATTGATACAGACCCCTTATTTTATACCGACATCCGAATTGTATAGGGCTATGGAAAAAGCCAGAGAATCGAATCCTGATTTAAATATTTCAATCAATACCAATTCTCTCGAGTCGACAAATTCTGTCTTAGCCTATGCGGGATATGAAAAGCACCGAAAAAAATTGTTAGATTTTAATGTGAATTTATTTGAGCTTAATGGTAAAAATCTTCTTCATGCAAAGTCTATAGTATTTGATGATCAATATAGTTTTATTGGAACCTATAACATGGACCCTAGGAGCCAAAATATTAACTCCGAAATCGGAGTTCTTATTGAAGATGTAGAATTTAATAGAACGTTGAGCCGATCCATCAGTAGTGGGCTAGAGTCCGCTTCAAGAAAAATTGACTATGATTTCTTAGAATCAAGTCTAAAGACGAAATACCCTTCTGTGGACTGGAAGAAAGTAGAAGCTTATTATCGCAAAAAATCTATTCTTGCCATATTTCCATTTATCGAAAAACAACTGTAGTTCTTTTCCTATAATTAAAATTAATGTTTTCCTTTGGCTATAATAATCTACATTGAAATAAATGCGCCTCAATTCTCATATATAGGGAGAGGAGCTTTTGAAAAATGTATCGTTTGGGAAAACTCAATGTAGAATTATAATGAGCCAATCTTTAGGGGAGGGGTTTATCTTTAGATTTCAAAATATGCTGCTGTTTTTTATTCTCTTTTCTCAAATTGCTGTATCTGAAGAGTATTATAAAAATAAAGCGCTTATTGTTGATCAACCTATGGAGGCGCTTTTTCTTAGAACTCAATTGATCGAGAGCGCTGAAAAAGAAATTCTACTAATGTATTATCAGTTCCACGCCGATGTGGATGGCCTTATATTATTAAGCTTGCTAAAAGATGCTGCACTCCGAGGAGTATCGATTCGAATTATTGTTGATTACCATGAAAACAAGGTAGGCGACAATTTTTTTGAGGATTTGCTACGAAGCGGAGATGTGGCTGTGCAAGTATATAATCCTCTTCGTGCTTCGATGATTTTGAACCCATATAGATATACATATCGAATGCATGACAAGTTGGTTCTCATTGATAGGGAACTTATGCTCACCGGGGGAAGAAATGTTGCCAAACCTTATTATGGTCATAAGGATCCAAAACGGTTGTTTGATGATTTAAATGCCGGAGATGTGTTTGAGTTTATTTATAGATCGGTATACGGATTCTCTCCTGAATATATTTTTGATGTGTTTCATGAATTTGTCTCTGATCAATTCAACCGGGAAAAAGTCTATATCGATCGAGATGTATTGCTTAGCGGTCCAGTTACCCATCTTGCTTATGAATATTTTCTTGAAAGGTGGAATCAAAAGATAACAAAACCCATTGGCTTAGGTTTATTTGGAGGTTTGTCTCCAGAAAGGGAGGCATTAAAAAAAGCTTACTACACAAAATATTGTAAAGATGGTCTCTGTGAAAATCAGTTCTATTATGAATATGCCCTGCTTCTTGAAGAGGAGTGTTTAGAGTCTCTAAGGGCAACCACGCGGGACTGTTATAAAACATCGAGAAGGTTTAGAACTAGATTGATTCGGACCCAAGAAAAATTTGTGGAAGTGAAGAGCTTGATTGAAAACTATGAAGAAGAGATTCAGTTTTCAGATGGTGATAAAAGAGAGATTGAAAACCTAAAAGGATCAAAATTACTATCGTTGTGGACGGAGCAACTTGAACCGGTAGAAAGCCTAGAGTTTCTGAACAAGCTTTCCACAAATATATCGCAAAATTTTCCTGGTGTAAAAAGTTCTGATATCTCTAAAACAATATTAGATGAAATAGCTAATGTTAATGGGGACTTACTATTGCAGGCTCCATATATGATTCCCACTCAAGAGCTTTATAGCTCATTTCGCTCAGCCATCGAAAACAACCCTGACTCAAGGATTCAAATTGTTACCAATTCTTTGTTCTCTACTGACTCCAATTGGGCCCATGCTGGCTATGAAAGGCACAAGGCTAAATTGTTGATACTAGGAGTAGAGCTATACGAGCAAAACACCAAAGATCTATTACATTCAAAATCTATGGTTTTTGGTGAGGATGTTAGCTTTATAGGTACTTACAACTTAGATCCCAGAAGCCAAAATTTAAACTCGGAAATGGGTGTGCTCATAAGGGACTATAAGTTTTCCGAGAGCCTCCGAAAATCCATAGAATTAGATATGTTAAATACCTACAGGATCGGCACAGATGGCCTACCCGAGGGCCTTCGTAGTAAATATCCTGGAGTTCCTTGGTTTCGTTTACTTTCCTATTACAAAAGAAGAATGATCCTTAGCATTTTGCCGATCATCGAAACTCAACTATAGTTTTTACTGTGATTTAGTCTTTGATAAGGCCTAAAAACAAACTAGCTATAGATTTAGCGGGTAAGTTTTACTTTTTATTGTTCATTTTTATGCCAAAATTTAGAAATTTGATACTATTTCGCCGTGATAGAATTAGCTCCGAAAATAGAACAAACGAGAACTGGAGCCCTCCAACTACTACGGGCTTTGTTTGTGTTTTCGGCTATGGGACTCAGTTTCGCTGATGCCAATGAACTTTTAAAAAATGTGGATTATAGTTCCATTCCTGGGGAATTTGAAGCACCTGTTACCGAGCAAAGTATACGAATTGGTACCTTTAATGACGTAATCGGGCCCACTGACAAGCTTCTTACTGGTGGCGCGTCTGTGTCCTATGGGAGTCGTTGGGACAATTATTCCATTCGACTTCGCTTGAGCTGGTCATTGCTAACTCCAATTTTTAGATATGATAATAACCAAACTTTACTGCCGGAGCCATTGGGTGAGGTAGCTGATTGGCAAAGGCATCAATTGTCTCAAGCCTTTAGCTATCCTCTAGAATCTGGATTTATAAAGGTAACTTGGCATATTGGTAATAACATTGTGGGAAACAACGGATTGGGCACAGTACAAAGGTGGATTCATGAAACCTTAGGAGACTCTTTTCTGCTTTCCACTGTTGATCCCTCTTTAGAGCTTAGTTATATTTCTAATGAGCTAAATGTAACCAGAGTACACGAGCCTTGGTTGGATACAGGTTACAGCTTTTTCTACGGAATAGGTGTAGCAGACGATTTTTTCTTTAGTCAGGGAAATTTGGATGGGGGCTTTTTGTACGAATATTCTGAAAAGTTTAGAATGTTTTTTAAGTTTTCACATATATGGATTCGAAATCGAGGTTTTTTTGGAAGAAGGTTACTAGAGACAAGAAGTCAGTGGATTCTTTCTTTTAAATTGGGAAACTACTACACACCTAGTCTTTCCTACTCAAAGGTTTACCTTTCAGATGACCGGGTATCTCAGTATTATATTAATCCGGTTTCATTTAGTTTCGATTTTTAGGTTTAAAATTGTCTGAGCAAGCTCAAGTCTGCTTTTTTCTTCCTTGGTAAGTTCCCTAGTTTTACTTATGGAAACTAGGTCCTCATGAAGGATTCGATATTCTTGTTGGATTAAGCTCTCGTTATGGTGAACTTTCTTTTGATCTAAATTTTTGGCATTATTATAAAACCCAACTAAAAATTCTATATCTAGATATTTAGTCCCTTCTTTTAAAGAATGATAGGTTTGAATCGGATTAGCAATTACATAAATTAAAATGGAAGCGTAACCTAGGCGTGTCAGTAGAGCCATGTGATCGGTGATAGCTCTCGTTATACTTTTAATATAAATATTTGAAATAATAATTTGCTCGCCGGCCTGTAAATCAGTTCTTAGCATGATTGAGGATCTAATGATTCTATTCAAAGCATCAAATAGGAAATTAAAAGGCATAAAGAAAATAGAGTCTTTTGAGTAGGCTGAATGAGTTTTGATTAAACCTAGTTCAGTAGCGATTAAATTCAACTCTCTTTCCATGATCTTCAAGTTTTTAACTGAAATTCCATGACTTGAAATTAATGCTAATTGAAACAATTCCCTAATCGTCGCAATTGATCTTGGTAAAATATCTTTAGTGGCTTCACTTCTCCATTGCTGTCTCAAGCTCGAGAAGGAGTCGATAAGGGCCCTTGTTTTAAAGCGAAGAGATCCAGGGCTTTCGTTGGCAACCTGATTTCTTAGTTCCGCAAAGATTTGAAACAATAATTCTTCTGACTTTTTCTTTTCGCCGGCTAAAAGGGATTCATGTAGTTGTTTTGATAAAATTTTCTGGCTTTTCTGATTTAGGAATCTCATTTTAGTGAAGCTGAGATTATAAGATCTTAGGATACTCGCCTGAAAGTCCTTATCAGGCGATTTCGTTTTTATAGAACTTCTGATGTACTCTATCCTACATGCATCAATTCCTGCAGCTAAATCAAGCTGCAGGAAAACTAAAAAGATGCATATTAAGGATTTCATAAAAAATACTACTGAATCTCAGAAGGTGTAGCAGCGGCTTCTTCTTCAGAGGAAGATGCGCCAGATACTAAATCTCTAACAAAAATTGCAGCGTCCAAGGCCTCACCAGGAGTATAGAACTGAACTCTTCTAACACCAGCATTTACAGTACGTTTCATCGATTGCTCACCAGAAATTTTTCCAAACTCGACGATCAAAGGAGAATCTAAAGTATGAATTTGGTCTACTTTAGCAAACACCGCAGCGTTAATTAATTGTGCGTTTCCTTTGAACTGTAAATTTGCTCCAATAGACGCATAGTTTCCAGACATGGAATCTAGTTGTTGAAAGCTGTCGGCTTGAAATTTCCAATTCGTAGGAACCAACAAAATTCTAAATCCTTTAGCTATTGTCTTTAGTGCAGTTTCTCCATCTTTTGAAACCTTACTTAAAAGTCTTGCACGGAAACCAGCTTCAGCCATTAGTCTCATAGATACAGGTGGGTCGCAAAGGTTAGCTGTTTTATCAATAAAAAGCATCGCCCCTACAGGCAATAAATCTACACGTGTTCTAGGAATAAATTCAGGGGTTTTAGCGCCGGCTACGTAACCAATTCCACCGATAACATATTCTTGCCCGTAACGTGTAAGAACAGTATTAATAATTTCCTCAGTTTTATTTAACTGATTTGCAGCAGTTTCAATGTTTTCAATATTGATCTCTGTACCGGTCATAGCTGCTCTTGATGCTTCCAGCTCAACCGCAATCGCAGCATTGGCTTGGTTAGGATCACATAAATCTTTTTCTTCGGCCTGCAACGATCCTGTAATAGCTGTTGCAACTAGTGCCATTAAAATAACTTTCACCTTTAAACTCCTTAAATTTTAACATGCCTTTCCTGGAACCCAGGATGGGGGAAGACATTTCTTTTTTATAGTTAAATAGCTAATAACACCTTCAAGAGCTCCATCGCCACTATTTAAATACTATTGGGAGTATTCTAAGGCCTTTATGTAGCATTTCTATAAGTGTAAAGTTTATGGTCAACCCACAAAACAAACCAACCAAGAAATTCTTACACTAATAAACTATGAACACAGTAACCAAACCCAAAATTTGAGGCCAAAAACCAACCCATAAAAGGCTGTATCTAGATCTATAAAAGGTTGAATAAGAATTTAAGATAATTAATTGGTCCAGAAATTTAATTTATTAGCTCGAGTTAAAATTTTTAATTCAATCCAGCTAAGAAACCCAGCTTCTATTTTTCCTTCCATCAACTCTATTTATTAAAAATAAAATCACAATCTAAGAAGCCCAAGTAAACCAACAAAGAAAGAGCCCCCTCATCTATTCAATTTCACCCTACACGCGCAGTTGCGTGTTTGAGCATGGAGGGTGAAAGTGAATAGAGGAGGGGGCGGTTCTCAAAAAAACTATACGAAATAAAAGAAAAAGCCCAAGCGGCGCCTGAGCGAAACTAGTTAGGAAGAAACACTAAAAAGCCCATCTTCATCACGAAGTAAAAACAAAGCTAAACAAGCCGCAAGCATCGGCCAAGCCGCAAAAAATAAAAGACTTTTCCAAGGATCCAAATACTTTGCAAAACTAGAGAAGGTAGAAACAGAGTGCATCACCAGTACGATTCCATAGGTCCATTTCTTTTTAAATCCTATCAGAAACCCTATAACGATTAACATTTGTACAGCCCCAACGAGGTAAGCCGCTTGTAAAGATAAACCATCAATAAAATAAAACTTTTTAAATACAGCCGCCGCATGCCCAGGATTAATAAACTTATCTAGAGTCCACATAAACATAACGATGAAAACTCCCAGTCTTAATGAGAACAAGCTTATACTTAGTCTTTTTTTAAATTCCATTATTTACACCATGATTCCTTTTAAGGTTTTAATTATTTTGGATAAAAGGAGTTAGTTTGAAGGCTTTAATAACTGACCAACACCTTTGCCGTTTGGTAGGTGTCATCAGAGCATAGGAAATTACATAAAACAAAAATAATTATTAGAGAATAGAGGCTTGATTTTACACCGATCCGTTTGACAATTTTGATATCTATTCACCTGAATTCAATGCTCAGTCCTAGGACAGGAGCATCGGGGCTGTCCGATCTGCTCTGATCTGGCCCGTAGTTTCTTGCGTAGAGATTGACTATGCTTTCTTTGAAAGCAATTTGAAAGCCTAACTCTACATATATGCTACCTGTAAAGTATTTGTCGCAGAACTCATGGAAACCACTATCGTAGACCTCAGAGCAGGTTTTGTAGTCTCCCATGAAAAACCCACCCCCGATAAAAGGACTGTATTGATGATCAGAATGTGACCTAAGGTTAATATCAAAACCTAAATAGCTAAAGTCGCTAGAGTATATAGAAGCTCCCAAAGAACCTCTTAGAAAAGGAGTAAATTGATGGGCGACATAAATTCCAGAATGTGTAAGATCAGCTTGATGATCGGAGCTAGTAAACATACCGAAGCTGAGAGCCGTTTTTTCCTTTCTAGTATTTTTTTCTTTCAAATGGTGCTTGGATTGGATTAAGCTTTTGTTGTTGATAATATTATGATCTTGTTCCTCAAAAATAGAAATATTATCTGTACCTAGATTCGTCTCTTTAGAGTTTTGAGCTAAAATTAAATTCCAGTCTATGGAGCTACGGTGATTTTCATATGTAATAGGGCCAGTGGTGTTGTAGTAGTTCTTTTTTCTGATTCTCTTTTTAAACTTTCTTCCACTTTCAGTGTATCTAGTTTCGTAACCTGAACTGGAATCGAAAGGAGAGAGAGCTTCACCAATAGTATAACAGGCATTGATAAGGGGTATAAAGGTCAATAAGAATACTCTTTTAAAACACCTAGTTTTTATCATTGCAGTTCCTTTCCCCTTTTATTATGAATTCTTTAGCTCTATTATATAATGGCAGTTCCTGGTTTCAGGGATAAGGTAAAGCATGCAAAGATGTTTCAAGCCTGGAACACTGTGTTTCTGTACTAGATTTTAAAAATTTGCGGGTATTTAGCTTATTATGTTTTGGGGGCTACCATATGAGATCTTTTAGCTTGTTGATTTTTCTATTTTTGGGTTTTCAGTCCAACGCAACGGAGACAGCTTGGGATTTAGAGAAAAAGAAGATAGATTTTTTATTGCTCGAGCTTAGCCGAGTAGAGGGTAAGTTTGAAAGGAATGGTGATTTTTACAGCTCGGAAGATGCTCGAAATCATTTAAAGATGAAATTACAAAATGCGGTGAATTCTTGGTTTTCACCACCAAAGTCCAAGTGGACGGCCAAGATGTTTATCGAAAAACTAGCATCAAAATCCTCTATTTCTGGAAAAGCCTATAAAATACACTTTAAGACAGGTAAAGTAGAGGAAGCAAGGCGGTGGCTTTTAAAAAGGCTAGAAAAGTATAAGGAAAAATGAAGTTAACAGATTTTGATGCAATATTTTTTGATTTAGATGGAACCATTGTAGATAGTTGTTTGGATTTTTCTCTATTTAAAGAGATTCACAATATTAACTATGAGCATGATATCCTCAGCTATAGAGATTCATTGGATTGTTTAGAAAAGATTGAAGATTTAAATAAGAAGATAATTGATTTTGAGAATGAAGGTGCCAAAGCCTCTAAGATTATTCCGGGAGCTATTTCCCTATTGGAAAATATCAGAAAGCTTGAAATACCCACAGGTTTATTAACAAGAAACTGTCGTAGTGCCACAAATATTAGTCTACGAAAACATAAAATAAACTTTGAGAGCATAATAACAAGAGAAGATGCCCCTCCAAAGCCTGACCCTACTGGTCTTTTATTAATGGCAAAGCGCGAGTCGGTGGTTCCTAAAAACTGTGTTTATATTGGAGACTATATCTTTGATATCGAAACCGCAAAAAATGCTGGAATGAAGTCATGTCTTCTTTTAAATGAAAGAAACACTGAGTTTTCAAAGCTTGCGGATTTTACGATTGAGTGTTTTAGTGCTTTAAATTCGAAAGACTTTAATTTTTTAAAGGCGAATTGATTTCCTCTACAAGAGAACTATCAGTTGATTCCTTAGTTTCAGATTCCCAGAAAGTAGTAAACCAAACTATGCCTATGCTATAACTATCTGTTCTTTTAAATAGCGGGGATTGGGTGTTAGCATTTTGTTCGTAGTTGGAATAAGTTATAGAACCTCCGAGAAAGTGTTTTCCATACTCAAATCTTAATCTGTATTGAAGATACCACGAGATGGTTCCAGCTTTTGCTCCATAGAGACTGCGAGTCGGTAAAACATCCTCTGGACCAACTTCGTAAAAGTAATTATGCAATTTTTTAGAAGCCCCGCTAAAGCCCACGCTCCATTCATATTGGCAATCAATACTACAGGAAAAATTTTTAGAGCCACTTAGGTTGGGACTCCATACTAGGCCTCTTTCTTGCGTGTGTTGACCATTGGTAGAGGTAACTAGTCGAAGAGGAACGTTCAGCCTAAGTCTTTCCTCCTCTTTTTGAATAAAACGATATTGCCATACAGGTCCGAGTTCAAAGATAAAGCTCAAGTCTTCCATGCCCCTGCGGGTTTCATTGTCTTCTGAGTCTATGGGGAATGAGCCTTTAAAGCTGAAGCTAACCCGCGCTTTATCGGTTCTAAACAATAGTGAGCGAATACCATCGTCCCGGTCCGCTTTTAGCCAGGGTCCACGATAGATAAAATAGGGGAATGGTAACAAGAAATTTGTAAATTCATCTGAACCGGGATAGTCAGGAACATAAAGCTGACCCACTCCGATCCCCAGTTCCCAAAGTGGTAGGTCTTCAGATTTAAGAGACAGGGAGTTTAATAAAATAAATATGCAAAACCAGATACGCAATTTTTCCACCTATATAGAATTCATCTAAAATACATGGAACACCACTTTCCCGAAAAAATCTAGTTTTTCATAGGTAGCACTGAAGTCTTTAAGAACTTTCTCAACTAAAACTTCCTGCATGGGATGGTTTTTATTAGTAATGATACCAAAGCCTTTATCGTAATTTATAAAGTTTAATGGTCTTGAGCCCAAAGCTTTTGAATGTATAGAATATCTTTCGAGGATGTTTTGTTGAAGGATTGTTTTTTCCATCAAATAATTATTGGAACAGGTGCTGGATTCTACGATTCCAGATAAAGCAAAAAGAAATAAAAATATCCCCCAATATTTCATTTTTCTACATTAAAGTAGAAGAAAATAAGATTCTATTTCTTTAAACAAGCGTACGATCTTTGAATGAATTACAGGTTATTTATGGGGTAAATAGGGAAGCAATTACTGCTCAATACTGTTAATTTGAAGATCGACAATGGAATCTTCTTCAACCTTGTAAGTTACTTGTATGGGGCGGCAACATACCTCACAGTCTTCAATATAGGATTGCCCTCCATGGAAAAGCTCCAGAAGAAAGGAAATGCTCTCTAAGCAGTAAGGGCAAATGGTGAAAGTCTCTTCTTCACTGAGCATGGTACTCTGATGGTCTAACACCTGGCTTTAAAGGCAGGCGAATCTTCAAAAGATCAGGCCAATTCCCAATGTCTGCAGCATTTTTAGGTATATGAATGGGATCTATCTTTCTGTTTTGAATTAAGTAAACTCCACCTAACTGGAAGCCATCGCCTTTTAGCATACCGATTCCATGTCTCTTCACAACCCCAGCCCAAAAGCCCCGAAGCCAAACTGTTGGTCCAAACAGTTCAGACAATCGGCCCCGCCTTGCTCCAAAGGCCTGATAAAACATTCGTGTCGGGTCTGATATAAATTGAACTTTTTCCAAGTTATAGTTTTCTTGAAGGAAGACAGAATCAGCATCATCACCCATGTGAACAATGATCGGGATCAAATCTCGATTAGTAATTTGATTTTGATAATTTTTAAGTTCATCCAGTGACTCGCGACAAAAGGTACAACCACCGTGTCTGAGAAGAACCAACAAAACGTTTTGCTCCTCCGACATTTTAAAAATATTATCACCAAAGCCATCCATAAGCTCTTCCGGTTTTGGTGTAATCGGTAAATTTGGTAGAGTAGTGTTCGTTTTCAATCCTTGAATTAGAATGGCCCCAAACGGAATCCACCAGATAAGATCGTTAGTTATGATTGTAAGGCCAAACTTCCAATTTAAAGATCCCTGTCCAATTGTGAAAAGAAAACCGATTGGGCCAAAAACTTTACCTAGAAAACCCACCAGTATTATCGGCCAATGCCTCATCGGATCGAAGGAGGCAATCCAATAACCTAATCCGTAAACACCAACAATCATACCTACGGCTTGCCACACACCTGGGTAAATTGGTCTTTCTAGACCGGAAAGATCAAAAATCAAGTTCGGAAACAGAACAATCAAAGCCCCCCAAATTAGGTTGTAGGCAGCAGCAAATTTTAGTACTTTTTCTCCACTAAATCTTGTCATCATTAAATCATACCTAAACTCCCTTGGCTTTTCAAGAATTGTTTAAGTCACCGTAAACTATTGAGTCATAATAAACGCCCTTAGTTTTAGTCTTACCCGTGGGAGTGCTCGAGAAGAAAGCTTGCCTGTTTACGTGTATGTGAACTATGGCCTAGGGCTTGCTTGCAATTCTCAAAATGATACCCATACTATATAGATGGATGAGCAAATTAGCGACATTAAATGGGTAAAAGAAACTAAGCTCGTAGCCACGGCGATTTCAGGCAAACCACCTAGGCGGGGACTATTTTTTACCGTATGGAGTTGTTTTCTTATTGTGCTGGTTTCTCAAATTTTTTGGGGGGACCTGTATGGAGCACAAAGCCTGTTGCCAGCCATAAGCAATAAAATTTTTGGAGAAGGAGAGCTTTGGAGGGTTTTCACGGCTACTTTGATACATGGAGATTTTGCCCACCTTCTGTCAAACCTCTCTCTTTTGTTTGTTTTTGGAGTTCTACTCAGTGGGTATTTTGGTCCAAGGCTTTTTCCGGTTTACTGCTTCCTTTTAGCTGGTTTAGTAAACTTAATTTCAAGCTATACCTATGGGCCTGGAATTCGACTTTTAGGTGCCTCTGGAATGGTTTACCTTATGGGTGGGATTTGGCTAACACTTTACTTTTTAGTTCAGAGACAACACAATTTAAAGAATAGAATTTACCGGAGCATCGGTTTTAGTCTTATGGTGTTTTTTCCAAGTAGCTTTGATCCAACTACAAGTTACCGGACCCATGCTATCGGCTTTTTTGTTGGAGTAGGTTTTGCGCTTGTCTATTTCTATAGGAACAAGGAGAGGTTCAGAGCTTTGGAGGTTTATGAAACTCGCCTAGTGCAAGAGGAAGAAATTTATCACTGAGGAAAAGACTTAATTTCTTTTTCCAGACGCTTTAAATCCCAACTGCCGTATTCAATTTCTTTTGATTTTAAAAACTCTGGATTATATAGCTTTCCTATTGATCTTTCCCCTAGATCGCAAGAAATGGTGACAATAGTGGAAGACTTTGGGGCGTGCAGGGCTGTATAGAAAGCTCCTGCAACATTGAGGGCTGAGCTCAAGCCTAAGATGATTCCATCAAGTTCTTTAACCGTATGAGCAATCGCTACAAGGAATCTGTCTTCAAGGCTAATGGCTTTATCTATCTCAGCATTTTTAAAGTTGTTTACAAGCCTCATGATTCCAATTCCCTCAGTGAATGAGCTGCCTTCTGATTGGAACTCACCTTTTTCAACAAAGGATTTCAGGCCGGATCCTTTTGGATCAATTAGTACTGATTGTATATTAGAAGACTGCTCTTTTAAATATTTAGACACTCCTGCTAAGGTTCCTCCGGAACCGCTTGTGGAAACAAAATGACTGAGATCGGGTAGTTGTTTATAAATTTCTGGTCCGGTGTTCTGGTAATGAGCTTTAAAGTTCGAAGTGTTTTCAAATTGGTCTGCCCACCAATAGTCGTCTGGACAATGAGAGGCAATGGACTTAGCTTGATGGTAAAAATGCTTAGGATCTTTGAAAGGAACAGGCTGGACAAGCCGAAGTTTTGCTCCAAAAAGCTCTATCATTTTTGATTTTTCCGGGCTTTGGTTGTTTGGCATTACGATCTCTACGGGTATTCCCAAAGCATTACCGACCAGTGCCAAACCAATTCCCGTGTTCCCGGCGGTTCCTTCTATGATTGTTTTGTTTTGATTAAGTTTACCAGTTTCTAGTGCGTCTTTTACCATTTGTAATGCGGCTCTATCTTTTACTGAACCGCCAGGGTTTAAATGCTCTAATTTTAAAAATATATTACAGCCGGTGAACTCACTTAGACTTTTAATTTTTAGAACTGGAGTGTTACCGATTAAATCAATAATTGATTCGAATTTATTTTTATCCACAAATCCTCTTTATAAAGTTTTATACGGAATAGGTGTTGGTTGGGAAAATAAAATTACAACAGTTTCTTTAATTTAGATCAACTTCAAGCGGCATCGATCATGCTTTCTATTTTAGCTCGGAAGGCATCCGGGTGAATTGGTTTTGTCAGAACCTCGTGTACCCCAAGAGTTGCTAAAGTAAAGACTTTGGTTTTGTCGACGTCTGAGCCTGTCACTACCAAAATCTTCATACCTGACCAGTTTTTATACTCACTAAACTTCATAAGTAGTTCTTCGCCTGTGATTCCTGGCATCAAAAGATCCAATACCAGAAGTTTCGGAACTTCCGTTTTTAAGCGCTCAAGAGCATCTTCTGGATTTTCAAAATACTCGACCATGTAATCTTGGTCTTTTAAATGTGCTTCAAAAATCTTTAATTGTGTTTTATTATCGTCCACACATATAATATCTAAGGGCATACTATTACTCCTACATATTTATACTAATTAGTTTTAGATGGGAGTTCAATTCTTGGGGAATGAACTGGTCAAAAGGTGCTAAATGGACGAGAAAAAACTCAAGAGTGGAAAATATTCGAGAATGCTTAAATTGGGGTCATCAGTGGCCAAGATGGGATTGGGTTATGCCAAAGACAGACTCAAGTCCAAAGAAACCAGCTTGGATTTTCAATTATCGGCAGCTAAAGAGCTAATTGAAACCATGGGTGAGCTTAAAGGTGGACTTATGAAGGTCGGCCAGATGGTTTCTATAACCGGAGATATGGTTTTACCAGAAGAGGTCACAGACTTATTTAAGACTTTGCAATCCTCTACTTCTTATATGCCAAGAGAAGAATTGGAAAAAGTTTTTAATAAAAGCTTCCAACAAAGCCCCGATGATCTATTTACGAAGTTCGATTGGACACCAATTGCTGCGGCTAGTATTGGGCAGGTTCATGTCGCAGAGAACGAGGCGGGCGAAAAATTAGCTGTTAAGGTTCAGTACCCAAAAATTGTTGACGCCATATCAGGTGATTTAGAAAATCTCGATAAGATTGAGAAGCTCTTTGACGTATTCAATATTCCTAAGCCACAGATGGATGTAGTTCTTGAAGAGATTAAAAGAAGTCTCATAGAAGAGTGCGACTATATCAGAGAGGCTAAGGCTATGCAGGACATTAGCTCTGATCTTAGGGGTAAATTTGATGGTATTAAGATCCCAAAAGTTTATCCGGAGTTTAGTTCCAACGAGGTTTTGACTACTGAGTTTGTTTCTGGTGATCGGTTTGAAGAAACTCTTAACTATAAACAAAAAGATAAAGATTTTCTAGGGCAGCTACTCTATGAATCTTACCTACATTCTCTTTTCGTAAACCGGCACCTTCATACCGACCCACAAAATGGAAATTATCTTTTTAACAACGATAGAATCTTTCTATTTGATTTTGGATCTACTAAGTACTTTTCTGAAGAGTTTGTCCAAAATTATGCAATCCTCCAATATGCAGTGGAAATTAGAAGTGTAGAGCTCTATAAAAAAGTGGGTATGGAACTAGGGATTATTCAAGAATCGGATGAGTATAGTTTTATTGAGTCCCATTTAATGATGGTAGATAAAATCTATCGACCGTTTTTAAAAGAAGGAGCTTATTTTGCTGAGGTACCAAATCCGATCGGCCTGGTGAAAGAGTTTGTAACTAACATGGATTTTAAAGGCAGACCTAGTCCTAAAGAAGATTTTCTTTTACTTGATCGCGCTAACGTTGGCTTATTTACAAAGCTTCAAGCATGGAAGTCCAGAGTAAACTGGAGAGAGGCGATGTTGAGATACAGAGAGCCTGCCTTGAAAGAGGGCTTAAAGCGTTTTGATTGGGAATATAAGCCCCTAGAGGAAGCCTCCAAGAGCTAAGTTTGCTAATTTATATTCTTACGAAGAGGCCTGAGAAACCATAGCTTGGGTTTTTTTATTTTTAGTAAAGTAGATCAAAGAAATCAAAAAGCTAACAGAGCAAAAGATCGAACAAGCGTAGCTAAACATGGTAAAAAACTCTAGCCAAGATAGGTCTGCATGACCAAAGTTTTTATACAGCATCAAGCCTACACTACCTAAGTAACCAAAGGCATCAGTAACGTAGATCATAAACCCAGCGGTTCCAACAAATCCAGTAGCAGCAATAAGGCGATCAAAAAGAACGCAGCCATACGGGACATAGCCAAGGTAAAGCCCAAAGCCTACAGATATCATCCAAGCAACGGGTGAGATGATTTCCATTTGCCACAGGAAAGTACTAAGTCCAATTAAGATTGTCCCACCAAGCATTATAAAGTGAATTGTATAGAGTGCTTTTCTATTGTTTTTTATGAGAACTAAAAAGGCCAGTGCAACCAATACACCAACAGCAATGGGGAGTTCAGAGTAGGTGAAAATTGTTGGCTTAGCACTATAGCCAAGGGCGTCCCAGATCTCTCTTGCAAAATTATCCCTAAAGTCTCGGTAGGCTGTTAGTAGCATGTACAATAGAGTCAAAGGAATAAGACCGGGAGCAAAGGTTTTAAAAAACTTGGATCGATCACTAGAGTCCATCGCCTTTCGCTCAGTTCTAAGTTCGATATCTTCTTTGCTAGGTTTGGGAATTTGATTGAGTAGAAAAACCATGATTAGAAAGATGGGGAAGAAAATCATACCGGTGGCAAAAGGCATCATATACTCAGATATACCTAGGCTCATCAAGTAGGCCCCAACACTTTTAACAGCACCACTTGCAACGATATAACTAGCAGACAAGCCAGCACCTAAAAGCTCGGTGGATTTTCGCCCCTCTAAGAAGCCGAACACTAAACCCCAAACCATTCCAAGGGGTAGTCCGTTTAAAAATATAAATAAAACTTTATAACTACTCGGGGCAAAGGCAAAGCCAACCAGTGCGAGTTCTGCAAAAATGATAAGGGCTACTAATGCCTTTGCTCGGTGATTACCTGAGAGTTCAGAAACTATTTTAATTCCTATAAATTTTGATAAGGTGTAGCCAAATACCTGTGAAATGATCAGTACGATTTTAAAATCGATATCCGGCAATAGTCCAAACTCGACTCCTTGAAAGGTTCCCACGCTAAAGGGTTTCCGAAATGCATACATGCAAAAGTAGGTAGAGAAGGCGGCAAATATACAATAAATATTAAATACGCTATCTGGTGCAGAACGAAGTTTTTCCGTGATTCTGATCATTCTAGTTCCCCTCTTTTTTGATTGAGAGCACTCTAAACTTTGGTGGTTTCCCTTGGGTATTCTTTTTTGAAATCATTTAGTTATTACTAAATATAGTGGGGCTCCCTTGTATTTGATCGAGCTTTTTTGAAAATTTTACTGTTAGGCTGCTAAGTAATGGGAATTCAAGTCCGAATTTTGCCTTTGATGCATATTCTGGCTATTAGAGATGGGTGAGTAATAAGCTTCATTTTCCATTGTCTGATGTATGTTTAAAGATGAATCCTCCAAGTACAAAGCCTGGTCGGAGCTTCTTTTTTAAGGCTAACAAGTTTGGCAAAGCCTATTCTCCGTGGGCAAGTCTAGGACATCTGTTTTTTGGCTTACCAGTATCAAAATTCATAAGTTATAGCGCCCCCGTTAACAGTCCTTTGAACGGAAAAGTGATGAGCATCTTGTCGGATCGTCCAGACAGAGAGTATATGAATCTTTTCGTGGATCTATTTCGTTATGGTCGTCTAGAAAATTTAGATTCAATGAATCATGTTCTAATAGCCAATGAGTTTTTCCAAGTAAAGCTATACGGATTCATGCAAAACTCGATGGACCTTTCTGTTGGCGATGAGGTTTTAGAAGCTGATTTTTTAGGTAAAATTGGCGCTCAAGTGGGCCTTGTGCAGCCGGGGATTTGGATAGAGGTATTTGATTCAGCACAGCGAAAAATATCATTTGGGTTCAAAGACCTAATCTATTTAAAAGATAACAAAAATATTGAAGGTCTACCTAGGCAAGCCTCTCTTTTTCAGGCACAATAGTCCGAAAGTTTTATAAAATAATACTCCTTCCAATTAAGGGTTTGCTATGAGCTATAAGCATTTAGAAATAGAAAAGAAGTGGCAACAGAAGTGGGATGACTCTCAGGCATTTAAAGCACAGTTGGATAAGTCTAAGCCAAAGTACTATGTTCTGGATATGTTTCCTTACCCTTCGGCCACTGGCCTTCATGTGGGGCATCCTGAAGGATATACTGCTACTGATATTGTTTCTCGTTATAAGAGAGCGAAGGGCTTTAATGTTTTGCATCCCATGGGTTGGGACGCTTTTGGGCTGCCCGCAGAGCAGCACGCTATAAAAACTGGGGTTCATCCAGCTAAGACAACTGAAGAGGCTATGGTGAACTTTAAGAGGCAATTAAAAATGCTGGGATTTTCCTATGACTGGGACAGAGAAATCTCTACCTGTGACCCAAAGTTCTATAAATGGACTCAATATATTTTTTCTATTCTCCATGAGAAGGGATTAGCCTACCAAAAAGAAGTGGCAGTAAATTGGTGTCCGGCTCTAAAAACGGTTCTAGCTAATGAAGAGGTTGTGGACGGGAAAAGTGAGAGGGGTGGACACCCCGTTTTTAGAAAACCCATGAAACAGTGGATGTTGAAAATTACAGATTATGCTGAGAGATTAATTGAAGATTTAGAAACTATTGATTGGCCGGAACGAACTAAGGAAGCTCAAAAAAACTGGATTGGAAAATCTACCGGGGCTGAACTCAGTTTTAAGACGGAAGAAGATAGTGAAAGTATTGATGTCTTTACTACTCGACCAGACACGCTTTTTGGAGCCACCTTTATGGTCATAGCTCCTGAGCATCCTTTGGTGTCTAAACTGACTACTGACAATTTCAAAGATGAGGTTGCCGCTTATGTTGATGTTAGTTCAAGAAAATCAGAAATTGACCGACAGGCAGATACAGAAAAAACGGGAGTCAACACAGGTGGCTTTGCTATTAATCCGATTAATGGTAAGAAAGTTCCCGTTTGGATTTCTGACTATGTCTTAATGTCTTACGGAACGGGAGCTATTATGGCCGTTCCCGCCCACGACGAAAGAGACTTTGAATTTGCTACCAAGTTTGGGCTAGAAATTCAGAGGGTTATTCAATCCGAAGAAGAGCTCCCTTTTGGTGGCGAAGGGGATTTGGTTAATTCCGGTTTTTTAAATGGCCTATCTAAACCCAAAGCGATTCAGGAAATGATAGATCATCTTGAGAAAGAGGGAATTGGAAAAGCAAAAGTGCAATACAAGTTAAGAGATTGGTTGTTTTCTAGACAACGCTTTTGGGGGGAGCCGTTCCCTGTAGTGCATTATCCAAACGGTGATTTAAAGACTGTTCCCAAGGAAGAGTTACCAGTTTTATTGCCTGAGGTTGTAGATTATGAGCCTAGTGACTCTGGAGAATCTCCTATTGCAAATGCTGCGGATTGGGTAAACTACAAAGATGAAGCTTCTAGAGAGACAGATACAATGCCGGGAAGTGCTGGCTCGTCTTGGTACTTTTTAAGGTATTGTGATCCTAATAATAACGAGGAAGCTTTTTCCTTTGAGGCACAGGATTACTGGATGCCTGTAGATCTATATCTTGGGGGCGCTGAACATACTGTAGGTCATCTGCTATATTCGCGGTTTTGGCAAAAAGTAATGTTTGATGCCGGTATGGTTTCGAGCCCTGAACCATTTCAAAAGCTGGTTCATCAGGGAATGGTTTTAGGTGGCGACGGAGAAAAAATGTCTAAGTCACGTGGCAACGTGATTAATCCAGATGATGTAGTAGAGAAATATGGTGCCGATGCACTACGGCTTTATGAAATGTTTATGGGACCATTAGAGAAAGATAAGCCATGGGCTGACAATGGAATCCAGGGAGTTAAACGCTTTTTGGACCGAGTATATAGATTGTGCTTTGATTCCGACTCTGGTGAGTTTATCGCTGAAGACACAGTACCCAGTGAGAATCTTGAAAAATTACTTCATCAGACTATTAAAAAAGTAACAGAAGACATTGAAAGCCTGAGCTTTAACACTTCGATCTCCCAAATGATGATATTAACCAATGAGATGTATAAAGAAAATGTACGCCCTGTTTCTGTATTGAAAACCCTATCAGTGTTATTGATGCCCTTTGCACCACATATGGCTGAGGAAATCTGGCAGGCAGCCGGGGAGAAGGGGCTTGTTAGTCATGCAAATTGGCCGGAGTTTGACGAAGATAAGTGTAAGGAAGACAGTGTAGAAATAGGGGTTCAAGTTCTCGGTAAAATGAGAGGGTCTATCCAAATCGCTGTAGATGCCCCTGAGGATCTTGCAGTAAAAATGGCAATGGAGCTCCCACCAGTGGAAACTGCGGTGGGAGACAAAAAAATAGTTAGAGTGATATATAAAGCAGGAAAGATTTTGAACCTTATCGTTAAGTAGGAGAAGACGATGTCGAATGTAAAAGTAACTTTAGAAGTATCTGGTGAAAGCCATGAGTTTGAAATGTCAAAATCAGAAACCGTTCTTGAAGCGGCTCTTAGGAATGGTGTTGATGCGCCTTACTCCTGCATGGCAGGTGTTTGTGTAGCCTGTCAGGCCGAGACAAAATCTGGTAAGGTAAGCATGGAGTCCCACGACATTTTGTCAGATGACGAAGTGGAAGAAGGGCAAATTTTATGCTGCCAGGCGACGCCAGAATCGGATGAGCTTCATATCGCGTATCCTGGATAATGTTCAATATAAAATATTTGAAATCGATATTTCCGCAAAAAGAGCAGGCCCTTTTTGATCGAAAAGCAGGAGTAGCAATTTGTATATGCGGGCATTTATCTGAACCTGAAATTTTATTTATTGAAAGAGCCACTAATCCAAATGATCCTTGGTCGGGACAAATAGCTTTTCCTGGTGGTAGGTTTGAAGAAAGTGATGGCGATACAATCACAACAGCTATAAGAGAGACTCAAGAAGAGGTTGGTGTAAGCTTGTCTCATGACGAATTCGTCGGAGTGATGCCTCCCGTACAAGGACGAAGGGGTGGAGCTATGATGGACTTTAGCATTCATCCCAGCCTATTTATCGTTGAAGAAAAGCAAAGTTTTAGTTTGGATCTAGAAGAAGTTGGAAGTGCATTTTGGATGCCCTTAAAATATATTTGTGACCCTAAAAATCGTAAAAGTTTTATTTATCGTCATGATGCCTTTGAAAAAGAACTGCCTGCTATTCGCTTCCCGAACAATAAAGACCTCTGGGGACTAACTTATTTGTTTACCAGACAGCTTCTAATAGATTTATCGCAAGAGGATTCATTTTCTAGGTTCTTTTCTGATCTAAATAAAGGCTTGAGCCCACAAGATGTATACCAAGAGTATACTTAAGATCTCATGGACCATAATAGCTGACTAATAAGAGGCCTATGATTTATACCTGTTGTGACCATTAAAAGTTTTGTAATCTTTAAGTTATCAGGGTCAGAGAAAAGTAGTATAAGCATTTCTCGAATAAAATTTGTATTTAGAGTAACGTAATTATCTGTTCCTACAGAAAGTCGAACGCCTTTTTTCTCCCACCAAGAAAATGGATGGTCCTTGTAGTCATCAAAATAACGCGTAAGTTTATTATTTGAGGAAGGTAGGGCTGTTAGCCTAACTCCCTTTGTAATCATACGGTTTAAGACATCGTGTTGATAGTGTTCAATCTCTCTGGCGGTATGAAACTTTGTTTTTATGAAGATTACACTTTCAGACTCAGAAAGCTTCTCACCATTCACTAATTTGTCTCTGACATCGTTATATTTATACCAATCCATATCAATGATTTCATTGCACTCAATACTTCCTTTGGCCAAAGGGCGACTCATTCTGTTCATTCTTATTACCCTTTGGTATAGAGAATGAAAATAGTAGTTTGGATTAACTCCTAAGCTTAGTCCATGTTCCAAGGTGTCTATATGCCAAATGTTCATGGCATTATCTACGGCCTGAACTCCCTTTCTCAAAGTATGCCAAGTTTCTCCATGGTGGGATCGAATCTTAAAACCTTTATAGTGTAGTTTTCTGAAGCCATACTGCATTTGTGCAAAGTGTGATTTTCGATAAAGATCTCGTTCATTCCCAACTGTATCCACCTCATTTAGATGGTCTGCTAGGAAGGGATACTTTTCAATCAACTCAAGAATGTAATCTACTTGGGCCATAAAATGATCTTCTTTATTTGAGAATTTACTCGAATCGAAGAAATCAGATTCTTTCCTAAAACTAGGAGATAGAATAAAGTTAAACCTTGGGTTTTCTTCGCGAAATTTTTGAAAACCTTCATAGAGTCCAAGAACAACGTCTTCTCCAGAAATATTTTCGAGGCCAGGAATTTGTTCTGCTTCACTTTGACTTTCTCTACTCAGGGTAAATTTTAATCTCAACATACCTACATTATATTTATTGTAGATCTCGCTTGCCATATGATATGCGGCCTCTCTATGAACCTGTTTATCAGTAAGAATCAATTTTGGGATTGTTAAAATCTTTAAATACTGGTCGAAAAACTCACCTTCGGCTAAGCGTATTAGCTTGTCTACGTCTTCTTCAGAATTTATCGGAATTGCAGATTCTCCGTAGATGTCAGTAATTTTCTTTTTATAAATATCACCATGAGGTCCATCCAAAAGAACTTTCAACCTCGGGAAAACAAACTCAGCGGTAAGGGATCCAGTTAAGTGGGTATGTTCTTCATTGTAGGTAACAGGAAAGTCTTTGAAGAATATAGATAGAGCTTCGGCTACAGGATGTTGAAGTAGAGTCAAAATATCTACTTCTTCTTGCTGATAATTACTAAGTAGCAGTCTAAATTCATGTAGTAGCTTACTTATATTTTTATTTCCCTCTACAAAATCGGAATGGGCACTGAGCTCTAGGGTATCATTGAGTGTTATACCATTTGTTTCGGAAATCATTCTTTTTAGATGTTCTACTAGATCTGATACTATTTTACTGTGAAAGTGCTCCATTTAGTCTTCTCCGAAGTTTATGCTGCTTTTTGGTATAAAGGGACTGTGATTGTAAAACAAGTGTTTTTAGCTGAATTGTCTACGAAGATTTCACCACTATGGTTTTGGACAATACTTCTAACTACTGTTAAACCCAATCCTACTCCATCCCCAATCTCTTTTGTTGAGAAGAAAGGTTGGAACATTTTATTTGCAACTTCTACGGGGATTCCTTGGCCTGAATCAGTGATGACTATTTCGACCATGGCTTCTTTGTTAATAGAGCTTTCTATCTTAATCCATTTTTCGGTACATTTGTGAGCAGTGATTTGCTCAATGGAATTACTCATCAAATGTAAAATAGCTTGAGACAACTGAGAAGAATGAGCTTCAATTTCTTTTGCTTTTAAATCAATAGATATTTGAATGCCAGCGCTTTTCATACGCTCTCTGCAAAGTGAAAGACTGTCTTCAACTATTTCACTTAGATCACATTGTTGGAAGCTTTCCTCTGATGAGCCAGAAACAGTTCTTAGCGACCGTATAATTTTTGATATTCTAGTTACGTTAGTTTGTATAGATTCGATACATTTTTTTATGTATTCTGGCTTTTCTTTTCCTGATGTAATTAGGGAATCTAATTGATCAGTTTTCCCTGAGATGATGGCTAGAGGGTTATTGATTTCATGAGCCATCGAGTTCGCCATTTCACCAATGCTACTTAATCTAGATGCCTCTAGCTGAATAGCTCTTTGTTGTTCAATTAATTCTTCTGCTTGCTTCTCGCTAGTTACATCTAAACTCACACATGCTATCTTTGTACCGTTTGCAAACTTTGCAGCAACGATGTAGAAGTGTTTAATTTCTTCACCCTGTTTTATTTTAAGCTCAGATACAAAGTCGTCTTTTCCTTTTACCTGAAAAGTATTTTCTAAGAATTCTATGAATTTCATCGAGTCTTTAAACGATGTATTAAAGCCTACTGGTTTTCCAATGAATTCGTCTGGCCTCAATTGATAGGCATCTGCAAGGTGCCTATTTACTCGTTCATAGATCAGTTCATTCGATATAATACTCATTGGTGACGGGAGAGCTTCGAAAACTGTATTAAGTAGTTCTCTGTCCTTTGATGATTTCCAAAAATATCTATTTTGAATTCTAGTATTTTTAAATGTGAGAAACCAAAAAACTACCAAACCGGCACCTAGTACTGATTGGTAGGATCCTCCAGCCAGATTAATAATTGCTGCAGGAACTAAAGCTGTTGCAGCATAAATGAGAGCAAGCTTTAGATCTGCATACATGGAGTTGGTTCCGCCAAAAACAAGTCCAAATATACCTATCATAAAAATATAGGTAACTCGATGATCCCCATAATGGAAAGAAACCATAGCAAATAGTATTCCCCAGAAAGTAGAGGTGATCAACGCAAATGCCCTAAAAACTTTAAAATATGCGTCTGGGTCCTTTTTTGCTTTTTTATCAAAAGAAAGTAAGTGGAGGAAGCGAAGTGAAACAAAGACAAAATAAATCAAACCAACAATTAATGTGGTTTGAGGGTAGTCACTATAAATTCCGGACAAAGACAGTAGAACATAGAGGGCTATCAGAACTCCCATGGAGACTCTAGATTTATTAATAATTTCCTCTGCCTGATGCAGATAAAGATCGCCTTCAGCTAAGCGAACTGCAGCTTTTTCCATACAGAAAGTAATCGGCAAAAAGGGCGCAAAACTTAGGTAAATTAATGGGATATAAAGATTAACGCGACCAGACTAAAGCCAAATTTTACAATTCATTTTCAATCTGTAAACCAATTCTTACAACATGCTCATCCAATTCCCGTATCCAAACGACTTTAGCTTGTACTACTGCTAGATCACCAACTTGAACGGCTAGACTTTGGCCGCCTACGGGTGCATTTTTCTTTAACATCACTAGGCCGGAACCTTTCATTGCCTCGTCGACAACTAATGCTACTATGGAGGGCTTGAAGCTTTGGGAATTTTCCGAAAGATCTAGTAATGCAAGAGTGTTGTCTTCGGCAATAAATCGGATGGATTTTCTCTCAGTCATTTTAAAATTCCCTCATGTTTCTGTTAGTTCCTAGATTATAGGATCCAAACCGTGTCATGTTGGAACAAATTAAGAAAAATAAGCCTTTAGCATGGGAATGCTAATTTTTTAGTTCTAGAAAGATTCAAATTTATTTTAATTTGAAGTTAATTGCTATTGGCATGAATCCCTTGGTCTTGTAAGCCTTTTACAAATTTTTGAAAACCAATGGCTTGTTCACGCAAATGCCTTTCAGTACTTTCATCCTGAATTTTACCCTCTTTTATAATGTTCCAAACATTTAAAAAGAAAACTCGAAACGGGTAAATGTAGGCGTTACGATATCCGAAAACCTGTTGCAGATGCTCTACAGGTCGTAGACCACCGAACATACCTCCAAGGCCGACAAAGCAAACAGGTCTTTTCTCGAAGGCTTTTGGAAAGCTAAGGTGGTCTATAAAAAGTTTCAGAATTCCAGGCATTGAGCCATTGTACTCGGGACTTATCACTATTAGGCCATCGGAATTATCCATTTTCTGATTTAAGTCTTTAATAATCTCGGGTTTATCTTCACCGTATTGGTTTCCATCTAAAAGGTTTAGGGGATAATCTGCCAATGCTACAATCTCGGTTTTTTCTCCAAGTTCAGAATATATATCTTGAACAAGCTGAGCAATGTCTGCAGAGCGAGAATTTGGACGGTTGGTACCTACTATTATATGTTTCATTATTTTTTCCTCAATTAATTTTTTTCTTGTTGGGCCATGCTGTAAAAGGCCATTGCATATAACTTGATTTGTTTGATCATAGACGCCAAACCATTAGATCTACTTTGAGATAAATGAACATTTAAGCCTAACTCTGTCACAAACCTGGGTTCTGCTTTCATTATCTCTTCATAGGCCTGGTCGTTATAGACCTTGAGTACAATCGCCAAAAGACCTTTTACAATCATGGCGTCACTGTCGCCAATGATATGCATTTTTCCATTTTCGTTGAAAGCATAGAGCCAAACTTGGCTCTGGCAGCCTTTAACTAAATAATCTTCTTTATGATACTGATCTGGAAACTCGGGTAAGTCTTTACCAAGCTGAATTAACTTCTTGTAGCGGTCTTCCCATGATCCTAACTTGTTGAATTCACTAATGATTTGATTTTGCTTTTCTTCAATAGACATGTGATGTAAATATAAGAATTATGCCATTATGTAAAGCATTGAAATACTATTATTACTATCTACAGCCTTTGTTGGACGCATGGGCTCTGTAGTTCTTTGTAGCCCTGAAGCTAAATCATATTTAGAAGCCAGAGGTAGGTCGGAACTTGAACTTAAAGCGATTGAGGAAACTGGCAAGCAGACGGTTTGGCTAGATTATGATCAACGAGGCTTAAGAGTTGCTTTAGACGATTTGGATTTAAGGGTGAACTATGTATCAGGTCCAATCGCCGAGCGAGTTCGAAGGGCAAATCGTTCTAAGGAGCTTATCTATAAGGCTGTAGGAAAGGTTGACGGATTAGTTCTAGATGGCACCGCAGGATTGGGTAGAGAATCTTTACTCTTACAGCGATTGGGATACAATGTTTGTGCCTTCGAGAAGAACCCATATGTCTATACATTGATATCCAACGCTTTAGGAGAACTCTTCGAACATAAATCTATAGTTGCTGCTAAGCAGAAATTGAAAATTCATTTTGGCTGTTTTTCTGAATTCAATAGGCTTGGCTTGGATAATCTAGAACTAATATATTTGGATCCTATGTTTCCAGATAGAACGAAAAAAGCCAAAGTTAAAAAAGAAATGCAGGTGTTTCATAGGCTCTGTGGTACCAATGATGAGGCTGCTTTGATGATTGATATGGCTTATGGTTTGAAACCAAAAAAAATAGTAGTAAAGCGCCCCAAAACCAGTGAGATACTATTGCCCAAATTAAAACCGAAGCTTTACGGGAATGACTCGCTTCGATTTGAGGTCTACTCTTAGTTAAGAGTTACAAGAAGGACTGTTTATGTTGTTAAATTTTTTAGTGAGTATTGGTGTTATTTTCTTTGCAGCAAAGGGCTTTTCTCAAAGCTTCCAAAGCCTAAACTCAAGCCTAATACGTCGTTTGTTTAATATGAGAACCACTAAATATCTTTCTTCTGTTTTTGTAGGCTTTGGTGTTGCCATTTTTAATCAAAGTACCTCAGGAATAACGAACATTGTTCTGAGTTATGTAAATGTGGGACTTCTAGGAATTGAACAGAGTATTTTAACCCTTCTCGGTGCGCAGTTGGGATTGGCTTCAACGGCGTGGTTTTTTACGATTCCTGGAATGGTAGAATCTGGTTTTCTATTTTTAGCGGTGGGAATACTCATGGTTCTATTTCGTCGATCTAGCGTCTTAAACCAACTATTTACAAGTCTATTTTACATCGGTCTACTCTTTTTGGGTTTCAAAATGATGGGACAATCTGGTTTCGCTAATGTGGAGTTGGTAGGTAGATATTTAGGTACTGGCTTGGGTCATGAAAGCTATTATTTAGATCTTCTTGTTGTTATGTTTATAGTCGGTCTATCTACAGCTATTTCAGGATCTAAACTCTTTGTCATTTTTGTACTATTCGCTATTTTTGCAAAAGCCGAGATTAGTAATGCAGTACTCTTGGTTACAATTATGGGCATTCAGCTAGGTGCGAGTATTCCAGGCTTAGTCTACGCTCGTGCGATGAGCTCCCGTACGCAAAGAACTGCTTTTGGCTATTTGCTCGTGGAAGTTACTGTGATGTTTGGGTTTTTAGTTTTCGTAATAGACCAGCCAGCCCTGTTTACATTTGATAATATCTATTTAAGTTTTTCCATTCAGTATACTCTGTATTCTTTGATTTCTATATTAATCTACCTTGTGGGAATCCGATTGTTTAGATGGCTAACTGATCTCATGGTACCGGAGGCTCGTTATAAAGAGGCAAAAAAACTTCTGTTAGTTGGAAGGTTGTCAGATGTGTCGACAAGTCTAGCGCTGGATCTCATCGAGCAAGAGTTAAAGAAAATGTCCGCTATTGTTGAGGTCCAACTAGATATGGTTCGGTCTCATCTGGTGGGAAAAAATGATGATCGTGCCCAAGAGAAACGCGTAAATAAATATGAGAAAATTACAGATAATATGGATAAAGAAATTTCTGATATAGCTCATTTACTTATGGAAAGAAACTTGTCGAAGAAAGAAGCCAATGAGCTACAAATGCTGTTCAAATTTTCTGATGAGCTTGAAAGTATTGCTGATGCAATTGATGACTTAGTTCTTTGTTCAAGGAGGGTTCATGAGCAGGATGAGTTAGTGGATCTAGATATAAAAAAGAAGATTCGATTGAATATAAATCTCTTACAAGACTACTACTTGAGTGTTTTCACGTCACTAACCACTGGTGAGCCTGTGGAGATTGAGAAAATTGAACAGATCAGTTTAAATATAAAACAAGAGAATGATTCTCTTAGGGTTCTTCAAAAGCAAAGTGTGAGAACGGCGAAGATCTCTGCCGAACTCAACGAAATTTTATTTGAATTGAATGGCTGTTATCGACGGATGAGTGTTCACCAAGATAATTTCGCTTTCACTTTGAACAGGTGGCTGACTAAGGACTAGATGCTTTAGTCACCAGAAACTGCTGCGTCAGTTACTTCATTTATAATATTATCGTCACCCATTAGTACTAGCCTGGCGCTATGTTTTATGGCCTCTGACTCATCCAATCTGGCATAGGAACAAATTATAACTTTATCTCCTTTGTGAACATGTCTTGCTGCTGCACCATTTAGACAGATCTCATTTTCATTGCCATGGATAACATAGGTTGCAAACCTAGCACCATTGTTACAATTATAAATTTCCACTTTTTCAAACTTATGTAGCTTTGCGGCTTCGCAGAATCTAGGGTCTATAGAAACTGAGCCCTCGTAGTTTAAATCTGCATCTGTGACGGTCGCTCTATGTATTTTAGATTTTAACATTTGAATTTGCATTCTTTCTCCTAAACATTTAATTGATGAGATTCTTGTAGTCCACGTAAGACTAGGTCTGAATCAATCTGGTCAAAAACTCCGGTATTTTCATACAACACAGAGAATCCTCCAGTACCAATAACTAGACAATTCTCATTTTTAAACTTTTCTTCTTTTATCTTTTGAATGATTCCCATTACTGAAAATAGATGGCCGTAATAAAGACCACTTTGAATACTCTCTACTGTGGTTCTACCCACTAAATCTTGGGTTCTAATTATCTCTACACTGGGAAGCTTTGCAGTTTTTGATTCAAGGGCTTCCATGGATAATCTTAGTCCTGGGAGGATGACTCCACCTAGATACTCGGCATTTTTAGATATTGCACAGAAAGTCGTAGCTGTACCAAAATCGGCTATGATTAAATTTGTATCTGGATAAGCAGTTTTCGCAGCTACCGCGTTTGATATTCGATCGGCGCCAACTTCGCTCGGGTTTTTATATTTAATCTTTAAGCCAGTTTTTACTCCAGCCTCCAATATAAATGCTTGAATACCAAAGTACTTAATACAGGCACTACGAATACTATAAACACTTTGAGGTACCACACTACAAATTGCTATTTTAGCAATATCATTAGGGTCTATTTTATTTTCTGATAAAACGTTCTTTAAGAAAATTCCAATTTGATCAGAGCTAGAAGTTTTCTCAGAGGTATATCTGAATTTAAAAATCAGCTCTTTATCATTAAAGACACCACCAAAAATCTGTGTATTGCCAACATCAAGACATAGGATCATAGTTTAGCTACCTTGGTTAAATCGAATATTTTACTCGCAATGTTTTTGGTACCATTTGTTTTTGCTACTATATTAAAATCTCTATCATAAATTTCAATGGGATGCTCATGAGCACTTTTTTTTGTTAAGGCTGAATTGTGAACAACGAAGTCACAGTTTGAGTTTTTAAATAGCTTTCCAATAGCCCTGGAGTTTTCATCTTCCGAATTTGATGCTGTGAATTTAAACCCAATTAATGTGCTGTTTGGCTGGAGCCTTTTTAAGGAATTAATGATTTTTTTCCTGGGCGTGAGTTTTAAATAGACATCGGAGCTGGAGGTGATTTTGTCTGCTTCATAGAAATTAACTTTATCCATTGAAATTCCAGAGCATTTGAAATCTGAAACCGCCGCCGAGTGAATTATAAAATCATACCTAGTTATATTAAGCCTTTCGTGAATTAACGATTCGAGATCCTCAAAGGATGTAAAGGCAAAGGTTGATATAGATCTATGTGATGCTATACCCGCACTATTGAGAAGTAAATCTACCGAAGCTCCATTTTCAGCAAAGTGTTCGGCAATGGCTAATCCAGTATTTCCTGTACTCGAATTAGTGATACTTCTTACATGATCAATTTTCTCTTCCGTGCCACCGGCTGTAATTAGAACTTTCATCGCTTTAGTCCGAGCAGGATATCTTTTGTTCTTTCAGGACTACATAATCTTCCAGATCCAATTTCACCACAAGCCAGTTGACCATCTTCCGGTGGAATGAATTTGATTCCCCAAGCCTCTAAATCCTTCACACTTCTTTTTGTGCTCGGGTGGTTCCACATTTTAGAATTCATTGCCGGCGCAATGAAAAAGGGCTTTTTAAAGTCAAAGGCCAAAAACAGACTTCCCAGGCTATTAGACACAATACCATTTGCAAAACTATTTATACTATTGGCCGAAGCCGGGTATAGGATAATCTTATCCGCCCAATTCATTAAGTGAATATGATCCATTAGGTGGCCAGATTCATATTCATCAGCGTAAACTTTATTAGAACTCAGGCCCTCAAAGCTAGCTTGCCCAATAAACTTCAAAGCGGAATTAGTCACGGCAACTTTAACCTCATGGCCTTCTTGTCTCAATTGAGATAGGAGAATTAGGCTTTTATAGGCCGCGATAGATCCAGATACCATTAGTAAAATATTATCAGAATTAGATGGAGACATTATCGATTAACCTCACATTATTGATCTTTGCAGCAACGAATCTCCGGGAGTCAATGTCTTCCAAATACTCAACTGCTAAACCTAGTTGCTCAAGTTTGCTTTTAATATTTGTGCTTGGCTCTTTGGATTTAATTATTCTATGTATATTTGATGCTGCTTCAAAAGACTCAGGGTTTAGCTTGCGATTTCTCGAGCTCATAGCGAGGCCAGAGGATTCCCGAACAATAGGGCAGGCTACAATTTCAATATCAAGAAAGAGAGCTTCCACCATGTTTTTTATTAAAACTAATTGCTGAAAATCTTTTTCACCAAAGTAAGCTCGCTTAGGTTTTACAATATTGAAAAGTTTTAAAACTACTGTTAGCACACCATCAAAGTGTCCGGGTCTGTGGGAACCACACAATTTATTACTTAAGTTCGTTTCTACCATTTTGAACGTAAAGCTATCTGGATAAATATCATCGAATGTTGGTGTAAAAAGGATATCCACACCTTCATTTTTGAGTAGTTCAATGTCTTTTTCAATACTACTTGGATACCCATCTAGATCAGAGCTCTGATCAAACTGCGTGGGGTTCAAAAATATACTTACGACTACCAATTGGTTTTCTTCTTTTGCTTTTCTGACCAAAGACATATGTCCTTCATGGAGAGCACCCATAGTTGGCACAAAACCAATCTCAGTAGTCTGATTTAAAAGTATTTGGCTTAGCTTTTTTGGGTTTTTAGCAATAATCATAGGAAGCTCTCTTCTGAGTTAGGAAAGCCGCCAGTTTGAATATCTTTATGAAAGAGGTTAAAGCTCAATTTTGTACTTGCTGCATAGCTTTCATAGTTTCTTACAAATTTAGGTTTAAAATCGGTATTCAAACCCAAAATATCTTGGAGAACAAGTACCTGTCCATCGCAGTCAGAGCCAGCACCGATTCCAATGGTAGGAATACTAAGGCTCTCAGAAACTGTTTTGGCGATGTCACTTGGAACGCATTCTAGTACTAAAGCGAAGCAACCCGCTTTCTCAAGAGCTAATGAATCCTTTAATAACTTTTCTTTTGCTAAGTCTGTCTTTGCTTGAACCCTAAAGCCACCAAGCTCGTTAACACTTTGTGGCGTAAGACCTAGGTGTCCCATGACTGGTATTCCAGACCCAACTAAGTGTCGTATTATATCAAGATTGCCCTCAGCTCCTTCAATTTTTACGGAATTAGCACCAGCTCTCATTAAAGTTTCTGCACATGTTGAGGCGAACTCCACTCCTTTTCTATTGGACATAAATGGCATATCAGAAACAAGAAACTTATTTGTTCCTCTTCTTACAGCCTCGGTGTGTAGACTCATAAGTTCAATAGTAGCATGTACTGTGCTGTCATAGCCATGCATTACCATGGCCAGGCTATCACCGATCAGAATACAGTCCAGATCCGTGCTATCTACAATTTTAGCAAAGGAGTAATCATAGCATGTAATCATACTGATCTTTACTCCTGATTGCTTCTTTTTAACAAAATCTAATTTGTTCATAAAGTTCTATCCTGATAAGTGTTTTTAAGATGTTGGTAGGTCGATTTCAACAGGGTGGATTCAATGGAATTTAAGTTGGATTTCATCGTGTTTTCATCTTTTCTATGAATGGGACCTGTTAGAGCCTTTTCTCCAGAGCGAAATAAATTTTTCAAGCTGGCATCAATTAGCGGTAGAAAAAGACTAGGGTCCATTGGTATTTTTTCTGCTTCTTTGAAAGTTTCAGACCATATAATTTGTGGTAAGTTCGCAGCGCAAACACATAGCGCATGGTAGAGCGCTTTGTGTTCCACGGGTATATGTAGTTCTGGGTTATTCATTGTAGGGAAAAAATGATTAAGTGATTTATCAAAAACAGCAAATGGAATAGAGTCCCAGTTTTCAACCGGCAATGCTTCTATCCCAAAGCTCATACAAGGATGAACACATGAAACACCCTCTATATTGAGAGCTCCAGACATATGGAGATACTGACTTTCAAAGGGGTTTAGCTTTCTTAAACTTGAAACTACATCTGATATAGCTGAATCTGAAACTAAAACTATTACAAGATCATAGTGTTTTTCAAATTTTAATTGGTTCTCAAGAGTTTTTCGATCGAGCTGATCGACTTCATGTCCTACGGATAAAAGGTAGGGTAGTATACTGGTAGCTAGCCGGCCATTGCCAACCACTAATAAGTTTTTATTTTTCATGGTACCTGTCCCTTCAGATCAAGTCCCATTAACACTAAATGCCGGGAGTTTCCCAGGCTAATATCCTCAATCAAAGTTCATGAAGAATCTCTGTTGATTGCCCACAATAGAAGCTTTGAATTTATCAGCAATATGCCAGGTGTCATTTTCTAAGAATAGGTCTTCAAAGTTAGCCTCAGAAGCCTAGTCTTGCTATAATCGCCCTCATGCCGAAAGCGTTTAAATGGGCTATGTGCCTAGGATTTCTAGTAATATTTGGTGGTTTGAGTTTCTTGCTTTTTAAAGACGGAATTCAACCAAAATTCAAAGGTCTTTTAAAGCTCTCAGGCTTTGTAAGTTGGCAGGAATACGGAAAGTACAGCTACAGGCAATTGTATCCGGTACTTCTTCACAGAAAAATCGTTTTATTAGATTCTCCAGACAAGGAGTTCTTAAAGCTATTCATCACAGGTTTCAATCAGGAAGTAGAACGACAGGGCAAAAAGCCTTTTAGTGTAAATCGATTTCAAGAAAACAATGGCTCATCTATATGGACTAAGCCCCCAACAAAAGAACTTAGAAAAGGAGAATTTATAAAAATCTCTTTTGACTCTCTCCTAAAACCAGCCGAAGTAGATTCCAGCCCCCTCCAATGCATCAAAGAAAACCGCTTCCAACGCCCCTGCATAAAGCTAACAATTTCCCGCCTAGCCAAAAAAAAATGGAACAAAATCCCTAAAAACCTACTAGGCACCCTAAACGAAACAGGCCAAGATCAATACCTCGGCCTCCGTCATTCAAGATAGTTTTTTTGAAAATAGAAATCTATTGAGTGCTACTCACCATGATAAGTCCGTAAGGCACAGGATCCTTCTAAATTCATTTCTTCAGACACAATCTCAAAAAGAAAATGAGCAGGTTGGTAAACTCTTGAACCACTTACTTTCTTCCAAGGAGCCGACTCATTTCGAATAATTGATGATTTGTACATTGCCGTTCGATATTTAAGTTTCCCATCTGTTACTAAAACATTAAGGTTATATAAGGGGCCATCTTCCTTGCAATTTCCGACATTTGCTAGTTGCTCAGTCTCATAATTAAAGCCTGCAACACAAGAATAAGCCCAAAATTCAATTCCTCGCCTTACAATACCATTATGTTTATTGACCGGATTAAACCGAGCTTCCTGCCGTATTCTAAAAAGAGTTTTCTCACCCTCTAGATTCAAAAGAAGGAAGTTCTTATTATCAATTTTTAAGGTATTAGCCTTAACTAAACCTTCATTCCCACAATGAAGCTCAAATTTTTCTGCATCCAAAATCACAGGCTGCTCATCCACCAAATCACCAGCAGAAACAAACCCACTAACGAAAAACAAAAAACCAACTAAACTTTTCATAAGCTTCTCCAAAATTAAAAGCAAGATTCTTATCCAATTCTACACTCAATCCCCAAAAAAATCACAATTCCCAAAACCCAATGAAAACTCTATCCAAACTGTAAAACAATTTACGTCACTCCCTCGGCCCCCAACAGTCAAAAACAAAGAAAAAAAGAAAAGAAAGAGTAAACCTCAGATGTGTGTAAGCTCCCTCACGCGCAGTTGCGTGTTTGAGCATGAGGGAGCTTACACACATCTGAGGTTTACGCCCGTTTCAACAACAAAGATTCACAGTTAAAGAAAAAGCCTAGCGGCGCCTGAGCGAAAAGAACGCGTGTTTGAGCATGAGGGAGCTCACACACATCTGAGGATTACGCTCATTTCCACCACAAATATCACAATAAAAGAATAAGCCCAGCGGCGCCTGAGCGAAAGAAAATGGCTGGGTAAGCCAAACCTACTGATCGTTCCAAGCCTTCTTAGCCGTAAACTCATGCGCCTGCTCTCTACGGCTAGCCCGAAAATAATTCCGAGGAGAAACTCTAAGAATATCAGCTAAAGTAGAAGTATAAATACAAGCGTAACGTTGCACCTGGCTTGCAAAATAACTCTCATCATTTCCTGCTCTCATAACTTCACCCCAGTTTTTATTAAAAACAGACTGATGTTTTGAAATTTTCTCACCAATATCTTTATCTATAGAATGAATTTGCTCCAAAAGTTTATCTACAAGCTTGGGATCGGCTTTATGACCAAGCTCTCTTCTATCATCTTCCATTTTTTGAAGTTCTTTTTCAAGAGGTTGCTTTTGATCCATCAGCTCCCAGATATCGTCAAAAACAGGTTTAGATTTCTGGATGTTTTTTACCTCTTCGGCAAGTTCTTCCACAACCAAAGCGGTTCTCCAATTACAATCTTTCTTTAATCGGACAATATCACCGTATATATGGTCACCCACGTATAAGATATCATCTCCAGAAAGCTTTAAGTCCTCGGTGAATCGATCAGCACATCCACCTTGATAAATACCTGGTTCCATTGGTCCATCATGATTGCTCATCAGACCCGTATCGGGATCAATTTTAAGAAATTGAAGCTTGTCATAAAAGAAGCGAGGTTTCATAGCCAGAGTGATTACAAATTCAAATATTTCAGACCAATGTTTGTGCTCTTTTAAATAGGGGTTGATAGAGTAATCAAGCATTATTTTTGTATAGGCATAGTCAGAGTTAGTAACTACAAACAGCTTTTTTCCGTGTTTAATAAATTTCTCTAAGCGTTCGACCATTTCAGGATCTAAAATTACGTGCTTATCAAGCTCTTTAACTACCTGGCCTTTAAGACTATCGTCTCTATGGGCAATGTCTACACATTCCAAAATGTCAGCACTGATTTCCTGATAGGATGGCATTTGCTCATGATAGTCTCCATCCTTCATGTCCACCATGTGGGCAAAAAGAATACCGTAGGCAATGGAAAAAGCCGTATCTACTGATAGGTAATTAGGATCATTTAGGTCTATCAGTGTACCTTTATAAAAACGTTTTTGCTTTTTAAAATCGATCGGTTTTGTACCGTGATAACTTTGCTTGATCGATCCGTGAAGGTTCAATTTTAAAATATTTCCGTTCTTTTGATCTACAATAAGACCACGGATTATCCTATCGTTCTCAAAAGGAATGTTTTTAATGTCTTCTGGGTAATTTTTTAGTTTTAATAATTTATCCACGGTGATTTTTTGAACTAAGCTTTCAAATTCGTCCGTGTTGTATCGAACTAGGGTATGATCCATATCAAAACCCAAGTACTTAATTTTTTTGAAATTTAAGGTTCTATTGCAAAATACATCTGTCATTTAAGGTACCTCCGGCACAGAGAGCCAGTATATCGGATTAGCAAACAGATTGGGTACGCATTTCTGCTAAACAAGCCTAAATATTCATCACATTGACTTAAAATTTCTGTAAATTTCAGCCAAAAATGTGAGGCAAGCCGTAGGAAAGGGGCTTAGCAAAGCTCAGGGCTTTGTTTATACCAAAAAGGCTTCTTGAATCCGGTCCCGTAGATGGAAGGCTATCTTAGATTCCATTAAATTAGATAAACCCTATTCTATTTAAATAGAGATTCTATCGCGCTAGACCCTAGAAAGCTAGAGTGTTAGGTTGAGATTCATGCTTAATCTAGGACAAAAAACTGCATTTGATTATTTATCTGGTACGGAGAATGTATTCCTCACCGGTGGTGCTGGGACGGGAAAGTCCTTTCTTGTAAAGCAGTTCTTAGAAGATAAAGACCCCAAGCAGTTTCCTGTTCTTGCAAGTACGGGGAGTGCCGCAGTTTTGGTAGGTGGTAGAACCTTTCATAGTTTTTTTAATTTAGGGATTATGGAGGGGGGACTCGAGGCAACGATCGAAAAAGCGATTGGCGACTCTAAATTAGTTTCTCGACTCCATGACGTACACGGCTTTATTCTAGATGAAGTATCTATGATTCCGGCGGTAGCCTTCCGTGCCGCTGAGGCCATTGCAAGGTTGGTTTTAAATCCAAGTCTCCCATGGGGAGGACTACGGGTTATAGCGGTAGGAGATTTTGCCCAGTTACCACCGGTAAATATTCATGGTGGTCAAATTGATTGGGTTTTTAAGGATCCAAGTTGGAGAGCTAGTCAGTTTAAAAAAGTTGTTCTTAGTGAGAACATGCGTTCCAATCAAGATCTATTTTTAGAGGTCCTTGCCGATCTTAGGGTTGGAAACAAGTCTGAAAAATTACTTCAATTTCTACAGGATCATACCAGATTAGCTGAGGAAAGTTTAGATGCTGTTAGATTGTTTCCTAGAAAAAACAAAGTGGAGACTTACAATCTTGAGAAACTAGAAGAAATTGAGGATCAGCCGATGGAGTTTTTCACAGAATATGATGGGAATAAAAAATTCATCGAAAAAATCAAAAAATCAGCCCCGGTTCCTGAGAAGCTTGTATTAAAAATTGGGGCATTTGTAATGATTAGACAAAATGATCCCATGAACCGTTTTGTAAATGGATCTTTGGGTCATATAATGGATATCCATAGTGATGAGATAGATATCGATTTATTAAATGGCCATAACATCCGATTGGAACGCTCACAATTTAGTTTACTCGATCCGGATGGCAATATTGTTGCTCTTGCTCGGAATTTCCCTATAAGTTTGGCTTACGCAACTACGATTCATAAATCGCAGGGAACAACATTGGATAGAATGGTAGTGGATATTTCCTCTCTTTGGGAGCCAGGGCAAGCCTACGTAGCGCTCAGTCGAATCAGAGACCCTAAAAATCTTTATATCGAGAAATGGGATAAGAAATCTATAAAAGTTTCGTCTGAGGTCGTTGAGTTTTATAAAGAATCTTTTGGTGGTATTTAGTTTACAGTCCATTTATTGCAGTGCAAATTCACCGAAAAACTCAAACAATCTAACTTGAGACCAGTGTTTAGTTTGTTCTCCATGAATTTTGACCCAGCATTTTCAACTCCACACTGGGCACGTTTTTCTAAGCCCTCGATCTCCACGAACATAAATGGTTTTTCCATGTCTTGAAACATATAGCCGTCATATACTCCTCGGATGTTTTCATTGGATTGATAGAATAAAAGTTCGGTAAAGCTATCTGTTTGGCTATTTACGCGGATTTCTAATCCTCTTTTTTTCTTCATAGCATTAAATGTACATTCAACGTCGATAGAGGCTAGCGAGCTCAAAAATAAACCTGTTCTTTCAGAGCTAGATCTTAAATCAAATTCAGCAAGATTTGGATCGGGTAAAATATCACTCTCTAGGCCTAATACCATATCAAATTGATGCTCGTCCAGATGTGTTACTTCCTCAGTGGCCGTGTTAGCTAATAGAAAGTGACAGCTAAAAAAAACTAATAGTAAAAATAGTTTGTTCACGATTTCACCAGTACTTTTCCGAAATAGAAAGACCTTCAGTAAGGTTTACTCGTGCGGCTTCTACTTCTGATATCCCGGTTTGTTGCATTATGGAGTGGACTAATATCATATTGCTTACGTCTGTATTAACATACTTACCGCCACCTAAATCTCCATCAGTCTTGTTCAATTTTCTTTCTATTGCATGTCCAAGGCTGGCAGTAGTGTATTTAGGTAGAGAGTTATTTTTATTCACAGAATAGTAATGCACTCCTCCTATTCCATAAACTCGATTCACCGATAGGACTGCAACTCCTGACTTTATTCTGGAAAGTTCCCCTTCAATGGCAATATTAGCCTTTTCTGCTGCCTCAATAGAGATAGGGTTCGGAGTATTTTCCGTTAGAATTTTAGTTCGTTGATCTTGGTTTGATTCTTGTTCCACTCGATGTTGCACCATTATATCCTTAAAAGGAACAGATGCTAAGGTACTCAAATGATAAAACTTTTCTCCAGATTGATCCATGCAAACAATTTGCATGCTTGATCCACCAATATCCCATGAGCAAACTCCTCTAGGATCGATTTTCTTCTTAGCAATGAGACCATTGAAACCAAGATCGGCCTCTTCCAACTGGCTTACAATGTTTAAATAGATTCCAGTGGAGATCGTCAAGGCGGCAATAATACTTTTAGAATTATCAGCTTGTCTAAATGCAGAGGTTGCAACGCCAGAGAATTCTTGGGCACCACAGCTTATCGCTAGTTGTTTTAATTCTTTAAGGGCTTCTATTCCTTGATACATTGTATCTTCTTTGATTGTATTTTCGATACCTCGATCTTTAAAGTCCTTTTTTATTTCTAATTTCGTTTGAGCCAAGAGTGCTGGATTATCAAAGTAAAGGTTTCCCGCTTCTTCAAGGGCTACGCCTAATTCTTTATTTAGATCCTCTTTGTACTTTACAGCTCTATCAGCGGAACAATTGTCAGGATCCACTGCCGTAGTAATATATTTGCCATTTACTGTTTTAACCTCAAACACTTTCATTTTAGTGGCGCCACTGCCCACATCAAAGGCGGCCCTAATTTTAGGTGGTTCCGTAGAGGCGTTGAGTGGGGAGTAAAGTAAGAAGGCGATAAGGGACAAGGCTAAGGGCTTCAAGGCAAAATACATCACTGATCTCCGATAAAGTTTAAGGGGGTGATCGCATGGTAACAGAGCGTTGGGGGAAGCAGAGCTAAAGTGAAAAGATTACAATAAATAATTACTGTCTGATAGCTATCGAGCTCGGTTTAGTGCCGTAAAAAGTCATTTTTAGCTCTTTGGAATTAGGTAAGTTGAGATATTAGCAAAAAAAAAGGGCTCGAAGTGAATCGGGCCCAATCGGGGTTTGAACAATCGAGATTGTTCAAGGAGGGAAATCTTGTCTAAGCGGCTAGGTAAGGAGGGGGGGGGAACCTAGCAACGCCTTGACGAGTGTGGTTATAATCCTACTGGCTGGAATTATAAAATTATTCATTCTGTTAAGTATCAATTAGTTAAGCTGATAGATATAAGCTGACCTCATAAGCCGAAAAAACTGACACTAATTCAAAGTAAATAATATTATTTTTTTTGAAAGAGTGATTTTGGGGGAATGACACCCTATAACCCTGCTTTCTTAAGTTTTTCTACTATGTTAGGCTTTTGTGGATTTACTACAAACGGGAGGGATTTATGAGTCAACTTTGGGAAAACCCCATCGGATTAGATGGCATCGACTTCGTCGAATTTGCGGATAAAGATACAGAAAGATTATCCAAAGTTTTTAGCAATTTTGGATTCACAAAAATTGCAAACCATAAGAATAAATCCATTGAGCTTTGGCGCCAAGGGGATATGAATTTTCTGTTAAATACAGACCCGACTGGTTTCGCCGCGGGCTTTACTGAAAAACACGGACCCTCTGTTTGTTCCATGGGGTTTAGAGTTAAAGATGCAAGCTCAGCTTTTGATGATCTCTTGGCTAAGGGCGCCACCTCTTACGAGGTAGAAACAAAAAAGAGTTTTAACATCGACTATCCTAGTATCTTCGGAATAGGAGACTCTTTGATTTATTTTATCGAAGATTTTGGGTCTAAAAATATTTTCGATTCAGAGTACGATTTTGTAGATGATAAGGTTCAGTCCGGAAAAGGCTTCATAAGAGTAGACCATCTTACTAACAATGTTCCTCAGGGAGATATGCAGAAGTGGTGTGATTGGTACGAGAAGCTCTTTAATTTTAAGGAAAAGAGATTCTTTGACATAAAAGGCGCAAAAACCGGCTTAGAATCAAAGGTAATGATGTCTCCTTGTGGTAAGATCATCATCCCAGTAAACGAACCCACTGATAAAAAATCACAGATCCAAGAATACCTTGAAGAATATGATGGATCTGGTGTTCAGCACATTGCTCTGCTATCTAATAACATCGTAAAATCTATGACTGAGGTTCGAAAAACCGATACTAATTTTTTGGAGGTTCCCTCTACTTATTACGACGCGATACCTGATAGGGTGCCCAACGTAGAAGAGAATTTAGGGGTACTTGAAGAACTCGGTCTTTTAGTAGATGGTGATGATGATGGATATCTACTTCAAATATTCACACAAAATCTTTGCGGACCTATATTTTTTGAAGTGATTCAAAGAAAGAACCACGATGGATTTGGCGAAGGAAATTTTCAGGCTCTTTTTGAGGCCATTGAAAGAGACCAAGAAAGACGCGGAGTACTTTAGAACTTGAAAACTACACTGAGTATACCAGACACTAATATTAAAGTTTCTTTAACAACTGATGAAGCTATGGAGCTGGCGATATCTCAATCCTATTTGGGTTGGGGAAAGGTTCTTTCCAACCCTCTTGTGGGGTCAGTGATACTTTCAGATAAAAATGAGTATTTAGGCGCTGGCGCTCACTTGGTTTATGGTGAGGCTCATGCTGAGGTGAATGCGGTAAATTCGTTGGCGGGTGAGTACGACTTTGGCTCATCCACAATTTTTGTGACCCTTGAGCCATGCGCTCATACGGGGAAAACAGCACCTTGCTCTGATCTCATTATTAATAAGAGATTCAAGCGAGTTGTAATTGGACAATTAGATCCAAACCCAGCGGTCGCAGGCAAAGGTAAAGAGAAGCTTGAAGCGGCGGGTATAGAGGTGGAACTCTACGAAGGTGTGCACGAAACGGCTTTGGATTTTTTAAACCATAGATTCTTCACTAATATGCGAGAGAGTAGATGTATTTGGACTCTTAAAACTGCAACTTCACTCGATGGTAAAATAGCTCTAGATAATGGGGAGTCTCAATGGATAACAAATCCAGCATCGAGAGATTATGTTCAGTATTTAAGAGCAGGCTATGATGCGGTGGCTATTGGTAAGAATACTTTTACCGCTGATGACCCAAGATTAAATTCAAGGGCACCAGGTTTTGAAGATTTGGATAATTATACTATTGTTTTCGATACAAAGTTTGAGAACCTTAAAAAAGTAGCTAACAAAAAAATAGCCAGTGTAAGGCCTCTAGATAAAATAGTATTTGTGGGCCATGGAAAACATTTTAGCTACGAACAACTGGAGTCTGGTATTCATAAGTTTTGTCTGCCGGACCTTTCAAGAGTTTCTTATACTAAGTTGAGCGAATATTTGTATTCTGAGCTTAATATTAGCTCGGTATTATTAGAAGGTGGCGCTCGATTGATAAGGTCATTTTTAAAGGCGGACATGTTTGATTCCGTTTACTCATTTATTGCACCAAAGATTCTAGGCTCGCACCACTCATTGGTAAGAGGATTAGATCTTACTAGTTTGGATCAGGTAAAAAACCTAAAGCCGGTTTCGGTTCAAAATATTGAAGGAGATATACTTGGTATTTACCTGAGCTGAGCTTGAATTTCACTCAACGAATCCAGGTAGTTTCCAGATTTCTTTTTTCTGATGAATTTGTAATGGCTCACGATGGCCGTGTTGTTTTGGATTTCGAAGAAAATCTCAATGTTATATAATTCCATAACAAAAACCTTTTCTAAGCTAGGCTTTGCTTTGAATGATTTTGGCCTTGGGTCTTCCAGTAACAAGCTTTCAACAAAGTCTAAAAACTGACTAGAATTATTAAAATCTCTTCCCGATGTTATTTGATCAAACTCTAAACTTATAGCCGAATTGAATTCTTCAGAGAATAAAACACTATCCAATCTAGCATCCACAGCATGCAACCAACCCGTTTTAGCCTCAGGAAAGGAATCGTAGGAAGCAATATAAGGCTTAATGTCGAGAATGGGAGTGTCTTGCACAAGATCAGCGCCTTTAACCCAGACATGGTCTTTTCCCACCTCAACTAACTCAACAACACTCATTCCAATAGGGGAAGGTCTATGAGGGCTACGAGTAGCGAATACACCTAGTTTCTCCTCTGGACTCCGTGGAGGACTTACTTTTGCACGATATTTTTTATTGGTATTTAAATGAAAATGCCATATTAACCAAATGTGGCTAAATCTCTCAATTCCATTTAAAGCAATTTCTGGCTGAACACTTTTCTTTAAACAAACTTTTGAATGAATTCCTTCTACTAGCTGACTTTGCCTCGGAACTGCAAATTTTGTTTTAAATGGAGAACAAATTTTGCCAATAGACTTAACTTCGCACATTATCATTCTCCCGATTAGATTCCCTAAGCTTCGAGTTGTTTGGAAGATACTCAGGATCTTCAATTTTTCTCAGACTTTGACGAATCATCTTTTCTAGTAATTTATATTCTTCATTAGTCGGTACAGCTCTTTGAAGAATTTGATCAATTCTAAGGGCAATATTTCTCTTATTAGATTGGAGGCTAAATCCTATTTCTAAAGCCCATTTTTCAACTAGATCTTTGGTAGGGGGAGCAATGTTTGAATCTCCCTTGTCATAAACAACTTCATCAGAGGCGGTAATACCATTTCTATTAAAAAACTCTTGGCATATATAAAGGCTAAGCTGTGCTGCATGACCTAAATTCAAACTTTTAAATTTTCCGTAAGTAGGAAGCTTTGCACATAAATGCACTCTCTCAATATCAGAGGCGTTTAAGCCATCATCTTCCGGGCCAAGAATAATATAAACATAATTATCTTTTAATATTTTATCTTCTCTATCATTTAATTGATCTAAAAGTTGTGGCAAAAAATCTGGAGAACGATTCTTACCATCCCTTGCAGTCATGGCAATACGCAGTCCCGGAGGTTCTTTCGCTAGAAACTCATCCCAGCTCTCATAGACAACACGGTCCTTTAAAGAAGCTTGAGAACCTGCCGCCATTTGCTTTGCTCGCTCCTCTTCCAAATCACACTCAGGAGCAATGATAATAAGATTCTCCGCACCCATATTTCCCACAGACCGCGCACAATATCCAACATTACCAGCGTACTGAGGGTTCACAAGAACCAACTTTAATTTAGTCATTAATTATGTCTCTCTCTCAAACCTAAACAAAATTATCCCAATCCAAACTATACCCCTGAGCCCCTTACCCACAAAGTCTAAACTCCTAAATCCAATAGGAATCATTGCAAAGCCCCCCATTTTTATAATATTTTCCCCGTAGTCCATCGTTCAATTAATAGCAACCAAAACAATTAGTTATCCCTCAACTATTCATCAAAGCTCACCAAAAAAACGAATCCTATTCCCCCCCCTCAAACATATATATCCAAACTGTTACCACTAAGTAAATAAGGAAAAGTGCAACTGACCCTCAACCAAAGACGTCCGCACGGAGTTGCGTGTCTGAGTACGGACGTCTTTGGTTGAGGGGCAGTTGCACGCTCATTTCCAACACAAAATTTGGTAAAATATGAAAAAGCCCAGCGGCGCCTGAGCGAACCCCACGAAGTTGCGTGTCTGAGTACGATCGACTCTATTTGGATGTGATTTTTACGTTCGACTAAAAAAGCAAACCCAAAAACCTAAGAAAGATAAGAATCACTTTCTAACAGATAATTAACAACATAATCTTCCACCGCTTTTTCCAACGGCCACTGCGGCTCCGACAATCCTGAAGCCTTTAGCTTATTGATATCAGCCTCTGTGAAATATTGATATTGATCCCTAATATCTTCAGGAATATCAATCCACTCAATATCCACCTTCTTACCCATCGCTTTAAAAACTGCACTGCCTAAATCGACCCAAGACCGAGCCTTACCAAATCCAAAATTAAATAAGCCCTGCAGTTCGTCTTTATTCATAATCTCCGTCATCCATCGAGTAATGTCTTTTACATAAACAAAATCGCGAAGTTGTTCCCCATCCTTGTAGTCCTCTCGATGGCTTCGAAAAAGCTTCAACTTGCCAGTGTCTCGGATTTGATGAACTGCTTTGAAGGCCACTGAAGTCATAGCCTCTTTGTGGTACTCATTCGGTCCAAATACATTAAAGAACTTTAAACCAGTACAAACCGGAGGCTTTTCTGGTTGCATCTCTACCCATCTGTCAAAAAGAACTTTGGAATAACCGTATGGGTTTAGTGGGACAAGATCATTGGAATCCGTATTGTCAGAGAAACCATTTTCTCCCTCTCCGTAGGTAGCCGCACTACTTGCATATACAAACTTTTTGCCGTGGGCTAAGCACCAATGAAAGCAGGCTTGGGAAAAGTAATAATTGTTATCCACTAAAAAATCCATGTCCTTTTCCGTTGTGGAGGAGCAAGCTCCCATATGAAAAATCCCCTCGACCTGTGCCTGAACAGCGGGGTCTTCTAAGAGATCAAAAAAGTTATCTGTCATAATAAAATCTGTGAACTTTAGCTTACGCAAGTTCTTCCATTTACTTCCGTTTCTATAGCGATCTACGCAGAGAATATCGGTAATTCCCATTTGGTTTAATTCCCAAACTAAAGCACTTCCAATGAATCCGGCGGCACCAGTTACTATGTACATTTTGGCTCCTATCTGTTATACTCCGCGTAAGTTTAATATTTAGATGTTAGGAATGCAGCCAATTAGACCAAGTGTCAAAGAAGAACTATGATTTATTGCTCAGAATTTGATTATGAAGTGATCGCCCCGGACTACTGGAGTGGACCGGAAAATGGAAAGCTGATAATTGTCCTTCACGGCCGAGGAGATTCTCTGAAGCCCTTTAGAGAGTTCAATGAGGAATTGCCTTTGCCAGGCTTTACTTATCTTTTGTTGAACGCGCCTAGAAAGTACGATGGCGGCTACACTTGGTATCCTTTTCCACCGAACCAAGGCGCAGAGGTTCAGAGGAATCGTTTAAAAATTTTCAGATTATTAGAAGAACTGAAAATGCAGGGTTGGGATTTAAAGAATGTTTTCTTCCTTGGTTTTTCCCAAGGCTCCTTAATGTCTATCGATGTTGGCATGAGATACCCAGAACCTTTGGGTGGAATCATTGGTATTAGTGGATATATCTATCATTTTGATAATTGGTTAGAAGAGGTTTCTGAGGCTGCATACGAGACACCATTTTTAATCACCCACGGGATTCAGGATGTTGACTTACCAATAGAGGATACTCGCAAAGATGTCTGGAAATTAATGTTTGAAGCTTGTTTGCCCATTGATTGGCGTGAATACAACAAAGAGCATGATATTGACGATGAGATCGAGTGTCCTGAAATTGCAGAATGGGTTTTTTCTCAATTAGAAAGAAAACGTAATCCCAGAAAATCGATTTCTTATCGAAGAAAAAAATCTAACGAAATAGGTCTCAGTCTTTAGATCAATCTAAAATACTGTGTTCGACCTTGACCTAAGCCCCTCTAAGCCATCATCAATAAAAGGCAGAGAGTGGCTTTTGCCTATTTTAAAGGCAATAACTCCTAAAACACGAAGTTTTCTTCTTTTTGTTCGATTTGACTCAATTATTTTTTGAGTTTCTCCGGTCTACGTTGACTGCTCTACAGGACTATTGTGTAATTTTTCCAAATTAACTAATTGTAACCGGACCAAGAGTTATTCTAACTCTAGGCCGAAATCATTTGGAGGATATTATGAGAAGACTATTATGGTTTTTAGCACCGCTTATGTTTGTAGTTGGCCTGAAGGCAGAAGTTTCTGAAACAAGATTTACAGTTCGAGTGATCGACACCTACTTTTCTTGTGACGCTGTTGAGAACGCTACAGAAAAAGTGGTGAAAGCATTAGGTGGAGAAATTGTTAAATTGAGATGTAATGGTGGTTTACCTTATTTTGAAGACGTAAGAATTCGTCTGAGCGTTGCTGCCCCTAGTATCGATAGTGATAATGCCGATTGGGTTGAGGTAAATTTCAAAAACAATAGAAGAAGAGAAAACTGTGGTCTTTATGAAGAAGTAATGGACGGCGTTTTAGATGTTTTTACTGTTAGAAATTTGAATAAGCGTGCGAATTGCTGGAGAAATGAGGGTAGACTGTCCTACACCATGGATGTTTTAAACTTTCAGTAAGCCTTTAAATGATAACTTATCCTAACACTTAAAAAACCGAGCTACCGCTCGGTTTTTTTAAACATCAGTTTAAAAGGTTTAGATAAAAATATAATGCTCCTCTTACTTTCACTTTTTGATGACAATAAAAGCGAAACTAAATTTATATTGATAGAATAGTTCCGTTTGAAAGAGGCTCACTTGACTAAAGTAAGTCCACTTTCGTCCTAATGTGATACGCTATATATAATTGTTTTTGCTAATTGGTGTCTTAAAACTAAACTATTAGCAGTGAAAGCGTTAAAAAATATATGGGATAATCAAAAGGGAGTCAGTCTCACTGAGGTGATGATTGCTGTCGGAATTGTAGCTTCGTCTGCGGTGGCGATTACGTTCTATGTAACCCAAAACGCCAGAACCTCTACTAGAATTTTCAAAAGCTCACAATGCCAATCCATTGCAAATAATATTGTTTCTGAGTTTAAAGAAAGAGATCGTCTAGATTCCTATACCACTAGCCAGCTTTACCCCAATTGGGACCCAGCAAATAACGAAGGTGGAAACTACACTAATATTGACGGGAATCAATTTTTAAATTTACCAATTGTAGATGTGGATGAAGACCCTTTAACAATAGATCCAATTAATAGCTTATATAACCCAGTTGTTGATGGCATTTACAGCACTGGTAACGGACAGACTCCCGATCCCGCAGGGGACATGCTTCCTTTTGTTCAATCTCTAGTTGATCTACCTTCAAGAGTGAATTCTTGGCTGTATATCGACTCGGCATTTGCAAACCTATATAGGTACTACAACAGTCAGTCCCCTGGGATTTGTAACGGCTTTTTAAAGGTATACGGACCAGGGGTCTTGGATATTGATGATGGATTTTGGAGAGATTTTGGTGACCGTCTTCAAGATACAGTGTCTGGAAGTTTAGATAATTTAGAAGTTGAGATCCGGATTCAAAGAATGACGGTGGAGGGGAATAAAGATTGTCTGCCTCTTGCTGAGGATACGGATACGGATGGATCTTTAGATCTGGGTAACGATAGGTTTCTTTATACGATTCCATCGAATGTAAACCCTGGAGAGCTTGTAGGAAATGATAGCGGTCTCGTTATTCCGGGTACAACTTTAGATTTCGGTCCTATTGCTGTTGGCGGAAAAGTGGTAGCTGGAAATTTAGAAGGTGTTAGGATTCAAAACTCATTTTCTTTGAGTCTAGATGTAAGGCTTTCCTACACCAATGATCAAGGTAACGAGTATAGTTGTGGTGCTAACAATTCCTATTCACACACTATTGATAATGTCACCCCCCGATTAAGTGATGTTACTGCTGCTCCTGACCCTTGCATAGGAACAGAAGATAATAATTTTATATGTATTAACATTGGCGAAAAAAGGTCAGATGTAGAGGCTGCGGCAAGCGATACTTTTTCTAGAGGTGGACAAAATAACGCAGGTATTTGTGGCGGAGTATATGAAGTTGCAGGGGCTGCGGATTATGTGGACTTGGATGGCAATGTTGCTACCAAAGAGTTTGTACCACCTATAGACATACATTTTACATTGAGCGACGCAGATAGTACGCCTTTTTGCCGACTAGAATATTTAGGAAGAAAGACTGCCTTCAACATCGATACGGAGGATACCGGTTGGTATCATTGTAATTTTCTAATGCAAGAAGATGATAGCGGCGACCCTGTTCCAGTGGATTGGAATATTGGTTTAGATCCAGCAATTATTAACCTTGCCGACGAAGCTGCTTTCAGAGCAAGTTATGTTGAAAAAGTTCAGGATAACGCAAGTAGAGCTACGGTAAATGTTATTCCGTGGCATGCTGGAAACGATGAGCCAATGGCTGATAATAATAACTTCCTAGACCATTTTACTACCAACAGATCACTAGACTACCAGTTAAGACTTACTGGTCTACCTGAAGGAGACTTTAGGTTTTCTGTGATGTTGGTTGATTCTGCCAGAAATATATCCAATAGGAATGGTAAAATATTTTATGAAAACCGGTTTTCTGTTGATGTAACTCGACCCCATGGAATTCAACGTGTTACTCCAGGTGGTGGGGGTACTGCAAGAGATAACAATGGCAACAACGCAGTAGGAAACTTCGGTGAAGTCGCTGGTCAAATGGGTATCCCTGATTCAGCAAAAGCAAATCTTTTATGGTACGACGGTGTTCGCCGGAAGTTCGGTAATAATTTCTATCAGTGCTCAGATACTCCAGCAGTTACTGGAACGGCTGGTGTTGCCAATGGAAATTATGAAGTAGTTTGGACGGCTGATGGACCAATAGAAACATTTGATTTATCTGACGTGAGATTCAAATGGGCATTTTCCCCTACTAAGATTGACCCCACTGAATATACAGATGCGTTAGACACATCACCTTGCCAAACTCTTGCCTTGAGAAACGGGGAATCTAACGGATCCTATGGAGTAAATGAAAGACCAATTCGATTGTCATATCCTGATGTAGCAAATGGGGGGAATTACCCTGCCGGCTATTTTGATGATGTGGTTGGAGCTTCTGGAGGCCTGACTATCGCAGCTGGTTCTGCCGGTGACGGAGAATATGCAGCGGCTGCCAGAGCTTGTGATGTTTGTGGTGGTGGTTACCGTTTCGGAGACGAAGTAGAAACTTGGACAAAAAGTGTGAAGCCCACAATTTCAACTCCTGCTGATAGGGTTGCCCACTCTCCGAAGCCTTATATAAATAAAAATGGTGGTGGCGGAACCTACGCTTTTATGGAAAGAAGCGGAGTGATGGGTTTTGATATTCTTGACGAAGCTGATGTAAGTGCAGCCTCTGGTGCATTAAATTCTGGAATAGCAACCTATAATAATATTCACAGAGTCGGTAGATACTCTAGTGTGGAAGACGCGGCAAACTATCCTAATGGTAAATACCTACCATATGTACAAATTTGTCTTGCATACAATTCTGCGTACGGCGCAAATTTAAATGCCAGCCCTGTGTCTTTACACGTAGCCGGTGACTATCAAACTTTAGATCCTCATAACACTCTTAATAACGGTTCCGAAGGTATCTGTTATCAAGAAGCAGCGTTCTTAGGAAGAGCAGCGGGCTCAAACTCATGTAAAAGAACAGCCGGTAGTCCTTTAGGAATCAATCCCGGTGTTAATATGCTCGCAATCGATGCCTGTCAGAGGTTCGATGATGCGGTTCCCTGTGATACAACCTTTGAAGTTAGAGGGGAAGCACAAGGGAACACTACTAGCCCGGCTTACCGAGATGATTGTAGGGAAGTGGATTGTGGAGGCGGAGAAATTTGCGATAAAAGTGGAGCTGGGGCAGGAACTTGTGCCAACGTTTCTGAAATTGATTGGGTAAACTCTTTGAATCGAACTGCGGTTGTGAATGGAATTTACGACTGTCGAGACGGAAGAACAAATTGTAGTTGTTGGCAGCCATCGGTTGGTGATAACTCTAGATGCTCTAATAATATGATCTCTGCCAGTTGTAATGCTGGCTCCTCTCAAAGAATCACTTGTGATGATTTAGATAATAGCGCCACCGGAACTGTAAATGCTGTTGGGGCTCCGCAGTGCTCTTTAGCAGGGATACCGAATAATCCAACTGTTTCTGTGCCCATTGATTTTGTTCGAGATGTTTATGATTCTCAAACCGATGTTTCTGGTTGTAATCTTGCTAATCCAAATGACCACGGAAATTCTTGTAGTGGTGATGGAAATGTAAGTAGGTTAATATGTAATACTTGTAACGAGTTTCCACCTGGAAATTGGACATGTAATTCCTATGGCAATGACTCAGCTTCTGTTTCTTTTTCTGATAGCTCAGGTTGTGAACTTAGGTACAACACCTGTCAGCAGCCTACTTCGACGAGGCAAGGTTCATCAGGAACGCTTTCATGTCCTAATCTTTGTATTAGTCCAAGCTTTAATTGTGCCAATGGAAACATTCCCTCAGCCACAGAAGCGGAGTGCTTGGATGCTTATTCTGTTGGAACCTGCGCCGAAGAAACAGTGAATACAGTTGATGTCTGGTGCCCAGTTTTAAATACTTGCGATGATGCTTATGGTTCTCCAGCGGGTGATGATGTAGCATCCTGTTTGGCGTCTAACCCTACTGCCGCTGATTGCGCTTTTTCTCCTACAGTGGCTAAATTTTGTCCTGTTTGGTGTAGTGATCCTATGGAGGCAGCAAGGCCTGGTTGGTTAGATTCTACAGTATGTAGTACTGATAATGGAGGAGCAACTTGCGAAGTCATTGCTGGTGGATATCCTTCAGGTGTAGATAAATTCTGTCCAACCAACTGTCCTACAGGATATAATTTTGGACCATACGATGTAACCGCGGAGGATACTGGCGATCAACTCAATGCAGCTGTTGCTTTATGTATAGCAGATGCTACAACAACTCTAGAAGATTGCTTACCTTCCAATGGACTAAGACAACAGAACGGTGACTGTGGCACTCCAGGCCCGATAATAAATCCTATTGGTCAAACCTGTACCAATACTAGGGTATTTGAGCCAGTGACAGGAACGGGTAGACCATCAAGTTGTCAGGTTGGCGGAATTCCTGGAGGGAATGCTAACTATCCTTCACAGTCTTGTACGGTAGTACCATTGTTTACCTTCATGGAAGATGTAGATGCATCTTCTTGTGACTTAGGAAGGTATTATTATTTTACAGATGGAGAGCCGGAAAGAGACATCTTAGCTCCAGGTCCAGGCTGTTCTTCAGGTGGACTCTGTGGCTCTGGTGTTTGTAATTGTTTAGTTTTGGCTGATGTTGGTCGTTGTGTGAATAGAGAGGTTTGTACTGGTGGTCCACCGCCAGTGCCGGTAGATGCCGAATGCCATACCGGACCAGTCTTGGGAAATACCGAGGTGACTTCAACTCTTAGCTTGATACCTGAATGTAAAGATGTAGTTGGTTTTCCAGCTGCGGATATTGGTGGCCCACAAAGTTCTTGTAAGATTTTGCCGACGGACGGACCAACAACAGGTTCAAATTCAATATTAGCTACTGTAACCTCAGCAATTGGTGAGTTATGTACTGCCAACGCCACTGAGTTTGCCTATGAGTATAGTTTTCCTGCGGGCACCGGTATGAGCTCTGGAAACCAAGGTGACTGTTTTGCTATGGATAAATCCTGTACGGTTTCAGAAGTGGGCCAGGCAAATTTGTGTGTTGGGAGAGAGTGGGTGACTGCAACGGCTCCAACGGGTGTTACACCAGGGCTCTGCACAGCAGTTACCTACGAAAGAGAAAATAAATCCAATGGATCTAGATGTGATTGGCGAGATGCTGACAAATATTGTTTGAATGATTCTGCCCAGACGCTTCGTTGTGATACCGGTGGACCTAATGAGGTTTACACTTGTGTTCCTAGCCTGGGAGGTGGTGGAACTTGTAATCCTCTAGAAAAATTACTAGAAAGAAATGCAACTCCACAATATTATTTTGCAAACCTTGGGGGACCGCCTAGAGCAGGTATAAATTTTACATCTTATCCTTCTACGGCTGGAATAGACTGTGGACCTGTTGATCCGGACGCGAGCACTCCGGAAGTTTTTGGAGTTATCGCTTCTAGTTTTGTTGCTGGCCTAAACCCACCGACGGGTTGTGTGCCAAATGAAGAATGTTTTCTATATGATGAATACCAGTGTCAGTACAGAGATTGTAGTGGAAACGGCGATGGAGGCCCGGTCTCTGTAGGTGGAAGCTGTTCAGTAAACTATTGTTTCCAACCAGATTCCGATCCTCCATGTACATGTGATGCAACAACTGATGTCTTTGAGTGTAGTAACGGATCTCCGGTTTATGTAGATGATAATACCTGTGGTGGCGGACCTGTAATCGATTGTGAACCGGTAGGTTCTGGAAGGGCTCATTCCTCTGGTCTTGAATGCCCATCTTTAGATAGTAGATCTCTTTATTGCAAAAAACCTAGTGCCGGAGCATCCACTTGGCAGTCTATCGGAACTTGTACCAATGCTTTAGGCTGTTGTGCTTTTGGAGACTCAGATGATCCGGTAGGGCTTTGTTCCGGAGTAATGTTATTGGCCCCTCCGGGCTTAGCAGCGGGAAATTCTTGTACTGGCTCTGAGGGTTTTACTGTTCTAAGAATTAATAACCCAAGTTCTGGAGAATTATTCTCATGTGATGGTGGTGGTGGTCCTTCCCCAACCCTGACTCAAAGAGCATGTTTAGCCCCTACATGTGATATCGCCGGCGGAGAAAATGCCAATTTCTATCGTACATTAACAGGCGGTAGTGGTGCGCTTGCTCAGTGTAGTTCTTTCGGATTAAACATGGGAGATTATCCTCTAGGGACAGGAGACGGCTATAGTTCAGCTGGTACCTGTGGTTCTGCTATCGTAGGTAATACAATTAATTGTAGCGCTGGTGGAAATGATTTTAGCTTTTCTTGTCAATGTCAGGCAGCTGGTCCAACTTGTTTACCACCAAATGATTGGTTTCTTACTTTATTAAGTACGGAAACAAACCCAGCTTTAGTTCCAACCTATAGTTATAGAATTACGGATCTAACGGGGATTTCTAATCAAACTGATTTTGATACCTTATTTGGAGGGGCTCCATTTAGCACACCTGTGATTGCCGCTACTCCTGGTTGTCGCGGTTACCCAGACTCTTTGCCAGGGCCCGGTGTAAGAAATATTATGGGAACTGAGGCCTATAACTTAGATTGTGCCTGTAACACAGTGCCGGTGAATGGAGCACCAACCACTCCGGTAGTTAGTTGTAACGGAGATGGAGCTACAATGGGCTTTAGTATAGTTACCCCTGCAACCGACCCTGATGGAGATACAATTACATACAGGGCTTATCGAAACGTTGATTGTACAGAGATCCTAACTACAGATTCATATATCGAGGGCGGTCCAAATACTTCTTATGGCGGATCACCTAGCCCAAGTTACAATAGAGTTGCCTTCGGAGATCTAGGCAAATCTGCAGATTGTATTGTGGCGGGTTACTCGGGAGTTCTAGACGCATTTATTAATATCTACGCAGAAGATGGAAATGGCGGGGTTAGTGCAAGTCCAGCCAAATGTGGTTGTACCAACTTAAATTGTTCGGTTACCCCTAACAGTCCTCCCACGGCTCCTACAATCAGTTGTACCGGAGATGGAACTACAATGGGATTTAGTGTAACTAGTGGCTCAACAGACCCAGATGGAGACCCTATTACCTACAGAGCCTTTAGATTAGCAGATTGTGAAGAAGATTTCACCACTGATACAGAGGTAAGAGCTGGTCAAAACGCTTCTTATTCTCCGCTACCGTTACCAAGTGATAGTTTCAACTACAGTCAATTTGACTTGGTCGGTGATCTTGGTACCATCTGTAGTGGTCGCGGCCTATCGGGCGATTTAGAACATTTGATCCATGTTTATGCAGTAGATGACAGTGGAACTTTGAGCTCCAGCGCAGGAACATGCAGTTGTGAGGGCATGAACTGTGGAGGCCCAGGTCCCGTAAAAGCTTCTGGAACCGGATGCGCTTCATGTCCCGCAGGATCTACTTCCTATAGTCTAATGATAATGGGTCCAAGCCCCTCAGGCCAGGCTTTCTGTAATATGACCGCCTCAGAAGAAGGTAGAAGCGGTCTATCAGGTTTCTGGGGCTCTTGGTCTGATAATCCTACTGGTTATCAATTCACAACCGTGCCTGGTGCCTGGTGTTCATTTTACAATGGGGTCGGACCTGTTTGGTTTGATCGTGATTGGGAAATCAGAGATAAATAATTTTCATTCTAGCGACTTTAGAGCGACTCTTCGGGCTTTTTTTTGATAGAGTTCATTCAAATTTCTCCGCAAACACCGGAGCGTGTAATGAGTAAAAAGCTACATAATATCAAGAAGTCTTTAAATGAAGACCTCAGTGAAATCATTGAACGGCATGTCCCTGATTATTCTAGTTTTCGAATTCTGAGAAAATCCGTCGATGCTCGAAAACGCCATGATCTCAAAGAAGTCTACAGTCTCGAAGTTTTTGAAAACGGAGAAGAAGCAATAACGGATCATTTTCCGGTAGACTCACTTAATAGTTTTAAAGGACAAAAACCCATCATTGTAGGTAGTGGCCCGGCCGGGTTATTCTGTGCGCTCCGTTTAGTGGAACGGGGAATTCCCTGTATACTTTTAGAGAGAGGGTCTGAATGCTCTAAGCGAATGCTAAAAATAAATCGGTATTGGCGATATGGAGAAATATCTGAAGATGATAATGTGTGTTTTGGTGAGGGGGGAGCTGGCTTATATAGTGATGGTAAGCTGATCACACGAATTAAATCTGATTACATACCCTATGTGATGGATCGTTTGATTCAGTTTGGTGCGCCCGAGGAAATTAGGTATCTCGCAAACCCCCACGTTGGTTCTGATAGAATCAGAAGAGTGATTCCAAAAATGCGAGCTTATCTCCAGGAAAAGGGCTGTGAAATTCATTTTAACTCCAAAGTGGAAAGTCTGATTTTTAATAATGAAACTGTGAATGGTGTAATAAGCTCGGATGGTCGAAAATTCCTTTCTGACCATGTTGTTCTAGCGACAGGTCACTCTGCCAACGATATGTTTCATCACCTAAAAGACTCAAATGTACATTTAGAGGGAAAGTCTTTTGCTATGGGCCTCAGGGTAGAGCATCCTCAGAAATTAATAAATAAAATTCAGTACAGACAACATGCGGAGCACCCAAGTCTTGGATCTGCAAATTACAAACTGACCTATAATAATAAAGAAGACAATTTTGGTGTGTATTCCTTTTGCATGTGTCCCGGTGGATATGTGTTATCAAGTGGAACAGAATCTACCGGAATTGTTAGTAACGGAATGTCTAACTACAATAGAAATTCTCCCTGGGCGAATGCCGCAGTTGTGGTAACTTTTGATTACGAAAAGCATTTTGGAAACGAATTATTTTCTGGTCTCGATTTCAGAACAAAACTTGAGGAAAAATCTCTACATGCGGTCCAAAAAAGTGGTGGCGATAAGCAACTACCGGGACAAAGAGTAGTGGATTTTCTAGAGAATAAAAAAGGAGAGCTCACCAAAAGTAGTTGTCCTAGTGGTCTTGCCTCTGTAAATTTAAATGAACTTCTACCGACCTATATGTCTGAGTCTCTCAAAGAAGGCTTAACTAGCTTTCATCAAAAAATGCAAGGCTTTGCCGGCGAGGAAGCACAGCTCATTGGCGTGGAGACAAGAACTTCCTGCCCGATTCGTGTAACTCGAGACGTAGACTCACTAGAGTCTATCAGTCATTCTGGGCTCTACCCAACAGGTGAGGGTGCGGGCTATGCTGGTGGTATAACTAGTGCTGCTATTGATGGAATTAAGGTCGCGGAAAAGATATATTCTAAATATAAGCCTTAAATGTCTTCGCTAAATTCATTGACGATCTTTAGCATGGATTTAACAGTTGATTTCGCCACTCTTGATTCCTTGGGTGGTTTAAGGCTTTTGTTATAAGGCTTACTGGTGTTGTAGATAAAGAGATCAATAAAATTTTGTAGTTCTTCGCCTTTTAGTTTTTTATCTCGGGCTTCTAATATTTCATTTACGATATAGGTTACAGAATTCCCAGTAAGTCTTTCTGGGCTATTTACCAAGTTGCAGTTTTTATGTTGCTTCTTGTGAAGGTCACGCTTCCCATTGGCTACCAAAATTAAATCATTATAAGTTTCTATAAAATGAACTAGTTGTTTTTTTCTTGACGAACTAAAGACTGAAGATCGATCTACATCTTCAGCTAAGATATTTTGAAAAATTTCTTCTAATTCAAAATTCTGATTAGGATCGGCTAAAATTCTTAGTAGTTTCCTCGGGTTATAAAGAGGCTGCCGATTTACTCCGTCAAAGACTTCCTCTTTTTTGTTTTTTGCCTTTGCTTTTTCGATAACTGCATAGGCCTCAAAACATGAACTCAATTCTTTTTTACTGGATTTAAATATATCCTCAGATTGTGATCGAGTTAATCCAATTTTTTCTAAAAAAAGTAGCTCTAACTCTCTTTCAAAAATCAAATCAAATTTTTTCATTTGCTTGTTTTCGGAGAAGTGAGCGATAGGTTTCTTCTGGCCAGTACTTAAAAAATCAAATAACTGACAAAAAGTTTGAACAATTTTTCGTGTTTTTTGTTTCTGTTCATTGAGGTTTGTTGAGTATCTTGTGACATCATCATATCGGTACTCATCGTGGCGTATTCCAAACTGGCGGATACTACCATAATCTAATATTCCAATGTCCATCAACATATTGTCTCCGTCCCAATCAAACCAAGCGAAGATATATTCCGACTCCAAAAGAGCGGCGAATTTTGAATAATCATTAATAATTTGATCCAATAGATACTTATAGTTTTTTGATTTTGAGCCGTTGTCTTTAAAGCGCTTGTTTTGAATTTGTCTATCAACATGATATTGTAGGGCCCTATCAAGAGCAGAAACATTACTTTGTTTTAAAAAAGCAAAGAGGTGAGCTGGTCTAAGTAAGTTTTGGCCAGCTCTAACTCCAATACCAAGCTTGTCTGTTGTTTCAATTATACATAAGCTTCGTTCTGTGGGTATACCTTGGTTATGAAACACTTCTGACATAATTGCAGTGGCATAAAGCTCATCTACTTCGGCCATTCCGCAGGCATATCCAAAATCCTCTCCACCACTCTCTAAGAACTTCCCTGCCTCTACAACACCTGGAGCTAACCGAGTCACTCCCGTTCCTCTGGAAGAAACATCCCACTCTCTGCCTTTGGCGTTTACGGACCCATTCCAAATACTTCTACCGTCTCCAGAGGTTTTCCCTTGTTTGTTGGGATGCTGAAGCTGTAAATATCTCGTTGCCATAAAAATATTTTCTTTATGTTGTTTGTTAAGTGCTTCTGTTTCGTTTTCGAGATCGTATTCATTCACTATTCTAAGCGCGAAGGCGTCGAGTATTTTTTCTTCTAGAAACTCATTTAACTTGTTTGGATGATTTTTTGGTATAAGGCCCATTTCTTTCGCCAAATCGTAGTTAAAATAGGCTACTTGCGCATCTTCAACCCTATAAACTTTGTAGCCAATGTAGCCTTCGGGAACTTGCTCCTGCCATGGGTGGCTCCCATCTAACTGATCAAAGTTTTTATATTTTTTTTGAGCTTCTTGGAATGCCTTATCTACCACTTTAAGCTTTGAGCGCTTCTGTGCTTTTTGCTTGTTAATATGTTTGGCTATTTTTGGCTCTTTCCTCATATTGGTTTTTATTCGGGATTTCAATGGGTTAACTTTAATTTGGGCTGGGTTTTAGGCTTGGATGGCTGGGTTTTGGTCTTGCTCAGGCGCCGCAGGGCTTTTCTTTTTTTTGGATCTAGGGTTTTTATGAGAACCGCCCCTTCCTCTATTCACTTTCGCCCTTCATGCTCAAACACGCAACTGCGCGTGAAGGGTGAAATTGAATAGATGAAGGGGCTCTTTCTTTTTTGGAGTGGGGTTATTTGGAAAAAAAAGGGGGGGAGAGATAAAAAATAGGAAATTATAAAATAAAAATAAAAATAAAAATAAAAATAAAAATAAAAGTAAAAGTAAAAGTAAAAGTAAAAGTAAAAGTAAAAGTAAAAGTAAAAGTAAAACAAAAAAACAAAACAAAAAACGCCGGGGGGTTAGGCTGGCGTTTTTTGGGTTTTGAATTTTTTGAATTTATAGTTTTACTTCGGCTTTTTTCTTTAGGAACCAGGCTAGGGCTAGTAGTAGAACTACGCTTAGGGTTTCTACTATTGCGTTGGATAGTCCGGAAACTTTTAGAGATATTCCGTAGTAAAGGAGTACGGCTAGGAAGACGCCCATTAAGGCTTCGCCGGCAATTAGGCCGGAGCTGATTAGGACACCGTTGTCGGTGTTTTCTGCTTCACTGCCGTCTCGGTTCATCTTCTTATCTACTAATGTTCTGATTACTCCACCTAGGAACATTGGAACAGCAAGTGTTACTGGTAAGTAAATACCTACTGCTAATGGCATAAGGTACAATCTGTATTTTGCTTTTCTTTTTTCTAAGTAGTTGTCGATGAATATAATTACTACACCAAAAATCATACCTGCATAGATCATGTTGTAAGGTAGATCGCCTTCACCAAAAAGACCTTGGGTGATCGAGGCAAAAAGTGTTGCCTGAGGTGCTTTCAGCCCATCTCCAATTCCATAGGAAGTGTGAAGTAGACTTAACACTGGAGCTATTACTAGGGCTGGGATTATAACCCCAATCACCTGAGCGTACTGCTGAAATTTTGGGGTCGCACCAACGAGGACACCTGTCTTTAAATCCTGTGAACAGTCTCCAGATGTACAGGCAGCACAACAAACTACTGCGGCAACTCCAAGAGTTGCTAGGATTGCATCTTGTCCTTCATAACCTAAAACTAGGAAGAAGGCCGCTGTTCCGAGCAGAGCTGAAATAGTCATACCTGAAACGGGGTTGTTGGAGGTTCCCACCAATCCAACGATATAACTAGAAACGGCTACCATAACAAATGACAATACCGTCATCAAAGCTGTCGCTAGAAGACTTTCACCGATGTTGTCGATGAGGTATTGATACAAGCCAAACATAAGAAGAATACAACCTACCAATAAGGCAAGCATTCCCATAAGAGACATGTTCTGATCTGTTCTTTCGGTGCTTACATCTTTGTTTTGGTAAGAGCTTTTCAAGCCAGAAAGACCAGAGGCGATTCCTTTTCTTACACTGAAGATGCTATACACACCGCCAGTAATCATTGCGCCTACTCCTAAATATCTAATCTGAGTAGACCAAAGAGTCCAAGCCACATCCAATGCGCTGGCGTCGGCCATAGACTCTGGAGTTCCTAAAAGGGGAATTCCAATCGTCCATCCGACCATTCCACCTATAAAGACCAATAAAGCAACTTCAAGCTTTACGATATAACCAACAGCTAAAAGTGCAGGAGAAATATCAGATCCCGCAAAAAAGACTTTATCTCCCATCTTTCCTGCAAACTCTACCGAGCCCTTGATTAAACCCACACCAGTGGACAATGCCTTGAAGGTCGCACCAATAAGTAAACCGTTAATAATAGAACCAAGGCCGGCCCCTTTGTTGTTCGCACCAGCTTCCAATACTGCGCTACATGCAACACCTTCAGGGTAGGTAAGGTTCTCATCTTCGATGATAAGACTCTTTCTTAGAGGAATCATAAAAACAACACCAAGTAGTCCACCGCAAATTGCTATCAGAGTAGTTGGTATAAATTTAAAGTCCGTCCATGCGCCAACTAGTACAAGAGCTGGAATCGTAAAGATGATACCTGCCGCAAGTGATTCACCTGCACTAGCCATAGTTTGCACAATATTTGCTTCTAGAATGGCACTCCTCTTTAATGCCTTTAAAATTCCCATTGCGATCACTGCCGCAGGGATAGAAGCAGATACTGTCATTCCAGCGTATAGGCCCAAATATACGTTGGCTGCAGTCATTATTACGCCCACCACAATACCAATTGCTACAGCGGTAAACGTAAATTCTAATACTTTGTTCTTTTGGTTGTTTTCTGTATTTTCCATCGGCGTAACTTTCCGCAAAAATGGGCAAAAGTCATTAGCTATTGCAAAAAAGAAAATTCAAAATGAGCTCTAGTACTAAACTGATCTAGCCTAATAAGAATGAACCTGAGCCTTTATACATATCCAAACTCAAATACTCGAAGTGAGAGGTGAGATGAAAGTCCATTAGTCTGGTCTGGGGCAAAGGCTAAGTGGCTGAAAATACTAAGTTTATTTCCGACTGGATCAGACTCAAGAAGTGTTTTGTGGTTAAACTGGTAGAATAACTAACCAAGCTGATCCTAGGGCTTTAAAATATTTAAGAAAGCTTAGTGAAAATAATAGTTTAGCTAAAAATAATACACTGCCCTAAAAATCACTATTTTTCGTGATCACGGGACATTAAGGAGATTTAAAATGAAGTTTGTCAGCATGCTTTGGCTTGTCACATTTGCCAGTTTATCTTTTAGTTTTGCGGAAAGTCCAGAGGAGAAAGGTTTACGTATTGCGAAGGAGGTAGAAAAAGCCAATGAAGGTTGGAGGGGAGATGTCTCTACGATCAAAATGGTATTGATCAATGCCTATGGTGAAAAAACGGACCGACGGATGAAAACGATTACGAAGGAGCGAAAGTCAGACGGTGATCTATCTATTAACGAGTTTCTTTGGCCAGCGGACGTCAAAGGGACAAAGCTTCTAACCCATGCTTTTAAAGAGAAATCTGACGACCAATGGTTGTTTTTACCGGCGCTAAAAAGGGTCAAAAGAATATCCTCTAGAAATAAATCAGGATCTTTTATGGGGAGTGAATTCTCATACGAAGATCTTGGTTCTCAAGAGCCAGAAAAATTTAGCCATAAGTTCATAAAAGACTCCAAAGTAAAGGGAAGGGATGTATATCATACGGAGCGAGTACCCACAGACAAGTACTCGGCTTATTCCAAACAAGAAATGTGGATTGATAAACAATATAATGGTCCATTAAAAATAAATTATTTTGATAAAAAAGGCGAACTTCTTAAGACAGCTATTTTTTCTAGTTATAAAAAATACGGAAGACTTTGGAGAGTAGGACGTATTCACGCAAAAAATGTTCAGACGAAAAAAGAATCTACTCTAACTTGGTCAAAAAGAAAGCTAGGTGCAAAAATTGCCAGATCAAGATTTGATTCTACAAAATTAAAATCGGGTGGAGATGGATTTTAGTGCTTAAAGCCTATCTTGTTATTTTTATTTTTTTATTCTCTACCTTAGCTGACGCCAGAAAGAAAAAAAGTCGTAAGCCAACCTGGAGGGTAAAAACTAATGCCGAGCTAGGGTTTCAGGCTACTGCATTTGAGAAGGATAAAGTAGATTCAAATTTAGATCAGGTTTTATCCAATGATTTGCTCTTTACACTAAAAGCTCGAAAGCGGAGACAGAGAATTAAACTTGATCTTTTTGCTGCCAATTACGCAAGCGATAGTGGTAGTAGTCACTTAATCGCAAAAGATGCTTGGTATGGGTATAAAGGACGAAGTTGGTATTTTAAGGCTGGAGTGATAAATTATTCTTGGTCTTCGCTAGAAGTCTTTAATAGTTTTGATGTTGTTAATTCTTTGGCCTTGCTTTCTGATGAAAAAATTGGCGAGCCTCAAATATCTTTTGAAAAAAACTGGAGATCCATGAAGCTCCTTAGTTTTATTCAACCCAGACTTACCGACCCTATTTTTCCAAGCTCTAAGAGTCGCTTTATTGGGATAGGTTTAGGTGAAACTATTTGGGTGAGTAAGGATGATGAGTCCCTTGCCAATGATCGAGCTCTGCATTTTGGTCTGAAATTCGATCATTCCACAAGTTTATTGGATTATAGTTTATTGCTCTATAAGGGAATGGATAAATCTACTTTCATA
>JBGCGH010000047.1:0-73196 GCA_045110695.1 Bdellovibrionales bacterium | reverse complement strand
CAGCCGTCTTTCTCTTCACCTTTACGCCCCCTCGAACGATACCATCCGACTGACCGCCTCGGTCAATGCAGGCCTGCATAACTTCCCAAACTTTAGAGAGATAATTCTCTGTTTTTTTTGCGTCTCTAAAGCAAAACTCATTTGCCATTACTATGGAAGATATTGACATACCTTCGTTTACACATATTTGTAGAAGCTCATCTCCTGATTTATACGGAAAAGGGATTTCTAGAGGTGTAGAGATATAATCTTTTGAGCTCTCTTTTTCAGAAATAATAAAGCCTCCACCTAGGGAGTAAAAAATTTCGCTCGTAAGTTCTTTGTTGTTTTGGAGAGCCGTGAAGCGCATGGCATTTGGATGCCGATCCAAACTTTGATTTCTTAAGAAGCGGATATCTTCTTTAGGATTGAGGTCGAAGCTAAATTCTTCTCTAAAATTCAAGCGATTGGTTTTTAGCGCTTCTGATAGAATATTTTCAGATTGATCCAGTGGTAAGCATTCTGCTGTAAAACCACACAGACCCCATTGAACAGCCTTGTCTGTTCCGTGGCCTTTTCCAGTGAGCGCCAATGAGCCAAATAAATCTACAACGATTCTTAAATCTTCTTTTGAATCTAGTTGAGCGCTCAGATCTTCACAAAATTGCACGGCAGCCGCCATTGGTCCCATTGTATGAGAGCTACTTGGGCCGATTCCTACCTTAAATATGTCAAAAACACTTACAGCCATTCATTACCTCTTATGACAAGATGTGTATTTTCACACTGTAGACGAAAATGTCTTGAGAGAAAATCATAATTTGTGCTTCAATTGTAATGCGAACAAGGAAGGTTGCAATGGGAACTGGATTAAATATCTCAAACTCTGTCGTACAAGATGCGGCGAATCTATTAGACGATTTTGAAGTTACAAACAGCACTGAGGAAAACAACTTGGAAACAACCACTGTCACGGCAAGCAGCCCACAGACGCAGCAAACATCCGCAAATTTAAAAAACAACCCGCTAATGGCAAAATTGGTTCTTGAGCGTGAAAATCGTAAAAAGAGCTTAAATGAACTGGCATTTGCTTCTCAGCAGATGCAGTTTATGGAATGGTTAGGTACTGCTGACGAGGATGATACAGAGCTTTTAGTTATGGATCACCAACTAGAGGGTGTATCTTTTTATGAAAAAGTACATCTGATGATGGAAGAATGGGTTAAGGACAACTGGCTACTTTCTAAAGACGGAACCTCCATCGCCATGCAAGCCTGTTTGTTAAATACTGATCTACCTATGTTCTCTATTGAGGACTTAAAAAATAAAAAATAATTTATGGATAATTTTTTAGAACCACTTATGTATTTTTGGAGTATCTTAAGTACTCCATTTATTGAACTAAGTGGAAATCAAATATCTATAATATCCTTAGTTTTAGGTGTGGGCCTTCTTTATGCTTCGTTTATTTTTGGAAGATCCACAGAGCACTTAGTTACAGCTAGTTTAGAGAAAAAAGATATTGATCCTGGTATCAAAACTTCTACGGCAAGATTTTCACGTTATTTTGTGATTATTCTTGGTTTATGGATCTCTTTAGATTCTTTGGGGATCGATCTGAGTTCATTGGCTGCCGTTGGTGCTGTTTTAATGGTGGGTATCGGTTTTGGACTACAAAATATAACTCAGAACTTTATTTCTGGTCTTATTTTACTTCTAGAGCGCCCTATTAAAAAAGGGGATATGGTTGAGGTCCGCGGAGTTCGTGGAAAGGTATTGGATATTCAAGCGCGTTCCACACTTGTTTTGACCTGGGATGATGTTGTAATTGTAGTTCCCAATAGTCAGTTCATTAGTGAGCAAGTTGTTAATGATAGTTTCTCTGGAGAAAAAATTAGGCAAAAAATTAAAATAGGCGTGGCCTATGGATCTAATGTGGAGCTGGTACGTAATACCTTAGCAAACCTTGCCTATGCCCATCCAAAAGTTTTGAAACAGCCTAAGCCGAGAGTCTTTTTTGCTGACTTCGGTGAATCCTCATTGGATTTTGAACTTATTTTTTGGGTCGCTGAGCTCTGGGACCGAGAGTCGATTAAGAGTGATATACGCTATACAATAGATACTGCTTTCAGAAAAGAGGGCATTCAGATCCCATTTCCCCAAAGGGTTGTCCATACTTTCAACTCAGACAAAAAAGAAGTTGAACAAACAGAAAACCGGGTGGAAATTTAGGTCATGGAAAGTAGCTTTAGCGATCCAAAATTTCTAGCCAAGTTGAAGAAAAAAGACTCCAATGCTATCCGAGAGTTGGTCGAAAAGTACAATGTAGTTTTGTATCGAGCAGCCCTTGCCCAGTTAAAGAACGGCGAGCAGTCTGAGGAAATGGTTCAGTCGACTTGGTCCGCTTTTTTTGATGCAATTGATAGATTCGAGGGTAAGTCTCATATACGAACTTTTTTGTTTGGGATTCTCTATAATAAAATTAAAGAGCTTTTTCGGCACAATAAGCGCTTTGTTAATTTTGAGGACCCTGATCCAATCATTGAGAATATGTTCGATTCTAGTGGTTTTTGGAAAGAAGCCCCAGAAACTCCAGAGGCCTTGCTTTCCGGTTCTGAGAGCATCGACGAAGTGGATGAATGCATGAATGCTCTGGTGGAGAAACAGCGGATGGCTTTTTATCTCAAAGAGGTTGTGGGAGAAGCTACACAGGATATTTGTAATATTTTAGACGTTTCTGCCACTAATTTAGGAGTACTGATTTATAGAGCGAAAAATCAGCTCAGAGTTTGCTTAGAGGCTAAAAACATTACAGGTGTTTAAATTGAAATTGTTTCGTTTGATAAAAGAAAAAGTCATAACCCCCTTTAATCATTGGTGGATGGGGCTTTTTATTTATACTTGTAGAGAGTTATCTGAGCTTCTGGTGATGGAGAGAGATCTTACTTTTGTTCAGAAATTTAGGTTAAAAATTCATACCAATATCTGTGGAGCATGTAAGGATTATGAAAACGATATGAAGGCCCTCAATGTAGCCTATCGAAAAGTTTGTGACCGGCACTACTCCAGCCAAGATTCTAAAAAAGTAATGGCTCTAACAGAAGAAATCATCAAAAAGCACAGTTCTTAGTTCTTAGTTCTTATCCGACAGATTAGTACGCGGTAAATTCTATATAAAAATTTGGTTTATTTACAGTTTTAAAGATCCTTCTTATTTGCTACAAGATTCGGATACGCACTTATTGAGCTCGCCTTTGAGGGGAGGCTATTCGTTTTATTAGCTAAGTTTTGAGCTCACAGTTTTAACCTGGTCATTTTATTGACCAGGTTTTTTTTGGCCTAGTTTTGTGCAGGTTCGCTGTAATGGGACGGCGTTGATTTACTTTTCTGCTCCGTTCTGACAATCTCCGCCGATGAGTCATACTAAAAAAATAGAGTATTTAAGAGATTTTGCAGCCCTTAGAGATTGGGATCAATTTCATACCCCCAAAAATCTTGCGGCGGCCCTATCTGTTGAGGCCAGCGAGCTTTTAGAGATTTTTCAATGGCTCACTACAGAAGAATCCTTTTTAAAGAGTGATACTATTAACAGATCACGTGCTAAAGAAGAGCTTGCTGATGTATATATCTACCTACTCAGAATCAGTGACCGGTTGGATATAGATCTAGAGGATGCATTTTGGAGTAAAGTAGAAAAAAACGCTGAAAAATACCCCGTTGAGTTATCAAAATCTAATGCAACTAAATACAACCAAAGAACTAAGGATAATTAAAATGTCAAAAATGAATGTATACGGAATAGGGAATGCTCTAGTTGATTATGAATTTAAAGTATCAGACGAGCAACTGAGTGAACTAAAAATTGATAAGGGGCTAATGACATTGGTCGACGAACCAAGGCAACATCAGCTCCTAGAAAGTCTTCACCAGGGAACCCCGACTAGGGCTTGTGGTGGAAGTGCGGCTAACACTGTAATTGCTGTGAGTCAGTTAGGTGGGAGCAGCTTTTATAGTTGTAAAGTTGCAAGTGATGAGACCGGTGATTTTTATTTGTCTGATTTAAAAAGCAATGGTGTGGAATCGAGCTTAGATCATGTAAAGCGTGAGAGTGGAGTGACAGGTAAGTGTTTTGTAATGGTAACTCCTGACGCTGAACGCAGCATGGAAACTTTCTTAGGTATTACTGAGACCTTGTCAGAAAATGAATTGGTTACTGAGTCCATAAAAAACTCCGACTACCTTTATATGGAAGGCTATGTAGTGACTTCTCCCACGGGGAAGGCTGCGGCGGTCAAAGCTAGACACCTGGCAGAGGAGAGCGGAGTAAAGACTGCAATTACTTTTTCTGATCCGAATATGGTGGAGTTTTTCAAGGATGGATTAAAAGAAATGATTGGTAACAAAGTGGACCTACTTTTTTGTAATGAAGCAGAGGCTTTGAAGTATGCAGAGACGGAAAGCCTTGATGAAGCCATCGCTAAAATCAAAGAAGTAGCCAAGTCCTTCACTATTACTTTGGGTAAAAAAGGTTCTATGGTTTTTGATGGAAATGAAGAGGTTTATGTTGATGGTTTTCCGGCTGAGGCTGTGGACTCCAATGGTGCAGGGGATTTGTATGCAGGGACCTTCTTGTACGGAATTACGAATGGGAAAAGTTTTTCAGAATCTGCTAGGCTGGCGAACTACGCTTCAAGCCTTCTGGTTCAACAATTTGGTCCAAGGTTAAATGCTGAAAATTTGGAAAAGTTAAACAGTTTTAAGTCCTAAAAAAAATCAATTTAATTTTTCAAAAACCTAAGTAAATTAAAATGTGTATTCCAGACTAAAAAGAAAAAGCCTCATCCATTGACTGGAGAGGCTTTTTTTATGAACTAAAAAGTACTTTCTATTCCTTACCCAACAATCCTTCAGCCATTCCTTCATCTACCTCTTTGGGACCAATGAAAACTTTTAAAATGGCTGCTGTAAGGTCTGCCGATTCTATTGGATTCTTTTGTGTTCCTCTGATCGTAACTATTGTTTTGTTATCAATAACATCAATAATTAGCTTTTGCTTTCTCTTTACAGCTCTCATATAGGAGTTAAGCGTTCCAAGGGCTTTTTGTAAGCTGGAACAGTCTGACGGGCAGTGTTTTAAAACAGAATCATTCCATGCCTTTGTGAGCTGATCTTTTTCTAGGGTCATCAACATTGTGAGCTCAATGCGTTTGGGACCTTTCATTGCCGAAATAGCAGCTCTATCTGATGACTTTTTTTCTATATAGAGGCCAGCAACATAGGCTTTGATTCTCAGTATGGTAGCTTTTCTGATTCCCATACCATTGAGTAGTAGTTTTTTCCCATCTAGCTCAATAGTATCAGGTAGTTCCACGCCTCGAAGTTTTCCAGCCAGGCTAAAAGAGCTAAAACTCAAAATAAACAAAAAGATAAATAGAAATCTCATATTAAAATCCCTCCGGGTTTTTGTTCTACTATATGGCATATGATCGGATGTAGTTAATACTTTTTGTAAGTGCTCTTCGAATTAAGCCCATATCTCTATTTATTTTGGTTGCTACTAAGGACCCCTGTACCGTAACGAGAAAAAACTCCGCCAGCTCCTCAGTATTTGCGTCTTTTGACAGCAGGGACTTGTCTTTTAGCCTTTCAAGGCCTGCGACAAAAAGTGCTTTCCAGTCATCGTACATTTTGGCTAAAAGTTTCCTGAGCTTTTCATTGCTGCCACCCATTTCTCCGGCAACACTACCGATAAAGCAGCCAACGATTGCGTTTTGAGATTTACAAAGTCTCATCACGCCTTCGATCAGCTGCTCAAACTCATCTAGGTGTTCAATGTTAAACATAAAACGTGAAGTTTCATCATAGACTCTGGCTGCGTAGAATTGAAGAGCCTCTTCAAGTAGTTGGTCTTTGTCGGAATAGTAGTGATAAAGTTGGCTTTTACCTGCCTTAGATTTTTCTAAGATCTCAGATAGGCCAGTAGCCTGGTAACCTTGTTTTCTAAATAAATGATAAGCCGTCTTTAGAATTTCTTGTTTTTTTCTCATAATAAATGGCCTTTTTAAGTGGCATTTTTGTACCGTTTGGTACAGTAAAAATAAGCTAAGTTTAACAAAAAGTGAACAAAAATTATAAGTTATTATAGATACTTAACCTAATCTTATGCTTTCACGTGTCAAAGCGGAACAAAGAGACTTTGAAGTGTTGGAATATCTTGATTTGATGAATGAAATTGCGAGATAATAGGGAGGTGATCTTAAAAAGGAGATAGAGAGTGGAAAGTTTAATGGAACTGCATGGAATATTCGGAATGTACGGAAACATCCCTATCTTAGTTAGTGTGCTAGCAATTTTGGTATTAGGATTTACTGGTGCGCCACTATTTTTATGGACCCTAGCTGTAGCCGCAATACTAGTTGGCTTTGGAGCCCCTGTTATTGCACTCATTGTTTTTGTAGTGGCCGCAATTATTTTTAACGTAAAGCCATTACGTACCGGAATTGTTTCTAGCGCAGTTATGGCCATTATGAAAAAGCTTGGTGTGGTCCCTGCGATTTCCGATACCGAAAGAGCCGCCCTGGATGCTGGTGTTGTTTGGATGGAGGCTGAGCTTTTCAGTGGTAAACCAGATTTTAAAAAGATGCTCGCTGAAGGCTATCCAGATATTGACCCTGAAGAGCAAGCTTTTCTTGATGGGCAAACAAACACTCTATGTAATATGTTAGATGATTGGGAAATCACTAAAAACAGAGCCCTGTCTAAAGAGACCTGGGACTATCTAAAGAAAGAAAAATTTCTAGGAATGATTATTCCAAAAGAATACGGTGGATTAGGCTTTTCAGCTCTTGGTCACGGTGCTGTGATCGAGAAAATTTCAGCCAGAAGTATTGCAACTGGTGTAACGGTGATGGTTCCAAACTCCCTCGGACCTGCTGAGCTTCTACTCCATTACGGTACTGAGGAGCAAAAAGATTACTACCTACCAAGGCTTGCAAGTGGTGAGGAAATTCCTTGCTTCGCTCTTACGGAGCCAGCTGCTGGTTCAGACGCCGCTAGCATGACTTCTCACGGGGAGCTTTTTAAAGGCGATGATGGAAAACTATATATTAAGTTAAATTGGTCTAAGCGCTATATTACCTTAGCGGCGATCAGTACTATTTTAGGTTTGGCTTTTAAACTAAGGGACCCTAAAAACTTACTTGGTAAAGGTGAGGACGTAGGCATTACCTGTGCACTCATTCCATCAAGTACTCCTGGTGTTGTAATTGGTGAAAGACATGATCCTTTGGGCATACCTTTCTATAACTGCCCAACTCAAGGTAGAGATGTTGTCATTAGTGCGGATCAAATCATAGGTGGTGTGGACAATGCCGGTATTGGTTGGAATATGTTGATGGATTCCCTAGCTGCTGGACGTGGTATTTCCCTTCCTTCTCAATCCGCGGGTGGAGCTAAAATGGCTTACCGTGGAGTAGGTGGTTACGCCACAGTAAGAAAACAGTTCGGTATGTCTATTGGTAAGTTTGAAGGTATTCAAGAGCCTCTCTCTTTTATTGGTGCTTCAGCTTACATGTTAGAGGCTGCTAGAATTTACACCGCAGGAGCGATTGATAAAGGTGTTAAGCCTCCCGTAGTTACAGCTATGTTAAAATATAACTCCACAGAGTTAATGAGAAAAGCAATTAACCACGGTATGGATATCGTGGGTGGTGCAGGAATCTCAAGAGGTAAGAGAAATATTTTAGCTAATGGTTATATCGCGACTCCAATTGGTGTCACGGTAGAGGGAGCTAATATTCTTACAAGAACATTAATTGTTTTTGGTCAGGGTGCTTTAAGAGCCCATCCATTTGCCTACGACGAAGTAAGCGCCATTGAAAAAGGCGATGCAAGAGCTTTTGATACTGCGTTCTGGGGACATATCGGTCATATTGTGAGAAATGGTTTCAGAGCCCTTCTACTAAGTTTTTCTAGAGGTTATTTAGCTCCTAGCCCCGTTGGTGGCCCTGCGGCTAAGTACTATAGAAAGCTTGCTTGGGCGTCGGCAACCTTTGGTTTCATGGCGGATATCGCAATGGGTTCACTCGGTGGTCAGCTAAAAGTAAAAGAGAGAATCACGGGAAGATATGCAGACATTTTATCTTGGATGTATATTGGATTCTCTGTTTTAAAAAGATTTGAAGCTGAAGGTCGTAGAAAAGAAGACGAAGCTTTCCTACACTATTGTATGCAATATGCTTTTAACGAGATTCAAAAATCCTTTGATGGTATATTTGAAAACTTACCAGTTCCAGGTTTAACTTGGTTATTTAAAGGTCCAATTCGTTTTTGGTCCGGTTTAAATGCCCTTAGTAGAAATGTAGAAGATAGTGTTTCTAATAAAGTGGCTCATGCTATGCAACAGGACTCTGAGCAACGAGATAGACACACAAAGAACGTGTTTGTTTCAACGGACTTTGATGATGGACTTGCTAAAATTGACCTAACCTTTAAGGCAGTGAAAGCTGTTGAGCCTATTGAGAGAAAAATCCGTAAGGCTGTAAAAGCGAAGCAGATGCCTAGAGTAAAAGGGCCTAAAGCGATCGATGCAGCATTAGAGGCTAAAGTAATTACCCAAGAAGAGTATGATCAAATGAAGAAAGCCGAAGAGATGAGATTTGATTGTGTTCAGGTAGATAACTTTACCCAGAAGGAGTACTTTTCTCTTTCTCAGAAGGGTGAGGTACCTGAAGAGGCTTAGGTTTTTTAGTTTGTTGATTTTGGAAAGGAGGCTCTTTTTTAAGAGTCTTTTTTTTGCTCAGGCGCCGCAAGGGCTTTTTCTGGGAACTTTTATGGTTCGGTTTCTCAAAGAAATAGGAGAATTCTTTTTTTGGGAGATAATTGATTTGGGATCTATGGGATTTAATATAGGTTTTTACAGCTCTTGTTTGGTGATTGAGTTGGTCTGATCTTATGTTTTAAGGCTTCCGTGATGAATAGTTTTGAGAATTCGGTGGGGCTTACGTATTTTTCTCCTAGTAGTAGAATCAAGCCTTTGATAGCAGAGAAGCTATACTTTTTATCTAAGACAATAGAGTTCTCTCCCAAAATTTCTATGGTCTGAATTAAGCGGTCCGAAAGTCGCCCTTTTTGTTTTTTGTTTGTTATCAAATTCAGTAAATACTCAGCTTCTACAGGAATCTGAAACCATGAATTACTCTTGCTATATATTCTATTTAGGTCTTGTATTAATTTTTCTTTTTTGAGATTTCCACTTTGCTGACCCATTTGAAGGGAAAGCTGGGCAACTCGTCTACTGTCTTTTCTAGCTACAGCTATTATAAACTCGAAAATAAGGCTTCTTGGTTCCTTCTCCGTGGCTTTGGTCTTTATAAATGAGTCTAGTTCTCCAAAGTCGATGGGATAAATGATTTTTTTGGGAACATCAATTAACCAATTGCCTGTATGTCTGTCAGCATCGAACCAGCCGTATTTGAAAAGCATTTTTAACTTTGCTGCTACTAGTATTTTTCCCACTTCTTTTTGCTCTGATATTCTCAGCTCAGGAAATTCTACGCCAAACGCTCTGTCTAGAGCTAAAATGTTTGCTTTAGGTTCAAAGCGTGGATTTTGTTGGGGTACATGGAATCTCCAGCCACGCATCCTCAACTCTCCTTCAACCAAGCGAAAGAGTTCTCCGGCTTTTAGATTTTTTTCTGTTTCTCGGCGTAGATCTACTTCTTCTAATAGCTGTTCCTCCATTGTTTCGATTATAAGTTCAAACATTGAAGAGCTGGAGGAGACTCCTTTTCGACGTAAACCTTCTGTGACTCCTTTAAAAATCGCCAAATCCGATTTTATCTGACGTTCAATTTCACCCGACTGAACTAATAGAACAAGTTCTTCTCCCGTTTTCAGTCGAACTAAAACAGCTGTTTTCATGCTGGCAGAACCTAAAACTTTAATAAATCTATCAATCTGGCTAAACTCTCGATCACTAAGTCCTTTTTTAAGAGTTTTCTCAATCTCGTACTTCGTCATTGGTTGAGACTTACTTTTTGAAGCCTTCAATAATCGGCTTTTCTCTTTTCCAAAAAGATTCCATGTACTTGCAAACTGTGCAAACTTTTTCCCAACAGAGTTAAAGGCTTCAAAAACCTTCAAGTAGTTCTCACTGTTTAGATCGTTTTGTCCTAGTAAGAATGCTAAGCTTGTTGCTTTTTCTTTGGGGTCAATAACTTCCAAATAAGTTTCTAATGCCAAAAATTTATTTGTCGCTACTCCGTAGCCTAAAAAGGATCGATCTAGCTTTTGTAAGCTGTCGTTTCTTTGCAGTATATTGTCTTTTCCCTTGTCCAACAGTAGAACTAAAAGAGGAATTTTTTCAATAAACCTACTATCTAAAATATAGGATGAAAAAGACTCAACAAATTGATTTGAACGAATTTCCCTAGTCTCTTTTAGTTTGTTCTTTTTTTCTACCGATAGTTTTTCATAGTCTGGTTTCCCCTTATCCATTTGTTCTAGAATTCTTAGGATTCTAAAATGAACCTCTTTTGGGAAAGCTATCGATTCAGGCTCCCGTACATGGGCTATGAGGGCAAGTCTTTCGTGATAATTGAGTTGTGTGATTATCTCAATCCCTATGGAACCTAAATTAATCAGATATGGGTTTATTTTTCTCCAATTATAAGATTTGTGCTCTTCAATATACGCTCTCAGATCTGAGCCTTTTAAATCTAGACTCCAAGCAAGTCTTTCCAGCATTTGGTCTTTTTCAAAACTGCTTCCGGGAAGAAAGCGGATTAACTCTCCGTTCATCGTTTTCAAAAACTCAGGAGAAATATCATCCATATATCTTATTCTATCCCTCACGACTTCTTCGAATAACTTAGATTTAAGGTAATTACTCGTGAGCCTTGAAGAATCTAAAATCTTAAGTTTATACTCATAATCACTAGCAATTGAATTGTATATATAAGTCTCAAAAAATTTATCTGTAAATGTATACGAACGGTTAGTAGTTAAATTGCTAAAAATTGTCTTTAACATGTCTAGTGGTAAATTGGAGTCTGAAAAGATTAATGTGATTTTTTCTTTTAAACTTCTTATTCTTTTGTTCCCCTCTCCTAACAGAATATCTAAATCCCTTGATTTTTTTCCTAAAGTTGAATCAGGTATCTCATATTTAAAATTGAAAAACTCTGAAGCTTTCAGTGCGAGTTGTTGAGATTTTTTCAAGCCTTCAGGTGAGTTGGAATTAGTAGTAATATCCAGTTCTAAAAAAGGGGCAAATTTAGCAATGAGCTGCATTTGAGCTGTATACAATTCTCCGCTTGAGTTGAATGTTGATCTATTTTTATCGTTATTAATTATTTTTCTAATCTCAGTCTCAATAAACTCTACTGTGCTTCCAAAAATTTCAAGCGCTTGAAATTCTCTAAAAAACTTACGAATTAGTTCATAATCGAGCCGGTCAATTTGTTTACCAAATGGATATAATTCCCGAGATATAATTTCTACCTTTGCTGAGTTGGAAATAGTAGATTCCAATATTGTACTGATTTCCATTATTAAAAGTTTGCGTCTATATTCTTTCCATAGAGGAGAAGTGTTTCGATTTACTAGTTCATTATTTATCTCGCTTCGTATTTTATCAAACTTCTCGGAGTTAGATGAATCTGTACTGTCCAAGTTAAATGTTTTGAGCTTTTCAGATAGTGATCGAATGTACTTTTCCTCATAAAGGCTCGGAAAGTTATTGTATACTGGGCTCGCGAAAGCTTTTAGTCTAAGTTCGGAGCCCTCTGCCGAAAAGTCTAAAATTTGGTTTGCGATCGAGCGATTCATCCAAGGGGCTTTAACTTCCCAGCCCTGCAGATCATGTTTGATTACCTTTTTCGCAATATCTAAAGGTCCGAATCCTTTTACTGGAGTGGAATAGTTCTTTTTACTTTTAAGGAAATTTGACAGGTCTTCACGAATGGCTTGATAACCAAGGTTCGGCCTAATATCAAAAAATTCAAACAACCACTTCCAGTCAACAAGGCTATAATTAGATACTAATTCAGATAAGGCCATAGGACCTCTCAGATTCCAAAAGTACTCCATATAGTTAGTTAGTTTTTCCATGTAACGGATCGAAACAGGGTCTCCATGTTTTGCTCTTATTTTGGCTTCGAGCCAAAAATTGCGAAGCCGTCTTTTAGTTTCACGGTCTTCTTCTGTATGGTTCCAAGTTGAAGACCCTCCAATTACTAATCCACGATTATCATACTTTGGTATAGGGTAATAGGCATCCTGCTTCGGCATTATTAGCCAGAGCATTTGCCTATTCTTAGGAAGTTCCTTGAAATATTCATTAAAACTTAGTTGAATTAGTTCTGCAGTGAAAGCAGGAGGCATTTTATGGCCCTTAGATATATTTCTACTGTGAATCCCAGATGAATATTCTAATCCCTTTTCTAATAGCCCAGAAACTTCCAAGCTATTTATGAAGTGGTGAGAAAAATTTCGTATGATACTCTTTCCAGACATGACGAGCCTTAGATCTTCAACTTGGTTGTACCATTCGTGACTGCTAATACCTAGGCCATACTTTGGATTTCGTAGAAGTTCTTGGGTTCGTAACCAATATTTTATAGTTTCTTCTGAGCTGAAAATAGCTATTTTATCTAAATAATAAAGATGAGAATGTCTTTCACCATTGTATGAGGGTAGTTGCTCTCGAAGGTGGTAGGACTTAATTTCTTCTGGATACAGAAGAAGCTCATGCCATAGGGTGTTAACACGGTGGTGATAACTTACTATGCTTTCAGTGTTTCGATAAAGAAGATTTAAATATTTTCGAAAATATCGTCTTTGGTAATCAGTAATGTCCTTCCCTTCTTCTTGGTGCTGATATAGCCACTGATCAATCCAAAGCACTAGGGCGTTGAAATAAAATTTCGTTGGTTCCAGAAAATTAGTTTCGTTTTTCACAAAGTCTCTTGGATCTTTTAAAATAGACGTTAATTGGTCGACGGCATTTCTAAAACTGGTCGGAGGTGAAAAAGTAAGTTTATTTGGAACCAGTAAATTTAGCTCTCTAAAAAAATCTTTCTCTGGTAGTCTGGAAAGTAAATCTGCAGGATCGGAGGTAGACGAGCCTATTTTACTCCGCATGTACGTTTGCTGCATATCTAGAGCCGCTGAGCGAAAAAATGAAGAAGGGTGTGTTTGAATTCCGACTTTGGCTATGTCGGTAAATTTTCGGTTCAGTTCGACATCATTTATTTTCTCTAATGCATCACTTAAACCTGACTCTAAAAAGCCGGCATTCCTTGCGTAGATTTGAGCAGGTAAGTCTGTTCGGATCTCTATAGCTTGGTGGGCAAACTTATAGTGATTTTCTATTTTAAACGTCTTATCTGTTTTGTCTAGCAAGTGCGCGATCTCATGGGCTATCACTCCTGCTAACATGTTTGTTAGATGAAATAAGTTGGTTTCTCTACTGAGTCGCTCAATCAGACCACTAAATATATAGATGTCGGTACCGGTTTTACTATAGTCCTCTGAGAGGAATGGGACCATAAAGGCATTTACGGCATTACTTTGAACGAGATGAATACTATATTTCCAGTTTTTTCTTTCTGGATTTTCCATTTTTTGAGCTCTTGAAAGCTCCAATAGAATTTCGTCTAAGACTTGATAGATCGTTATTGCATTTTCCCTGGGGACAATACCCTGTGAGTTTGCTTCAATATATTTACTAATTTCAGTACGGATTTCGTCATGGACTTGTGGCTGTTTTTTCACGCCCTGTTGAGCACTTGAACCCACAGAAAACAAAAGTGTGGTCAGATTACAAATAAGAAAATTAGACAGAAATTTGTTTATCACCTGTTATCCTTTATCAATGACCTAACTTAAGTGCAAATGTGATGCGCGCTAGACTCAAATAGGAGCCAAATGAGCTATCTATCATTTTCTTTTGAGCCCATTTTTGGCAATTTTCAGATAAAAACTGTTGGGAAAGCGGATAGTTTTCATAGATTAAATTTATTGATACCCGGGCTTTGAGACGCCTCTGATATAAATATTGAGCTTTTAAATGGTAAGAAAATAGAGCATCTTTTCTATCTCTCCCTAAAAAAATAGGTTCTATCACTTTTGTTATCTATACAGCTTTAGAAAAGGTAAAATGATTTGCTTTTGCATTTAGAAAAGTAATTACTTATTCGAGTCTTAAGAAAAATCTAAGGTCGGTAAAGTAAAGTCTTTAGAACTTGATTTACAGCGAAAACCCGAGGAGTAAACTCAGAATTAAAGCTATTTCAAAAAGAATTACTTCTATTTTGCAGAAGCTATTTTCTTTGACCGACAGAAAAATGTGCAAATTCGGCGTGTATTTTTGTTTAGGGTTTTACTCCTATTTTTTTGAAGGAGGCCATAAAAGTGTTAACTAGTTTTACAAGAAGTTGAGGTCTTAGTGGTGATTTGTGGGGAGTATTGGGGGATTGGGGCTGTTCTTTGGTCTGGGTATTAGTACTATGGTCTGGGTTGGTGGTCTTAAATAGTCTTAAAAAAGTTGGGGAAAAATAATCAAAATATAAACGCTTCTAAATTTTTAGGCGATAACTTGTACTTTCTTTAGTCCTAATTCGTTCTCATGCGGCACGCATCATGCTCTTCTAATAGGCTGGGAGAACGGCTATGGAAAAGTTAATACTATTGTCTAGGTTTCTATTTTTAGGGTTTTTGATTTCTGCATGTACACCTTTGGATGTTGATTTCACAAAGTTAGTTGCTACTAAGCAAGGGACTTTGGAGTGTACTAAAGATACAGGGTCTTTTGGAATTATCGTTCCATACTGGGTAGAAACAGAAGATGAAATTCGATTAGAACTTCGAAATGGAGAGGCAGCAACCTGGACTCTTTACGGAAATTTTGGAGAGAAGGTCCTTGAGGGCGCGGAAGTAAAACTAAGCATAGCAGATGTTGGCGAAGTGAAAGGCGTTATGGAGGGAGTAAACCTTTGTGGGGTTGTTGAATATCAGGAATTTAAAATGCAAGTCATCAAAGCTCTTGAAGCTCCTAAGTTGGCCATAAATAGTGGAGCGGCTTATACCAATAAATTAAATGTCCAGCTAGATCATGATGTAGTTGGAGCTCAAGCCATTTTTATAGCTGAGGATAATAACTGTAGCCAAGGCGAGTGGATTAACGCTTCATCTAGTAGTTCAAAAACTTTAAATTTTAGAAATTCGAAGAATAATATCTTTGCTAAATTTAAAAATAGAGTGAGAGAAAGCTCCTGCGTGCAAGCAAGTATTGTCCATGATGAGCTTCCGCCGATTCCTTCGGTATCTGGAATTCCAGATGAGATTTCAAATACTAGATCCATTTCTGTGAGGGGAAATGCCGTAGACAATATAAGTGGTGTTGCTCGGGTATTGTGTTCTCTAAATAGAACTGAGTTTGTGGATTGTAGTTCAGCTATAACAATGAATACAGTTCAAGGTACAAATACGGTAGATGTATACGCTATTGATAATGCAACCAACGCCTCAGAGTTTATTCGAACCAGCTTCGAAGTGGATTGGACGGCTCCAAGCATTCAAATTACATCTGGGCCAGATCAATGGACAAATGATCCAATAGCAAAATTTGAAATTCAGACCGACGGTTCTTACAAGATTGAGTGTAAGTGGAACTCAGGGGACTATACTGAGTGCAATCAAAAGCCTGAGTTTACGGCCACTGTTGATGGTTCCCAATTGTTGATGGCAAAAGCCACTGACAGTGCGGGAAATACTTCAACTATTGCTAGCTATACTTTTAATTTAGATACAACAGGACCTCTATTGAAAGTGATAAACCAACCACTTCCTATCTCTCCTGAAACCTTCGCAGAATTTCAGTTCACTGCCACTGATATAGGGATTGGAAAAATTGGAAACTACGGATGCATTTTAGATGCTAGCCCCATAAATTGTGGGTCTAAATTATTGATTGAGAAACTTGAAAATGGGGATCACAGTCTCCAGGTTAGGGTTTCCGATAGTTTAGGTAATTGGTCCGAGTATAAAAATATAGATTGGAAGGTAGACGATGGAATCGTAAATCAAGAAGTATTAGTTGGGGAGGCTATAAAGCGAGTAGATATAGCCATAGTTATAGATCATTCTAGTTCAATGAAAAGAGAGCAGCGAGAAATGGCCAATCGTTTTGGAGACTTCACAGATAGCCTTTCACAACTAGATTGGCAGATGGGAATTATAACCACAGATGCAAAAAATAAATCCGGCTTTGGAGCGGGGGAGTTACAGAGTTTTACAAGCCACTTGCCAGAGGAAGAGGATGTTTTCATTCTTAAATCTGATGATAATAATAAAAAGAATTTATTTGAAGCAACGATACAAAGAAAAGAGAGAGGAAATGATACCGAAGAGGGAATACGCTCCCTATGGCAGATGCTAGATACGGAGAATGCCAAGGAGCTTTTCAGGCCTGAATCCCACTTTGCCACAATCATAATTTCTGATGAAGATGAAAAATCTAGAGGTAGAGCGCTTAAAAATGAAAACAAACCTGAGTGGCTAATGAATAAAATTAAAAACAAATGGGATGGAAGAAAAAGTTTTAGCGCCCATTCTATTGTATTTAAAAGTGATGACAGTCGTTGTGCAAGAAGAGGTGGTAAGTACGAGGGTAAAACCTACGAAAAACTAAGTAACCTAACTGGTGGAATCATTGGAAGTATTTGTGAAGATGATTTTACAGCCCAACTTCAAGATATCGGGGGAAAAATCCAACAAACAGCTTACGCTATCGATTTAGAGTGTGTTCCAGAAGATAGAAATAATGACGGCGAGGGGGATGTGAAACTATCCATGCAACCTTCGACTGGAGATGTTGAGCTTATTTTAGAGGGAAAAAAGGTGTTTTTAAACCCATATCCTGATGAAGGTACTAAAGTAAGTCTTGTGTATCACTGTCCAAAGTAATTACTTAGAATCTAAATGTACCGTAAAAACTTCTTCATAAAGGGAGAAGTTTTTTGCGTTTGTACTTTTATAAAGACTCACCCTATCGACAACGAGTCTATTGTATCTTTTTCTTCTTACTGGAGATATGAAATCAACAATATGTTTAAATGACCTGAGACGAGCTAGAGTAATATGTGGCACGAAGTCCTCTTTATTTTCTGGAGGTACTTGTATTTTTTCATCAAGTAAGTTTTTTAGCTCCACTAATGCCTGAGATCTCCGCGCTCCAAGATATACAACTCTTGCTCGCTCTGGGGTTGGAAAAGCGGATACGTCCCTAAGATCAATTTGGAATTTATTTGAACCAAAATTTTCCATATCTAGTTTGATTTGTTCGATTTCATTTTCACTCAATTTTCCATAAAAACTGAGTGTTAAGTGGTAATTTTCCAGGGCAATCCAGCGGATATTATACTCCCGCTTATCCGCATAGATTCTAAGCTTTTTTAGATCCTTACCCAATCCTTCGATGTCTTCAGCCTGAATAGGGATCGCTAAAAAATAATGTGCCATTAATTTAGAGTTACATTTCTTGTTCTAGTAAATCTAGTACTAGGTTTCCTGACTTCAGGAGTTGTCAGTTGGACACTAACTTTATAGCTTCCAGGGCTAAGGTTCTCAAAACTACCAGAATTGTTAACAACAACTTCACCGGTACTTAGGTTTTTAAGTTCAATACTCAAACCTTCTACTTGAGGAGCCTGAACCTGAATTTTTGAGTCTCCAGTTGTTACGCCATCAATTAGGTCTACTTTATTTAAAAAACGGACCCACATATTTTCTTTATCCGGCCTACATAAAGTATCAGAACGCATATCTCTCATGAGACAGGTATCAAAAGTAGGTCTAAAGCCTCTCTTGGAGTTGTTCACATCATGTACCGGGTAGGCGGCAATATGAAACTTGTCAGTATTAATGTTTTTGGGAATAGAATAAATTCTGGCAAAAGCCAAAACATTATCGCCATCTTTATTATTATCAACAAATTTTAATTGGTAGCTACCAGAATTTAGACCATCAAATCGAGCCTTAAAAAAACTACGATCTTTTGTGAAAACCCCTTTTAGTTCCAGAGGCTGCCCATTTACAAAGGCTTTAACATCATCTGGAGTCTCCCAGCCAACACTAGAAATCAACATATAAAGGCTTTGATCTCCCCGTGGATTATTAAAAGTAAAAGAAGAGCTATGAGAACCCCCATTAAGGTTTTTCCAGACGTAGGCCCCTTTTAATATCTTAGTTCCATATACCTCAAGATCTTCAGCCAACCAATGAGACCATTTAATGTTTCTGCTAGAACTATCAAAATTTGCTCCTTGATATACATAGCCGCCATCATACTCTTCACCCACATTTCCAAAGTTATGACCCAACTCATGGCGAAGAACCATGGACCCAGAGTTCAAACTTCTCGTAGTCACTGCGTAACGTCCGCCTAAACCACCATAGTAATCATCATTGACTAAGAGGATAGGGTAATCATCACCCGGAGCCTTTTTTAGTACTCTCTCTAGGTAGCGTGTGTCTCCAGGCATAATACCTCTTTTAGATCCAGCAGGTCTTCTGTAAGAACCAAAAGCTGTATCCTTTCTCTCAAAATCTGAAACTCCAGACTCATTACTTGGTACAAATATCGCGTAGACATTAAATAAATTCAAAAAACTAGAAAAGGCTTCATGCTTAAACAGGTCAGAATAAATCCTGTTAGCATCAGTAAAAAAGTTTTCTTTTTCTTCTAATGTATAACCTTCAGCAACAATGGGTAGGTTAATTCGGTTACTAGCTGGCCCGGACAATTTTAAAGTACGTATTTCCATGCCTTCAATAAGGTTATCAACGAGTAGGTCCGATCTTAATAGACCAGATTCTAGAAAAGATAGTTTCTCAGAGGATACAATTTTTTCTACATATCTTTCTTTTGAATGAATCTCTCCTTCAAAAAAAAGAGGTAAATCCCTTAATACTGTTTCCTCTGTAACTCTGCTTAGACTTTCTATTGAAATGGGAATTTGTAGATTGTTTTCAGTTAAAATACTTTTTACTTTGAAATTCTCCGCATTTGCCGTTGCTGAGCAGATGAACAATAGAATCGTAATTAACTTCATTTTTCCCCCTAAGTAATATTTTATTATTTTAATGGTATTAGTACAGTTGTCCAGGCAGCAGGGTGTCTAAGCCCTCAAAGGCTTTACTAATTGAAGGTTTTTGTAGATTTCTTAGGCTGCATATTGAATCTAATTAACGTCCTATTGGGAGCTCTTCCGACCCAATAACTTTGGGGGTTCGAGTGGTGTCTGCAATAGTTTCATGTTTGGTGGCTTGTTTGATGTCATTCTAAGCATGCAAAACCACTTATGTTTTTAATGTATGCGTTTTTCTAAGTTTTTGTTTTTTTTTAAATTTTGTATTGACTGGTTCCGGCTTAGGCCATAAAACTGTGTCTCATTAAGGCGGGTCGTTAGCTCAGTTGGTAGAGCATCTCCCTTTTAAGGAGAGGGTCGCTGGTTCGAGCCCAGCACGACTCACCAAAGTTCTTAGTGTGTCCCTATCGTCTAGAGGCCTAGGATGCCACCCTTTCACGGTGGAGACACGGGTTCGACTCCCGTTGGGGATGCCATTTTTTCTAATAATTTTATAAAATCAAAATATGAATAAGTATGCTTAGATATCTTGAAATAAAATGGTTTCAAGGCCTCTTTTTTATATAACCAACCTGCATGTCGATGTCTTGAAGTCCCGTTCCTTCGGTATCAAAGCCACGTACTCTAGCATAAACAAAATAAAGGTAAGTCTCTCCATTCTTAGTCGCAATATTTGGTTCACCTATGGCGATAATCTGTTCTTTTTTAGAGCCATCTGGGTCGAAACCCAAAACTTTTTCAGGGCTGCTCCAATGGGCAGGGTTGGTTAAAGAACTTTTACTATGGTCACCTGAATAGTTAGAAACCATAACTTGAGGATTATTAGATCCACTGCTTGTAAAGAAGAGCTCCGATCCAGTAAAAAATGGTTGAATTTCGTCGGAAGGGGAGCTTTGGTTGATAGTATTAGGAAGTAGCAATTTACTCCAGCTACCAGACTGTAGGCTCCCCGAGTCTAAGTAGTAAACCGAGAGATCGCCTTTGTCTCCTCCAGTATCGTATTCATCGTCGGTCCAAATACTATGAGTAATTCCATCTATTTTGTGCAAATGTGAGTTTCCTTGAGTACCTGCAATGCCATCGGTACCGGTTCTGCCAAAGTCTACTAGTGTAGATGCAAACGGACTAGCTCTTACAGGGGGCGTGGCCAGTGGCCCAGCAGGTATGAACTTACCAAGAATGTTATTTTTGTTCATAGTTACAGTAGTGTGATAGACATCAAACCCACTGTCAGACTCAAAACTACCATTGGAATCTATATCCACTGAATAGGGATTAGAGGGGTCATTCAACGAAAAGAGCATATCGATAGTGCCATTGGTATTGAAGTGAAAACTCATTCCAAAGGGACCCATGATCGCATCGTTTTCGTCATCAAATGCCAAATAAAAAGGCTCAGCAAAACTTCCGTCACTCTGTTTTTTAAAGCCGTAGAACATAGTTATAAAAGCTAAAAAAGGGGATTGATTGTTTCCCACTTGCCATAGGTTGGAGTTATGAAAAAGTTCACTGCTATTGAATCTTCCCTGGAAAAAGTCAGGTCTTGCTTTGCCTGGAAAATCTCCGATGGGAGTATTTACCCAAGGGTGGGCACATGGAGTAGGATTTAGACGGTTTGTTGCTCCACCACAACCATTCGAGGATCGAGGGGTTTCCATGACAAAATAGGAGCTGAAGTACATTGGTCCAGTTTGAACAAAAATATACTCGCCATCCGAACTAACTGCCACGCCATCCTCATAACCTTCTGTATTTACAAGTCCCTCAACCATCATTGGCTGCCCCCAACTACTATGTATTTCATATAAAACCAATGGAGTTACTGTTTTGGTAAGATCGTCGTATTTTATTATAACTTTATGTTCGCCCGTTTGATTAGGTGTAAGCGTAAAATGGATATTTTGTTCTTCGTCAATATTTATAGCCGAAAGGTTTCCCATTGAACTATTGATCGATAGATTTTCTAAATCAAAACTAGATCCATTCATGAGTTGTAATTCAAATTTAATAGGGCTTAATCCTGACGAATCAACTCGAGTAATTTCAATTTCAAAATCCGAGATATTTGTATTGGTTGGTGTACAAGAAACCCCAATAAGAGCTAAAAACAGCGATATAAAAGTGAATATCAAGTTATCCTTAATCATATACAAGATATCGGTAAAATACCCAAAATAGTTCAATAAAATATAAAGTACAGCTGAAGGTGTTTCTAAAAAATGAAAGTGTAATCAATGAATAGTCGTATTTCGGGTCCAAGGTTTAGTAAATTACCATTGGACACTTATTTTTTAGATCATATTTTGGAATTTAATCTCACAAAAAAATAGGGCCTTATGAGGAAATATATAAAAAAAGAATATTAAAATTTACTTTCTTTAACCAGCAATAAACTCTAAAAATTCTTCTTTGATCCAGCCACTTTTACAAGGGCCATCGTAAGATGTTCTTTTTGGAACGTTAATGTCTCCTCCACCACAACTTACTTTTTCTTCATGTATCAAAACTCCATGATACCCAGAATTATAATCACAAAAGGTTACTTTTGTTCCCGCTGGAATAATACTTACACTGGTCAAGCCAGTTTCTAAGTCTTTTGAGGCCATCGTTGCTTCAGCTTTTGTGTAGCCCCAGCCATCACATGCATCCATTCCAACTTCACCGCCCCATTTTACAAAAATCGTAGGCCCAGCTAACAATACACCTGAAAACAATACTACCATTGCACTTGCTATTAATTTCACTATTTTCCTCCATTTCCTAACATTAGGTTACTTTTTAGCATCAGAAGCTAAGTAAGACTATTGTTGTTATTTCAGCAAATGAGAACGGAAATTTTTACAATATGCTACAAATCAATAAAATATAATGGTTTGCAAAAAACGACTGTCTCAATAGTTGAAAATAAACGGAACCATACTGTTGGTTGTAAGACCCTGGTTTATTTGGTCACATATTAGGCGAATAAGAAGCAGAACTAGTTCTTTGACTTAGGTTGAGTCTGTCAAAAAAATCAATAGAATCTAAGTGTCAGATTGATACGTATGCGAGGGCTAAGGTTTAGTTCGTCCTTAGTTACGTTATTTTTTATCTGTCTCAGTAAAGTACCTAAACGAAAGTGTCGAAAAACTAATATGAATTCAAAGTGGGTTAAAACTCTATTATTAGGATGGTTTGTCACAGTCTCTGTGCCCTTAGTTTATTTTCATTTATGGCACAATACTAGTTTACCTCAAGAGAAACCCATTAATATGATTGAGCTTGAGTCTTACTCTTCTGAGGGTTTGGCTGTTGATTCAAAAAAGTGGCAAAAGATACATTTCATAACTGACAAATGCCTTTGTTCCAATGATTTGGCTGAATACTTGGTAGAAAGAGGTGCTAGTAAGGAATTAAATGTTATGGAAAAAGTTATTGTAGTGGGAAAAAAATCAGATTTTGAAAGCCGCTTGAACAAAAAAGGCTTTATTACCCAACGAATATCAGAAGAAGATCTTGCGGCAAAATATGGAATAACCGGAGTTCCTCTTCTGGTCGTAATCAGTCCTGAGAAAAAAATCGAATACTATGGCGGCTACGATTCAAGAAAAATAAACCCAGGAACGGATTTTAAAGATACAGAAATACTAGAGCAAGCGATGGCAGGAAAGTCTCTGGGGAGTCTCCCTAAATTTGGGTGTGCTGTTTCCAAGGAGCTTCAAGCTACATTAGATCCTTTTAAATTAAAATATGGAGATTGGCATAATGAATGAATTAAGAGCGAAGTATAATTCTAAAATTAACTTTTATATGTTAATCGCATTGGTTGCTCATTTACCGGTAATGCTAATAGCGGCTTGGGGCTTTAAGACCAGCTATACACAGGGACTCGTGATTGGTTCAATGATTTTAATTGGGCCGGTTGTCACCTATTTTTGGGATAAAAGTTCCTTAATAACTTCAAACACGATGGCTTTGGCTGGAGTGATGATGTCGGGCTTACTAATACATTTAGGTAAGGGAATGATTGAGATGCATTTCCATATTTTTATTTTTCTTGCGACATTAACGATTTATGGAATGGTTTCTCCTATAATAACTGCCACCCTAGGGGTCGTGGTTCACCATTTGGGTTTCTTTTTTCTACTACCAGAAAGTATTTTTAACTACCAAGCATCACTTTGGATTGTTGTAATCCACGCCGTGTTTGTAGTGGTTGAGGATATAGGCTTAATATTTATCGCCAGAAAATTTGGAGTGTTTATAGATTGCCAGGGTGAGGGGATGAAAACATTGAAAGTCGTTTCTGTAGAAAATTTTTCTACGAGTAATGAGTTATCTGGCAATGCCCAGGCTCTCGCATCTAGTTCCCAGGAGCAGGCAGCTAGTATCGCTCAAATGTCAGCGTCGTTGAAGGATCTGAAAAATCAAGTGGAGTCTAGCTCAGTAAAAATAGAAAACTCAGTAGCTTTGGTTGAAAACATTCACAGTAAATCAAATGTTGGTACTGAAACAATGAATCAGCTAGATTCAGGTGTTAAAAACATTTCCGAATCTATAAACTCTTTATCAGATATTGTTAATTTGATTTCTCAAATTGGAGATAAAGTTACAGTGATAAATGATATTGTTTTCAAGACACAACTTTTATCGTTTAATGCATCAATAGAAGCCGCCCGTGCCGGACACCACGGAAAAGGCTTTGCCGTCGTTGCTGAGGAAGTAGGGCAGCTAGCACTCTCAAGTGGTGAGGCTGCGAAAGAGATCGAATCTCTTTTGTCAGGAAGTCAGGAACAGGTGAACTCTATAGTAGTTCAGATCAATAAGAAAGTGGGTGATGCTGAGTGCACTATGACAGAGGCTAACTCCCAATTCAATGAAATCGTAAGTAGTGTTGTTGAAATGAACTCAATGGTCACAGAAGTGGGAGAGGCAAACAACCATAACAAAGAAAATTTGATCCAATTTTTTGCTGCTCTTGAGAATATTGAAGCTAGTGCCACACAAAATACTAGTTCGGCTACCCAAGTGGAGGCACTGGCGAATCTAACAAAAACGCAAGCGACAAAACTTTCGGCAATTATTCAAGATACCAATAAAAGAATAAATCTTGATGACGAAGACAGCCAGGCTGCTTAATCGAACAAGGGGCGCAGGTACAAACTAGCGTCTCTTTCAGGCCCGACACTGACTAAGGATACTGGCGTGGCCAGTTCTTGGCCTACGTAAGAAACATATTCTTTAGCTTCTTTAGGTAAGTTCTCGAAACTTCGAATGGCACTAATGTCTGTTTTCCATCCCTTCAGGCTTTTTAAAATTGGTTTGATGCTCTCCTGAGATTTTTGATCCAAAGGAAAGTCTTCTACTATGTTGCCGTCAATTTCATAAGCTGTACAAATTTTAAGTTCATCTAATTGACTTAGACAGTCTAGTTTCATCAGTGCAAGTTCGCTAATCCCATTGATTCTAATCGAGTAGCGCATCGCTACTAAATCAAGCCACCCACACCTTCTAGTTCTTCCTGTTGTCGAGCCAAACTCATGTCCAGCCTGTTGTAAGTGTTCGCCTGTTTTATCAAATAGCTCGGTGGGAAAGGGGCCTGCTCCCACTCTAGTGGTATAGGCTTTGGTAATTCCAATTATTTTTTCGATTTGGTTTGGACCAATCCCTGCACCAACACAACCGGATCCACTGATAGTGGAACTTGAGGTTACGAAGGGGTAGGTACCGTGATTAATATCTAGTAAGCTACCTTGAGCTCCCTCAAATAGAACCTTTTTACCTTGCTCTATAGCCTTGTGAATGACCAGACTAGTGTCTGCACAACGATATTTTTTTAATTTATCTGCAAATTTAGAGATATGATTTAAAACATCATCAACTCTAATTTCTTCACCGTTGTAAAGACTCTGGATTAAATGGTTTTTTTCTAAGAGTGTCTTTTCTAGTTTCTTCTTTAAATCTGGTGAGTATAAATCTCGTAATAAAAGGGCTCGTCTACTTGCTTTGTCCTCATATGCCGGTCCAATTCCTCGTCCCGTTGTTCCTATTTTATTTTTACCCAAGGAAAGCTCTCGTAGTTTATCGAGCTCTTGATGGTAGGGAAGTATAACGGTAACCGAGTCAGAAATTAAAAGCTGAGAATCGTCTTCGAGGAAGCCGTTTTCTTTTAAGCCATCAATTTCTTGAGAAAGTTTTTCTATATCTGCAACTACTCCTGTTGTGATGAGACAGGTACAGTTTTTATTCAATATCCCTGAGGGTATTAAATGAAGTATGGTTTTTTTTCCGTCTACAACGAGCGTGTGTCCAGCATTTGCACCACCCTGATAACGAACTACAAAGTCAGCCTCGTTTGCGAGCATATCGATGACTTTGCCCTTGCCCTCGTCTCCCCACTGGGATCCAACTACTAAAGTGGCGGACATACTTCTCTCCTTTAAATGGATTCGTTTGCTTATAACTTACTTATGCCTCTGGGGAAAGAACTTTGCTTACCAGCACTTTCCCTAAAGCCTAAAAAGGTAATAAATATCCAATAGATAATGGGAAGATAATAATTATAGTTTACCAATTGACTCCAGGTACCAAAGGTCTTTCGGGGGTAGTTCGTCTTTTGGTGCCTTACCATCTAAGATAAGTTTAATTTTTTCATAGGCATCTTCAGAGCCTCTTAGAAAGGCTTCCTTTGTATTACCACCTATATGGGGACTACAAATTACTTTTGGGTGATTTAAAAGTTCAGATTCAGGAGTTGCGGGCTCTTTTTCAAAAACGTCTAAGGCAGCCCCTCTGAGTTGATTTTGATTGAGGGCAGTTACAAGCTCAGCTTCGCTGATTAAATTGCCTCTACTACAATTGATTATAATCGCATCGTCATTCATGGCTTCAAAATGGACTGCTTTTAACATCCTGGTAGTTCTTTTCGTTTTGGGTACATGGAGACTGATGATGTCACAGATTCTTAAAAGCTCTTCAGCACCTATCATCTCCACATAGGGTGCTGGTTCTTTTTCTGTATATGGATCACAGGCAAATACCTTCATACCAAATGCATCTGCAAGTTTTGCTACCTGAGTTCCGATGCGACCGAGGCCAAAAATCCCGAGACTTTTACCATATAACTCTTCACCTTTTACACTTTCCCTATTCCATGAACCCGACTTTATTAGTTTATCACAGGCTTTAGTTTTTCTTAGTAGCCTTAACATCAACTGAATGGTCAACTCGCTGGCGGAGTAGAGATTAGCTTCCGGGCAGTAGTAGGTCTTTATTTGCATTTTTTTAGCAGCTTCAACATCAATATGATCGAAACCAGAGGTTGTAGTTATGATCCACTGTAAGTCTTTAGCTTTGGTTAACAATTCCTCAGAAAGTCGAGTTTTTGAACGAATTAAAAGACCCTCTACTCCCTCTAGATCTTTTGGTTTTAAATCCTGGAACTCACTTCTTGTGATTTCTAAATCAGGATTTACTAGCATCTGCTGGTATACCGTATCGTGAAAACGGTCCGTAATTAATACTTTCATTTTAGCTCCGCTTTCATGGAATCAAGTGCGCCTTCAATATTTAATGGATGGCCAAAATCTAGCAGGGCCTTGGCAAGGGCCTCTACGGCCGCCAGCACATTACTGTCATTTAGATAACCAATATGACCAATTCGAATTATTTTCCCGGCTAAATCAGCCTGCCCTCCCATAAGAGTAATGTTATATTTTTCTTCAATATGAGATCGAAGTTTCTTTCCATCTATATTTTCCGGAAGAACAACTACGCTTAATGCCGGTGCGGGTTTTAATGGAAATAAGCTTAAGCCGAGAGCTTCTATTCCAAGTCTGGTAAGCCTAGCTCTTTTAGCTATTCTTGAAAATAATTGGTTATAACCACCACTGGAATTAATATCCTCAAGGACTATTTTTAAAGCTCGAATGTGAGAAACTGGCGAACTGAATGCCGTTTGGTCTTTTTCCGAGGCTTCAAACTCTTTTCTTAAATCAAAATAATAACGAGGGGACCTACAGGAATAGCATTTATTTTTTGCTCTCGCCGATAATGATATAAACGATAGCCCCGTCGGTAGCATAAAAGCTTTTTGAGAGCCCGCTACAATACAGTCTATTGCCCAATCATCCATAGGTAGAGGAGCGGTTAATAGTCCTGTAATCGCGTCAACCGCGAGTAAGCAATCTGGTGCATTTTTGTTAAGAAGATCCTTAACCCCCTTAATGTCGTGTAGCGCTCCGGTACTAGTCTCACACATTTGTGTGAAGAGTACTTTGGCATCAGTATTTTCCTTAAGAGTTTTTTCCAAAATAGAGAGATTTAAAGATTCACCCCAGCTTACTTTAATCTCGATGACTTGTGCCCCTAAAATTCTTGCCATATCTCGCCAGCGCTCGCCAAATTTGCCAGAGTTAATACAGATTACTTTATCACCACACTCAACTAGATTAACGCAAGCCGCTTCCATAGCACCACTACCGGTGGCGCTTAGGCAGAAAACTTCGTTTTCTGTGGCGAATGCAGCCTTGAGGAGACTTTTGGATTCTTTGAGGATTTGAGTGAACTCTGGAGTTCTGTGATGAATCATTGGCTTGGCGAACTCTTTTAATACGTTCGGTGGAACTTGAACAGGTCCTGGGGCTATCAATTGGTAATTATCCGTCATATTTAATTCCTATTTTTAATTCGCCTAAAAGTAGCAGGAAAATGTGGCAAATTGTATCAGGAATGTCAAAATACTCCAGTTTTTCCCTTCCTATAGGCAGCGTCGATCCTTGCAAGTAGGGAAGGACAGAAGTAAAACTTCTCTATGTTGAGAGTCTTTATTTTAAGCATTATTGTGAGTTCCTGCGGATATACTGTGGGAAGTAAGGGAAGGGCTGTTCCTACGGGAGTAAAGCGTCTTGCCGTTCCCGTTTTTAAAAACTCAACTACTGAGGTTGGCTACGAGAGCTATTTCACCAATGCCATTATAGAAGAGATTATAAGAAGTAATTTTGTAAAGCTCTCTCCTCAGAAAAATGCAGAGGCTGTACTTGAGGGAAAAATTTTATCGATTCGCTACAATAGTGGGGCTGATTTAAGCGGGGCCTCTAGTGATGATGATAGCAGTACAAATCTTCCAGAAAACGCCGTACTAACGGGTTCTTATTCCGTCGTAGTGGAAGTGAGTCTTCGTTTAAGACGAAGATCAGATAATGCAATATTATGGCGATCTCGATTTAGTGGGAGCAGAAACTTTCAAGCAGCTAAAATCGGACTGGAAGGCTTTAACTCAGCCAATGCTACTTATGACTTCAGTGCCAGGCACCAAACAGTACGAGATCTGGCCTCTCAGATGATGACAAGAGCTTACTCTAGAATGACAGAGAGGTTTTAGTGGGCCTAATAAAACCTGATGAATTAAAAAAAAGGATCACAAAAAAAGATTTTAGTAACTCGTACTTTCTTTTTGGTGATGAACTATATTTGGTAGAGTTTTTTAAAAAAGAATTAATTTCGAAACTCATGGATCCAGGTATGGAGGATTTTAATCTCGATCAGGTTCTAGCCAGTGAAATTAAGATTCCCGATCTAAAAGACCTATCCGATACACTCCCAATGATGAGTAGTATGAGGCTAATTACTTTTACACTGGATAAAAACTTAGCCAAGAAAGAAAGTGATCAATTGTTACTTCTTTTAGAAAATGTTCCAGACACAACAACTTTAATTATTCTAACGACGGAGAAAACGGATTTAAAAAAGGCTTATATCAGTAAATTACAAAAACTTTGTACCAGTGTTCGCTTCTATCACCCTTTTCCTAATGAGATAGCTCGTTGGGTGAAGAAAATGGCAAAAGAAAAAGAAATTGAAATCGATGCCGAATCAGTGAATCTGTTGTACGAATATATAGGAAGTGATTTACGAGAGTTAGATAGTCAATTAGAGCAGATCAGACTTTTTTCTGGAGAAGAATCTAAGATATCCTTTGATGTTGTTAAAAAAATGCTATCAAGAACCAAGGAAGAATCCGTTTTTGATTTAGTAAAAGTATTTGGTAGTCGAAACTCAAAACTAGCCCTGAGTAATCTATCGATTTACCTACAGCAAGGTGGCAGTCCTGTAGCCCTTGTTAGTGTTCTACACAAATACCTTAGAAGCTTAATGATCACCAAGGAAATGTTAGAAGAGGGAAGTGATAACAAAGACATCGCTAGAAAAATTGGAGTAGCTCCTTTCTTTGTGAAAGAGTATATCACCAATTCAAATTCTTGGAGCCATAACCATCTGTTGGCAGCCTATCAGGGCTTACAGATCACCGACAAAGCAATTAAAAGTAGCCCCGTTCCGCAAGCACACTGGCTAGAAAACTATTTTCTGAAAATCTGCAAATAGCTGTACCTACAAAAAATTAGGTATAAAGGTGTTGTGGGTTTTACTTTAAAACGACAATGTTTGCCTAAAAACTGTACCCAATATGTAAACCTGGCTCTGGAGCGAAGTAATTGGGCCAACGATCTTCTTCAGCTTGGAAGGAGCTGGGTAGGTTAGTATTGACGGGCCAATAAGTAATTGCGAGATTTGGCTCTAAAAAGACTCGACCGGAAAAAAAACGGAATTGATATCCCAATCTTAAAGTCATGAATATCTGCTCTCCTGAGCCTAGTTTATTATCACTATTGTCTATATAGTCTTGTTGCATCCATTGTACATGGAGGGCCGAAAAGAACTTATCCTTGAAAAAATTTTGATAGGCTATTCCAATACCCTTTGCCTTAACATATCCGGGGAAACGATTACTATCTTTCAATTTTCCTTCCCCGAGAGGGATCCCTAATGGAGAGTAATATCTCCAGGTGATGAACTCAACGGAGAGAGTTTGTTGGTCGTCTAGTTTAACCCCAAAATTCAATTGATAGAAATTGGGAGGGATATCTGTCGATGAATCTAGATTGGCTAATACAAAAGCAGAGCTTCCTATAAAGTACTTCCCCTCAGCATTTAAAGAACTTGATAGAAATAAAAAAAGTATAATTAGCAATGTCCTCATGGTTTCTCCTTAAAAAGTTATGCTAGGAGAACTTATTCTCAACTTCATTGATAAATATCAATTTAAGAAAAAATAGAGGGTTAGGACCTGACCCTACTGAGTGTTTCTGGGCTTATTCCAAGATAATTGGCGAATAAAAAGTGAGGCACTTTGTCTATCAACCCGGGTCTAATTTTTTGGATAAACTCTACTCGGGCTCCAGCTTTCATTGCTTTTAGACTTGTCTGAAACTCAAAATATTCAACTATTTTTTCCTCCGAGAATAGACGACAAATTTTTTCAAATTGTGGGCTTTGACCGATAAGTTTTTCGACCATCTCGGCCCTACCAACAGCAATCTCTGAATCCTCCAAACACATTAGTTGATAGGTTATTGTTGGATTTGTTATAGACTGAGGAACAAGAACTGGAGACCCGGAAAAATAAAAGTCTACGACAGTTTCCTGCTCACCTACCATTACCGAGCTGTAGGCTAGTCCCTTTAAAATAAAAAAGGAACGGCTATCCTCGTCGGCGAAGGATCTGACTATTTCACGTTTAGAAAATTTTCGTGATTTGTTTGCCTCTAGAACAATTTTTCTTTCGTGTTCACCAAGCGTTCCATATTTTTCCATAAACTTAAACATTGAATCCAACATGGTATAATCCTATTCTCCAGCCTATAAAAAAGAAATCTATTTCTTCTATAAATGTGAGCTTAGTTTGTTGTTCATATAGTCAAATGTGTTAAAGCAGTGAGATAATTCAGGCAAACTCTATTTTAAAAAGGCAAAACTACAGAACATAATATAAAAATAGAATAAGGTTTTACATCAACCGATGGGATAAGGATGTGTGGATCGGTTTAATTATGTTTTTACGATCTAGTCGTAGAACTCAACTTTGGACTAGTATATTTGGAGCTAAAAAATGCCGATCAGACTTCATGGGCGGAGCAGAAAGAAGGCGTTTTCCGAGGCGGTTTTTTAAAAGAACAGTGGGGGTATTTTCTCAGGGGAAATATCATTCGGCTATTGGTGTAGAGATCGGTGAGGGAGGAATGATGTTTTCCCTAGATCATTCCATCTCAGAGGCTCATCAAATCTTGGTGAATTTAAGAATTCCCAACCACGGTTTTGTTGTGATTCGTGCAACAATTAAAAACACCAATCATCGGGATGAAAAGTACAGGTATGGCATTCAGTTTTTTGATTTAGATTTTCAAAATCGTCGAAGAATTAGGGACTTTATCGCTGAAAAAACAGAGCTAGAAGCTATACAGGAAAAGAGCGAGAATTCCCAAAACGAAAAGGCACTCAGTCATAATTTACTAAGTGCCTAATTATCTATCAAAAAATAAATTTGAAATTAAATAGCTGAAACTTGCTTAGAAAGTCTTGCTGTCTTTCTACTAGCAGTATTTCTTGCAACGATTCCCTTGCTAGCTGCTTTGTCTAGTTTACTACAATAAGCCACTAGAGCCTTTTCTGCAGCGGGTTTGTCTTTACCAGCTATGGCTTCTCTCAAGCTTTTTTCAAAAGTTCGAACTGTTTTCTTTGTTGCTAGATTACGCGCTCTTTTATTAACGTTTTGTCTTGCGCGCTTCGCAGCAGACTTATGATTTGCCAACTTAATACCTCCGCAAATATTCTATATACTTAGAGGCTGTTGGTACCATTTCTTTGACCGGGATGCAAGCAGCATTTAGCATCAAGCAAAGATGTGGGTGGGAAAGAATGCAGACTTCAAGTGCTAAAGTGTTGAAATCAGCAATGAAAATGGCTGCTGGTACAATGAGCTCCAGAGTTTTAGGGCTCATAAGGGATATATTGGTAGCTTCTAGCTTTTCCCTAGGAATGACAGATGCGTGGTTTGTTGCTTACCGAATTCCAAATATGTTTCGTAGGCTGTTTGGGGAAGGTGCCCTAAGCTACGCATTTATTCCGGTTTTATCGGAGCTCAGAGAGAATAGAGGGCTAGATGAGGCAAAGGAACTCAGTTTTCAGCTATTTAATATACTCTTCCTAGTTTTGAGTGGGCTTTCCTTGTCTTGTATTTTCTTTGCCGAGCCAATCATACATTTCTTTGCTGGGGGTGAAAGTTTTTTAAATGTCCCGGGGAAGCTGGAAAACACCATCCGTTTTCTAAAGATTATGGCTTTCTTCCTGTTGTTTATTTGCATGTTTGCATATTTTATGGCGGTACTTAATGCGAATAAAAAATTCTTTGCCGCTGCATTTGCGCCAGTACTATTAAATATTTGCCTGATTGTAGCTTGCTTGCTGCCTGTTAGTTTAGTTTCTGTCCATGGGGATTTACTCAGTTATGGAGCCCTTCTTGGAGGCTTCCTTCAAATGGCGATCTTGATTCCCGCAGTTAAAAAAATCGGCTTTTTTCCTAAATTTAAATTTAAAGTTTCTAAGAGTTTATTGAGAGTTTTAAGAAACTCCATACCGGCGATTTTATCCATGGGTGTATTGCAGCTTACCACAATGGTGAACGTGTATTATGCTTCTCGTTTACAAGAGGGTGCTAATTCTTGGATATATTATGCGGATAGATTGTTAGAGCTGCCCCTTAGTTTGATAGCCGTAAGTTTTGGTACGGCCTTACTTCCTTCTTTGAGCGAGGCTTGGGTTAAAAAAGAGTCTGGAGAATTTAGATCCCTTTTTTCTAGCCAGATTTTGAATGTCTGGTTCCTTGCTATCCCAAGCGCTTTTGGGCTTTTCTTTTTTGCTGAGCCAATTATATCCTTAGTTTTTGAGAGAGGGAAGTTTGACTCTACAAGCGTTGTAGAGACGGCGGGACTTTTAAGAGTCTATGCTTTTTCACTAATTATATTTGCTAGTACTCGGCTTTTTAATACAAGTTTCTATGCGATCCAAAAAGTTTGGGTACCAATATTAGTATCTTCTATTGCACTAATATCTCATTTAATTATGATTCGATATTGGTTAGAGAATTTTGGCTTGCAGGGTTTAGCGATGTCATCAGCATCGGCCGGTCTTATTGCTCTGGTGGTTGTATTAGGTTTGTTTATTAAAACCCATCAGATCAAACTGGATTTATCTGTGATAGTAAACATATTAGGCTTTATTCTATTGTCAGTAATGATGATTATAATAGGTCGTTTTGTAGTTTTTGATTCCTTGTCCGGAAATTGGAATCAAAATCTAGTAACTCTGATATCGATTCTTAGCTGCATTGTAGTTTATTTTGGACTAGCCATTGTTTTGCGGCTAGACCAAATGAAAAACTTAAAGAGGCGAAGATTATAATAATTTTAAAATCAGAAAGCCTTTTGTAAATTTAAAATTAATCCGGTTCCACCATCTGGGTTTTTGCTACTTAGAGCTGGCCAATCAGAAGTGGGTTGGATGTAAAACATGGCCAGCAGTGCCTGAATCCCTCTTTCCGTATCCTTATAGAAAAAACCAAGATCATATTCTTCAAGGACTTTCATGTCTGAATTAAAACTAGTGAAGCTGCCAGAACCTTTGGAGGAACTAGAAAGGTACTCTAGGAAATAGTTCCAGTTATCGCTGAGACGATGAGTGATTTTTATCCTAGTCTGAGAAATGTTACTTCTGGGAGCTATTTGAGCGTATCCCATCAGGTAAGGAGATTCAAAACCGGGGATGTAATTTTCTGATGCCTGAACAAAACCAAGACTAATTTTAAAAGCCTTCCTCAAGATAGGGTAGTAGCCCAGTTGAATTTCTGACTGAGATTCATTGTGATCAACTCCATCGGAGCGAGTACCTACCTGTTGCCCAATATTTAGTTTGTATTCAAATCTTGCTATTTTTCTTTCGCTAAAAAAACCGTAATCCCAAATGACATGATCCCCAAATAAACTGTTTCCTGAAAAAGCATCATCGGCGTTAAAATCTCTTCCTAGTAGATAAAAGTTATACTTCCCCAGCTTATCAAATTTCAAACCAAACATTTCTACGGGAACTTGACCGCTGTAGTCTATCTCGCTTCCCGTTGCTGCATAAAACATATCAACGAACCAATCGCCAAAATCATCTCTCATGCGAATTGCTGGTAGCATATAGTTGTCGAGACTCCAAAAATCTCTACTTAATAGATGTCCGTCATTCCATTTCATAGATTGAAGGCCAGCTTTTACATTCACAGATCCGAAGTCTTTTTCAACGAAGGTCTCACCAAGTTTTAGTTGATTTACGTTTTTTCTGTCCGTTCCATTTTTAGCAAAAGGAAACTCGTATTTTGCATTTGCAATGAGCCAACGAAGTTCAATCTGAGATTTATAACTAGCGTTGTAGCTGATAGCCGCATCAAAACGTGTATAGGCGATGGTATTGTTATTATTTGTATCTGATGTGAAGTAGTTTGCATCATCTAGTTTGATGTAGTTTCCAAATATTTTTGATTTTGTTGTCCAGTTGTTTCCCCACAGTTTTCTAGATCTTGCTTCCTGGAGTGGGTATTCATTCATTACTGCGGGCATTAGATTTTCTACTGAGGTGTCGGCTATCCACTTCTCCAATAGTAGGCTCGGAGTAGGTTGAGCGGTATATTTCTCGCCAAAGCCAGTCCTGGTTCCTGTTCCTGAGCTAAGTAAAATACTATCACTTCCGTCCATTGCATTTACCTGTACTTTGCCTTCGATAGTACAGACAAAATCTCCTGTGTCATCGGAGTGAACAAAAAACTCTGTCCCCCTCACTCCGGCTACGGCACTTCTTGTGAATATTTTAAAATTAATTTTTTTGCCTGGTTCTACTTTTGCTCTAATCTTACCAAAAATTAGACTATGAATACTGCCAGACGAGCTTTTCTTTTTCTCAGGATCTTCTATCCGTAGTTTAGAATTTTGTCCTAAGAACAGGGTTTTTCCGTCTAACTCTATTTTGACCTTGGAGGATTTCCCTGTTGATAGTACGCCGCCATCAACTATTTGAGATCCAAGCTTTAGATTAGACTTTTTTGTACCTAATTCAAAACTCACGTCACCTTTGATTTTAGTAACTGTCCAATTTGCATTTAATAGTAGCGGTGAGAAAAGACTTAATAGGATTATTTTAAGCACGTTATTTCCTTTGTTGTTTTTCTATAAAATAATAGCAAAGCCTATTATAGCTTTCACTGATTTAGTTATTAACTTGTTTAATTTGACGCAAATATAAAATTCGTTACTCACATTCTTTTTAGTTTGTTTTTGGCATTTACCCATAGTTGTTCTAGTTCTTCAATGGAATGGTCTTCCCAGTCTTTTTTTGAAGCCTCTACAGACTCGACTATCAATTCAAATCGGGATAAAAACTTCTGATTCGTTTTTCTTAAACATTCTTCTGGATCCATTTTATAGTGTCTCGCCAATTGAGCCGTGGAAAATAATAGATCACCTATTTCCTCTGAGATTGCAGAAGGGCTCTGTTGCTTCATAGCCTCTTTTACCTCAGAAAGTTCTTCCTCTATTTTTTTTAAAACATCCTCGGGCTTTTCCCAATCAAAATTATAATTCGCACTTTTTTTGCCGATTCTATTGGCCCCCATAAGAGCGGGTAGTTGTTGCGGGGAACCAAACATTTTTTGAATTTTAGATTTGTTTGATTGTTCAGAGTTTTTAATTTCTTGCCAATTGGTTTCGACTTCCTTTGAGTTTTCAAGTTTAAGATCAGAAAAAACATGGGGATGCCGGCGAATCATTTTCTGATCGATGGATTGAATCACTTCTTGAAGATTGAATTTATTTTCCTGCTCTGCAACAACGGAGTTTAAAACCACCTGGAGTAAAACATCACCTAATTCTTCTTTAATATCATTGATGTTTTCCCGATCTACTGCATCAGCATACTCAAAAGCTTCCTCCACACAGAATTTTTTAAGACTTTGAAGGTCCTGCTCTAAATCCCAAGGGCAACCACCGTCGGGACTACGCAATTTTCTAACTGTTTTAACAAAGGATTCAAAGGCATTTAGGCTCTCATTGATTTGACTCATTTATGGTCTCCAGATTTCGGTCTAGCCTGTTTTAACCTAGCCTTTGAAAAAGCCAAGCTTTGATCTAGTTAAGAGGAGGAATATTCCTATAACTGCCCGTAAACACTGCACTATTTATCCGAAAATTCATTAAAAAGCATCAAAAAGCCGATACAATATGTAGGAGAATTAAATGGTTAGGTTCTAGCTCGAAGTGTTATATACCTAGTCGACAGAACTGAGGAATGGAACTTGGATTTGAAAAAGAAGAAAAACTCAAAAAATAATCGATCCCGCTATCAGGATCAAAGTGACCAGTTTTTGAACTGGGTGAATTCTTTGGGTTTTGAGAAAACTTTTTTTGGCAAGATTGCCTATTTCTTGGAAACCAGCTTTAAGATCCGTATTCTTTCTATTTTATTTTTCTTTGCTTTGGCGCTTAGCTTTTTAATCACACTAGAATTGGACCCTGTTTACACTGGTTACCAGAAAGGTGATATCGCTGCCGTTGATATACGATCACCAATCACCTTTGAAATGATTGATGAACCAGCTACAAAAGCCAAACGCGAACAGGCTGAAAATAGTGTTCCTCCCATTTTTAAATTTGAATCAGATGTCTACGAAGAAACATTCGATAGAATATATGCTGGATTCAAAGAGATGCGGGTAAGGCTAGAGGGACTTAAATGGTCCCGTTCCGAATACAAAAAAGACCAGCAATTAAAAGATTTTTTGGTGAATAAGAGTGACTTTGAAGAGATGCTTGGTCATCAGGTTACCGATCGAGCCTTTCTGTTTCTATCCGCAGATCGTTTTAGGTTGAGTACGGCAAATTTTTTGGTAGATCTTTTAGAGCCCTTAGTGAGTTTAAAAATTGTTGATGATTTGGGGCCACTAACAATTTCAAAAAAAGAATATATAATCATTAGTTTTAATGAATCTGCAAATGGTGAGAAAAAATTTGGTGTTTCTAATTTAGTCGACTTAGAGCAAGTCAGGGAAGGCATCAAATTACCTAGTAAAAATCGATCCAAGAGTTTTGATGCCAACGCCCGAATTAGTCTAACTCCATTGGTTAAAAGTTTGGTTAGTCCAAATCTTCTTCTTATGAGGGAGGAGAGTGCAGTTAGAAGACAAAAAGCCAGGGATTCGGTAGTGAAAGTAAACCTCTCCATTAAAAGTGGTCAGGTAATTGTCGCGGAAGGATCCACTTTCCAGCCCACTCATATTACAATTTTAGATCATATTCGTGGCTTAAAACAAAAGAAAAGAACCGATTTAATTAGCCTTTTCATGGCCATACTAATGGTGACTCTAATTGTGGTGATGTTTAGTTACAATAAGCGCTACTCTATTTTTAAATTAAAAATTGAAAACCGAGACATAGCGGCGATGCTTTTTATATGCTTTATCGTAGTATTTTTAACAAAAATCGGAATCTTTTTTAACGCATCTTCCATTTTTAAAGATTTGGGTCTCGTCGTCTCTGAAGACTTCTTTACTTACCTGACGCCAATGGCTGCGGGCCCCATTATGGTCGCTTTGCTTTTAGGTCGTAATGAGTTGATTTGGATGTTTACAATTTTTAATGCCATTGTTGTTGGTGTATTGATGAATATGAGCTTTGATTATACCGTGGTTGCATTGTTTGGTGGTTTGGCTGCTGCACGAGGTGTTCACAACTTTAAAGCTCGTAATGATATTTATTACGCCGGGCTGCGAGTTGGCTTGGTCCAAATGGTATTGATTGGTATTCTAACCTTCTTAACTGGCGGCGATCAGCTTTGGCATAATATTTTGTGGAACTCCTTGGCTGGATTAGTCAGTGGGATTTTCACTAGCTTTGTTGCCATGATTCTTGTTCCTTTAATGGAGTCTGCATTTAATTATACTACAGATGTAAGGCTTTTGGAGCTTAGTAATTTGAATCACCCCTTAATGAAGGAGATGATTGTTAAAGCTCCTGGGACCTATCACCACTGTATAGTGGTGGGGACAATGTGTGAAGCGGCTTGCGAGGACATTGGAGCTAATCCGCTTTTGGCTAAAGTGGGGGCCTACTATCATGATATAGGTAAAAGTCATCATCCAGAATACTTTGTCGAAAATCAAAAGCAAGGTTTCAATCCCCATGATCAACTTAGTCCTAATATGAGCAAAACTATCTTGGTGGCGCATGTTAAGGATGGCGTAGAGATGGGTGAAAAGCATAAGCTTGGAAGACCAATTATTGATATCATCCAACAACACCACGGAACAAGTTTGATTGCCTATTTCTACAATAAGGCTAAGCAAAAGGATGCGGACAACGCCAAAAATATTTCCGAAGATGATTTTAGATATCCAGGCCCCAAGCCAAAATTTAGGGAAGCCGGTGTTGTAATGATTGCTGATTCTATTGAAGCGGCGGCAAGGTCTTTAGATGAACCGACTCCAGTGCGTCTACAAAATATAGTTAAGAATGTGATTCATAATAAATTTATGGATGGCCAGCTAGAGAACTGTAATCTCACACTTAGAGACTTAAGACTCATTGAGAAGTCATTCATTAGGACTTTACTTACCATATATCATCAGCGAATCGATTATCCTAAGGAGGCGGGCGGTCAGCTTTCTGAAATTCGTCCCGCAAGTTCTGTCTAGTGAACTCTATTATTATTAATAAGGCAAAATTAGAAGATCTCCCAGAGACATTCCTCACGGAGTGGGTGGACTCGATAGCTCTTGAACTAAAGGATAGAGGAATTGATTTCCCGGAATCAGCAGAGGAAATGGTTCTAGCCTTTGTGGATCTTGAATCTATGAAAGATTTGAACCATAGATTTAGATCCAAGAACCGCCCCACGGATGTATTGAGCTTCGCCTCCATGGAGGAAACTAGCTTGGGCGAGTTAGTTTTTTGTATAGAAGTAATTAGTGAAAATGCCAAAGATCATGGTTTAAGCTTTAATGAGGAATTGGGATATATGTGTTTGCATGGAATTCTACATCTTTTAGGCTTTGAACATGAAAGCTCCGAAGAAGAAGCTAAAGAGATGTTCGATCTGCAAGATGAAATTTTTCGAAAACTCTCTAAAGAGTTTTTCTAATCTACTTTTACCTATCACATGTTTAGCATTGAAGAGCAGTATCTGATCCCTAAATAGGCAGAAGTGTAAAATGCTGGAGCAAGGCTTGCCGATGGTGCAATCTAGCAGTTATCTTAGGCCATCTTAACTTGCGGAGTGGAAAATGGCTTCTTTAACGGATGCACCAGAATTGAAATCACGACTAAATGAAATGTCGGAAAAAGTAGATGCCCTTCGGGGGTACCTTTGACGTTGATTCTAAGAACAAACGCCTAGATCAAATTACTATGGAGTCTGAGAATCCAGAAGTTTGGGGCCAGCCTCACGTAATGAATCAGCTCAACCAAGAGCGATCTTTTCTAGAAAAATCTATTACTGATTACAATCAACTACAAACCAAACTAGAAGACTCTAAAGTTTTGTTGGAGATGGCGGTAGAGGCGGAAGACTTAGACTCCCTACTGGAGGTAGTACAAGAATTAAGTTCTATGGAGACCAGTTACCAGGAGCTAGAGTTAAAAACTATGCTAAATGGTGAAACGGATCCCAACTCGGCCTATTTATCGATTAACAGTGGAGCAGGTGGTACGGAAGCCTGTGATTGGGCTGATATGTTGTTTCGCATGTACAAGCGCTTTGCGGATAAGCAATCTTATAAGGTAGAGGTTGTAGAGTTCACTGAAGGGGATTCAGCGGGATTAAAAAGTGTAACACTTAATATAACTGGCCCCTATGCTTACGGAAATTTAAAAGCGGAAACTGGAGTGCACAGGTTGGTACGTATTTCTCCCTTTGATTCCAATGCTAGAAGACATACTTCTTTTACAAGTGTTTTTGTATGGCCTGAGGTGGATGACTCCATAGATATTGAAGTAAAAACAGAAGACATTAGAGTAGACACTTATAGAGCCAGCGGAGCCGGTGGACAACATATCAATAAAACAGACTCCGCTGTGAGAATTACTCATGAGCCCTCAGGAATTGTTGTGCAATGTCAAAGCGAGCGTTCCCAGCACGCCAACCGTGATAAAGCGATGAAAATGTTAAAAGCAGCTTTATATGAGAAAGAGTTAGAGGAAAAAAACCGAGAAAAAGACGAAATGAATGCTACCAAAAAAGCGAACGAGTGGGGTTCTCAAATTCGCTCTTACGTTATGCATCCCTATCAAATGGTAAAAGATCACAGGACTAATTTTGAGAAGTCCCAGGTTGATAGTGTGATGGATGGAGATTTAGATGATTTTATTTACGCCTTTTTAAAGATGCAAGCTTCCAGCGGGGGATCTAATGCTTAGGTTTTTTGCGTTCAAGATGCTTAGAGGTGGAGGAAAATTTACGAACCTTAGTTTTCTCCTTTCTTTGATATCGATGACAATGGGAGTAGCTATATTGATTTTAGCTATGGGAATCGTGAGTGGTTTTGAGAAAACTATACGCGACTCAATAATAGATTTTACCGGCCATATTGTTTTGCAAAAAGGCGGTTATATTACCGAGGATATTTCTGAGAAAAAAAATGAAATTGAAAAGGTATTGGGTCAAGATGTGGAAGTGAGTCCCTTCATAAACACTCAAGCCGTTATAACAAATAAAGGAAAGGTGTCTGGTATCCTGCTCCAAGGTTTAGACACCCAGTCTTTTAAAAAAGTATTGAGCTTAGAGAAAAGACTCATTGCTGGTGCCTTTGAAATCAATGATTCACAGAGGTCTCCCAAGGCGGTGGTGGGTAAATCCCTAGTAAAAAGATTAGGTTTAAAAGTGGGGGATCGAATGGCGGTGGTTATACCAAAGCCCTCACGAACTCAGTCCAACAAGTTTAACCCTAGGATTGCGAGGTTTGAAATTTCAGGAGTTGTGGACTTTGGAAAAAATGAATACAACGAACGATTTGTAATTGTCGGTAACAGAAGTGTTCAGAGGCTTCTAGGGTTAAATAAAAAGGCCTTCGAAGGGATTCGAATTCTTTTGGCAAACCCAGAAACTGCGATTGTAGCCCAAGGGAAGTTAATGGAAGCCTTCGGGTATCCTTATTCTGTAAGGGCCTGGCAAGATTTTGCTTCCATTTTCTTTCAAGCCTTAGAGGTAGAGAAGCGGGTTATTTTTTTGGTTCTACTGACGCTCGTTATAGTTGCCACATTTAATACAGCTAGCGCTCTTTTTATAAATGTAATGAAGCGCTATAAAGATATTGCTGTATTGAAAGCGATGGGTGCGAGTCCTACCTTAATTTTAAAAATCTTTAGTTTGCAGGGAATTGTAATTGGATTTGTAAGCACTTTGGTTGGCGCGGGAATTGGTTTATTGCTTTGTTATATTGTTTCCCAGTTTCAGTTTATTGATATTCCTCCAGATATTTATAAAATTGATCATTTACCCATAGATATTCGTTTTAATGATGTGGGCGCTGTAATGCTTGCTTCTTTTATTTTAAGTTTTTTAGCTACTTTGATTCCTGCTTATCGTGGGTCAAAACTGTTAGCTGTTGAGGGCCTTAGATATGAATAAGACTTATCCGATTTTATCAGGATTTAAAATTAGTAAAACCTATCAGCAGGATAAAGGCAGTTTAAAGGTTTTGAAGGAAGTGGATCTTGAGATCCAGTCGGGCGATTTGATGTGCATCATGGGCGCAAGTGGTGCTGGGAAAAGTACTTTGCTACATATACTGGGAACTTTAGATCACGCCACTCAGGGAGATGTCTTCTTCAAAGGGGAGAAGATTTCACAGCTCGATGAGGCGGGCCTGGCTAACTTTAGGCTTAAAAACTTGGGTTTTGTTTTTCAATTTCATCAATTGATGGCGGAATTCACTGCTTTGGAAAACATAGCCATGCCTGGACACATTGCTCAGTGGAAAAAGAAAGAGGCGCGGGAAAAGGCGGAGCACTGGGGAGAGCGCTTAGGTGTTAAGGACAGACTTCATCATTACCCATCAGAGTTAAGTGGTGGTGAGAGGCAGAGAGTAGCAATAGCCAGATCCCTAATCATGGAACCTGAAATTTTATTGGCCGACGAACCTACAGGGAATTTAGATTCAAAAAATACAGCCATGATTCAAGAGACTCTTTTTGAACTGCATCAGAGTTTAGATTTAACAGTGGTTGCAGTGAGTCACGACAGAGGCTTTTCAGAAGCTTTCCCTATTAAAAAAGTTCTAAAAGATGGGCAATGGGATCGTGAAATCCTCTAGAATGATCTCTAGCTAAGCATTTTGGAACAATTGCAGCGCTGGATCAAGGTCTAGCTTTTTGACAAGAACATCCTTAGGTACTAGTCTCATCGAACTTGATTGTAAGTATTAGTAAATACAAGGCTTTTACGGAAAAGAGATGGTTTACATGAGCAGACGCTGCGGCCTCCGTTACACCAAAATAGTGATTAGTTTTTTACTAGTCTTTGTTAGTTTTCAACTTTCTGCGGAGACGGCAGAGGTAGATCGTAATCCGGCTTCGAGTAAGCGGATTAAGAACTTATTTGTTACCGGTAATAAAATTATCGAGTCTCCAGTGATTAAAAATGCTTTCGGTTTGAAAGAAGGTTCTAGATACACGAGCCGGAGTATCCGCAAAGGTGTGGAAGGCGTCTTTAAACTGGAATACTTCTGGGACGTTCAAATCTCCGAGACTAAAACGGGAAGTCGTTATAACTTAAATATCAAGGTAGTGGAAAAACCTAAAATTAAAAAAATAAGTTTTCAAGGCAACTCAGAGGTTTCTAAGGAAGATTTAGAGCAAGAAATCAACGTTAAAGTTTTTGAGGTTCTTGATCTCAATTCTGTGCGCGAAGATAAGCAGCGCTTACAGAAATTTTATGAAGAAAAAGGTTATTTTCTCGCCGACGTTACAACGGAAATCAAATACACTAAAACTCCAAAAGAAGAATCAGCTGAAGTTGTATTTAATATTGAGGAGAACGACAAGGTCGCCGTTCATAGTATCAACATCATTGGTAACACAAAACTCTCTGACGAATTTCTGAAGGGTAGAATGCTTCTCGAAGAAGGAGGCTTTTTCTCTTCCTTTAGTGGAGGTGGAGCCTACAAGCAGGAAATTTTTGATAGAGACTTGCAGGTTATCAATTACTCTTATTTTAACGAAGGTTATATTCAAGTTAAGATTGATCGTCCTGAAGTAAGTGTGACCCCAGATAAAAAGGGGATATATATCACAATCCACGTAACGGAAGGCGATCAGTTCCAGGTGGGAGAAGTAGGTTTCCGTGGAGACTTATTGTTCTCTGATAAAGAAATGCTTGATGCTATTGTTACGGATGGGGAAAAAATATTTGCTTACGATAAACTTCAAGCTGATCTTGCTATTCTACAGGCGAAGTACGGTGATTTAGGTTACGCTTTTGCAAACGTAATTCCTAGAACTAGAGTTAGACCTAACGATAAAAAAGTAGATCTCGTATTTGAAATAGATAAAGGTGAGAAGGCTTATTTTGGCCAAATTAATGTAATAGGAAATACAAAGACTAGAGACGGTGTGATTCGACGTGAGCTTTCTATTTTAGAGGGAGAGCTCTACAATGAAACTAAAAAGAAAGAGTCCATCGCAAATATTAGACGCCTAGGGTATTTTGAGGATGTTAGATTTAAGCAAAACTCTCGTCCCGGTCAGGCCCAAGTTCTTGATATAGAAATTTTAGTGAAAGAGCGTAATACGGGAACTTTACAGGCCGGTGCAGGTTATTCCAACGATCAGAAATTTATTTTAAATGCCCAAATTACCGAGCAAAATTTATTTGGTCGAGGGCAGAAATTGAGTTTAAATATTCAACACTCCAGAGAGAGTTCCACTTTTAAGATCGGCCTAACAGAACCTTATTTTAGGGATTCACTCTGGTCATTAGGTGGAGATGTTTTTAGGTACGATAATAGAAACAATACAAATAGGGATTTTGAGGACTTAAGCATTGGGGCCTCTGTAAGGGCAGGTTATCCAGTTGCAAAGTATACCCGAGTTTTTGGTAGTATGAAGTTTGAGGATCTGGTTTTCTTTGATCTTAAGTTTGATCAAGCGGCGGCTGTCTACCCAAAAGAGACTGTTTTTGGTACAACCTTATCAGTATCTACAAGTGTTGAGTATGACTCTAGAGATGACAGATTCTCTCCTAGTGCAGGAATGTTTGCTAGTCTTGCTTTAGAGTATGCAGGGCTTGGTGGGGATATTGACTACAATCGTCTAACTGCGAGTTACAGATACTATAAAAAGGTTTGGGGAGATGTGGTTTGGAGAAACAACCTTGTTTACGGAGCCATTGGAAACCCTCGCGGAACAAAAGAAGTTCCGTTCACGAAATTATTTTTTCTTGGTGGACCTTATAGTTTAAAAGGCTTCCCTGCTAGGCGAGTAGGTATTAAAAGAACGGGCAATATTGATGACGATGCAGATATAGAGACCTATGTTTTCGGTGCAAAACAACAGTTTTACTACAATTTAGAGTTTGAATTCCCATTGATCGAAGAAGCTAAGATAAAAGGGGTAGTATTTTATGATATGGGTAATGCTCAGGATGAGTTGGATTTGGGAGATCTTTTTAAGGATTATGGCTTTGGTATTCGTTGGTTCTCACCAATCGGGCCAATGCGTTTTGAGATCGGTTACCCGATTAACCCTGATTCAGATATTCACTCGGATCAGAACTTTGAATTTTCTATTGGAACACCATTTTAAGGAGAACTTAAATGAGATATTTATTAGTAATTAGCGCAATTCTTTTTTCTTTTAGTTTACAAGCTAGTTTGAACCTTGCCTATGTAGATATGCAAAAGGCTCTTCAAGCTACAAAGGCCGGTAAACAGGCTAAGGCTTCTTTAGAGAAAGAGTTTAAAAAGAAGGAAGCGGAGTTTAAGAGAAAAGATGCTGAGCTGAAAAAGATGGGTGAAGACATTCAGAAAAAAGCAGTCGCTTGGTCAGAAGATCAAAAGCGTAAGAAAACTATCGAGTTCCAGCAAAAGCGTTTTGCCCTTCAACAGGAAGTGGCAAGGAGCCAACAGCAGATCTCGGTAAAAGAGCGAGAGCTTACAATTCCGATTTTTAAAGGGCTACGTGATGAAGTGGCAAAGCTTGCTAAAGAAAAAAAATACTCCATGGTATTAGAGAAATCTGAGCAGAGTGTTTTGTATGCTGAAAAAAAGCTAGATATTACAGATGAAGTAGTGAAAAGGTTTGAGAAAAACAGCAAGAAGTAGGAAATCGCTGTTGATTTTATGATTGGAGTTTGGCTGAACTCTATTTTACGTTTGGAGGATTATTGTGGGGACGGAAATAGATGTAAATTTGAGTTTTCCTATTGGTACTTCTGAGCTTCTTAAGGTCCTTCCTCATCGATATCCTTTTCTTTTAATTGATAGAGTGGAATCCATTGAAGGTGGGAGCGTAGAAGATCGAAAAGGTCGCAAGATTGTAGCACTTAAAAATGTAACAGCAAATGAGCCACATTTTCAGGGGCACTTTCCAGCTTATCCAATAATGCCAGGTGTTTTGATTTTAGAGTCCATGGCGCAGGCTTGTGCTATGTGTTGCTATATTCCCTTACCAGAAGGGGAGCACTACGATTTCTTCATAGCTAGTTCTAATAATACTAAATTCCGACGTCAGGTATTGCCTGGGGATCAGTTGGTCATGAAGGTTGAGTGTATTAAAGATAAAAAGCGGATGATACTTTTTGATTGCAAAGTTTTTGTTGATGATAAATTAGTTGCCGAGTCTGAAATTATGGCCAGTGTAACACAAAGAAAGTAGGAAGAGGTATATGGCAAATATCCATCCCAGTAGTATTGTATCCGATCAAACAGAATTAGCTGAAGATGTAGTTATTGGTCCTTTCTGTATTGTAGAAGGTGACGTGACTATAGCATCTGGTACTCGTTTGTTGAGTCATGTAATTGTTGGTTCTGACTATGGTAAGGTAGTGATTGGTTCTGAAAACCAAATCTATCCCCATTCTGTAATTGGTGGGCCTCCTCAAGATCTCAGCTATACAGATCAAAAAACAGAGCTACATATTGGAGATCGAAACATCATCAGAGAAGGTGCAAATATAAACCTAGGAACCGAAAAAGGTGGAAGTTTAACAAAGATTGGTTCTGATAATTTAATTATGTCACTAGTTCATATTGGGCATGATGTTCAAATCGGAAGTAATACTGTAATAGCAAGTTCTTCAAATATTGCCGGCCACTGTGAGTTGGCCGATCATGTAAAAGTTGGTGGAATGGTAGGTATCACTCAGTTTTGTAGATTGGGAGAGCATAGTTATGTTGCTGGAGTAACGGCGATTAATAAAGATGTTTTACCTTATACAATTGCTCAAGGAAACTGGGCTACGATGCGTGCTCCAAATAAGGTGGGTATGGATCGCTTTGGTTACTCCAAAGAAGAGATCCAACAAGTGAGTCGAGCCATTCGAATTGTAACCAAAGGTGGACACACAAAAGAGGAAGCCGTAGAGAGAATTAAAAAAGAATGTGGAGAGCTTCCTCCAGTTTTAAATATAATCAATTTTATAGAAAAAAGTTCTAGAGGGCTGGCAATATGAAAACATTAAAAACCGCGGTAATAGGGGTTGGATACCTAGGGAGCTTTCATGCCCAGAAACATTCTGCCCTTGAAAATGTGGAACTAATAGGTGTTTGCGACAGCTCCGAGGCACGAGCCAAAGAGATTGCTTCCAACTTAAAGACAGAAGCTTACACAGACTATAAGGCATTGCTGGGAAAAGTGGATGCCGTAACTATAGCAAGTGCAACACAAACTCATTATGAAATCGCTAAATTTTTTCTGGAAAACAACACGCATGTTTTTGTTGAGAAGCCCATTAGTTCTAGTTTAGAGGAAGCTGAAGAGCTCTGTAAACTAGCTGACGACAATAAATTGATTCTACAAGTGGGACATATAGAAAGATTCAACCCCAGTCTGCAAGCTGTAAAAGAAAAGCTGAAAGCAAAACCTCTTTTTATAGAAGTTCATAGATTGGCTCCCTTCAAAGTTAGAGCAACGGACGTGGATGTAGTTCTAGACCTAATGATTCATGATTTGGATGTGATTTTGAGTCTCGTTGGATCAGAAGTAAAATCTGTTCAGGCGGCAGGCGTACCTGTTCTAACAGGGGGCGTAGATATTGCCAACGCTCGTTTAGAGTTTGAATCTGGCACAATTGCCAACGTGACGGCAAGTCGAGTTTCAAAAAATGGACAGAGAAAGTTCCGAGTGTTTCAAGAAAACCAGTATCTATCTATTGATTTTGGAAACGCTGAGGTTTCACTTACTACAAAAACAGGTGATTTAGTGGAGGGGGAAGATCTCCCTATTGAATACGATCAAAGGTCCTTAGAAAAGGGAGACGCTTTGTTGCTAGAAACGGAGTCCTTTGTGAGCTCTGTTTTAAATTCAACTCCTCCTTTGGTTTCAGGACATGATGGTAGAAAAGCTCTGCAATTAGCAGAGGAAATCAGCCGGTTAGCAAATGCAAGAAGAGACTAAAGCTCAAATTTTAATCGTATCGGCCGAACCTTCCAGTAATCTTTATGCAGAAAGGTTGATGGAATCTTTTTCGGAGCGAAAAATCAAAGTAGATTTTTTTGGAATCGGAAATCAAAAGATGGTTGATCTTGGACTGGATGCCCAGGGGCGCGCCGAGGACATGGCTGTGATGGGCTTGGTAGAAGTTCTAAAGCATTACAAAGATATAAAAAAAGTCTACAACCAGATATTGATTGAGGCAAAAAATAGAAAGCCAGCGGTTGCCGTCTTAATGGACTACGCTGAATTCAATTTAAAGTTAGCCGGTGATCTACATAAAATTGGAGTGAAAGTAGTATTTTATATTTCTCCGCAAATTTGGGCCTGGCGTAGTTCTAGAGTAAAAAAAATAAATAAAACAGTGGATAGAATGTTATGTATTTTTCCCTTTGAGGAGAGTTTTTATAAAAAACATTCTATGAAGACGGAATTTGTTGGTCATCCGTTGTTGGCGGAAATATCTGCTGATCTTGTTGATCCAAAAGTAATTGATCTACAGAAAAAACGTCGGGGAATTGGTGGAAAAAAGGTTTTAGGAATTATGCCTGGAAGTCGCCGATCTGAAATTGAATTAAATTTAGCCACCCAGTTAGAGGCGGCAAAGCTTGTGAAGCAAAAATATAGTGACGTAGTTTTAATGTTATTGGTGGCTCCTGGCCTGGATTTAGATGAGGTGAGAGCTAAAGTTCCTGAGGACTATCCTGAGTATATGATCGTTCAAGATGAGCCTAAGAAAATGATATCCTTGATTGATTTTGCACTTACAGCAAGTGGAACGGCAACTCTAATGACGGGGCTTCTGCAAAAACCAATGGTTGTAATGTATAAGATGAAATCCTTAACGGCTTTTATTGCGAGAAGATTAATAAGTGACTCCAATCCCTTCTTTGCGATGATCAATTTAATTTTTGAAAAGGAGCTGATGCCAGAACGATTTCAGGAGGCGGCAAATCCAAAAGCCTTAGCTCAACTGATCGAAGAGAACTTTTTAGATACCGAAAAGTACATGTCTCTTAAGAGCGAATTAGAGCTTCTACCGGACAAGCTCGGCCAGGGTAACGCCACTGATAGTGTGGTTAAAATCTTGAAGGAATATTTAAATTGAGATTTACTCCCGTCCAGGTGGTTTCTGAAGCAATTCTAGGTATGGCGACGGAGCTTAGAAACTTAGCCTACAGCGCCAATATTATTAAAAAAACTAAATTGGACAATTTAAAAGTAATTAGTGTCGGGAATTTATCTTTTGGCGGTACAGGTAAAACTCCATTTGTAGCCTATTTAGCAGAGCGTCTTCCCGATTCGATGGTTCTATGTCGTGCTTATAGGGCCAGTCTTAAGAAGGATTTAAAGGAAGTTTTTCCCTCGGATAAGGCCTCTGAAGTCGGTGATGAAGCAAGTATGCTAAAAGATCGCTTAAAGAATAGAGTTTTTAGTTGTCGGACCAAGTGGCTGGGTGCCAGTTTGATTTCACAAAAAAATGAAGAGGGAACGCTAATTGTTGATGATGCTTTTCAACATAGGAAGCTAGATAGAGATTTAGATATAGTCTTAATTGATGCTTCTAAGAGTATTGATGAGTTAAAGTTTCCACCGGTTGGACGGGCTCGGGAAACTGCTGCGAGCCTTAGACGGGCGGATATTATTGTTTTAACTAAGATTACAAACAAAGGACCCCATTTTATCGAGCTAAAGAACTTTCTAAAAGGTTTTGGTGTTCCGATTATTGAAACTAAATACAATATTGTTTTTCAAACTGAAAACCGAGCTTTCAAAAGCTATGTGCAAATTTCCGCTATAGGGAACCCTCAACATTTACGAAAATCGCTGGAGAGCCTAGGTATTCCTATCGAAAAGCAGTATGATTTTTCTGATCATCACCCTTATCAGTCTAGTGATCTCGATGAAGTTCAAACTTATTTGAGTAATCATCCTGAAGTAGGCCTAATAACAACGGCTAAGGATTATACAAAACTTAAAAGCCTAATGTTGGCAGAGAATCTTTTAAAAACGGTGGTTGTTGATCAAAGTGTAGAAATTATTGAAGGAGGAGGTGAATTAGATGCAGCTCTTAGTTCTTTATATTCTTAAATTTTTTAGCTATCTTGTTTTTATTTCCCCTAGGTCTTGGCAGATGTTCTATGGAGATTTGTTTGGCTATTTGTGGTTTGATATTTTGCGGGTTCGCAGGGATTTTATAGATTCGAATTTACTTATTGCTTTTCCCGATATGGATAGAAAAACTAGAATTCAAATAGGCAGAGAGTCCTGTAGAAACATGGGGCGCGGTCTGATTGATTATTTTTTATTTCCACATATTACCAAAGAAAATGCTGATAAATACTTTGTTTGTGAGTCCTGGGATAAATTTGAAAAGGTAAGAGCGCAAAATAAAGGGGTGCTATTATTGAGCCTTCACCTAGGTAGTTATGATTTTTTATCTGTGTATTTAGCTTTAAAAGGAATGGATTTGAGATTGATTTCCAAAGAAATGAAACTGAAAAAACTCAATGATCTTTGGTTTGCTCTAAGAGAGTCAAAAGGACTAAAGTTTATTCCCGATAGAAAAGCTCGTTTTGAAATTATAAAAGGCTTAAAAGAGAAAGCTTCCGTTGCTTTTATTATCGATCAATTTACAGGTCCTCCGATAGGAATTCGGACTACTTTTTTTGGCAAAGAAACCGGTACGGCCTATGGTCTTGCTCTTTTTCAAGCCTGGAGGAAAGCGCCTGTTTTACCGATTTATAACTACAGGAGAGCGGACAACAAGATTGAAGTCGTGTTTGGCGACGAAATTACTTTAGAAGAGCAAGCTGACAGGGATGCTACAGTTGCTTTTATGACGCAAAAGTACAATACTGTTCTAGAGGACGTGATTTCCAGGCATCCTGGCCAATGGCTTTGGGTGCATAAACGTTGGAAAGAATTCAAATACTAAATTTATGACCAGATGGATTTTGGCCTATATAAGAATACTGTGTTTTTTAGTTCTTTCTTCCTGTGCAAGTAAGGGCTTTCTCTCTGTTCCGGATGAAGATTTTAGTGGTCGAGAAGAAGACGAATACTTTTCTGCTATTCAGATTGAGACTATTCCAGGGCAGGTCCTTGAAGAAAAAGTTAAGCCTGTTGCTGAATCGAGTGCGCGCAAAAAAACAAGCGTAGCTAAAAAAAAATCCTCTCTGATAAATCCTTCTGACAAAAAAAACAGTGGTTCTGAGGTGAAAAAAAGCCCGATAAAACCTGAGTTAAAAAAAATACCGAAAAGAATTAAAAGAAAGCTTCCTTTAAAGCCGCCAAAAAAATTAATCCCTAAAAAATTAGACGTAAAACAAAAGAAAAAAACAGGCGATAAAACAGCATCCAAAATCAAAAGAAAACTTCCTTTGATAGAAGACGATGAAGGCTTTGATGGTCGTAGGCCAAAAATAGACCCCTTTAAAGTAGGTGAGAAGACCGTGATGGAGGTCAGATACTTTGGTGTTAAGGCGGGAGAGCTTGGGCTAGAGGTGTTACCTTTTGTAAAAGTAAACGATAGGAAGTCCTATCATTTTAGAACCAGTGTTAAATCAGACTCTATGTTTGCGATGGTTTATGAGGTAGATGACTGGGCAGAAACTTTTGTGGATTTTGACTCCCTTTTACCCTTTAACTACTCTGTGCATGTAAAAGAAACGAACCAAAATAGAAAAATCCGAAGTGTATTTGACCATACCCAAAATAATGCCAAGCTATGGGAAAGTAAGTACACTGAGGATGATGGGCTGAAAAAGAGAAAAAAAGAGTGGGATTTCACTCCCTTTTCTCAAAATGTAATTTCTGTGTTTTTCTATATTCGGAACTTCCAACTTACTCCAGGTAAGACGATTAAATTCCCTTTGAGTGACGAGGGAAATAATTTAATTTTAGAGGCGGAAGTTTTGCGTACAGAAAAAATAGAAACAGACATCGGTGTATTGGATACCGTTGTTGTTAAGCCCAAAGTAAGTATAAAAGGTATTTTTAAGCCTGTGGGTGATGTTTTTATTTGGTTCACAAATGATGAAAGAAAAAGAATAGTTAAAATGACCTCAAAACTAAATTTTGGAACTCTAAAGTTCACAGTGAAGTCGCTCTAGAGAAAAGTCTAGCTTTGGCGCTGCTGAGTGTTTTAAACGGCTAGATATTTTATTCCTTCCCTCCTTTTTTTGTAAAAACCTGTAAACTGAATCTATGGAAAAGAAGATAGATTGTTTACATTTCAATGGATACAAACCTTGTGGTTTTAATGAAATCTGTGATTCTTCCTGCTCTTATTACACTAAGAAGCAGATGAGAATTTTGGTAGTACATTTAGAAGCCATGGGTGCTGTTCTTAGAGCAAGTTCAATCTTAAAACCACTGAAACGGAAATTTCCTAACAGTAGTATTCATTGGGTTACAAAAGCTCCTTCACACCAATTTTTTAAAAATAATATTTTTGTAGATAAAACCTATGCCTTGAATCAAACAACGGAGTTGGAGTTACTAGCTCAAGAATTCGATGTAGTTTTCTGTATTGATAAATCAAAGGAAGCTGTAGGCTTGTCAAATCGTGTTAAAACAGAATTAACTTATGGGTTCGGGTCCTCCTCGAATGGTGCGATAGTTCCTTTGAATCAAGAAGCCCATGAGCTTTGGGAAATTGGCCTAAGTGATCATTTAAAGTTTAAAGTGAATGAAAAAACGGAGACTCAACTCATGACTGAGGCTCTTGGCCTTGAATGGAGAAGAGATAATTATATGGTTCACTTGAGTGCTGATGAGTTGGATCTTTCCTTTCAACGGCGTCTGTCTTGGTCAGAGCAAGGGCAAAAGAAGATCATAGGAATCAATACGGGATGCGCCAATGTAGTCCGGTATAAGCGCTTAACAGATGCCAAGCAATTAGAACTAGTTAGAGCTATTGAAAAGAATTTTGAGGTCTCGATAGTGTTACTTGGTGGACCCGACGATACGGAACGTAATCAAAGTCTAGCAGCCCGTACTGATTCTATTGCCAGTCCAACACGTAAAGGTGTGCGCGATGGAATGGTTAGTATCGCTTCCTGTGATCTTGTTATCAGTGGTGATTCTCTAGGTATGCACATGGCCATTGCTTTAAAAAAACCAGTAATTGCCTGGTTTGGTCCTACTTGCACTCAGGAAATAGATTTGTACGATCGCGGACAAAAAATCACTACTAATCTGGACTGTGGACCCTGTTGGAAAAGATCCTGTAGTCTCGAAGTGAAATGCAATGAGCTTCAGTCGATAAAGCCTTTTCTTGTGGCTATTCATGAAGAATTGTTTAGTGTAGAGCGCAGTCATGCATTCAATTTTGTTTTTGAGACCGAAAAAATCTTCGATTAGATCCATTCTTCTGGTAGATTTAGGCTATGAATAGTGTTGCAGTCTTTCAAACAGCTTTTTTAGGGGACCTTTTATTATGTATTCCTTTATTAAAAAATATTAGATCCTGTTATCCAAATTCAAAAATCTATCTTGTGTGTCGCAAACCCTACGGAAAGTTTTTTTTAGATCTCGAACTGGTTGATGAGGTTTTGGAGGTTGATAAAAAAAATAAAGCTTCCATTGTAGAATTAAAAACCAAGCTCGAGCGTCTCGAAGTTGATTTGCTTCTTTGTCCTCATGAATCCTTTAGAAGTGCGATTCTCTGTAAAAAGATTAAATCAAAAAAATCCATTGGTGCAAAAAGATGGTTTTCAGATTTATTTTTTAGTTCGACTGTACTGAAGCCCCATGATCTTCCCGATGCACTTCGACAAAGCTCTTTACTCGTCCCGGTTCATCCAAAGTTTGGTGTCGCTTGGTTAGCTTATGTTTCTGAATACAGAGCTCAGAAAGATCATTTATTGGCTTCACTGGATTTAAATATTTCGATTCCTGAACCATTTTCTATGACTACTCCATCTAGCTTAAATCTCTCCGATACTCTTTCGGAAAAACTAAGCTCAGAAGAAAAATGGATTGGTTTGGCTCCGGGAAGCGTATGGAATACAAAAAAATGGCGTTCGGATCATTTTGTAGAGCTGGGAAATAAATTTCGCTCTGATGGTTATCAAGTGGTCCTTCTAGGTGCTCCCAATGAGTTTGAGTTATGTTCGGAAGTAGGAAAACAAATTCCAGAGTCTATAAACTTAGCGGGTGAGACTGATTTAACTCAGCTCTATTTAGTTCTCAAAAGACTCAGCTTATTGGTTTCCAATGATTCAGGAACGATGCATATGGCAGCAGTTGCCGGCACCAAAACTCTCAGTGTTTTTGGTCCCACCACTTTAGATTTAGGCTACCGACCTTGGCAAAAACAGGCCTTAGTAGCTCAGACGGATTTAAGTTGCCGTCCCTGCGGTAAACACGGTCACGATAAGTGCCCCATCGGCACTCATCAATGTATGAAAGATATTAAGCCAAGTTTTGTAAAGGAACTTTCTAAGCAACTTCTTTGATGCTCGAAATGTTTTCTAATGAGAAAAAATCTCAAGCTTTGTTTGTTTTTGAGAATTTCCATCTAAAAGTTCAACAAAAATCTCATCTCTTCTAAACTTACAAGCTCTACAAACCGATCTAATAGGGTTGTACGATCTGTGGAAAGTAGAGGGAGGAGCATTGCCTAAAAAGGTTCTCATTCTCAGTGAGCCTGAGATTGAAGTAAATAATGTTCAAAGTGCTTATGCAAGCCGAGGGGATGAATTTGCCGTCTCCACGGTTTATAGTGCTCAGGATGCTGTTGTAGCTCTTCAAGAAAAAGATACGGATCTTCTTGTTTTCAATGTTGATAGTTTTACAGATCGAAAATTGCAAGCCGCAGGGGAGTTGAGATCCTTAGGAGTTGGTTTCCCGCTTCTTAGTCTAGCCAATGAGGTAGACGATAGGTCCTGCAAATTTGTAACTTCTATGCCAGATGCAGTTTTGCTCGGAAAGCCTTTTGAGGAACATCAACTTCTAGATCTATCCTCAAAACTTGCAAATGGGGAGCCTGTTATCCAGAGAATCTATCCTAGGTTTGAGGCAGACGTAAAGGCTAAGGTTCAAATCTACCCTCAGGGAGATAAGATAAATTTAGCTATCGTAGATTTAAGCAAAGGTGGTTTGCGTTTAAAATCTGATGAAAACTTAGCAGGTTTTGAAGTGGGTACTTTAGTTAAAGTGGATTTGCTTCTCTCTGATCTTAGGAAGTCCCATGAGTTTTATGGTAAGGTGGTTTGGATTAGATCTGTAGGTTCAGTAGGGGCTGAGTATGGGGTTCAGTTTGTTTCTTCCGAAAAGGTTTTTAAGTCTTTGTTGGGAACTGGGTTTTAGTTGCTTAAGAGTCATTCGCAGTATTCATTTTAAATTGTATTTTTTAAATTTTGTCCCTTTCCAAGGATGCTCAAGCCCATCCCTGGGGCGCGCTACGTGGGGCTATCCTGCCCAACGAAGCCTTGGAAAGGGACAAAATTTAAAAAATACAATTTAAAATGAATACTGCTCATTGTTTTTGAGGTGATTTTTGGAGTGGGATAGGGTAATTGTTGGGTATGGAAATAATTAAGGGTACGCATAGGTTGGAGAAGGCTTTGAGTCGGTCAGTGGTTACTATTGGTAACTTTGATGGGGTCCACATTGGGCATAAGTCTTTGTTGGATGAAGTATTGCTGAAGGCGAAAGAATTAGATTGTTGTAGTGTGGTGATGTCTTTTCGACCTCATCCGGTGAAGGTTTTGTTTCCAGAAAGAGAAGTGCCTCGGATATTTGACTTTGAAGATCAAGAGAATGTTTTGGAGAGAATGGGTATAGATTTTTTTGTTCAGCAACCCTTTTCGCGGGAGCTCTCTCGCTTGTCTGCTGAACGCTTTTTAACGGAAATAGTTTTAAAGCCTCTGCATCCTTTGGCTATAGTAGTGGGATATGATTTTGCTTTTGGTTCAAATCGCGAGGGAAGTCTTGAGTTCCTGCATGATTTTGGCAAACGTATGGGAATTCAGATCATAGTGAAGCCCCCAATACGGTATATTGACAAGATTGTATCCTCTACCTTGATTCGACAAAAAATTGAAGAAGGCAATATGAAGTTTGTTGGGCAGGCTTTGGATCGGCCATTCTTTTTAGATGGAGTTGTAGAGCGAGGAGCGGGTAGAGGTCGACAAATTGGTTTTCCAACGGCGAATGTATTTACAAAATCAGAGATATTTCCTAGGATTGGCGTGTACTTGACTACAACAGTTGTTGGGAGTAAGTCCTATCCCTCCATTACCAATGTTGGAAAAAACCCTACCTTTGAAGAAGAAAATAGAAGGCCTGTTCAGGTCGAATCTCATATTTTGAACTTTGACGCCGACATTTACGGTGATAGCATAAAAGTAGAATTTTTAGACTACATTAGAGCGGAGAAAAAGTTTAATTCCATTGAAAATTTAGTGGAACAAATTGCTGCTGATGTTAAGACTGCAAAGGATATGCATGCTAAAATGGGCGGTAGTTAGCAAGTTTGAGAATAGAGACAGGTTTAAAGTCTTAAGCGATTTTTTGTCTGATCAGTCGATCGAAAATGAGCTAGAAATTTTTGAGCCTGAGATTGAGAGCTTTGAAAATCAGCTGGATACAATTAAAAGTTCCTTTGATGCCATACGTATAGGATCTCCTTACGCTAAAATTATTGCTGATGATGTAGAAAATACTACCAGTCTTGTTCTGTCTTCGAAGTCTGTAGATTGTCTAGTTAAATTGGATGGTAAGTGGTGGCCAAGACTTGCAATTGAAAAAGGCTATGAAAGAGTTCTTTCCAGAGGTGGGGCGGATTTAGATATTCACAATAAGGTTTTGATCATTGGTACTGGGGTTTCTGCTAAGGCTGCAATAAATCCTTTGGTTGGAGCAGGATATACGCGTATTTCTTTTACAGACATCAATGAGGATAGGGGGCAAGAATTTATCGATGACCTATCTAAGAGAGTATTTAATCTTGAGCTAGAGTTTATTCGCCAAAAAGATATAACTCTTCTGCCGGGAACCTACAGTGCAGTAATTAACACAACTCCAGACATAGAAAGCAATACTTTGATCCAGGACCTGACCTATTTTAACTATCTGATGCCAGCGGGTTTTGTACTCGATATTAATATACAGAAAGGGGAGACTGGTTTTATTAAACAGGCTCTGGTGGTCAATTCTCAGGTGGTAAGTGGGATTCGATTGGCAGCTGAAACTGATATGTTTTGGTTGGAATTGGTAACGGGTAAGCCGTTAGATGTAGTGCAATACGAAGAGAGACTTATGGAAAGTTTCTCTGAATAGATAAGGCTAAGTCTCTTATTTGACTTGGGATTTTCTTATTAAAGATCATATTTTCATTCATAATCCGGACTATTGCCCAGTTACAAAAAGTGTCACTGGGTTTATCTTAATAGAGTGACATATCTATGGAGGACTTGTGGCCAAAAAACTTGGTGAACTTTTAGTCTTAAATGAGAAAATAAACATCGACCAATTGAATGATGCAAAGAAAGAGCAAAAAAATCATGGCGGACGATTGGGCACAGCTTTACTTAAGCTCGGCTATATTGATGAAAAAGAGCTCACTGAGTTTTTATCTGAGCAATACAATGTTCCAAGTATCGATCTTGATATATTTGAAATAGATAGAGCTGCTCTAGCAAAGATTCCTAAAAATATTTGTGAAAAGTATGTTTGTATCCCCATCTCTTTGTCTGGAAATACTTTAGTTGTTGCGATGAGTGATCCTTCCAACATATTTGCTGTCGACGATTTAACTTTTATTTCAAAATGTAAAATACAAACAGTTGTTTGTACTGAGACCGCCATCCTAGGTGCTGTTGAGAAATATATGAGTGAGGCCATTTCCTACGATAAGGTCATCTCCGAAATGGAAGATGAGACAGTGGCTAATTTTTCTTTAGATGAAAAAAGAGAAGATGATTCTACTGTCGATTTGGCCGCCGTAGAAGGAGACGAAGCTCCTGTTGTTCAATTCATAAATATGCTTTTAGCAGAGTCCATTAAGTTAAAAGCCTCAGATATTCATATTGAACCCTATGAAAAGAGATTTAGAATACGTTTTAGAGTGGATGGTACCTTGTCAGAGAGGATTCAGCCTCCTCAAGGTATGGCAAGTTCCATAATTTCTAGATTGAAGATTATGAGTAGGCTAGATATTTCAGAAAGAAGAAAGCCTCAAGATGGTCGACTTAAGATTAGAATGAAAGGTGGACAAGAGGTAGATTTTCGGGTGAGTTGTTGCCCGGTAATTTTTGGTGAAAAAATCGTTCTTCGTTTATTGGATAAAAGTAATCTCCAGTTAGATATGACAAAACTTGGTTTTGAGAGAGATCAGCTGGATATGTTTCTAGAAAATATACATAAACCCTATGGCATGGTTTTAATCACGGGACCAACCGGTTCTGGTAAATCCACAACAATTTATTCGGCCTTGGCAGAATTGAACAAAATTGACACCAATATTGCAACGGCAGAAGATCCTGTCGAATTTAATCTAGAGGGTATCAATCAGGTTCAAATGAATCATGACGTTGGTTTAAACTTTGCTAGCGCACTAAGATCTTTTTTAAGACAAGATCCGGATGTAATTTTAGTTGGTGAGATCAGAGATAAAGAAACGGCAGAGGTGGGTTTTAAGGCCGCCTTAACGGGGCATATGGTTGTAAGTACTCTACATACTAACGATGCTCCTGGAACTATCAATAGATTGCTAAATATGGGTGTTGAGCCCTTTATGATTACTTCAGCAATTAACTGCGTTGTTGCTCAAAGACTTGCTAAGACTCTTTGTAGCTCCTGCAAGAAACCCATCAAATTAACAGACGAGCAACTACGTTCTGTAGGCGTTGCGGAGGAATTGATTCCAACGGCTCAAGTCATGAAGGGAGAGGGGTGTAAGAACTGTAATGGTACTGGCAATCGGGGACGGGTAGCTGTTCAAGAAGTGATGACTTTTGATGATGTATTAAAGCAAGGTGTCTTTGATAAATTGAGCCCGGTACAATTTAGACAGCTTTGTGTGGATCAGGGCATGAAAAGTATGAGAATGAGTGCTGTGCAGAAGATGTTGCGCGGTGAAATTTCTATGGAGCAGGTATTTGCTGTTTCGGTGGGTGGATAATGTCAGTTTCTTTGAATCAATTATTAAAAGCATTAGTTGATCAGCAAGCGTCAGATTTACATCTAATCGTTGGCTCTGTTCCATGTCTTAGAGTCGATGGTAGAATAGTAAGAATTAAGGCCGATAAGCTAGACCCCAAAACTATAAAAGAAATGATGTACTCCATACTTTCAGATAAACAGAAGGCAAAGTTTGAGGAAAAAAAAGAATTAGATTTTTCTTTCGGTGTAAAAAGATTGGCTAGATTTAGATGTAACTTGTCCTACCATATGGGAACTGTTAGTTCGGTTTTTAGAAGGATTCCCAATGAGATTCCTACATTTGAAAGTTTACACCTTCCGCAGATTTTACACGATCTAGCTAAGGCCAAATCAGGTTTAATTCTGGTTACTGGGGCTACTGGCTCTGGTAAGTCCACTACTCTTGCGGCGATGATAGATAGGATAAACCGTGAAGAACATGGTTCAATAATGACAATTGAAGACCCTGTGGAGTATATACATACTCATAAGAACTGTGTAGTAAGGCAAAGAGAAGTGGGTTTAGATACCAAAGCCTTTCACACAGCAATGCGCTCCCTTCTTAGACAGGATCCTGATTATTGTTTGGTGGGAGAGATGAGGGATAAGGAAACCATAGAAGCCGCTCTCACGGTGGCAGAAACGGGTCACCTTGTTTTTGGTACACTTCATACAAATAACGCCGTACAGACAATAAATAGAATTATGACAGTGTTTAGCGCTGAACAACAAGAAAGGGTTAGAATTCAACTTTCCTTTTCATTGCAGGCAATCGTTGCTCAACAGCTAATTCCCGCGATAAATGGTGGCCTGGCTTTAGCCTGCGAAATATTAGTTCCAAACACGGGTATTAGAAATCTGATCAGAGAAAATAAGCTTCATCAGATTTCTGGTTTGATGCAAACAGGACAAGCCTATAGTGGAATGCAAACGATGAATCAAAGTATTATGCAGCTTTTGGTCAAACGAAAAGTAGAAATGAAAGATGCATTTAGGGCAAGCCCTGATCCTGATGAGTTGGACCAACTTCTTAGAAAGGCTGGGTTATAGTGGCTATTTTTCTCTACCAAGCCAAACAGGTAAATGGAAAGGTCATCAGAGGTGAAATTGATGCTAGCTCTGAGGTAGAGGCACGAGTAAAAATAAGAGCCCAGCAATTAGCGCCGATAAAAGTTTTTCCAAAGGCACAAGCTGGTGGCGGAAAAAAGAAAAGAACAGGTCTTGGTAAAATAAAGCCTAAAGACTTACAGATTTTTACGCGCCAGTTTGCGACAATGATAAATTCCGGTATCCCTATTTCTCAGTCACTGCAAATATTGTTCGATGGTAGCACTTCTCCGGCTTTAAAAAATACTCTGGAAGGAGTTCGAGCTGATTTATCTACTGGAAAAAGACTGGCAGATGCGATGGAGAGCTTTCCTGGGGCCTTCGATCAGTTGTATGTGAATCTTGTTCGAGCTGGTGAAGAGGGTGGTGTTCTCGATACTATTCTAGAGCGGTTGGCGGAGTATATTGAAAAAGCGGCAAAAATAAAAGGCCAAATAAAGAGTGCGATGACCTATCCTGCGATTATTTTATTGGTTTCTGCTTTAGTGATCGGAGTTATATTAGGATTTGTAATTCCTAAATTTATGGATCTATTCAAATCAACGGGCCAGGAGTTACCGGCGATCACTCAAATGGTTGTAGATGCCTCCGACTACTTACGGAATCAATGGTATGTAGTTATAGGAATATTAGTGGCTATTTATTTTGGTGCTAAAACCTATTTTGCAACGCCGGGTGGAAGTAAGGTACTAGATAATATTCTTATTCGAATACCAGTACTTGGAAGTTTGATTCAAAAAGCGGAAATAGCTAGATTCAGTAGGACTATGTCTACATTGATTGCTTCGGGAGTTCCACTGCTGGAGGGATTAGATATTTGTGCCAGAACAGTGGGTAATAAAGTAATATCCGACTCTATAATGGAGGCTAAGTATGTTGTTTCTGAAGGTAAAAGTATTGTTTCGCCTTTCGCACAAAACCCATTTATTCCAGATATGGTGGTCCAAATGATTGGAGTCGGTGAGCAAACAGGTGCCATCGATACTATGTTAGGAAAAATTGCAGATTTTTACGAAGATGAAGTGGATGTTGCAGTAGCTGCCTTCACGAGCATACTGGAACCTCTAATGATGGTTTTTTTGGGTGGAATCATTGCATTTCTAGTAATCGCTATGTACATGCCGATCTTCAACATGGCCGGTGGTATCGCTTAGACTATGGAAGAGCAGAAAAATAGAATTATTTTTGTTGAGGGAGTAAAGGTTGCGATATTATTCGTATTACTGCTCCTTGTGGTGGGTAGCCAATTTCTAAATTTTCATTTTATTTTGAAAGAACTATTACTCCCTAGCTTTACTGCTCTAATTATAGGTTTTATCTTCCACGGCCTATTTCTTCTTCAGATTTTTAAATCTGGCGTAAATAAAGCCAGCCTTTTTATTGCTGCAATTTTTGATGTAGTTCTAATTACTTCCATTATTTATTACGTTAAAAATACACAATCCCTTTTTGTTTTTCTTTACTTGTTAAACATATTAACAACCGGTTGGCTTTTAAAAAGAAAAGGGGCGATGGCTACAGCGATCGCTACCTCGTTATGCTTTAGCTTACTTTTGGCAGTAGGTCCTACTCTCAGAGGGCAGACTTTAATTTTAGTGGTTGTACTTAATAACTTTGCTTTTCTTGCAGCTGCCTGGATAGGTGGGTTTCTAGGGGAGTACTATGACAAAATGGGTAAAAAATTACAAGCCTCTCAAGATGATTTTCGTCTACTTCAAGATTTGAATCACTTAATTATAGAGTCTATGCCCAGCGTTTTTGTGTCGGTAGATATGCTAGGTAGAGTTCTCATCAAAAATAATGCGGCAATGAATAAGCTCAATATTCCGGAAGAGTATAGCGAGCCTATAGATAAAATTTTACCTGGAATAGAGAAAAGATACCAAGAACTGAAATATGAATTTGAAGAAGAGGGTATCAACTTAGAAACAATACATTTTGATTTTGAAATTATTGGGAATGACGATCAGAGAAGAATATTTAATGTAAACGCTTCTGATATTTTTGGACGAAACGGCGTTCAAATCGGCCGAATGTACTTGTTAGCGGATTTAACTAAAGAGCGAGAACTCGAGAAACAGGTACAACGAAAAGAAAAATTAGCCGCTGTTGGGCAATTAGCCGCCGGGATCGCCCATGAAATTAGAAATCCACTTGCAAGCATGAGTGGAAGTATTCAATTTATGAAATCAAATATGGGAGAGTTGAGCGAAGACAATGAAACTCTGATGGGTATAGTTTTAAAAGAAACGGATAGACTCAATGATTTAATTACAGAATTCATGGATTTTGTAAAAACTGAGCCAAACGTAAATGACAAAATAGATTTAAAGCGTTTACTTGAAGAAATTATTGAACAAATTAGATTCCATAAAGATGTACCCAAGGGAATTGATATTCAAATGAATCTCCAAACGGACAAGTGGATTTGGGGAAATGAAGCAAAGCTCAGGCAGGTTTTCTTAAATCTACTTATCAATGCAGTCCATGCAATGGAAAAAACTAGCTTAAAAAAACTAGATATCTCCAGTGAATACGAAAAAGGAATTATAAGAGTTAAAGTAAAAGACTACGGCATGGGAATGAGTGATAAGGTAAAAGCTAGACTTTTTGAACCTTTTCACACAACCAAGGCCAAGGGAACAGGGCTTGGTCTTGCCACGACACATAAGATATTAGAAAATCATAGTGCAAAGGTATTTGTGGAGAGCGAACCAGAAAAAGGCACCACTTTTACTATTGAGTTCACGAGATTGGTATGAGCAGCAAGGGGTTGGAATGAAGCCAAAAATATTAGTGGTTGATGATGAAGGTAGTATCCGTGAATTTCTGAATATAATGCTTAAAAAAGAAGGTTACGATGTAACTCTATCAGAAGACGGACAAGCGGCCCAAAATATTCTTAAGAATAAAAGTTTTCATATGATTATCTCTGATTTACAGATGCCTCATGTAGATGGGATGGAATTACTCGCGCACGTAAAGGCCAATTACCCAGAAACTGTATTTATGTTGATTACGGCCTTTGGGTCCACTGAAAATGCAGTAGAGGCCATGAAGCTAGGTGCTTATGATTATTTAACAAAGCCTTTTAAAATTGATGAGGTTCGACTAAATATTCAAAACGCACTTCGTGCTAAAAACTTAGAAACAGAAAATAGGCAGCTAAAAAAGGAACTAGTTCGTGAGAACAGCTTCCAAAATATGATCGGAAATTCAGATGCTATGCATAAGATTTTTGACCTCATTTCTAGAGTCTCTCAGTCACCAACCAATGTTTTAATCACGGGAGAATCTGGAACAGGTAAGGAAGTAGTAGCAAAAGGGATTCACTACAACGGTCCGATTAAGGATAAGCCATTTGTTACCGTAAACTGCGGTGCTATTCCGGAGAACCTGATGGAATCTGAAATGTTTGGTCATAAAAAAGGTTCCTTCACAGGTGCTATTGCAGATAAAGTAGGTCTTTTTGAGGCGGCAGATTCTGGGACTCTTTTCTTAGATGAAGTAGGAGAGCTCCCGCTTAATATCCAGGTAAAACTTCTTAGAGCGATCCAAGAAAGAGTAATACGCATGGTAGGTGCTACAGAGGATCATAAAGTAGAGGTCCGAATTATCGCCGCCACCAATAGAGATTTAGAAAGCATGGTTAAAGAAGGTACCTTCAGAGAGGATTTGTACTACCGACTGAATGTAATAAATATTAGCACTCCACCTTTGAGAGATAGGGGAGGGGATATACCTTTATTGGCTCAATTCTTCTTGAAAAAATACACTGAGAAACTCGGTAAAAATGTGAACGCTATTTCTGACGAGGCTATGGCCATTCTCTCGAACTATAACTACCCAGGCAACGTTAGAGAGCTGGAAAACATTATCGAAAGAACAGTGGCTCTTGAAGGGGGAAGTAGTATCCTTCCTGAAAGCTTGCCACCTCTTGTTCAGACGCCAACTGGTAGAAAGCTAGCCTCGGCCAATGAAATTGAAATAGGCGATGAGGGAGTTGATTTAGATAAAATCCTAGGTCAGATAGAAAAAGAACTGATAATTAAGGCAATACACAAGGCCGATGGGGTTAAAAAAAGAGCAGCAAAGCTTTTGAGTATTACTTTTAGATCGATGCGATATCGGGTCGATAAATTCAACCTTGGAAGCAATGACGAAGAGGACGATGGATCTGATGACTAAAACCGTATCAGATTGATAAAACAGGAGTTTAAACTTAAAGTTTAACTTTAAGATTAGATCGAGATAAATTGAGACAATATAAATAAAACATTTAGAATTTTCTCATTTTGACCGTAAACTAAATGGGATTCGTCATATTTTTCGTGGCGATACGTAAATTTGAACGTTTTTATGGAGGGCTATAGATGAAACGTTTTTTTAAGAAGATGAACCAAAAAGGTTTCTCACTGATCGAGCTAATGATCGTTGTTGCGATTATTGGTGTACTTGCTGCGATTGCAGTACCTAACTACCAAAAGTTTGTTAGAAAATCTAAGCAAGCGGAAGCGAAATCTTTGCTTTCTGGTTACTACACTTCTGCAAAGGCGACTATGGCAGAATATGGTTACCATATAGGTAACTTTCCAAGAATTGGTTTTAACCCCGAAGGTGAGTTGACTTACCGTTTACAAACTACAGATAGTGGACAGGCTGAATACAACAATGCTGTGTCGGCTCTAGATGTAGCTGGGTGTATCTCTACAGAAAATGCATCAAACGTTTGTGCTGTTTCTGATAGTGGTAATAACTTATTCGAGCCGCGTTGGTCTAACTTGGCTGTTGGCCCTCAAGCTACTGGAACGGTAACGGCTTCTGGTAAAAACACTTTTGAGGCAAGAGCTGCAGCTGATATCGGTGGATCTCAAACAGATGAGTGGACTATTGATGATCGTAAAGACATGAATATTATCTCTGATGGTACTGAGAACTAAGAATATTTCTTGAATCAGTTATACAGAAAATTTAAACGGAATCCTTTCATGGATTCCGTTTTTTTATTTGCACAATTCTTTCAATCCATTAATATTTCTATATGAAGCTAATTCTATTTTCTGCAATATTCTATTTTGTCATTTTCATGAATCTAAGTATTTCTAAAGATTCTTCTTTTTTAAAGCCTAAAATTTATCCCCCCTCAAACTTAAAACACTTCACTTTCGGCTTTGATTCTGTCTTGGCGGATTTATTCTGGCTAAGAGTCATTCAAGACATAGACTACTGTGAGAATGAGACGGGCGTTAAATCAGTTAATTCCGGGACAGATATAGATAGTATTGTGGCAAAGGAGCTAAGTAGTTCTAGATGTAATATGGGCTGGGTCTATCAAATGGTGGATTTAGTTACGGAATTGAGCCCCCGCTTTCGCAGGGCCTATAGAATAGGGGCAGAAGTCCTGAGCGTAGGTGTTGATGATAGAGAGGGAGCAAGAAGGATTTTTGATAAAGGAGTGAAGCAATTTCCAAAATACTGGATGTTGCACTACTCGGCTGCTTACCACTATTTGTTTGAAATTCAAGATAAGGAAAGGGCTGCAGATTTACTGGTGAGTGCATCAAAAAATGGAGGACCCTATTTTTTAGCCATTATGGCCTCTTCTCTTTATCAAAAAGATGGTCAAAAAGCAGTGGCCTTGAGTTTACTTAGAGGGCTCGAGAAAAAATATGAAGATATTCCTGAGTTTAAGGAAGAAATTCAAAAGAAAATCCAAACGATTAAAAATGAAAACTAATTAAGCTTGAATTGAATCTCACTTATAGGAAAGGTTCTCTTTGTCGTAAGCTCACTGCTTAAAAAACTTGTAATTCGAATCGGGCCATTATAGTTCAATTCAAAACTATATTTATTAATGCCCGAATCCATGACTTTTAGTTTTTGTTCGATTCTATCGTTTCCATATTCAATGGTGATATTTAAATACATATCTTTAGGTTTGGATGTAGTGAATATGTTAACTAAAACCTTTTTCTCTTCAGAAATGTGAACACGGAAAAAATTATTTATAGGCATGTCATTTACCCAATGGTCAGGCCATTTAGTGTTTTTAAATACAGTACGATCTGCTCGATCACTAACAGACCAATCAAATGTAGCTAGACTAGCTCTTGCGATAGCTAAATTCTCTTTTGTCACTTCCTTGAAGATTGTTTTATGATCCTCTTGATTGTCCATATAGAAATTGTTTTTCTTGAAAAGAGACTCATAACATCTGTTCTCTTGGGTAAAGCAGCTTAGCTGTGTTTTCTCTTCTAATATGAGATAGGCTACAGACCTAAACGAGTTACCAAAAAACAAACTCTTCCTTGGGGCTTGGTAACTTCTAAAGAAGGAGCGACCAAAGGCCTCTTTGCTGTCTGTTTGAATCCAATCTAAGATACTTAACTTGAAATCTTGTTGGCTAAAAATTGAGTCTATCGACTTTCCAATGGCCTTTTCGTTAATGTCCGTACGAACATATTTTGCCACCAGTAGGCCTAAATTATCCGCCAGTAAAACATTTGAACTCGAAGAAAAGTAACCTGTCTCGTCACTAGTGATTAAGATAAGAGTGTTATCAAGAAGATTTTTTGAGTTAGCCTTTTCCAAAAGCTCCTGTAGTGCATCGTCGGCATATTTGACAGCCACTTTACGATCCGAAGTTTTGTTGGGTATTACATAAGGGTAGTGAGTGGATACTGTAAGGCTCGAAACAAACCATGGTTTGTTTGCCTTATTTATGGTTTGCTCTAAGTATCTATAGAGTGTTCGATCGTCAACGCCCCAGTCAGATTCAAAATAGCTTTTAGTGTAGTTTTCTTTGCCCCAAACTTTTTGAAAACCAAATTTTGGTAGAAATAGATCTTTTCTCATAAATCCTAGAGGTGCACCTTGTAGGTAATAAGTTTCATATCCAGCTTTTCCCAATATTTTCGGAAGGCAATCAAAACTAAGGCTACCTTGTTCCGCAATAACGGCATCTGTTTTTGCCTCCGAGGTCATTAGGTTGGGATACTCACCACAATATATTGAGAAAAGTCCGCGGTTTGTCTGTCTCTGCGAATTAATAAAATATTTATAATGAAAATTATTTTTTGCGAACTCACGTAAAAAAGGCATGTCTTTTAAATCAAAGTTGCTTAGGCCTTCTACTACTATCAATAGTATATTAGGTTTGGAGCCAGAAGGGTGTGGAAGGATAAGGTTTCCTTGTAAATCCTTCTCTTTAAAGCGTTGAGAAAAATCACTAGGTAGTTTTAAAGCTTTTAAAGACTTATTTTTGTATAGGGAGCTTTTTAGAAGGCTTTCAATTGGGTTTTCCTGAATCCAGCTTGGTTTTGTGGGTTGAATAGGTATCAGTAGGGAGTAAACAATAAAAACAAATCCAGTTATCAACTTTAATCTGTTTCTTGGACTGGGTTTTATATGGATGGGAAACTTTAAATACAATAAGCTCAATAAAATGCTCACGATCAAAGATAAAATTAGAGGTAGATCACTACTCAATGAACTCAGGAAGGTGTTGCTAGCTCCCAAGTGAGCGAAAGAAAGGTTTAAATTTGAATTGTTAATAATTATATGTCTAAAATTGAAAACACAAAAAGCTATACCCAAAGGGAAAAAAAAGTATTTTATTTTAGAGTTTTTTAATAAGTCATATGCATATCCTATAAGAATACCAAGCCATAAATAACTTATTAGCCCCCTGATCCATTCTACTGAAAATGTTTCCCAGCTAAGTTGTGAAAGTGAAAAAAACAAAAACAACATAGGAAGCACAAAATAAAAGTAGTTCATCAATAAATGGTATAACAATTTAGAGAATGGATATATGCTTTTGAAGAAATCACTTTTAAATGTCGTCTATCTGTGATTTTTTTAATCATTATTCGGCTATAAAACCCTTTAGAGCACCCATGACTTTGGTCTAGCTAGGTAGAAGTATTCTGCCAAATAAATGCTGGGATCGGCCGCTAGTGTTAGTCTCTGATAGTGGAACTAAAATATGATATCAAAAAATGAAATATATATAATCATTCCAGTCTTTAATGAGGCTACAGTATTAGAGTCAGTGGTTTCAAAGGTTTTAGATCAAGGCTATAATGTAATATGTATCGATGATGGGTCCACTGATCATAGCCAAGATATACTTAAGAGTTTAAAGGTCACAAACCTAAAACATAGAATAAATCTAGGGCAGGGGGCTGCCCTAAACACAGGTTTAGAATACTGTAGAAGAGTCGATGCAAATTATGTGGCAACTTTTGACTCAGACGGACAACACAATATAGAAGATCTACCCGAAATGTTAGAAGTATTATCTCGTTCTAAGGTTGATATTGTTTTGGGATCTAGATTTCTTTCCGCTGAATCAAAAAATAAAGTCCCGTTTGCGAGAAGGCTGCTACTTAGGTTGGCAAGATTAATTGTCAGTACACAATCTGATCTAAAATTAACAGACGCTCATAACGGTTATAGATTATTATCGAAGGTTGCTATAGAAAAAATTAATTTCAAAGGCCTTGGCTCCTCACATGCGTCGGAAATCGTTGACCTCATTGCTAAACATAATTTGAAGTTTGCAGAGTGCGGGGTTAATGTAGAATACACGGACTATTCCTTGAAAAAAGGACAGAGTTTTTTGTCTGCTCCAAGGATATTGTTTGACTACTATGTTTCAAAACTATTCAAATAGGTGAGTTATGCTTTTTCAAATTATTTATTCAATAGTAGCTTTTGTGCTCTTCATATTTTTTTGGAGAAGAAGTAGTGCTCTAAAAAATAAAATAATTAGTTTATCGATTTTATGTTCATCTTATTTTGTTTGGAATCCAGATTTGACGAGTAGGATTGCTGAACTTTTTGGTGTAACTCGGGGTGCAGACTTACTAAGCTACTTTCACTTCATGTTGTTTATCGTATTCCTTTCTTGGAACTATATTCAATTTGCGAAACAAAATTTTAGAATTTCTGAATTAGTTTCGGAGCTCGCTATTCGAACTGAAGAAATTGATCGAATGAAAAAAGAAATTAAGAATCATTGATATGAGCACTAAAAAAATTAACTTACTGTTTAATGGTTTATGTTTGTTTGTTATTGCGGTCTTAGGGCAATTGGCAATGAACATCCCTCTAGTCGTAGATGAGTTTCAAGTAGTTTCTCATACCTTCGATGCCATGAGTAGAACCCCTTATTTGGATTTTCCTCCTTACAAGAATGTTCTGGGCTACTATTTAATAGGTCCGATTCTTAGTTTTTTGGGTTGGGGTTGGAATTCATTGTTGGCGACTAAGTTACTTGTTACCATATTTAGTGTTTTTGGAGTTTTTTTCTTGGCTTTTCGACTGAATAAAAGTCGGTCTCTTGGTTTTCTATTGGCCATTGTTGTATTGTTTGCCCCTACTTTTATGGCCCATTCCTCTCATATCCGAATGGATTTATTTATGGGAATTGTGGGTTCTTTGAATTTATTGTTCTTAAAGGAAAATAAATTTAAAATATCTGGAGTACTATTAGGTTTAGCATTTTTGATATCTCAAAAAGCTATAATTTTTGTGCTTTGTTCCTTTGTCTATGTTGTCGCTCGGCTTTTTTTTAAACAAAAGGATAGTTTTAAAGAGTTCATTCAATTTGCAGTAGCTAGTTTCCTTATGGTATTTTTCTATAGTATTTTTTGGATTCTTTTTTCAGGATTCGATAATTTTATTTCTGCATTTGTACATGGACCTGTGCGAGCTGCAACGATTGATGTATATGGAGATGTCAGGTGGAGGTTTTGGGGATGGATGATTTCGGAGAGCTGGGCTATTTTCATTCTAGCATTCCTATCCTCGGTCATATACGCCTACGATTTATTTTCTAAAAGAAGCATAAGGTCTTCCGCTCCTGCTATACTGGCTTTCGTAGTTTTTCTGGCCTTACTTATGCAATATAGAACCCCATGGTCTTATACAAGTTTGATATTTATGCCATGTATGTTGTTTCTTTTTTCTGCTGCATTTCAGGTAGATATCGTACAACGATCTAAAAAAATATTTTATTCATTTATTGTTATCTTGGTTAGTATTAACTTTCTATTGACCGGTGTGGATTATTTCAGAGTTTCAAATATTGATCAGAAAAAAAGCTATGAACTTGGGTTGAAGCTACTTGATAGTAATAATGCTGATTATTATTCAAGTTTTTATCTTTATGGGGATAGATCAAAAGAGTCTGTTAATATATTGAGATGGCTAGATGCGAAGCGATTGAGAACAATTGGTCAATTCTCGTCAGAGCAACTAAAGGAAATTGTAGAGGAATGGCGCGATTCTAATATAAAATTCATCTCAGATAGGGGACGAGTTTTACGTCTACCGAAGGTAATTACTAGTTTTCTCCAGGAAAACTATAGTAGACTCCATGGAAATATTCTGATTTATAGCCCAACTATTAAAGCCGGCAGCTCAAGCTTCTTAAAGTTTTCTGGTAAGTATCAGGTTTATAGTGCCGATAAAAAAGATATAAAATTTAACAATAAAAAACTAAAGCATGGGGAAATTGCCCATTTGGACTCTGGGGAAATTAATTTAAAGTCTAGTGGGCTTGTGCGTTTGAAATTGATCCCAGAGCTAAGTGAAGAAGAGGTATTAGCTTACGATTCTATGAGTTCCTATAATTTATTTTTAGTTCACCCCAGGAAGTATAAGCTTTTGATTGCAAACTAATAGCTGAGGTCAGTTTTGAAAATGTTCAAAAGTATATTATTTAATATTAGGAAGTATTTTATATTTAATAATCCTCTGTTTGGCCTATTTTTTGATATTTTTATTAAACAATACTCAATAGACAAAATGACCTTCAAGATCCCCAAGGAATTAACTAGTATTGCATTTAGAGCTAGGTTTTTTTGGCGTCAATATGAGCGTGAAGAGGCTCTTCTTATAAATCAGTACCTACCTGAAGATGCTAAAGTTTTAGAATTGGGTGGTTGTATAGGTATAGTTTCTTGTCTCATAAACAGTAAGTTAGCCGACCCAGAAAAACATGTTGTACTTGAGGCTCGTCCAGACCTGATTCCCCACCTCTTGAAAAACCGAGATCTGAATGGAGGAGAATTTAAAGTCGTTAACAAAGTGCTATCAAATACGGGAGACAAAAAAGATTTTTATATTCATAATCTAATTATTGGGGGTTCTGCTCATCGGCAAACAGAAAAGAAGATTACTGTTGAATGCGTATGCTTAAATCAGCTCATTGAAGAGTATGGTGTTCAGTTCAACACATTAGTTTTTGACATAGAAGGTGGAGAGCTTGAGCTTCTCCGAGATCTAAAATTTGATTTAGGTAAATTTACACTTTTAGTATTTGAGATTCACAGTTTCTTGCCATTAAAAGATCAAAAGGAGTGCTTTAGTATTCTTGAAGAAGCGGGATTTAGGGCCATTGATTCGAAAAATGGAACTCATGTTTGGAAAAAGTAGTAGTTACTTTTGATGAAAAAACAAGTCCCTTATCTTTATTACCCACGTAGAAGGGAGTAAGTAAAGAAGGCTTTGAGCAAATAGGAGCAGGAAGCCTAGGGGGTAGGGTTTTTTTAATATATATTTCCACCTGGCTTTTAAGCTAAATTTCAAACTTCTTTTAGTTTTTAGACCTGTAGTTTGTTCTTCATAGACTCGGTATTTAACAAGCACTTCTGGTAGGTTTCTAAACTGATATCCTTCTAGAGCCAGGCGAGTCCAAAGCTCTAGATCTTGGCTACTTTTATACTCTTCGTTATAGATTACCTTTGTTCCTAGGTTTCGGAGTCGAATCACGACAGAGGAGTGACACAAAGGCGAAGTCAGATAAAGATGATTTAAGATCTGGTTATGTTCAACAGGATATTTTCTTTTACCGATAGGATTTGAATTTTTATCAATTAGTTCAATAGCAGTCCCGAGTATATCTAGGTCTGGATTTTCTTTGAATACTGATAACTGCTTTTCCAATTTATTTGGGAGCCAAATGTCATCGGCGTCTAGTACACATAAAAACTCACTTTCGACTGACATCATCCCCAAGGAAATATTTCTAGATGCTGGAATTCCTAAGTTTCTGGAGTTACGATGAAGTTTAATATTACCATGGGTAGCAGCGTAATCTTTTAGCAAATCATAGTTAAGTTTAGAGGATCCATCATCAACAATTAAAATTTCAATATTTTTGTGATTCTGATCGTGTATACTCCTTAGGGCATCGAAAATAAAATTAGGATTGTCTTTTGTAATCATACTAACGGAAATTTTAGGCTGATTTATCCATGTAGTATCACTTTCCCAATTCAATTGATTTGCTCCTTAGTTATTTAGGCCCTACACTTATTATAGTTGGTTTTTAATAGAATGGAATGGCTTTTAATTTAAATTGGGGTGGTGAATAAATTGGAATTTTTGGCATTAATCCCACTTCGTGGTGGTTCGAAATCTATACCCGGTAAGAATATCCGAGAATTCGGGGGTAAGCCCCTTTTTTATTGGGTGACTAGAGCTTGTATTGATAGCGAGATTTTTAAGGAGGTTTGGATCTCCTCCGACTCTGATGAGATTTTGGAAATGGCACAGAGTCTTTTTGGTAGTGACATAAAACTAGCAAAGCGAAATAAAGAATTAGCCTTAGATACCACAAGTACTGAAGACGTAATTTTAGATTTTATGCAAAATCGGTCTTTCGATGTTTTATCCTTAGTTCAGGCTACATCTCCACTAACAAGGGCAGAGGATTTTATTAACGCTAAAAATCAATTTGTAAGTGGGGATTACGATAGTTTAGTAACGGGTGTCCAGTTTCAAAGATTTATCTGGTCTAAAAAAGCTAATAAAGCCGTAAATTACAACCCACAAAAAAGACCTCGCAGACAGGATATGAATGATTTCATTATGGAAAATGGCGCTTTTTATTTTACGAACAAAAAAGTCCTTGAAGAAACAAAATGCAGAATCGGTAGTAGGCCCTGTGTTTTTGAAATGCATGAATCTACTTCAATAGAAATGGATGAGATTAGTGATTGGAACTATTTAGAAAATTTAATGAATTCAAAGCTAAGACAGGGAGAGTAAGTATGGATTTTAACTCACCTTATAGTCCACCTAAAATAATAGCCGAAATAGGTTGTAATCATAAAGGCGATTTAGTGCTGGCAAAAGAGATGATTAAAACAGCGCATGATTTTTGCGAAGTAGACTATGTTAAATTTCAAAAACGCTGTAATAGAGAGTTACTCTCCGATGAAGAATACAAAGCACCACACCCCGTGCC
>JBGCGH010000046.1:0-37741 GCA_045110695.1 Bdellovibrionales bacterium | reverse complement strand
AAAAAGTATAGACACAAAGGGAATTGGACGGCCTCTTGAAAAACAAACCCCCTCCCACCCCCCCCCTTTTTTTTCCCTTCCCTAAGCCTTCTTCAAAAACAATTCTGCAATTTCTACATTTTCTAAATGCAATCCCTTTGCTAACTAGAGATTCCTCCCAAAATAGGTTAGGTTCTACTTCTTAGAACAAGAGGTGAATGTGAAGAATTTCTTCGGAATGGAAATAACAGATCTACAGGAATATTTAGCTGAAATTGGTGGGCAAAAATTTAGGGCTCAGCAGTTGTTTAAGTGGGCCTATGAGAAGTCTGTTACCGACATTGATGAGATGACCAACTTATCTAAAAAATTCCGTGAGGCTTTGCCCGAGTATTTGAGTTTTGATTTACCAAAAGTAGTAGAGCAATTAGATTCTGTAGATGGGACTAGAAAATTATTGTGTGATATGGGCGATGGGCAAACGGTAGAAACTGTTTTGATTCCAGCGGGTGATAGGTTAACCATTTGTTTGTCCTCTGAAGTGGGCTGTAATATGGCCTGTAAGTTCTGTTACACGGGAAAGCAAAAGCTTAAGAAAAGACTAACTGCTGCTCAAATTGTTGGACAGTTTTGGTTGGCTCATCATTCTTTGAAAGATGAAGAGCGAAGAATAACTAATATAGTTTTTATGGGAATGGGTGAACCTTTAGATAATTCGGATCACGTTTTTAAAGCTATTGAAATCATGTGTTCCGACTATGGGTTTAAAGTAGGGCGTAGGAGAATTACCGTTTCTACCTCCGGTATCGTTCCTGAGATGCATAAAATAAGAGATCACAAAGTCAGACTAGCGGTTAGCTTAAATGCATCTAACGACGAAATTAGAGATGAGGTCATGCCAATCAATAAGCGTTGGGATTTAAAAGATCTTCTTACTGAATGTAAGACCTATGCTGAGGTAACAAAGGAATATGTAACCTTTGAATACGTAATGCTCAAGGACGTAACCGATACTTTGGAAGATGCGCGTCGATTGCCGAAACTATTAAAAGGAATTCCATGTAAAATAAATTTAATTCCCTTTAATGAGCATCCCGGTGCTGAATATAAAAGACCTGATCGGAATAGAGTTTTAAGATTTCAAAAAGAGCTTATGGGTTTGGGTGTTCATACAATCATTAGAAGAACCATGGGTAGAGATATATTTGCCGCCTGTGGACAACTTACCTCTAAATATGAAGGTCGCCAGGAAACTATGGACGTTAGGCCTGCAAATAACTTACATATTTAGAAATTCGTATTTTGATTTCCATTTAATTAACGTCAGAACAAAAAGCCTAAAGCCCTGGCTGTATAATGGTCCTGGAAAAGGCACACATTTCTAAGATAACTCATTAATTTCAGATAGTTGTCCGATGTATTAGTGTATGGGCCGTAAAAAAGATACGAAAGATGACTATTTAGAATTTCTTCTCGAAGATGATGAGAAGAAAGATGTCGATGGACTCGAGATCTCCTCGATTCATTTGAATCAGGATAGTATTTATGACGACCTAGAGGACTTGGAGCAACAACGAAAAGAAGTTGATAGCGAAGGAGTCGACAAAACAGAAGTTATATCTAAAGAAGAAACTAAGTTTCATGACAAAGATTACCTAGTATTCGACTTTGAAAACAAAAATAAATCAGAGAGTAAACCAAAAAAATCTGATCCGGTTTCTACAAAAAATAAAATTAAGGTTTTAACGGACTTAACCAATGCTATTGATGAAACTACGGGCTTAAATCAAGAGTTAAAAAGTAAAGCTGACAATGATATGGCTGCCGATTCTATAAGAAAAAGTCCCTCCATGGGGAGTGATGGTAAGACAGATAGCCTGGAGAAAATACTCAGAGCTGGACAGCTCGAAATGGAACAAGAAGCCCCTATTGAAAAAGATAAGGCTGGGATAAATTCAGACCAGGAATCTTCGGCGGCAAAGAATACAAGAACTAGTTTTGATGAACCGACTTTTGTGGTTAGTTCGAACTCTGAAGCTAGTATTACCGAATTAAATGACGATGAATCAAGCCAGTTCAGTGACTCCTCCGCCGATGAAAAAGAAGTATCTTCAGACGATAAAAGTCGAAGCAGTAATCTAGCTGATTTAAATGTAGAGATGAAGAGTGATTCTGAAGATCATCGGTATCAAACAATAGTTCAAGAAAAAGCTGAGAAGGAACGTGTTAAAAAGCAATCCAGCAATGAAATTGATATTAAGGTTTCAAAAATTGAATTTGATCCCTCTCAAGTAAATGCAGAGAAACTGACAGAGAACCTATCCCAGGTTGAAAACCTGAGGATTGCACAGGATAAAATATTAGATTTAGAATCTGAGGTCCATAGACTTCGAGAAGACAATGAAAGTCTGCGTGCCGCTGGTGAAGTCTTGAGAATTCGAACAGAGGAAGTTGCAGAGCGCTTTGAAGATGCCAAGTATAGAAAAGAGGATGTAGAAGAAAGATTTCGTGAGGAGATCAAGTTATCTCAAGTTCGACTTTCATCGAAAGATAAAGAAAATGAGCAACTGAGGGTTAAGGTTGAGGCATTGGAGCTTAGACTAAAACGTGATTTACAGATGGTAAGAATCAGAGAAAGAGAGCTTGAGAATAGACTGGAGCTAGTTAAAATTGAACAGGCTGCAGTGCTTAGATCAAAAGACGAACACATTCTTGAGCTTAAAAGAGCTATGGATCAAGCTGAAATGGAAAATGATAGTTTCAAAGATAAAGCTAGATCTATGCAGGATAATATAGAGGAAAAAACGGATAAAATAAGAAGAACGATTAGAACTCTCCGACTAGCTCTCAATATGCTAGACGAAGAAGTTTTAAAAGAAGCTCCCTCAGAGGAAAAGAAGACTGGTTAAATGAGACTAGCAATAGCGGAAGATGTGAATCAAATGAGTAGACATCTAGCTCCCATTTTAGAGGCCGCGGGGCATGAGATTTTCCTGTTTAACAGTTTTGATGATTTCCAATCTTTAAAAAAGCTTAAAAATATTGATGTTCTTCTTCATTTTAGCAATCATCATTGTTTAAAGTGGGATACCTGCAACGAAATTCAGGATCACTACAAAGACGAGATAAATGTTATTCATTTGTATTCGGATTCAACGAAATCCCATCTGCCTGAAGAAAGTTACAAAAAATCTAATTTTTGTTACTTATCTGATCCCAAAAATCTACTACAAAAACTTCAAAATATTAAAGACTTCGGTAAAAGCTCAGTGGCAATGAATTTAGATTTAGAGAGCTTTAAATCCCTAGATAGTAGTTTAAGTAATTTGGATTTTGAATTTTTTGGACAAGCAGTTTGTAGTCTTATGCTAGATCAACATAATGCGGAAAAAGCTTATTTTTTTGATTTAATTGCATTTGCAGAACAAAAAGAAAGGGAAAGTCTTATCTATATTCAAAGGCGAAGGTACCTTCGAGAGAACAGTTTCTTGTCCTCAAATGTTGATTTTAACGAAGAGAGTGCAAAAGTAATTGAGAATATAGTAAGTAGTCGTAAAGGCGGGATCTATCATCGAGATAATTTTGTCGATGGTAGTTTTAGTTTTCACCCTATAGCAACTGAGGCGGAAGTACTTGGCTATATAGTTTTTGAAAACTATAATTCTTTGAAAGAAATTAATACGGATTTTGCTAAGTATACATTTTTCCGTCTTGGCCTAAGATATTTTGAACTAAGACAAAGTGCGGAGACATTACTTCAGTCCTATATTGATGATGTAACTCAACTATATAATCAAAGATATTTGATTCCCGCTTTAGATGCCTGCGTGAAGGATGCCGAGCGTATGAACTCTCCTTTTAGTGTTCTTTTTATTGATGTAGATCACTTTAAAAAGGTCAACGATCAGCATGGACATGTGATTGGTTCAGGAATTTTGGCGGGAATCGGAGAGATTTTGGCGGTAAACATAAGGGAAGAGGACTTTAGTTTTCGCTATGGTGGTGACGAATTTATCATCATTCTTAGAGATGCTGAAACCAAACATGCTGAACAAATTGCAGAAAGAATTAGAGCCCAGGTGGAAGATAAGGTTTTTCAGCTTAAAGGTGTAGACGTCCAGGTAACAATATCCATTGGGATTGCAAGTTTCCCAATTCATGCTAAAAAGAGTATAGATATTATTCAAATGGCAGATGAAGCCATGTATTACGGTAAAAACAAATCTCGAAACATAGTATATGTTGCTAGCTAATGAAAAAAATTAAACTCGTCATCAGTGATATTCACCTTTCTCAAGGGCTTAAGCTTCCAAATGGAACGACAAATCCACTTGAGGAGTTCCATTATGACCAGCAATTTGCTGAGTTTCTACGCTACTATTCTATGGGAGAGTGGGCCGACTATGAGGTTGAGCTAATCATCAATGGTGATTTCCTTAATTTCATTCAGATTGATTACAAAGGCTTTTACCTGAATGTTATTACTGAAGATATCGATTTACATAAATTAAAGGCAATCGTCGATGGACATCCTCTTGTATTTGAATCACTTAGGGAGTTTGCCTCTGATCCAAAGAGATCGCTAACCTACGTGGTTGGGAACCACGATCAAGGCATGCTCTGGCCAAAGTGCAGAGAGTACTTAGATGATGTTTTGGAAACGAAGGTTAAGTATAAATCCATCGTTTACTATTTTGATGGAGTTCATATAGAACATGGTCATATGCATGAAGCTGCTAACAGATTAAATCCTAAAAAATTCTTTCTCAAGAAAGACTTGCCAGAGCCTATTTTGAATCTTCCATTTGGTTCTCATTTCTTTATCGAGTTTGTCATGAGAATTAAGCGGGAAAGAAACCCGCATATTGATAAAATCAGACCGCTGGGAAATGCTATTAGGTGGTGGTTGATCCACGATACGATCAACTCCTTGAAGATTCTATGGAGTCTTTTATCTTATTTCTTTATGAGCCTTTTTAATACGGATCCTAAGCGTGGTTGGAATTTCAGGCAGATCATAAAAATCTTTCTACAGAGGGCCGTTTTCCCCGACTTAAGTGGTGCTGCAAGAAAAATCCTATCGGATAGAAGAGTGCATACTGTGATTTTTGGACACAGCCACGTATATCAATATAGACAGTTCGGTGAGGAAAAAGAGTACTTTAATACTGGAACTTGGACAGAGGTAACTAGTCTGGAATTGGCTTCCTTGGGGAAGTTTACCAAACTAACTTATGTTTTGTTGGAGTATTTTGAAGATCCAAGTGAATCCGCGGAAGACGAGGAGCCAGAATTTCGTCCGAGAGGCCGACTAAAAGAATGGCGTGGGTTTCATCGAATATCAGAAGATGTTGTTATTTCCTAGACCCGAGATTTAAGTTCTAAGTAGCCGGTTGTGTAGACCTTCAACCTGATCATTGAAAGCCGTTGAGTATTTGGGGCTTTTTTAGCATAATAATTCTATGTCGGCAGATGATAATGATATTGAAAAAACCAGTATAGTACCCAGCGATACCTTTAAAGAAAAGATGGAAAAGGTAGAGGACGCACCACCGAGTTTGGTGATGTTGATGGGTCCAATTAACTTGATCGGTAAGCAGTGGCAGATCGAGAAAGAGGAGCTTCGCATTGGTCGCTCCTTAGATGCTGAAATCTGTGTTGATGACCGTAGTGTTTCTAGGGGGCACGCCCTTGTTAAATTTGAAGGAGATCATGTTTTTGTTGAAGACATTGGTTCTTCCAATGGCACTGAGGTAGATGGTAACAAACTGGTTAAAGGGGAGAAGGTTCGGCTTACAGACAATATCCAACTCAAAACCGGAAACGTAATTTTTAAATTTTTGGCAAAAGGTAATTTAGAGGTTGTTTCTGCACAGACCTCTTTTGATCGCTCCCAAATAGATGCTCTAACGCAAATTTATAATAAGCGAGCCTTTTTGGATAAAGTAGATGAAACATTTAAAAGAGCAAAGGTTATGGATGTTCCATTAACTTTGGTTGTCTTTGATTTAGATAAATTTAAAAATGTTAATGATAATTTTGGGCATAGAGCGGGAGATTTTGTTCTCCAAAAGTTAAGCGAGAAAATAAGAAATCAACTTCGGCCGGGAGATTTCTTTGCCAGGTATGGCGGAGAAGAATTTACTTTGCTGTTGGGTGGAACCGAACTAGGCCTTGCTTTAGATGTTGCTGATCGATTGAGAAACATGATCGAAGATCATGAATTCAAATTTGAAGGACAGGTCTTGCCTGTAACAATTTCAATTGGAGTAGCTACAATTACTCCTGAAATAGGTTCTTGGGAAGATCTCTTTGAACTAGCTGATAAAGCTCTATATTCTTCCAAAGAGAATGGAAGAAATCGTGTCACAAGTCTACAAAGTCCCTGAGATTATAACTCAAAAAATTGATGACCTTCTCAAGTCAGAGGGTACTGGAATTCATGAATCTAAAACTTTAGCCAATGCAGTGAAATGGCAATCTGATTTTTTTATTCAAAACCCAATGGCGGCAACACCCTGGCATGATTCTAGATCTAGGATAGCCTACGCCTCTTATTATTTTGTATTGAATTATTTGCGAAACTTAAAAGCTGTGGATCATTTACTTGATTTAAGTAAAAAAAAATCTTGGGGAAATATAGTTGAGTTTGGATGTGGAAACGGAGCTTTCCTACAGGCCTTTGAGTCCAGGTCACTAGAATTTTTTAGATACAATGGGCTAGAAATTTCAAAAGATGCCATCGCGCAGAATTTAGCTTTGAATCCAAGGGTCCCTAGAAATATTTTTTTTAACGAAGAATTAATGGATGAAGTGGATCTTGCGGTCTTTTCCTATTCTTTCACCGAAATCTCTGAACTTCCTGAGTGGATCTATAAAGCTAAAAATATACTACTTGTTGAGCCTTCTACTCATCAAGATGCACGACGATTGATGAAGTTAAGGCCAAGGTTTTTAGAGAAAGGTTTTGAGATACTAGGACCTTGTACACACTCTCTTGATTGTCCGCTGATTAAAAATTCTAAAAAAGATTGGTGCCACGACCGACTTCAGGCAGAGCTTCCGAGCTGGTTTAAAAAGTTACAAAATCATTTAGCTTTTAAAAAGAATAGCCCAGCCTTCAGTTATTTACTATTGACCCAAGATGGCCTGAAGCATTCCTATCAGGGCTCTTACAGAGTGATTGGCGACTTTAAAAGGGAGAGAGGTAAAACTCGGCAAATGGTATGTGGGGGAGAGCAACGGGAGTTTTTAAGCTTTGTAGGGAAAAAAACGGAGCCAGTCGCTTTTTCTAGGGGGGATTTAGTTCGCTTCTCTGAAGATACCCCTAAGAAATCGAATGAAATCCGTCCAGAACCTGGGCAGTTTAAAAAGATCAATTAAAAATTAACTTTATTTATATGATATTTCTCATGTCAAAAAGTAAATAATAAATACTTATATTGTAAATCCTCCCTCTACTTTAGTCTGGGAGCGAGGCGTCCAAGTTGTTGAAAATATTGATAAAACTAAAGTCGGGCTAAAAATACGCCGAAAGTCTTAAAGAATGCGAGTTTTTTTTAACCGAAGTCTAGGTCTAGCTAGTCTAAGGTAGGGAATGGTGCAATGAGAGCAGATATAGAATTGGTTCAAAAAGTTAAAGATGGAGACCAGCTAGCCTATAGCGAGCTGGTCACCAGGCACCAACAGGCTCTTTACCGCGTGATTTTTCGCTACGTGAAGGACCAGGATTCTACTGAAGATGTTGTACAGGAGGCCTTTGTAAAAGCCTATCAGAAGATCCACCAATTTGAGAGCAGGAGCTCTTTTAAAAGCTGGTTGTTTAGAATAGCTATCAACACGGCCAAAAATAAACTACGTGCTAACAAGAAAGAGCATTTGAAAATTGAAGATGTACAAATTTCTCGTAACGCTGAGGCGGAAAGTGCTCTACTCAAAGAGGCCGTCAAGGTGAAGATTAAGGAAGAGATAGAGAAGCTTCCAATGAAACAAAAAACAGCCCTTACTCTAAGAGTGTTTGAAGATATGAGTTTTAAAGAGATCGCAGGCATAATGGAATGTCCTTACGATACAGCGAAAGCAAATTATCGACATGCGCTCATGAAGTTGAAAGCAAGTTTGTCTGGAGATGAGCTCCTTTCTAATTGGTTAAGCTTCACAGATGAGGAAGAGCATATAACAGAAAGAAACACGAATACGATCAAGTACGATCATTAGAGGAAGATATGAAAAGCTTAGAAGACCACATCAAAGAAGAAGAGCAGTGGATTGATTTCCTGGAAGGAGAATTAGATCCTTCCCTGGAAGAAGACCTTCGGCTAATGCTTAACAATGATGAAGAAACTGCTGCTATGGTTCAGGAATACCAAGCATTGCGAGCTTATGTTGAAAATGAAGATAAAAACGAAATGTCTGCTTCCTTACCAACTGACGAGAAATACTTCGTCAATCTTCATGATAAAATTATGGCAGATGTTGGTTCAAAAGGTTTTGAGAATCAATTTTACAAGTCTTGGAATGTAAAGCAAATGTCGATGATGGCTATGGGATTTCTGATTTGCATCCTGTCCATTACTAGTGTGATCAATGTACTGAATGAAGAGCCTGCTACAGGACAAGAGATTGCAAAGTTAGAGTTTAAGCAGTTAATTCAAGGCGCTAAAGTAAAAGATTTAAGTGTAATATCAAATACGGTCCTAAGTCATCAGGAAGACATGGATTTACTTTTAGAGACAGAGTCAGCCGCATTAAAGGGAATGTCTGATAATGAACTAAAAGCACTTTTAAATGAAATGATGTAAATTCGCTTTCAGGGGGGAAAGCAAAAAACTTGAGGTAGAAATGAAAAGAAATCAGAACATAAAACATATTTTATTATTCATCTTGGCTTTACTATTTAGTCTGAATCTTTCTGCTGACGAGAAGTCCCGCCAGAGAATTCAAGAACTTTTTATTTGGAAAGCTAGTGATTACATTGGCCTGAGTCCACAAGAAGATAAAAAATTTAGAGATATAATCGTATCTATTGGAGACAAAAAGTCGAAGGCCTCTATCGAGATGAAGTCTTTAGTTTCAAAAATGGAGTCCGAAGAAAGTGCTGAGAAACGAAAAAAGTTATTATCTAGCTACCAAAATACCTTAGAGATTTATGCTTCTACTCAAACAGAGGAAGTAGAGCGACTACAAAAGCTTTTAGGACTAGAACGCTTAACGAAATACTTGGTTGTAAAAGCAAAGTTAACAGAGAATTTAAAAATAATTATGGGTAAATCAAGCCGCCAGAACAAGAGGTCTCTGGCAAAGCCGAAAGTGATCGTAGAGGAGGAATAAACTCTCTGCGGTTTTAATTTGGTCAACTTTCAAATCTAGATGAATTATCTTTTTGGAGGTTGATATGAAGTTTTTATTAATTGGAGTTTTCACTGCTGGTTTGAGTGTTAATCTCATTGCTGACGAAGTTAAAGATTACAGTCACTACAAACCCGAGCATAGAAAGATGATTATTCTTGAAATGGAGCGTAAAAAGAGAAATATCGAATCAATGAGAGTTCCGGATTACCTAGAACAACGGGCCCTTGGGAAATTTGATCGCTAAACTAAACCCTTCACATTCTAAAGGATTTCTTAGTAAATTCGCTAAGGTATATTAATATTTGTATCGATCTGAGAAGGGGAGTTTACAAATATGTAAAGTAGCCGATATTCTGTTATGGATTTCAGAAGATCAGCCTTCATTCTTTGTTTAAAGTTTCTTTCAGCATTACTGTTTTTTCTAGCAGTACTATATGCCCTAAATTTAGGTGTAGGTCATCGTGGAACAGTATCTTCACTAGTGGCCTGTTTAGTTTCTATTTTTGGTTTATTTGCTTTAAGAAACAAGATTTCCTATAAGATTGTAGCAGCAGTTATGATCCTTTCACTGAGTCCAATTGTTTATTTAAGACTTGCTACAACTTTTCCAAGCCAGTCGGCGCTATCATCTTGGTTTGTTCTACTATCTGTAGCTGGAATATTTTTTGTCAGCCGCTCTTTTGGTTTAGTTATGCTTTGTATAAGTTTCTCAGTATTCGGGAGTTTTCTAATTCTGGAGAGCTCTTACCCTGATCTATGGGAACCTATTTCTTCACATTCTACAGAACTGCCCGTAGTTGCAAAATTTGTTATTCAGCTAGTTGCTGCAGCTCTGACTTTATTATTCGCATCTGCCTATGAAAAACACCGAAAAGTAACAAAAGACGAGCAAGACTTTCTGCTATCTACTATGAGGCTAGGGCTTTGGAAGTGGAGTAAGACTACTGATCGATTGGAAATGGATCAAGCTTGTTTAGATTTACTTGGAGAAAATCGACAGTCGGATGAGATTTTTAATTTGAAAGAGATTTTGGAGATATTGCCTAGCTTGGAGAGAAAGCAACTGATTGAAAATTTCTTACTTACTACTGGCAAGAATAAGGGTTCTTTCGAATTAGATTTTGTTCATGGAAAGAAACGTCTTAAGTTAAAAGGTGATTCCTACGATAAGCAAAGCAATGAGAATCAGGAATACTTTGGGATATTAGTAGATAATACTCTGGAGTTTAATCTACGTGAAGAGTTGGATCAACAGCAGGAGGAGAATTTCCACAACTCTAAAATGGCTTCTATTGGGCACTTGGCAGCAGGAGTAGGTCATGAGATTAATAACCCATTGGCTATAGCCACTGGGTATGTCGAGGCTCTTCGTTTAAAATATGTTACAAAAAATATACAGCCAGAAATGGATGTAGAGCTTACAAAGATTGAGGATGCTTGTTTTAGAGTGGCCAGAATAGTTCAAGGGCTCCGGCTATTTACCAGCGGTGCGAGCTCGAGTGGGAATGAACAAATAGATTTTCAAAATTTTCTAGAGGAATTGAACACAACATTGGGATCTATCTACGAAAAAGAAGGTATCAAGTTAGAAATCCAGATTCCAAAAGATGAAGTATACTTGCGAGGAGATGAGCGAAAAATTCATCAAGTATTTCTTAATATTTTGTCAAATGCTAAGGATGCAGTGAAGGATAATTCAAATGGAAAAATAAGTATATCTTTTGAGAAAAGTGGAACCTCCGTAGCTGTTTTGATAAAAAATAATGGTCCCAAGATACCTGCCGATATTCGAGCTAAGATTTTTGATCCTTTTTTCACTACCAAAGATGTCAATTCTGGTACGGGCCTGGGGTTAGCGATTTCACATGGAATAATTAAATCTTACGGTGGACAAATGCTACTTGAAAAGTCAGATCACGAGCATACCATTTTTCGATTGGAGTTTAAAATAGTTAGACCAAACGAGGAAGATAGCTCATCGGAGATAATAGATAAGCATTTCAGTTCTGAAAATATTTTGGAAAAGCTGAAAATAGTATTAGTTGATGACGAGAAAGAGATATTGAATTCGTTTAAGCAGTTAATCCCAGAGAAACTAAAATATGAAATGGTTGAATTCACCTCCCCTAAGGACGCGCTACAGTATTTTAAGGGGAATAAAAACTCTGTAGACTTGCTAGTAACAGATATGAAAATGCCAGGCGGCTCAGGCTTTGATTTAATAGAAAGTATTTGTGAGCTCGAAGATGATTTGGGAAAGAGGTTGTTTTCAAAATCAATCATTATATCGGGTGGTGTAGACATTGACTTAGAACTACTCTCAGAGTCTCATGATAGAATAGATAGCTACTTGTATAAGCCATTTAGTAGTAATGATCTTAAGAATATGTTCAGTAAGCTATTCATATTACAAAAGAATCAGAAAGCTTCTTAGCTTTTATATTAAATATACTGTTTGCTCTAATTTTTAATAATTTTAGCTAAGTCTTCTTTGGGATTCATGGAAGATTTCAGTGTTAATAATTTCTCAAAAAAATCTTTAAAATTTTCAGATTGATTGAATAGCGTTTGAAACTGTGATTGGTCTTCAAGATAGGTGCTAAATACAGATATTCTTGCATTATTTAGATCCTTGCTTAATAAGCTATTAAATTTATATAATTGTAGCTTAGGTTGAACTTCTTTAGTGAAATAGATTTGCATAGATCTAATCTTGAGTGCTCGTTTTTTCAGGAATTGGTCTTTATGTTGACCGATCGAGTTTTCCTTGTACCAATTCTCTAGTTCCTTTTTAAAATTACCAATAAATTTTGAGAAAATTCTTGTGTCATGTTTCTTTTGCAGTAGCTTTCTTATGGTAGGGGAATCCAAACCTTCTTTTTTCTCATAGTATAGCTCCGTACCAACTCGGCCTACAAAACTTGCTAGTTGTTCATTAAAATCGGCATTACTTTTGACATAGATAGTTTCATGAGTGGACTCGTGTATAATCAAGTCCACAAGACTAGAGTCTGGATAGCTTAACATGCTCGAAAGTACAGGATCACGAAACCATCCCAATGTAGAATAAGCGCTAACTCCCCGGACGTAAGTTTCATAGCCCTCTTTTTCAAGCCGATGGGCTTCTTTCAGTGCATCCTCTTTTTTGGGGAATCCTTTATAGCTCAATTTTCCGACAATGGGGTAATTCCATTTGTAGGGAACTGTAGAGTTGATGGGAGCGGCGTGAACTACATAGGAAACATAATCGTCATCAAGTTTGCTGTAGGTTGTATAGTTAGTACTTTTTTGTAGAGGCAATTCCTCATCTATGAACTTTCTAACATCTTCAATAAGTTGAAGTTTCTGTTTTTCCTTCTGTGTAATGTTATCTGATTGTAATACTTGGTTAATGTCTTCTCTGTTCCATAGAATAGAAGCTTGGTGTATCCCAATTTTAGCGTAATAGGTGATTCCGCAGGAGCTAGTTAAGAAACCAATTGAAAGGATTAGTATAAGAATTCGCATCTATAGAAACCAACTAATTCCCAGTTTAAAATTAGTATCGGTGGTAGGACTGTCAGCATCTATTGGCCCCATCCAGAGATCGTAAGAGAACTTTAGTGCTAGTGTTTGAGTTAAGTGGTATTTAAAACCAATTCCACCGGTAAGGTTGGTACCATTTGAAGTTGCTATTATCGGAGATTCGCCACTTTCTTTATACTCTTGTTTTTTATCAATTTCTGCCATTCCAATTTTAACAAATGGTTTGAAAATTCCTTTGTTTCCACCAACGGACCAAATTAGATCAAGTCCTTGGTAAGTGAAATTGCTAACCTGTTCCTGAACTGTGGAAACGTCTATACGTCCCTTGGTGTAATTAAAGCCTTGCATATAGGTGGCTTGTACTGCAACTCCTTCCCAGAAATAGTAGGCCAGGGATGCAGATGTGCTACGAGCCTGCTGTAAATTTTCTGCATCAAGGTTGGTATCACGAAAGGTCGTTCCTAGGCTTAATTCAAAGACCCCAGCGCTGAGGCTTGTGCTCATTGATAGGCAAAAAATTAAAATTAAGTTCTTCATACCTTTATCGTATCACCAATTTTTTTAAGAGGTCCTCAAGATAGTGATTTGCTACCCCTACGACTAGGGAAAAATCAGCAAATAATGCATTTATTCTCGACGAAAGCCAATAGAAACTATCTACTACATTTATGCTTAGCCTAAGATCTACTAATAAACATGCTCTCCAGAATAAAGAATCAATTTCTCTATTTCGCTCGGTTCAAAATATGATATAATTTGAATACAAACTGTTGAGGAGAGTCTTATGAAAATTATGTTCTTATCTATATTATTTAGTGGTGGTGTGGCGTTTGCTTGCGGCGGTGGTTGCGGTAAAGCTTCCTGTCAGTCAAATAACGCAAAAATGAGCTGCAATAATGGTGGAAGTTGTTCAGAAAAAACTTGTGCCTGCAGTGATAAAAAAGACATGAAAAAAAGTGGCGAAAAGAAGGCTGAGAAAGCTAAATCTTAAGCGAAAATGTATACCGAAGTCGAATGAGGCCGTTTTCATTTAGCATTCCCTCAGGGGGATTCAAAAATGGAGCGGCCTTTTTAAATGCATCTTTTGCTGCTTTGTCGTACTTAGACTTTCCCGATGTCCTGTAAATCGAATTCCGCACTATTTTTCCCTCTGGATCTACTAACACAACAAGTTGGGTAACCCACTCTCTGGCACGGTAGCCTTCAGGCTTTCTCTTTGCCTCTTCTATATGTCTTGAGAGTTCAGAGTACCAAGAGTTTCGTATTTGCTCTTCTACTCTTGAGTAAAAGGAGTAGTAATTGTGCCTGTCAGTATTTAAGGATGTAAAACTAGCCTCTTTAATATCTTCAAAAATTCTGTTTTGAATTCTGGAAACACCCAGCTCGCGAAATAGATTTTTATAAATCGTATTCTCACTAAGCTTAGAAACTACAGAGTTTTCATTTTTCCTATTCTCATTGTCAGTGGGCAGCTTTTTCAGACCATTTTCATTCTTTCCACTTAAGCCAGGAATATATTTTTCCTCAATATTTTGGAGGCTTCGGTTCACAGTTTTTCCTGAGTTTTTCGCGACACTTTGCTCTTCTACTCTCTGAGTTTCCTTACTTATTAAATTAGTTTTTTGTTGGTCGATAAGATCCAGATTGGGAGCTTCTGTGAAGGCGACATGGGTCCTAGAATCTCCTAAATCAATAAATTCAATCTCTACTATTTCAGGTGAAACAGTGGGGTCTTTAGTAGGGCCAGCTGAGGTCCAATATAGTATGGCCCCAATTCCCAGATGAATGACAGCGCTTAGGCTAAATACCTGAAAATACATTGCTTTTGAAAATAGCACTTTATAAATTAATTTTCAATGAACTACGCGTAGTGGTTAAAGTTGAGACACTCTCCTGCCGATAGGTATTAGTATCAAGGGGGATTAATGAGTGATTCTAAAGTGATAGATATGACGGCTCGCCGTCAGGCCCAAATCAGCGAAGAGACTACATCTCAGGTTTATACTAACGATATTTCTGATATGACGGAACGTCGTATGGAGATTGTCGCAGATGAAAGGCGCTTGGTTCGTAGAACGATTCTATCTGAGTTTATTGGTGCCTATGCAGTTCTCCCTGAGCAAGGTTTAGCTAAAGTTGCAGTTTACGATATTTCTGAACAAGGAATGGCAGTGGATATAGACACTTCCTTTGGGAGCTTTAGAGAGGGTGAAGAGATTGCAATGAGAATTTATCTTTCTAACACTACCTTCATGCCTTTTATTGCAAGAGTCTACAATTGTAGGCAGATACCTGAAGAAGGGGTGCATCGACATGGTGTAGCTTTTGTTAAAGATACTCTGAATAATGATGCTCTTAAGCACTTTGTTAATTTCTTAGAGAGTGTAAGTGCTAGCTTAAGAACAGACAAAGGGGACGTGATAGTTTCTAAGTTTAGGAGTTAAGCCTTAAAATAAATTTTAAACTTCGCGGGAGGTCTGTTAGGCTTCCCGTTTTTCTTTTTGAGTACTTTGGTCGACACTGATTTTCTCTCCATCGGCCAGCCTAGATTTGGGAAGAAGAATTACGTGGGGTCCAACTACACAGTTTTTGCCAATCTCCACGTTACCCATTAAGCTTGCTTTCAAACCAATGGTTGAGTTGTCTCCAATTTTCAATTTGTCGATGATTAAATATCCACCCATTCCGTAGTGTGCAAATAGTGTCGCCGAGCCTCCGATGGTTACGTAATCACCAAGCTCAATCAATGCTGGGTCGCTAATATTAGAGGTGTTGATAACACAGCCTTTGCCCATTTTCATACCCATCATTTTAAAGAAAAATGTGTTAATTGGACTAGGTGTAACAAGATCTAAAACAGTATATCTAACCAGTTGAACCAATGCATTGTGATAGAACCATGGAATTGTATGTAGGGAGTACCAGTTGCCGCGAACAGATCTTAGTCTGAAAGGAAGAAGAAAATTTACGAGTGGAACAACAATAACTACAGCCAGTATATAGGAGACGTAGGCAAGGGCTATTGAAAAGGCGAGACTAAGGCTCCTAAAAACAAAGTGTAAATCAGAACTTATAGAATCAAAGTATTGATAAATCATCACTCCGGGTAAAACACTTAGTCCAATGCAAATTAGGTAAATCAGCCCTAATGGCATAAGTCCTAATAAGAAGGAGATGGTTCTAAACTTTCGTAAAAATCGCTCGGTTACCCCCTTAAATCCTGGTAGTTCTGAGCTTGTTTGGTTATACACATCTTCTTTTTCTGCCATATTAGTCTAACTCCCAAAACTGAAAAAAAACTGGTGATTCTAGCTGCTTAGCTTTGTTAAATCCTAGGAGATGTAGAACTATATGACAACAACAAAAGAATTTCAGGTTTGCTCCATTGCATATCGCTGAGATCAGTAATGTGTTAATAAAAACTTGAATTCTAATGGTGAAAGCAGGATGCTTAATTGTATTTATTTTGGAGAAAACATGAAAAAAATAGTTTTAGCAGCCGGATCGATTCTTTTTCTGGTTTCCTGTATCGATCAAAGAGACCCGTTAAAGGTTTCAAAAAAGCCTCTAGGAATCAATGCAGAGCTTAGTAAGTCTTACGAAGCAGCGAAAAAGCAACTTACAAGTGATGTCATGACTTCGTTTGAAAAAGAAGGACTCAAACTTTTTTCAAAATGTAGAACCTCCTTTCAGGATAACAATACTTCTATCAACGATCAAAAAATTCTGCTGGTTGCATCTTCAAATTCTTGGGCTCTTAGCTCTGCCAGTACAAATTCCAAGCTAACGGCAGCTTCACCTAATCAAAGTGTTTTTAGAAACTATAGAAATGATCTTGGTTCAGATACATCATCACCTCAGTTAAAAAAACTAAATGATTTTTCCAAAGTAGATCTAAAAAAATATTCAGAAGATCACGCTATTGCCTTAGCAGTAGTCCCCCCGAAGGTAAGTAAAGTATCCTTTCAGCAGTTGGCCCTTGTTTCTTTAATGGGCGTAGAGGTCCGAGGCTTCAGTTATTTTACTGCAAAAAATAATGAGTCCGTTTTAGATTCAGATGTGGTAGTAGGTCTTAATTCGATTCTCTATAAGTATATGAATGGCGTTGTTAATTTTACTTCTTTGAGAGAAGGTGTAACGGAGGTTCTATCAGACCTTGATACGGAGCAACTAAGATCCTTAACAGAAAGCATAGGAAATCGCCTGGTTGTAGAAGAGTTTGGAAATCGATTGTTCCTTGCGATGAAAAGTGTTGAGAGTAGATGTGTGAATTTAAATAGAGAATTCATGTTTACTGGAATTGCTGATCTTTACCGGGAAGAGCTTGCGGACAGAGATTTAAATCTAAAGGATCCTCTGCAAATGTTTGAGATGCTTTTCGTCGCTGCCTTATTGGAAGAGGGGGAGAATGTTTTTACCCGCTCTGCTCGTTCCGGTGGTTTCTTTGGTCGAATTTCAAATGAGCTTTTGTTTCAGGCTCTGTAGCCGATTTTTACCCAGGTCTCGATATAATCACTAAAATTAAATATATCTATGCTTCGTCAGTGCTTAAAAGTTTCTGATATCGGATACTTAGGGAAAAGTTACTATATAAGGCATTATGCTGTAACGCGGGATATTAAATGGGCTGGTTTTCCAACCCCAAGTCTTTTCAACTACCTCAAAGCTCACTAGAATAATGTCTAGGTACTGTAGTCTTCAACCGCAGTACTAGCCATACCACTAACCAAAGGGGTTCCATTGGCCGCAGCTAAATACGAAAGAAAAGTAGTTCTCGACACCAACGTTCTATTATTTGATGCACAAGCCATTTTCAAATTTCCAGAATCGGATGTCTATATTCCAATTTCAGTGATTGAGGAAATTGATCGCTTTAAGAGAGACAATGGCGAGAACGGTAGAAACGCCAGACAGTTTTCTAGGTATATAGATGAATTGCGAGAGCAAGGAGCACTAACCGAAGGAGTCGAAGTTAAGGAGCGAAGAACAAAATTATTTGTTACCGCAACCTATGCTATTGATTCCATTCCTAAGGAATTAGAACCCAATAAGGCAGATAATCGAATCTTAGCCTGCGCAAAACACCTACAAAATGAGTACGGTGAGGCGAAAGTAGATTTGGTATCTAAGGACATCAACCTAAGAATACTTGCCGATGTTTACGGAGTTCCTGCTCTCGATTACGAGCCTGATGATGTAACTTTTGAAGACATGTATGCCGGTTACCGAGAGTTAAAAATCTCAAGCGAGGCTATTGATAAATTTTACGCTGATCGACATTACCCCGTTGAAGCTAGTTTTAGGTTGGTACCTAACGAGTACATCATCATGAAAGATGAAAATAATCCGAACCATTCCGCGCTTGCTAGATACAGTGAAGTGGACCAGGGTTTAGTGCCTTTAAGAGGAATCAGTGAGAGTGTTTGGGGAATCAGCCCAAGAAATATGGAGCAGAGTTTTGCATTAGACTCCTTACTGAATGATGACATTAAGCTTGTAAGCCTTGTTGGAAAAGCGGGTACTGGTAAAACCTTACTCGCCTTGGCCGCTGGTTTAATGAAAAGTTTAGATGAAGGAAAGTATAGCCGTCTATTAGTATCTCGACCAATATTTCCAATGGGTAAAGATATCGGGTATTTACCAGGAGATGTGAACGAAAAACTAAATCCTTGGATGCAGCCTATTTTTGATAATGTGGATTTTCTAATGGGAGCTGATAACTCTCAAAGAAAGGCTTCTAGTAGAACTCAGGAGCTTATTGGCCAGGGCTTATTAAATATTGAGCCTCTAACTTATATTAGAGGGCGAAGTATTCCGAACCAGTATCTCATTGTAGATGAGTCCCAGAACCTTACACCTCATGAGATCAAAACAATTATTACTCGTGCAGGGGATGGAACCAAGGTTGTATTAACAGGGGATTGCCATCAGATAGATAACCCTTATATTGACTCAGCAAACTCGGGTCTTACTTATTGTGTAGAAAGATTTAAAGGCTACAAAATTGCAGCTCATATCACTTTACAAAAAGGGGAACGTTCAGAGCTTGCAGAAACGGCTTCCAACGTTCTTTAATCAAACCAATTAGAGATGTCTTCAAGGATAGGGATGCTTGCATTCCCTATCCTGTAGGCGTAGATAAAGCCTACATTTTGAATAGAAGTGGAAATCGTATGGGATTCAAACTGTGCGTTTCTACTTTGGGTTACGAATTGTAGATTCAATTTATGTTTTTCAGAATTCCAACCAAAAGAAATTCCGATAACTCCACCACCAGAGAAAGAGTTACCAGATGTCGTAAAGCTTGTCGTCTCGGACTCTCTACTTTGGGCTCCAGCACTTAACATTATAAGACCATTCATAAATAAATTTTGATCATAAACATAGGTGTAGGAATAACCCCCATCAATGCTGTAGGAAACAGACTTAAAGCTTCTCAAGTTTTTCAGATCATCGTACTGGCTGGGAGCATAACTTGGTGCAAAGCCCTGAGTGGGGGAGCTAAGCTTTTCACTTGCTAGGCCCAATCCCAGTAACCAACTACCACCAGATTTATTGGTTTTTTCACCAATACCGTAAGCAGCATTTAAGGAAAGACTGCTGGAATCAAAAATATATATATACCTAAACGAAACGGACTGTGTTGATAGATCAGAGATAGACGATTCTGAATCAAACTCTGTATAGGCGGAATCAATATCCGTAGAGTTACTTACATAATATCCAGTATACTCCTGATATGAAATCAAAAAGTTACTAGATTCCCCAAGTATAGAAAACTGAAAGTCTTCAAACTCTGTATCCAAAGGTATACTCTGTGCATCTTCAGTGACTCCATTTTTAGTACTCAAACCAAAACCAATATTCCCATAACTAATCATAAAAGCCGTCAAAGAACCTTGATTCGGTTGATACAAAATAGACTCAAAAACACCATCGGGAGAACTAATATCCAAATTCAGAGAAGGCGTAAAACTACCCAAGCCCAAAGAAAGCTCCGCCGCATCCCCCAAACGCACCCAAAAAACCACCAAAACACAAACCAAATATCTCATAACAACTAAATATCACCTTAAAACCAAAGACGCAATTTCACAGATAATTTAAACCCCCACTTCCTCTCCCCCCCCCTTTTTTTTCCTCTCTTTTTTAGCATCACCCCAAGACCCCAGGGGAAACAACGAAAGAGTATTTTATATTTTTAACTGAGCCCCTACACGCGCAGTTGCGTGTTTGAGCATGTAGGGGCTCAGTTAAAAATAGAAAATACGCTCGCATCCCCCAGAAACCCTCAAAAAAAAGAAAAGCCCAGCGGCGCCTGAGCAAAAACCGTCTCCAAACCGCCCAAGCCCTATACACCCCCTATCCCACCCAAGCTCTAAATAGATCCAAAGTCCAAAAACCCCAAACAAAACCAAGTACTTAAGCCCCTTTGTAAAAACCTCCCTCTCTGGTACTACAGTTGCATTGTTAAGCAGAAGAGGATACTAAGCCCCTACACCCACTAAATAAGGCTTGTGAATAAAATGACGGACATAATCGAATTTAAACACTATCAAGAGATTCTAAAAAAACGCGGTAAATCCCGTGCTTGGCTTTTCAAGACTTCAAAGTCTGAGTTGATAGGTGAGTTTGTTGCGGTAAGAGAGATTCTTAAAACTCGTCCGTGGGATCCTGTTATGTCTACATGGCTTTGGGATCTATCAGAAGTTGTGGTGGATCGGGTGGAGTCTGACGTTATCAAAACAGAAGCCGAGCGCTTTCTATCTAGAGGAATTAGTTACCAACATAAAGCGCCGGTAGTAGATATTCTTCATTAATTCTTTTTTTAAATTTATGCGGCTTTTTTACCTTGGAACTTAGTTCTAGAGATGGGGATTCTATTGTTCTCTATCTCCTCCATAAAGCTTGGAAGATTACCAGTGGCAGTTAGGTCGCCGACCATTTTACCATCTGCCGTTCTTTTCATATTATGAAGTCCATAAATGTGCCTAGTTACATAGGACCCAGATTCATCCAAGCCCGTTACTTCACTGATATCAGTAATTCTTCTAGAGCCGTCGGATAGGCGAGAGATTTGTACTACTAAATCTATAGCGCTTGAAATTTGATATTGAATGGCTTGTTGAGAGATTTTAGTTTCCCCACTCATAGCTAGGGATTCTAGTCTTACCATTGCATCGTCTGGGGAGTTGGAGTGAATAGTTCCGAGACAACCCTTGTGACCGGTATTCATTGCACTTATTAACTCTAAAGCCTCAGCCCCTCGGACCTCACCAACAATAATTCTATCGGGTCTTAATCGCAAAGCTGATTTTAAGAGATCCTGCATAGAAACTTCACCCTTGCCCTGAGCGTCAGCCATTCTGGTTTCAAAGGAAACCACATGTTCATAGGCTATATCTAGTTCGGACGCATCTTCAATGGTGAGAATTCGCTGTCCTCTAGGAACCCGACCGCACAATAGGTTTAGAAGAGTGGTTTTACCGGAGCCGGTCCCTCCACTAACTAAAATATTTTTTCCTAAAAACATACAGGCATCTAAAAACTGTGCACCATCAACATTAACAGCGCCCCACTCTATATATTTCTTCCAAGTCACTTCTACTTTTTTAAATTTTCTTATGGAGATGGTAGTTCCATTTCTAGCAACAGGGGGGATAACGGCGTGAATTCTTGATCCATCAGGTAATCTAGCGTCAAGGCGTGGGTTTTCTTCATTGATTCTACGACCAACGCTTTGGGCGATATTGTTTACTGCCGCCATGAGCTGATCTTCATCATCGAACTTAGCATCGGTAAGCTTTAACTTACCGCCAATTTCCACAAAAATTTGATCGATTCCGTTAATGAGTACCTCTGAAACAGCCTCGTCATTTAGGAATCCAACTACGGGTCCTAAATAGCTTTGAATCGCCGCTTCGAATGTGCTCATTTCTTCGCTCATGTTTACTCGCTAGCTGGAGTTCTTAGAGTTGTGCTTCCTAGCTCGGTAGGAGAAGGGAGTTTTTGTGGTTTTGGAATTGTCTTATCACTCATCACAACAAATCTTCCATCAAAAGCCGTCTCCGGGCATTGGTAGGAAAATACACCGATATTTTTGGCGTCTATTTCAAAAGATTTTACTTTTCCAAAAAAGGTACCATGGTGCTCGCCAAAATCATCCATGATGAAACTAACATTTTTATTCTCTTTGTTAATGTTCACTACATGGACCTTATATTTTCCACCTTTTTTAACTCTTACTGTATCAGGTACAAAGCCAGACTCAGTGTTAAGAATAACGATCTCTTGTCTTGGATGAACCGGGAAGACCTTTTTAAGAAAGTCTCCCTGCTTTTTCGTAACCATAGGAATGCTTGCTTCGGATCTCTGAAGTTCTTTTCGTCTCCTAGAAAGATCTATGGACCAAGCTAAGGCGGACTCAGTAATAAAAAAACCAAGTAGTAATAGAACTAAGGATTTCTTAGTGTAAACTTTTTCGAGCATGATAGTCAGCAAACTCACGTGCAACCTCCATAGCTAAAAAACCTAGAGTTTTGTCATCAAAACTCTTTAGTTCCTCTGCAAGTTCTTCACCACTTCCTTTGAAGTCGTTCACCACTTGAATTGCAGAGTGAACCTCGTCGGAGTAACTGGGCATTTGGTGCATAGCTTCTTCCCAGTCCATTTCAAGCACAGGGTCAATCACACCTAGATAGTAAAGTGCATCAAACACAGACTGTAAATTTCCTTGGATAAATACAGTAGTTGCGTTGGTGTTAAAGCCTTCTTCAAAATTCTTAGCTGCGCTCATAAAAACTCCCTGTCATTCAATAACTGTTCGGGACCCAGGGACGGTGACTTGATGAATCCTACTGGTTTTGCCTAGGAACCAGACTAAGGAAGGAGGTAATAACTGCCACTGAGCCAAGGGGTGCAATGCGTTGATTTATGCTGAGGGCTAATGCGCTGCCCCAGAAGACTGGTTTTTAAAAACAATATCAATAAAAAGGCTAGCTGAAGCTCTCAAACCACTAAAACTACTGAAGAAAAATTGATCCTATCTCAGTTTATTTTTTTGGTTAATAGGTTTTTAAGGTACAAAAGTGCTTAAGACGAGCTTGAGCGAGCAGAGTTGGCACTCGTTAAATATCTTATATTTAATAGGAAAGCTGGCTGCCACTTGCCAGAACGGACAAAACGCCTTAGAACCCAACTGTGTTATTTTCGTGTAAAATCACAAACTCAGCGATTAACTATCTAAACCGTGTCGGTGCAGATCTTGAGGACCTATACAGCTCCACGGACTTACCTGAGGAATTCTTGAGAGATCCCTCTTACTGGTTAGAAGCAGATGCGATGGAGTCTTTTCTGAGAAGTGCTTCGACTGTCTATAAGAGAATTGATCCTCAACTACCCACGGATGAATTTTCCCGGCACTTAGGACACCAATGTAAATCTCTTGAGAGCTGGGGTGTTCTAGATAGCGTACTTCGAATGATGCAAAACTCTTCTGACGTGTACTCGCAGCCGGACCGTTTTATTGGTTACTTTATTTCTCCGGCCCCACCCATCGGATCTCTGATAAAAGCAAACAAAGAGATAGCCTTTGATATACCGGTAAGTAGTGAAGAATATCCAGAAGTTACAAATTATTTAAAAGCGGCTGTTGAGGCAATACCAAATTATATTGGAGAGCCTATGGGAGGAGTGGATTGGGAACAAAACCGAATTCAAATCTCCTGGGCCGAAAATGACCAGGAAAGTTTTTTTGGTCAGGATAGTGATCCCGGACATATGATTAAACCAGAACTGGCTAAAACCTTAGTGGATTCTTTGGAAAACTCTCAAAAGGCTTTAGAGCAAAAAAACCAAGAGCTTCTTGAAAAAAACCGAGAGCTTGAAGTTGCGAAATCTAATCTTGAGTTAAAAATAGAAAAGCAAAATCAAGAAGCTTCAAGTACTGGGCACCAGACTTCTTCCGTTTTAAACCTGGCTCAACTTGCAGACACCGTTGCTAAGGAGATTGAGCACCCTGTTAAGTATTTACAGGAGCAGGTAATGCGTTTGAGCGATTATTTGGGAAGAAGCCAGCAATTGGTTACTCTTTTAAATTCTAGTTCTAAAGGGAGTCGTCAGACCAAAGAAGCAATGAGAAGAATGGATTGGGACCGGGTTCAGGAAGAATATCCACTAGTGGTTAGAAACACAACTGAGGCACTCGGGCGATTAAAGAGTATGATGGTAGATCTATCGCTATTAGTTGAGCCAACACAAGTGAATGAATTAGAAAAAGTTTCCGTTGATCTTAACGATTTATTACTCAAGGTGATAAGTTTGGTGCCACTGCCTTCCTTGGTGAATCTAAATACACAATTACTTTTAGATAAAAAAATAAAAATGCATCCACTTCGTATGGAACAAGCTTTGTTGAATCTTGTCTCTTACGCAGTTCATAGTCTTGGCACCCAAGGTACCCTAAAAATTAGAAGTATGCGAATGGACACCACAGCAATTTTGGAAGTATTCTTCTCCTCTAAACAAAGAAGTGAGCAGGATCTGTTGGATGACTTTACTCCTTTCCAAGATGGAAACATGCGGCCTGGAGTTGGCCTAGGTCTTCCTATTGCAAAATCAATAATTGAGAGACATGGTGGGGAATTAACGGTACTTACCAATCCTGATGGAACCAAGTTTGTGGTCCAATTCTCTGTCTAAATAAAATATAAACTGCCACACTTAATTGCGGATGGCTTCTTATAAGCCCTCATACTGGCTCAGGAATTGCTCCTTAATCCAGTATGGACCGATTTTGCCCCCGTTGTAATAACTCAGATATCTTTCACATCCGTAATGGATTCTTTAAATCCGGCTCCCGTCGGATACAAAGATACCGCTGTACACTTTGTAAAAAAGAATTCTCAGACGCCACCTTTCAACTTCGCTACCGAATGAGAAAACGAAAGATCCACGGCCAAGTAGAAAGAGAACTATGCACAGGATCAAGCCTAAGAAGTGCTGCTAAAAACTTAAATATTACCTACAACACAATCGTTAGAAAGCTAGATTTCTTAGCTAAAAAAGCTCGCTTCATGGAAAGAAAAAGAGTCGAAAACTTAAAAGGACTCCAAGAGATTCAATTTGATGATATGGAGACCTTTGAGCATAGTAAGCTAAAACCTCTATCAATTACCGTAGCCGTACAAAAGAAAACAAGATTACTGCTTGGGGCTAATGTGTCTAGTATGCCCGCTAAAGGGCTAATTGCAGCTAAATCTAGGAAAAAATATGGTCACAGAATAGATGGCAGAAAGAAGCAGCGAGAGAAACTTTTGAAGAAGCTGTTACCTGTACTCGATCCAGAAGTGATTTTTGAAACTGATGAACACCCTCATTACCCTAAAGGTATAAAGAAGTATTACCCCAAAGCTACTCATATTACTTTTAAGGGAAGACGAGGCTGTGTAGTCGGCCAGGGAGAATTAAAGGCAGGGGGTTTTGATCCACTGTTTTCGTTAAATCATACTTGTGCAATGTTGAGGTACCGAGTATCTCGCCTAATTCGGAGAACCTGGGTTACGACCAAAGATCCTGCAAGATTACAGGATCATATCGATATTTATATTCATTATCACAATCGGGAATTGTTAAAGGGAAGTTAGAGGCGCCGGACAAATAGAGCAGAGCACGAAGGGGAGGCTTAGTTTATCTATCCGCAATTAAGGGTGGCAGTTTGTTGATGTTAGAAATATCGGCACAATTGAGATTTTAAACTTTGCGCCCTGACAGTAAAGTAGATTTTCGTTATAGTGTTTTAGAAAATCAAAGGGAGAAGAAATGGCTAAGATTCAAGATTTAAGAGCGCGAGAAATTTTAGATAGTAGGGGAAACCCCACTGTGGAAGTGGATCTAGTTTCTACAAACGGAATGTTGGCCCGTGCTATGGTTCCTTCCGGTGCTTCCACTGGCACTCACGAAGCACTAGAGCTGCGTGATGGCGATAAGTCTCGGTATCTGGGTAAAGGTGTTTTGAAAGCAGTGGAGCATGTTAATACTGATCTACGTAAGCTTCTGCTAGGTGAGTCCTACTCGGATTTTAAAGCTCTTGATAAGAAAATGCTAGAATTGGATGGAACAGAAAATAAAAGTACCTTTGGAGCTAATGCGATACTTGGCCTTTCACTAGCTGCCGCAAAACTTGGAGCAATGACTGAGGCCGTGCCTTTGTTTCATTATTTAGGGGGAGATTCTGCCGTCAGATTGCCAGCCCCTTTAATGAATATTATAAATGGGGGAGCTCATGCCACGAACGGGTTGGATGTGCAGGAGTTTATGATTGTACCAGTTGGTGCGGATACTTTTTCTGAGGGACTTCGTTGTGGCGCAGAAATTTTTCATCAATTAAAAAAGCTTTTAATGGAAAAAAATCTAGCCACGGGCGTGGGAGATGAGGGTGGTTTTGCTCCGGTATTATCCGGAAACCTAGAGGCTATGGAATTAGTAGCTAAAGCCACCGAGCGCGCCGGCTATAAGTTGGGCGATGATGTTTGCCTGGCTCTGGATGTCGCGGCAACGGAACTTTATGACGATGGCAAATACGATTGGGACGGTAAAAAGATCTCCTCAGAGGAGTTAGGTGAAATTTATGCCTCTTGGTCAAAAAAGTTTCCTTTAATTAGTATAGAGGATGGATTTTCTGAGGATGATTGGCCTGCATGGATTCAGTTTCAAGCAAAGTATGGGGATAAAATCCAAACCGTTGGGGACGATTTATTTGTTACCAACCCTAAGAGAATTAAAAGAGGTATTGAGGAAAAAGCCGCAAATGCACTATTAGTGAAGGTAAATCAAATCGGTAGTCTTTCAGAGACAATCGAGGCGGTAGATTTATGCCATAAAAATAACTTTCAAACTGTAATGTCACATCGTAGCGGGGAGACGGAGGACGCTATTATTGCAGATCTTGCCGTAGGCTTAGGTTCTTCCCAAATCAAAACCGGATCCCTATGCCGAGGAGAGAGAACAGCAAAGTACAATCAGTTACTTCGAATAGAAGAGTTTTTAGGTGAAAAAGCGCAATACACCGGCAGTAGCTGTTTTAGGCGATAGTGAATATTTCGCTCCTTAAAGAAGGGGCCTGGCCCCTTGCAAAAGAGAGAGGTAGCCCATAACGCAATGCATTCTTTACGGTTTGTCTTATCTTGTTTTTTTGAGAGTAAGTGGCTGAAATTTAAGACTGAAAAAAATTATACTTCCGTTTAAATCTTCGGCTCAAAAGGCACTGGTGGCATTTTAAACCTAAATCGCTAGCATTTTTTTTCAAAAAGGCAAAAAGACACTAAAAAGTACGGTGTTCGTTATTTTTAATGCCTCAGTTTAATGAAAACATATTGGTTTCAATAGTTTATCAATTCCTAAAAAAACTTGAGAGAGCTTTTATTCTGTGGCACAAGCATTGCTCTAAGTAAGCTAAAGGTGCAAAAAGTAACTTAGGGAATAACATGTTGGAGGACATAAATGAAATGGATGATAGCTATTGCTTTAATGGCAAGCGCAACTGCAAACGCTGATATTTTAATCGCAGCCACACAAAACGCAGTTAAAAAAACTAAAACAAAAAAAGTAACAAGAGCCAAAATAGAAAAGCCAAAAAGCGCTTGGGGCTTCAACTTCCGAACTGAAAATGAGTTCACGTCAGGAGACTTTCAAGACGGCGGAGTAAGATCTGGAACAAGCTATATTTATCTCCAAGCAACTAGATCTATCGGTAAAAATAAAAAACTAAAACTACAATCTGAATTTAATGTGTTTTTTTCTGACAACGAAAGAACCAAAGAATCCTTTGCTAGTGTATATGCACAGGTTTCTGATAGTGAGTTCTTCAAAATTGGAAACAGAAAGTTCTCTGCCTACAGCAGAACCTACCTTGCCACTGATCCAGGCTCACATGACAATAACACTTACGGTGAGAATAGATTTAACCTAAGTACTAAAAATACTTTTGGTAAATTTAGCGTTTCTGCCACAGCTCATGCTCGTTACTATTTCGCAGGAGATTTTCGACAGGATGGCACAACTAGAAACAGAGAACTTCGTTTACGTCCATTCTTATTAGGAAATTACAACTTCTCTGACAAAGTTTACCTACTACACCTCACTGGCATCCAATACGATTACGACACCGACTTTGCCAGAACCGGCGAAGCAATTTCTGTAAACTACACAGAACTAGGTATTGTACTAACTAAAAGAATCTCCATCGAACTTGCAGCATTTAGCTACAGATTCTGGGACTCACAAAGCGGAAACGCAATCTACGGAAGAAATAACAATCTATCCGCACTATACGTAAACACAAACGTAGCTTTCTAAAACCCATCTTTTTAGAAAAGCAAAAAGGCCAGCCCAAGTCTGGCCTTTTTTTATAAATAAACCCACCAAGCCCCAAATCCTCTAATAAACCTATATTTCTATATTTCTATATTTCTATATTTCTAATAAAGTTCCCCAACAAATATCGCAGAGCTGAAAAGACCTTGAAGACGTCCGCACGCAGTTGAGTGTTTGAGTACGGACGTCTTCAAGGCCTTTTCAGCTCTGCCTTTGCCTGCACCCCTCAAGACTTAATTAAATAGAAAAAGCCATGCGGCGCCTGAGCACAAGCCGAAGGCAAACGCAAACGCTTGAGCGCAAGCCAAACCCAGACCCCATCCCATCGAAAAAAACCACCATTTGAACCCCACCCCAAAAAAAAGTAAACTACCTCTATGAGCTTATCAATTTCAAAACTCCTAAACGAATCAATAAGAAAACCCAAAAGAATCCTATTCTTCGCCATAGTGTTTTTGATGTTCACCCTAGTTTTTGATGGAAGCCTATGGAGACTCTATACTTTGCACCATCAACAACAAAGCCTAGTAAAAGAGAGAATTGAAGCTGAGATTGAGACAGAGCGCTTACAGTTTCAAATTCAAAGAGCTCGGGACCCTAAATTTCTCGAACAACAAGCCAGAGAAAAATTTGATTGGGTAGAAGAAGACGAGTTAGTATTTCTTTTCCCTGATAGCTAGTCCCCCCCCCGAATTAAATTTTAATCATGACTGTTTGAAATCTAATGTTCCCTATGTAACTGCAAACTAAGTTTTTATTTCTACCTTTCAAAAATCTAAAAGACTTCAAGATATAGGTTCCTTTACTGAAGTCTAATATGTATCTATATGATTCAAATCAAACTACCTTTTAGTCCAGATCATTGATCCAAAAAATAATTAATCCAATTTGGAACAATCCTTATCCGATTCGGCTATTGAATATTTTAAATTTGGAGAAAAATGAATGAATAATTTATGCTTGTCTTTTTTTGTACTTTTCCTTTCCTTGTCTCTCTTTGCTAGTAAAGAAAACTCTTTTTTCTTTAAAGACAATGAAGGATATAGAATAGTAACTACTTATTTTTCAGAAGGAAAATATTTTCTAGATGAGTATCAGTTAAAATATAATCAATTCCAGAGAAGGATAGGTCAAAATAGTTTTGGATCTAAAGAGGAGCTCGAGCAAGAGTTAAATAAGTTCCTCAGAGATAATAAAAGTTTGGAGGTAGAACAGGCTGAAATAAAGTGGACTGCTCCAAAGACTGATTCAGTTATATGGGAAGCTACAGAGGATTGGAATGCTGCTTGGGAGGAGAGATTCATTTCTTGGGTTCAAGATAATTTTCACAAAGATTTTTTTGTAGATTATGAAATTGAAACAGATTGTGCTGATGTAGCTTATGCATTGAGGTGGATATTTTCTAGAATTAATCATCTATCTGTGGGAAATCGTTTGGCTGGTAGCCTAACGATGTTTACTAACAGAAGTCTATCTCCAAGGTGGGAGCATCTACCTACTCATGAAAATTGGTATGAGGATCAAAGGTTTTTAGCCGCTCTTAACTACCTTATGAACAATACATATACAGTAACGCTTTCTATGGATACCTATCCCGTAGCTCTTACCAAAGAAGCGCTCACGAGCTCAACTATTTTTATGCCATACTCGGGTCATACTACAATTTTTAAGACTAATTCAGAGGTAGGGGGTACACGTTTTGGTATTTTGTCATCTACTGTACCTAGAAGAGTCAGATCTCTTCATCTTGAGTATTCATTCAATGCTCAACCGGATAATAGAAATGCTGGTCTACGAAAATTTAGATCCTACAACTCCCATTATAATAATTTAAGAGCGCCAGAGAATATGCCTTTTTACTCAATGGAGCAGTACGACCCCAACACTATTCCAAATGGGACTTCATTTAATAGCTATATTTTTCAAACTGTATTTGAGATGAGTTTTTATGATGTTTGTTTAAATAGTCTTGAGTCTATAAAGTCATATTTGACTGGCCGTATTGGTTTGGTTCATGAGGGCTACGAGTTTTGTTCAAGTAATAGCTGCGAGGAGGGTGGAGTCAATTATGAAAACTGGTCCACACCCTCTAGGGATCGAAGAACTAGGAATATGATCAGAAGCTTTCAAAGTGATATCGAGGATTTATCTCAAGAGAATTATCAGAAAATCCATGAGGCTATGGAGCCAATTCGATTCCAAGTGACAGACACTGATAATAGAAGTTTATCGAGTTTGATGAATCTTTTCCGAGGGAAAAATTTTGAAAGTGATCCAAACCTAACTCCAGATCAAAGATGGGGAGGGGTTTTACCAATTGAAATGGGAATAGAGAGTGAACACCCCTATACTTCTAGGAGAAACAAATTATACAGTATTGTTTCAGGCAATCTTTCGATAGTAACTATTGATATAGAGTATGTGTTGGAAGAGGGTTATGACTTTATCTATTTCTTTGTCGATGGAAGAGAGCAGTCCTTGAGCGGTGAGGGTCGAACTACTTTGGTGCTAGAGGGGGAGAACATAAAAATGCAGTTTTTTACGGATTATAGCTCAGAGGAATGGGGTTACTTAATTCATGACATTCAAATTAGAGATATTACCAATTGAAACTAAGTCTCACTCTATGATCAAATACTGCATAGCAGAAAGCCTTTCAAATATCGAGGCCTTCTAAGTAGCTAAAAATAGATTAAGTTTTCCTTTATTGGTCTAATTTTTAAGCAAGCTAGACTTAAATAGGTGGAAAACCACCTCTCAATATGTCAGACTTTTTAAAAGGGGCAGTATTTATTGACCCTTTATGAGGGAATGATTAGATTTCCCTCTGCTTAGGACTCGGACGAGGGGAATGTATGACGAGCACTGGAAGAGTAAAATGGTTCAACGAGACAAAAGGTTTTGGTTTCATTGAGCATGAAGAATCAGGTAAGGATGTATTTGTTCATTATACAGCCATCCAGAGCCAAGATTCTCAGATTTTACCTGAGGGAGCCGTTGTGGAATTTGAGCTGCAAGACACAGAACGTGGACCGCAGGCTCAAGCCGTAGTTCTTAAAGAAACCAATTCTCCTTTGTAAAGAATAGGGTGATTGCCTATGAAATGGAATCCAGAAATGATCAAAGCTTTGCGTCTCAAGCTTGCTTGGAGTAGAGCTGAGTTTGGAAGGCGCTTAGGCCTGAGCCTGTTGCACATAGAAGATCTTGAGAGAGGCCAACTTAGTATCTCCGAGGATATCGTTGAGCATCTGGAGGACCTATCTTTTCAGCTAGACGATTACTCTAAAACTCTTATCTCCCAAAGCCAATCTGAGAAGACTTTAAAGAATCACAAGAAAGAGCAAATCTCTGATTTGGAGCTTGAGCTTCTTACCGAGAAAACGCTCAGAAAATAATCTATTTCTGTAGGTCATTAAAAATTCAAAATTAGCCTCTCATTTGCGGCCTACTCTCTTTGTATTCTTGCCCCTACCGGCAATGACTAGTAAAAGAAGCTTATGAAAAAGATATGCCTTGTTGATGTTAGTGCGATGTATTTTCGCGCCTTTTATGCCATTCGCCATTTGAGTAACTCTAAGAATATGCCAACAAATGCGCTCTATGGTTTTTTGTCTATGACTGCTAAGATCTTGCGAGATATGAAGCCAGAATACGTGGTCTATTGTTTTGACCGCAAAGATGGGTCCTTTAGAAATGAAATGTACAAAGAGTATAAAGCTAATCGCTCGGAGATGCCTGAGGAGTTAAAACCTCAAGTTCCATATGTACGAAAGCTAACAGAAGCGATGAGACTTCCTGCCGTCGATATAAAAGGCTATGAGGCTGATGATGTTATAGGAATGTTTGCAAAAAAAGCGGCGGACGAAAATTTTGAAGCTATCATTGTAAGTGGAGACAAAGATTTTGCTCAGCTTATATCCGACAAAGTCAAAATGTATGATCCATCCAAAGAAGTGACTTACGATCCAGCAAAAGTGGAAGAAAAATGGGGCGTTCGGCCAGATCAATTCCTTGATTATTTAGCTATCGTTGGAGATTCCGCCGACAATATTCCCGGTGTAAAAGGTGTCGGTCCAAAGGGAGCATCGAAGATGCTAAGTCAGTTTGATACACTGGATAATATTTATGAAAATTTAGATTCAATATCTGGGAAATCTGTAAAAGCAAAAATGGCAGAGTTTAAGGACATGGCCTATATGTCTAAAGATTTAGTTAGAATTGTAACTGAGTATCATACCGATCTCAAAGATTTAGAAAGTTATAAGTGGCAAGGACCGGATTTTAATGAGCTGGAAAAGTTACTAAAAGAGTTGGAGTTTAATAATATTGGCAAGCGTTTAGCTCAGGACTCTAAATACATCCATGGAAAAAGTGTAGATTTTGAAGGCGCTTCTGGAAGTTCTGGAGTAGGGGAGGCTGAGGATAGTAGTGGTTTAAATTTAGATATCTCCTTAGTCGAAAAAGTAAAGTTAGAAAATAAAGACTCTAAAGACTTATCTGGGGTATTGAATCAAGCAAAGCCGGTTTACTTATTTTTAAATGGAGAGTTTCTTTGTTTTGCCCAAGATAATGAGGTGTTTCAAGTTTCTGCTAGCGAGTTTGAGGAATCAGTCGTGGACCTTCCAAAATTTAAGTATATTGGACACGATTTAAAGTCGCTTTGGAGGAGTTTTGGAATCTCAAATGGTATCCCTGTTTTTGATACAATGATTGCGGAGTATGTTTTAAAAAGTAAAAACATAGGGAGCTTTGATAAGGTATGGAATGAAAACTCTGGTCTGGAGTTGAGCCAAAAATCAGAAGAATTCTATGTTAGCCTAAAAACATATATTGATTATATTCAGCCAAAAATAAGTGATGCAAATTCCCTAGAAGCTTTCCAAAAAGTTGAAATGCCAGTAGTTAAAGTTCTTTTTGAGATGGAGCAGCGAGGTATTGAGTTGTCCCCAGACGAGTTAAAAGCTCAAGGTGAAAAACTACGAACGCGAGTGGATGATTTAAGAGCAGAAGTTTTCGAAGCCACAGGCGAGGAAGATTTTAATTTAGATTCCCCAAAGCAGCTAGGGCAGGTTTTGTTTGAAAAAATGAAGCTGCCTGTTGTGAAAAAAACAAAGACCGGTTTTTCAACGAATTCAGATGTTTTAACAAAGCTATCTAAGAAGTTCCCATTTTGTTTGAAGATCATTGAGTATCGCGAGTTGAAAAAACTTTTAAACACTTATATTGATTCTCTTCCTAATTTAATTAATACAGAGACAAAAAGAATTCACACGCATTTTAATCAAGCAGTTACTGCCACTGGAAGACTTTCTAGTACCGAGCCCAATCTGCAAAATATTCCTATCAGAACAGAAGAGGGGAATGCGATTCGATCTGCCTTTCATTCTGAAAAAGGTAAGTTATTAGTTGCAGCTGACTACAGCCAAATTGAATTAAGACTTCTGGCACATATTACTGATGATGCTGGGCTTATAAAAGCCTTTAGTGAGGATAGGGATATTCATTCGGCAACGGCCGCAGAGGTTTTCTCTGTAGATTTTGATAAAGTAGATGCAGAAATGAGAAGACAGGCCAAGGCGGTCAATTTTGGAATTGCCTATGGTATGGGAGCATTTTCTCTAGCTGAAAATTTGGGAATTGGTAGAAAGGATGCTAAAGATATCATTGATAGATATTTTAATAGATTTTCTGGAGTACAGGATTATATGTCATCCATTGTTGAAAAAGCTAAGAGTGAAGGCTATGTGGAGAGTATTTTTGGACGAAGAAGATATATCAATGAGTTAAAATCAAGTAACGCAATCCTCAGAAAAAATGGTGAACGAATTGCGATCAATTCTCCCATGCAGGCAAGTGCCAGTGATATTGTAAAAAAAGCCATGTTAGCGGTGGATGAATTGAAAGATGAAGCACCCATGCTTCTTCAGGTACATGATGAACTAATTTTTGAAATCGATGAAGATAAGGTAGATAATTTGGTTCCGATTCTAAAAGAGAAGATGGAACAAGTTGTGAGCTTAAAGGTTCCTTTAAAAGTCAATGTTGCTTCCGCTGACAATTGGAAAGAGGCTCATTAAGTGAGCCTCAGGTTTAGCTGTTTTTAACCGCGGCTACTTTGAAATAAAGTTTAACGAGTTTGCCAGGCAACCACTTTTCCACTTTGAAAAAGTAGAACACGTTTCTCTTCCTGGTAGTCTCCTTGATCCAAGCGATAGCTTTTATAAACCCAACGTTCATTTCCATAGACTTGATTGCCACTGACTTCACGTAGATCAGGTTCCCCCCAGCTTTCTTTTACTGCTTTCATACTCATATGTAATATTACATCATTTTGTTGTATAGCTTCCTCAACATTTTTTGAATATCTACTGCTTCGACGATCAAACTGTTTTCTAGCAAGCCAACTATCTCTATCTGAATAGTCCGATAGTCTTAGAAACTCTATTCTTTCATCATCATTGAAGAAGAAGGGTTTGTTTTGATAGTACTGTTGCCTCTCTAGATCAGAGATCAAACTTTCTTCTAAATGTTTTAAGTAAACCCGTTTATTTAAAACCTGTGCCTGCTCAGTGCTAAGTGAGTTGCTATCATTAACACCTAACTCATATTTTGCAGCTATCGTATTCTTCCGTTTTGAATTCGATGTATATTGATCCGGGCTAAGATCGGTATAGCCACTTTTTACGGATCTCCGAAAACTTGTACAAGAGCTAAGGGATGCTATAAGTAAACCTATACCTAGAAATTTTAGAAACATATTTTCCTCCATGAATTCATATCTCTATGTAATACATCGGCTAGTCTGTCTCATAATTTTACAGGCTTTAGGTCTAAAGCTGATTCCATTTTCCTTAGGAAGGATTGAGAATATGCGGAATGTCATAGAAACTATCAGTAGAGACTTGTTTCAACCATAGTCTCTACTTTAGGCGAGTTTATGGCAGACGAAGACGATAAAGAAAAAGCTGGCTCCGGGATGGATGATCTCAGCGATGTTCTTGCAACTGGTGATAATGAAACCGGAGAGCAGGCGGCTGATTTATCGGCGGCGGTGGAACAAGCGCCCACTGCGGAGCCGGAATCAGAACAAGAGCTAGAAATTCCAGACTTTGATTTAGATGAAGACAGTATGTTTTCAGATGCTGAGTCAAAGGATATTGAGGGCTTTGAGATTGGTCTAGCAAATGACCGGTTGGTAGTTAAGCTTCGACGACTCTTTTTTCCACATAATTCAATTCGTCAGAAATTGTTTAATAGCTCTAAAGATTTTTATAAAAAATCTAAAGCCCTTGTAAGACAGCTATCAACAGATGGTAAGAAAAGGGCAATAAAATTTGCTAAAGAAGATTCTTTAGTCATTCTTGATAAGACAAAAACAGGTCTTCAAGTGCGAGCAAAGAGGCTTAGTGCCGGGTTAACTAAATTTGGCAACTGGAGTTGGAAGTTAAAGCTTATGTTGGGCCTTTCTGTTGTATCGGTTCTTGTGCTTTTTCAGGTTGCTAAAATTTCAATGAATCAAGACCTTTTAAAGCAACCAGATAAAACCTATGTTGATGATTTTTCGGAAGTAGCTACAGAGGTCTTTAAAATTACTTCTGATAGCAAGTGGGAAAATTTTAGAAACCCTATGAGGTACCCAGAGTATATCGTAATGTTTAAAAGGATTGTTGTAGTTCTCACCCCCTCGTCTTTTTCATCAAAAAGACCAATGGGAATATTTAGTTTATTTTTTGAGGCAAGTAGTCAAGATGCGGCGACTGAGTTGAAAGATCGAGAACCTTATGTGAGAGATAGAACTGCACGAACTCTAGAGCAAATGACCTACGATGAGCTACGAACCATCGAAGGAAAAAGAAAAATTAAAAAATATCTCAAGCAAGAATTAAACAAAGTTTTAAATCAAGGTGCTATAGTAAATGTTCATTTTAAAGACTTTGTATTAAAGCCTTAAAACTGAATATACTTGAAATCTTTAACCTCAATTTGATATTTTTTAATTCTATCATGTAAAGTCGATTTTGGAATCCCTAACTCACTAGCCGTCTTTCTTTGATTCCCATTATTTTGTTTCAGGATTTCAATGATTAGCTCTTTTTTTTTTTTTTTTTAAAGGGATGGTCTATCGGCTAGGTTATTCTCTTTAGGCTTATACTGATCCATTAGACTTTGAATGTGTTCTGGTTGTACCGTCTCCATGGGATAGGTAGCAGAGGCTCTTGCAACAAAGTTTTTTAATTCTCTAATATTACCAACCCATTTAAATTTTTTCATTTCTTGTATACAGTTGTGGGAGAAGCGAACACGATGCTCTCTAGCAAATTGGAATAGGATACTTTCAAAATCCTCTGATCTTTCTCTCAGCGGTGGAATCAGAACATTGATTACATTTAACCTATAGAACAAATCTTGGCGAAATAGACCTTGCTGCATCAATTGGTGAAGATCTTTATGAGTGGAAGCAACAATTCGAACATCTATTTTAATATTTCTATCTGATCCAAGTGGGCGAATTTCTTTATTTTCCAAGGCTCTTAGAAGTTTTGCTTGAAGTTCAATGGGTAGGTCTCCGATTTCGTCTAAGACAAGGGTCCCTCCATTGGCTTCCTGAAATGCTCCTTTACGATCATTTTTAGCATCAGTATAACTTCCTTTGATGTGACCAAATAGCTCACTTTCAATTAGGTTTGCATTTAAAGCACTACAGTTTATGGATACAAAGGGGTATTGCGATCGTTCACTTAATCTATGAAGTTCCCGAGCTAGTATTTCTTTACCTGTACCACTTTCTCCTAAAAGAAGAACAGGGTAGGAGGTTTGTGCAAATCTTCCCAAAGATTTTAAGGTAGTATTCCATTGAAGGTTTTTTGAGCTAAGTTGAATGGAGTCTTCGACCTTATCTGTATCACTAAAAATCACAACTGTATTACCTAGTTGAATTTGGTCTCCATCGTTTAGTTCCGCCGCTACAACTCTAATTCCATTAATAAAACTTCCATTTTGACTATCTAGATCTTTAACATAAAACTTACCGGCTCTATTCTCAAATTGTAGATGTCTTCTGGAAACACTGGAGTCTTGGATCTGATAGTCGCATCCAACATCTCGTCCCACCAGGCAAAGCCCACGAACCTGAAACTTTTTTACTATCCCATTTTCCTTAAAAGAAAAGTAGCCCGTCTTAATCCGATTTTCCTCACCATGCTCAAGTCTCATTGTTTGCATAAAATCTCCCAAATAAAAAGAGAATCTGGCGAGGACAATTCCTCAGCGTCAAGGGTGAAGCCACCAAGCCCATCCCCACCAAATTCTAAGTTATATATTTCCGCAGGAAACCCGCTAAAAGCATCCGACCCCCAAACCTAATCCAATTCTAGTGCCAAGCCCCCCACGCAAGTAATTTCAGCCACTTACCCCCAAACCCCATCCGATTTGTCCGCCCATCCCCCCGAACATTCCGAAATCCTGGACACCCCCTCCGGACCCCACCCCCTCTTCCCCCCCCCATCTCCCTCTC
>JBGCGH010000045.1:0-18202 GCA_045110695.1 Bdellovibrionales bacterium | reverse complement strand
TGCGGGAACGTAAAAGCGTGGCTTCATAGCTGTTAATCCTTTGTTAAGTTCGTTGAATAAACTCATCAAAGTAAAGATTAACTAGTTTTTGAAGCCATTTTTTTATTCCTAGACCCCACGAAATAGGGAAAGAACCCAACTAAAAAAAACGGCGCTCCCCCTGGAACGCCGCAAACCCAAAAACTTCTGAAAATCAAATTACATGATCTGCTTACTACCTTTGCGACCCATACGCTTCAATTTCCCCCGGAGCTGTTGTGTCTTCATTTTAGAATTAAGACACTTTAAACCCTTTTTCTTATTCGCCTCTTCAAAGAGGTCATTAACTGTTATTCCCACAAAGGATCGGTTTGATGCTTTCACCACACCGACCGCTAAACCTAAATCTTGCGCAGCCTGCTCTATCGCTGAGGCATTGGCGTTTGCTTCTAGAACGGCTACTCTGTATGCCTTTCTAGCTACTCTCATCTCCTTCTTAATTGATTTAATTGCTACCTTATGTGTTTTCATTTTTTCGCGAAGCTCTATCTTTCCAGCTCGGTCAAGTCCGGCCATACTACACATCTTCCGTGTTCGCTTTTGGAGCTTCCGTAATTTTTTTCGTAACATGGCTTTCTTTCGAAAGTGAGAGGGGCCCTTTTTAATATTACTTTTTCCGGCCCTCCGAAGGCGTTTTGGTGTGGGGTGCATTAGATCATCTATTTCAAAATCCGCTTGCGCATCTAGCTCCATCTCGAATTCAGTTTCTAAATCTGAAACATCCTCATCGAAATTGTTTGCTTGTAAAGATAAAGACATTGAGCCCGCGATGATTGCCGTTAGTATTTGTGCTTTCATTACCCCTCCCCAGAGATTTTAACTGATGCATTTTTACACTCAGTCGGTAGTCTCCCTTTACAAGAGCAACTAAGGTGCCATCAATAAAGGTAACAAAATGCTACCACTTAAAAGACTCAAAATTGTGCCCCATTTAGGTCCTAAAAGTTAAGACGACTGTTGAATAAAAAAGTGCCAAATACCTATTATCACTTATTTTTTGGAGAAGTAGCCAAACCTTATAGATAGGTTTTTCTAGTACACGAGAAAAAAATCAAAGCATCTAAGAGGTTCGTGTTAAACTTGTGCTATGCGAATTCTTCCAACTTTTCTTCTATTATTAACACTCAGCGCCTGTGGGTTTAAATCTATTGTGGTGCCAAATGTAGACTGGCTTATGACGCAGAGACTCTCTTCTCAGTTGGGTTTAAATGGTGAGCAAGCCATACTTTTAAAAAAAGATATTCGGGTTTTTCTTGAAAACAGAAAGCCTCAGGCAAAACGTATTTTAGTAAAATTTGAAAACACAAAAGCTGAAACTCTAGATATAGAAAAGCTTTTTGATGAATTTTGGAGTGAATACCAAGACCTCATCCTTGAATTCACTCCAATGTACTCAAAGTACCTAGTAATGCTGAACCCTTCTCAGATAAACAGGTTTGAAAAGGAATTTGAAGATAAAAATGAGGAAATGGAAGAGCAAATCAAAGAAGAAGATATAGATTCCACTGAAGATAGATTTGAAACCTTTTTGGGAAATCTTAGCAAAGATCAAAGCGCAACAATTGCCAAAAATAAAGCCAATTTTATTATGGCTGTTTCTGATCGATTAGCGAGAAGAAAAAAGTACCAAAAAGAACTACTCCTTATCTTAAGGGGTGATATTGAAAATCAGATAAAAACCTCAAGGGTCAGTAAGCTAACACTCGCCTATAATTCAAAAAGAGAAATTAGCTCAGCTGAAACTATGAATCTCAACACTGCTGTATCTATTTTCTCAAATCTATCATCGGATCAAAAGACCTATCTTAACTCTGAAATTGCCAACTATAGAGAATGGATAGTTATGTTTTCCAAAGAATCCTACACTAGGTAGAAACTATAGGTTTAAACCATCCATTGTGGGCAAGTGTTCTTGCACTATTTCAATATATGACAGATAATGTCCCCTTCTCGGAGGAATTATGAAAAAACTTATTGGATTGATCTCAATGGCTCTAATTGGTAACGCATGCAGTGGAACACGGCCCGATGATTTAGGGGTAAAAGATCAAAGACTAAAAGAGTGTCCTGATAAACCTAATTGTGTTTCCAGTTTTTCCAATACAGAACAGCATAAAATTGAAGCCTTTGAGTTAAAAAATACTGTGGAAGAGTCTAAGGAACTAGTGAAATCAGCCTTAGCTAAGATGGATAATGCAGAATTAATAAAAGAAGAAGATGATTATCTTTATTATGAGTTTACTACCTCCCTTATGAGATACGTCGATGATGTAGAGTTTTATTTTAATAGCTCAACAAAAAAAATAGATTGTCGAAGTGCATCTCGACTTGGACATAGTGACCTTGGACTAAATCGGAAAAGAATGGAATTGATTCGTAACATTTTAAAATAGATCTTATAGCTTCGATGTTTTAAGAAAATTTGTTTCTGAACAAAAAAACACTAACCCTTAGAATTATATCTAGAAGAACAATACTTAGACTCAATTTCTTCAACGATCCCTAACCTTCTAAGATTATCGTTGGCAGCATTTACTATAAACCTTTCGGACTCAGCTTTTGTTTTGTACTGCTTTAAGATATTTTCAGCAAAGGAAACTTTATTTTTCAATTTATCTAGATTCATCACGTAGGGGTAATGAAAAAACTTTGACCTAAAATCTATCGTTGCTGTGGCATCTAAATGAACGGGAATTTTGTTCCTAAGAGTATCGGCAACACTACAAATAACGCAGGCACCACCATTAGCTCCTACAATCAATAGTTCAGATATTTTTAATTTCTCCAATCTTTCCTTAAAGAATTTGGATTCTATTCGATCTTGGTTCAAAAAACTATTTACCTCTTTGGTATGGGTATAAGCATATTTATAATCACCAACTGCGTTTGTTATCCACTTAGAAGTTGGCCCGTAATCTTTCGACTGTGTATAAACAGAAACTACAATTATAGGAATTAAACCTTTTTTCGCTACTGATATAAGATGCCTTTGCCTTTGAATCACCTTTGCATATTTTAAAACATTTGAGGGTAAGTACTGAGTAGAGTTTTGCTTAGTAAAGAAGTCTTGCATATCAACAATCACCAAACCTAGTTGGGCGTTACTCGCTAGAGAGAAAAGAAAAATGAATATTGTTGTTATAAAACTATTCTTCATCGACAACTTTTAGTTCAATTTTCATACCGCCTCCTAAGCATTTAAACTTGATCTGAAACATATAGCTCAGTCATTTCATGGACTTAGCAGCAATATTTGTCACCTAGACCCACAATATACAGAAACTAAGCTCAACTAAGGCGCAGGTTTTTAGAAACCGCTAACATCCTCCCTTTAATTTAACGATAATAAGATATCAGATCACTGGAGATTTATGAACCAATACAAAGCACTGATTTTTGACCTCGATGACACCCTATTTGATACCTATGGACAATTGATCCAAGTTGCTTTGAAAGAAACCTGTCAAAAAATGATTAACTGTGGCTTAGATGCTAAATTGGATCAGGCGATGGACTACAGAAACTCTCTTTTTGATTCTAAGCCCAGATGTAATTTTTGTGAGGAGTTGGTTTCCCACTTTGGTGTTTCATCCAACTCAAGCCATAGCCCAGATCAAGTAATAGAATTAGGTAATCAAGCCTTCTACAGTAGAAAAGTGGGAGAGGATATCTCTGTTTTCTCGGGCGTTTTTAAGATGCTTGATGGTCTGCAACACTCATTTAAACTATACTTAGTGACAGCCGGTAACCTTGAGACTCAACAACAAAAAATTCATCGCTTAAGAATTGCTGAGTATTTTATCTCTATTTATTGTATGGACCCAAGCCTAGAGCAAACCAAAAGTCAGGCCTTTAAAAAAATACTGACCACATTAGATTGTAAGCCCGCTGATATATTGAGTATTGGAAATAGATTAGACAATGAAATTAAAGAGGCAAAAGAACTAGGTATGGACACATGTTACTTTGTACACGGTGAATACGCTAAAATGAAGCCTAGTTGCCCAGAAGAAAACCCGGACTATACAATTGATGAAATCACAGAGCTCGTCCACATCCTCGAAATGCCCGAGGACATGGTAAACGAACTCAAAAACGCTTAATTAAAATATCACATTAATAATAAAAATTAGAAACAAGCAGACAATAAGCCCCTGGGTCTTTTTCATGCTTGAATCTCCTGAGGCTGCAGGCCTTTCTTTTTAATTTTCTCTACAAGAGTTGTTCTATTTAGTCTTAACAACTTAGCGGCCTGGTTTCTATTCCAACCCGTTTTCTGAAGAGCCTGCAATATGAGTCGATTCTCGAACTCGTCTACCACAGAATTAAAATCTATTCCCTCATCGCCAATAATAGTATTTTCAGCCTGAACTCTTCGTTGGGTTTCATTTAAGTACTTCTCTGGTAGATCCTCTACCTGAACTATCCCCTCTCCCACTAAAACACTTAGTCGCTCCATTAGGTTCTCTAGCTCTCTAATATTTCCTGGCCAATCATATTTCATCAATTGGGCCATTGCCTCTGGAGACACTCCGTGGATATTACTATTTTTCTCTTGATTAAACTGCTTAACAAAATGATGTACTAAAAGAGGTATATCCGACTTTCTTTCTCTTAAGGCTGGAATAACGATGGGAATCACATTCAATCTGTAAAAAAGATCCTCTCTAAATTTGCCATCTGATACTTGCTGCTCAAGATCAACATTTGTCGCTGCGATTAGGCGAACATTTGTAGCTTCGGTTTTTTGAGATCCGACAGACTCCAAGCGCTTTTCTTGTAGAACTCTCAATAGCTTTACCTGGAGATTAAGTGGCATATCACCAATCTCGTCCAAGAAAAGACTTCCTTTTTCTGCTAGTTGAAAACGCCCTAATCTATTATTTACAGCTCCCGTAAAAGCACCCTTTACATGACCGAACAGCTCACTTTCCAGAAGCTCTCCAGGGATAGCACCACAATTTACTGGGACAATGGGATTCGAATGACGGTTAGAGTTGTAGTGAAGAGCTCTTGCGATCAACTCTTTACCTGTTCCACTTTCACCCATAATCAAAATTGTTGAGTCGCTTTTAGCTACTTTATCTACTAGCTCCATTACTTTTGTGATCTCAGGGGACCTACCTATGATATTATCAAACTCAAAAGACTTATGAATATCCAAGTTTTCAACAACCACTGGCTTTACACTAGCTTTATCAGCCTTAAGATCTCGATCAACACTCTGGACTAAAGTTTGAATCTGATCTGGAATTTGAAAGCATTCATCTACTCCCAAGCGACTAAATGACAACATAGTTCGAGGATCAAAGTCACTACACATTATATAGGATCGAATATTAATATTTGAATTTTTAATATTTTGGAGAAGTATTTCAGAGGCCTGTCCATTTAATCTATCCCGAAGGATAACGGCAGCTAAATCACCAGATTCATTTAAGATATTTTGAACTTCGGTAATACTTCCAACTGCTAAAACTTGATATGACAATCGATCCAACAATCGTGATACCGCTGCGCGAATACTGGCATCACTTTCCACCAACAGAATTCTCTGAGCTTGCATATAACCCCTTCCCTAGGATTGCTTTGATCATAATTGATCGGTTGTAGCTCTCAATCAAACTGCATCATCCTGTTGCAGCTACATAAACCATGATAGCAAGCTTTTTGACTCCGTCAAAGAGGCACGTCAAAGAATTGGACTATGGAATCGTTTCAACTGTACTCTAGTAGTGCTTTTCGGCATTTTATTCCTAAAGCATTTTAGATGTACCTTCTTAACAAAAGACTTAAACCGTTAAAATCATTCCTTTTTTTGAACACTTTCACAAGAAACAAATTTGTGGAACTTTTTACCTGAAACAAAATCTCGATGGCTTTGGTCCAGCCGATCTAAGAAAAATTAAACTAATGAAACTTATTTTTTTAAAAATATGAAACTTTTTTGAATATCCTTAAAACAAAATAGGAAAAATTGTCACTATACTAAAAGGAATACTAAGTTTTTAACATCCATAAAGAAAGGAAAAATGGCGGTTATCTTAAGATCAAATACAAAACAATCATAAATAGAAGCCATTCAGTCATAAACTGATTACGACAATTAGAATCTATTTTGAAACCCCTCGGTCTAAAATACTATTCACATAGTTTATCAATAAAAAACTCGATGCTCGAATTCTTCAGTTCGACTACAATAGGGTGGGCTTGCCAAAAACTGGCAGCAAGGGGATTCTCACCTGGCGATTGGATTAAAGTAAAATTCAATTGAGATATATCTAGCTCGAATTCCTCTTTCTCCGTCACTACGTCATTTGGAGATAACAAATCATAGTCAATTATATCGACTGTAAACGCTATCTTGTCAGGATCAATTTTAATTATAAGAGGGTGCCCACTAAAAAACTGTCCCCGTTTTACCTTATCAAATCCCAGCTCTGTAATTCCCTCAATTTCACTAACAACCTTAAGACCATTCAAATACACTTCTTTGGGTATACTTCCACCGAACCAATCTATATCCTCAGGAAAATCCACGCCATTAATACCGATCCTATAATGACATTGCCAATCTACTTTTTCTTTTATCTTGCCAGACCCCAGAACACCTTCTGGAACCAAGCTAGACGCATTTAGATAAAGAGGATACTCATCGTAAAACTCAGGTTTTCTTCGTAAGTCTCTAACACCTTCCTCGCCTGTGAAAGATGCAATAAACTTTAGATGATCATGCTGAGAGGAGAAAATAAGTACTTTGCCTTTTTGTTTTATGGCAGACAAATACTGATTCTTCGCAACCTCAAGCTTAGACTTTGGGCCATAAAGATCAATATAAGGGATATTAGTATCATCCACAAAAACTTCTAATCTAGCCCACGAGACTTTCCTGTCCACACTCTCAATGAATAAAAGTTTTTCTCTGATTTCTTCTCCGCCCTCTTTTTCGGTAGTTAGGTTTAATCTGATTTTGTTTGTTTTTACTACGTACCCAATATCGTTTTTATTTTCGAAAGATCTACTCACAAGCCTAAAAGTTTCAAGATCAGACCATGGTTTTTGATCGAAGGTTTTAAATCCATAATCTGACACTTGCCCAGTGAAAGCATTAAGCCCGATAAAAAATATACTTAAGAAAATTAAATTTTTCACAAAACCTCCATGAAAAAATTGAAAAAACTCCGCTAATCTAAGTTTTAGAATCGCCGTCACTGATATTACGTAATTTTAAAAATGAACAAGAAACTTATCCTATCAGAGCTATATGTCTTTTTTAACGCTTTCGTAATAAAAACATTGTGGATTACCTGGAAAACTCCATCTATTTGCAAATTTTACTGGAGCAAGTAAGCAAATATGAGCTAAAAAACTCTATGAGTACCAAGCCAAGCTTCGTCTCAGCTGCCGATTACTCAAATAAAGACAAAGCCTAGTTAGAGCACGATAATCCCATAGTTAGTAAGGGGCGTTTAAATTACGAGCCCCGTCGAACTACTGATTCTTGCTAAACAATTATTGTCAGCCTCAAAGTAAAAACGATAAAGCCTTTTAATATCAACACCTTATGACCTTAAAAACTGGCATTTTACTTGCTCTTTTAAAGCTTATGAAATCCTGTCCCTTTATTTATATTCTAATATTTTTCTTCTCAGGAGCACCTGTGGGGCTTTGTATGGATAGGAAGGTTTCTAAAGACTTTATTGATTTAAAGCCTCCTGAGGTTACCAGAGAATTTGATACTGTTATTAAGCCAGAGGATGTTAGTTTTTTTCTTCCTCAGGAAAACTTAACCGAGGGCGACGAACAAAATGTTGTCGTAGATAAAATATTTGATCATAGTGTGAATAACTTCTTTAAATCTGACTTTGTTCAAAAGTCATCTCTAGGAAAATCAGCAAAAAAAATAGAAAAAAGTATGCAGGCCGATGTAGTTATAAAAAAGAAAAACCCTGAGGATATTGCTCACAAAATCTCTATGCAGTTTCAACCCATGCAAAATGCTGCACTTATAAAATACTCTGGCTACATAGATGCTAGAGTAAATTTCTTTGTAGCCTCAAATAACTATGAAGCAAATATCTCACATCATTTTGAAGAAACGGAGCTGATTGTAGCTCACGAAAGAAGTACTCTAGAAACCGGTGGCTACGACTACAAATCTACCATAGATCTTAAATGGGATTGGTAGCACTAGAATAATAATATTCAGCCTAATAAAATTCAGCCATATTTTTAATATTCACGAACTGCTGAAGCATTTTTGCTTCGATTTGCCCTTCCCTAATAATTTCATAACCATCTTTTACTTTTTGTAAAACTGTAGAGCCAGGGTTTTTTATACACTTGGTATCATCATCAACTACGATAACAGAATCTGGACACCAAATTAAATCTCGCTTGCTATGCGCAGGTGGATGCCCAGAACGATTTGCACTAGTAGTAGAAATCGGTTTTTTAAATTTCCTGAGAACGGACCGAACAAATGGATGACTAGAACACCTTAAACCTACCATATTAGAATACGCATGTATTTTTGGAGGAATTGTTTCTTTAATTGGTAAAACCAAAGTTAGAGGACCTGGCCAGAATAGATCAATAAGTTGTTCATCTGACTCATCCAGATAAGCGTGCTCCAGAGCCATTCTCTTGTCTGCAACCAATACACTTACGGGCTTATTATTTGGTCGCTCTTTTAATTTAAACAAAGAATCTACGGCCTCTGGGTTTGAAATATCCACCCCCAGCCCCCAAAGAGTTTCAGTGGGATAGGCTATGATTTTTCCCTCATTGAGGTAGCGAACAATATGCTCAAGATCTTTTTGCACAAACATAAAGCTAGTATGAGCTAGATTCATCATAGAGAAAAGAGAAAGCTATTAAATTGGCCCTTATCCACTGCACTATGCACTAAAAAATGACCTTTTTAACGGTTGGTGCTAGGCTCTCACTGATTCGAAAGGGCGACAATGAGCAACAAATACTACCCGTTAAAAGACAGAAATATATTAATCGTGGGAAGTGCTTCTCACTATATTGGGGGATGCTGCCTCAATTTATGCGAACAAGGTGCTAGTGTTGCCGTGGCAGATGAAGAAATAAAACATCTATCCAGTACCGCTGAAAGTATTTCTAGCCAACGTGAATTATATCCAGATACAGGAAAGCTTATAAATATTCAAAGTAGTCTCAAGGCCGGTAAAGAGTCGATCCAAAAAGCCTCTGAGTACTTAGGAGGAGTTGATACCCTTTTAGTTTTTCTTCGTGGGATTGAAAACACTCCTATCACTAGCCCGGACTATATGGATCAAATGCAAAAAGTTTTTGATGAGGAGCTTAAGCCAATTGTTGGCTTGGTAAAAGAGTCCATAGATTTTTTAAAAGCAAAAAGAAAAAGCTCCATTCAATTTATTATTCCGGAGGCTTACTTTGAGGGACAGGCCGAGCAAAGTATCTCGACTTTATTTTTTAGTGCTCTCCAGAATTTCTCTAAATCTTTATCGGATGAGTTAAAAGCCCATAAAATCTCTGTGGGCACAATTATCATCGGCCCTACAGAAGACTATCTACTTTCATCCAATCAAGGGGCAAACATAAATTCTGCCCTGGAAAACTATAAGAAAGAATATCCAAAAGCCAAATTACTTCATAGTAACGATTTAGTTTCTGCTATTAGCTTTTTAATGCAGCCAGAGTCTTTAAATCTTACATCTAGAACTCTAAGTTTAGGTACTTCGGTTTAGAATGAAGAGCTTTGAAGCGCCTGATTTATTTGAATTAGACCAGCTCTTTACTAGAGAGCAAAGGATGATTCGAGACAGCTTAAGAGAGTTTGTAAATTCCGAAGTTTTACCAATCATAGAGGAATGCCACATTGAAGGCCGTTTCCCTTCCGAGCTTGTTCCAAAACTGGCGGATCTTGGTGTTTTAGGACCACAACTTACGGGATACGACTGCGCTGGGCTGGATCAAACAAGTTACGGTATCATAATGCGTGAAATTGAACGAGGCGACTCCGGAATAAGGTCATTTTGCTCCGTAACTAGCTCTCTGTGCATGTACCCCATTCATCGGTACGGAACTGAAGAGCTCAAAAAGAAATTTCTTCCAGACCTAGCGAAAGGAAGAAAAATTGGAGCTTTTGGCCTTACCGAAAGTGATTTTGGATCCAACCCCGCAGGTATGAGAACTCGTGCTGTTAAAAAGGGAGATAAGTTCATCCTTAATGGCGGAAAAATGTGGATCACCAATGGATCAATTTGTGATCTCGCCGTTGTTTGGGCTAGAAGCGAAGACGATAAATTCATTGGCTTAGTTGTAGAGAAGGACTCTCCTGGATTTAAAACTCAAAGTATTCAAAAGAAATTCAGTTTAAGAGCAACAGATACGAGTGAGCTTATATTTGAAGACTGTGAGGTTCCAAGCTCTAACCTGCTTCAAGTAGAGGGATTAAGAGGACCATTTAGTTGCCTAAATTCCGCACGCTACGGAATTGGATGGGGAAGCATGGGAGCGGCCATGGCTTGTTTTGGCGAAGCAAGAAACTACGCTCTTACAAGAATACAATTTGATAAACCCATTGCATCCTTTCAATTGGTTCAAGCAAAGCTTGTGGAAATGTATACCGAAATTACCAAGGGACAAATGTTAGCCTTTCATCTTGGCCAACTCAACGACAACGATAAAATGAAACCTCAGCAAGTTTCTATGGTTAAAATGAATAATGTATCCAAGGCCCTACAGATTGCCAGAACTACGAGGGACATTTTGGGCGCCAATGGCGTTACTCACGAATATCAATGTGGCAGACATATGGCAAACCTGGAAAGTGTTAATACTTATGAGGGCACGGAGGATATTCATCGTTTAATTTTAGGCCAACACATTACGGGCATCCCGGCTTTTCAATGAGGTTATTTTGAATATTCAGGAGAATATAAGCTTAAAAATATTAAACTCATGGAAAGTAGGAGGAGCGGCCGATTTTTATGCAGCACCCACAACTATCGAGGAATTAATTGAAGCTGAGACATGGGCTAAAGACAATGGCCATCCCATCACTATACTTGGTGGTGGAACCAATGCGCTAATATCCGATAAAGGAATTAGAGGCCTATGTATTAACCTAAGAAAACTAAAAGGCTCTGAGATGGAAGAAAAAGACGGTAAACTTTTTGTTACCGCCCTTTCTGGAACTACAAAAATGGAGTTACTAAAAGTTTTTTTAAAATACCAACTACCTCCGGCAATGATGTTTGCTGGTATCCCAGGAGACATTGGCGGTGGTGTTGTGATGAACGCTGGAATCGGTGAAAAGATCGAGCCAAGAGAGTTCCATGAAATCACTCAATGGGTTGAAGTTTTAAGTGAAGGTAACATCAAGCGTTTTGGAAATAGAGATATTGATTGGTCCTACAGAAATTCACACGGTTGGCAGCCTGGTATCATTACAAAAGTATGCGTGGCATGGCCACTAGATCATGCCGATCCAAATATTAAAGAAAAAGTAAAACAGGCCAACAAAATACGCCTTACAAAACAACCCCTACACCTGCCCTCTTGCGGTTCTGTGTTTGTTAATCCAAAGCCACTCCATTCCGGCGCTTTGATAGAGGACTGCGGGCTGAAGGGTTTTTCCATTGGTGGAGCTCAAGTTTCGGAAAAGCATGCCAATTTTATTGTTAATACCGGTGAATCTACAGCAGATGATATTCACCAAGTGGTAGAGCATGTTAAAAAAACTGTTTTTGAAAAGAAAGCCGTTAAGTTAGACATAGAGTTTACCTATCTGGGAGATTGGTAAACCCTAGCTCGTTATCTCTAGATTATATATGTCGCCAGCACCCATGGTTACCAAAACATCAATTCCATCAAGTTTAGATTTTTCGATAGATAAATCTAGGCTCGTCTGAAGATAAGCAGTTTTGTTTAAGTCTATTTCTTCTGCTAACTTTTTGGAATCTATTCCAGCTATGGGCTGCTCACTGGCAGCATAAATGTCAGCAATAAAAAGCTGGTCTATCCCGGTAAAAGAAGTTTTAAAATCTTCCCAACAAAGCTGAGTTCTCGAATATCTATGGGGTTGAAAAACTACGGCAATTTTAGATTCAGGAAATTTCTCTCTAAGCCCTAAAATGGTGGCCTTAATCTCTGTTGGATGATGAGCATAATCATCAAAACGCTCCATTCCCTTGTCTAATCCCTTATACTCCATCCTTCGTCCAACCCCTTGAAAGACCTTGATCCCCTCAGAGGCCACAGCAAAGGATAATCCAAGCTCCAAACCAACAATCAGTGCGGCAGTGGAATTCAGTGCATTATGAGCCCCTGGTAGGGCACACTCAAATTCACCTAATAAGTCTCCGGACTGATAAAAATTATATTTAGAATTGGAACCTTCGATTCGGATATCGTTATCATCACCAAAACCATAGAAAAGAATTCTCTTATTATAGTTGGTCAGTGCCTTACGAATGAGTGGATCGTCACCAAAAGCAATCAGCCTTCCATAAAACGGGACTTTATTTGCAAACTCTAAAAAAGTATTCAGTAGATTTTCTTCTGTACCGTAATGGTCCATATGATCGTAATCAATATTAGTAATGATAGAGATCTCAGGGTTTAGCTTTAAAAAGCTACCATCACTTTCATCGGCCTCAGCCACTAACCATTGGCCACTTCCCAGCCTAGCAGTAGATTTTATCAAATCAAGTCTACCACCAACTACAATCGTTGGCTCCTTACCCACATGGATTAACATATTACCAATTATACTTGTGGTAGTGGTTTTACCATGGGTTCCTCCCACAGCAATTCCCCTTTGCAGGCTCATTATTTCCCCCAGGATTTCCGCCCTTGGGATTACGGGGACTTTTAAATCTAATGCTTTTTTAATCTCTGGATTCGATTTATCTACAGCAGAGGTGTAAACTAAAACATCTATCTCCCCGATGTTCTCAGCACTATGGCCTAAAAAACAATTCACACCGAGTTCTTGTAAGCGGCTAACGTTGGCACCTGTTGCAATATCTGACCCGGTAACTTTTGCGCCTAGGTTGTGTAGTAGTTCTGCTAAGCCAGACATTCCTACGCCGCCGATACCTACGAAATGGATGGAATAGTTTTTTAAATGCACAGGGGGCTCCTCTTTTTATCAGGATTAGTTTTATTGGTTTATTGGAGGCTTGTTAAGGTTTTTTTCGGTGGGATTTGGGGTATGAGAGCCGTTTTCTTTGCTTCTTTTCTTTCATCTATCCTTTTGAGGGCGCTCAAGCCCATCCCTGGGACGTTCTTCCTTAGGCTCCTGCCTAAGGAAGCCTCAAAAGGATAGATGAAAGAAAAGAAGCAAAGAAAACTCTTTCTCAGGTGGAAGTGGGTTTGGGGTTAGAGGGGAATGAGTCAGGGTGAGTGACAGAATTGAGATTGTTCCATATTTTTAACATGAATCAGAAGTACACTATTTTGATGAGTTTTATGATTCTCTATTTATTACTAGAGAGTTTACCGGCTAGAAGAAGAGCTAGTCCTTGAGTAGATGGTACTCTGCTTAGAACGATTTTCAAGGTGGCGGTGATGGGTACAGCTAGGAACATTCCTGGTACGCCCCAAACAAGTCCCCAGAAAAGTAAGAAAACTAAAATGGTGATGGGGTGTAGCTCCATATTTTCGCCCATGATTTTTGGCTCTATAATATTCCCGATGGAGAATTGGATTAAGCCACAGAGGCCGATACAGATAATGAATTGTGGGCCTAAACCGAGTTTTAGGAAGAGAATCGGTACAAGCATAGCTGTTGCGATGATACTTCCAAAACTTGGAATGAAATTTAGTAGAAAGGTTAAGATAGCAAAGACTAGAACTAAATCGGAATTGAAAAAGTAGAGTACTAAACCAACCAACACAGCGGTAATCAGTGAAGTTAAAAGTTTTGTAGATAGATATTTGGAGATTTTTGCGTTGATCTCGTTGAGAATATGATCTTTAGGTATATCGAAACTGTTACCCATCAACATGAACACAACAAAAATTCCGACCAAAGTAAAATTACCGATAAAACCTAAGGCTCCACCAGCAAATTTCCCAGCAAAGGAAAATATTGGCAATTCCCTGATTGTCTTTTGGACACTCTCCTTATCATTCACAAAGCCCATTTGGTTCGCGGTCTCAACAACTAAGTTTCCAAAATCTTGAAGCTTAAGCTTATAGGTTTGAGCATCATTTAAAAACTGTTGAACCGAGTTCAGAACAAAACCAATTAGTAAAATAAATACCAAGGTAAAGATTAGAATCGCCAATAGCGCTGCTAAGTTTCTCTTACCTTTGAATTTTTTCTCCAAAAAATCTACTAAAGGAAGCATGGCCTCATAAATTAGAATTGCGAAAACAAATGGGACCAAAACTGTTTTAGTCAAACTTAGAGCTACCGTAACAGCTATGAAAGTTAGTGTTAATAGGCAAGCATGATTCAAACGTGCATAGGGGCTTAGTTCCATTGAGTTCTCCTAGGGGTGAATTTAGCAAGCCTATATACCTAGGTAAAGGGATTAAAGCTCTAAATTGGATAGAACCAGACGAGATAGGCTAATAAGTGACTCATTTTTAGTAGTACTAGCTAAATGTTCAATCTCAGGTTTAAGCTCTTTGAGGTGAAAGTTTTCCACCAGATACAGAGAGTTTCTTTTATGGGAATTGCCACTGGCACGGCTAAGAGCAGTTCCTAAAAACCTTTTTTGAATTTTTTTATTTGAGCTTGTTAAAATCCATTTTAAATCATCAATTAAGTTATTTCGTTTCTCCTCAGACAGCTCATCTTCCGCTCCATAAACTCCTTGATCCTGCAGGCTTCCAAAAAACTCTTTTCCAAAAACCTTTTTATTCCAAGGGCAGACCGACTGGCAAATATCACATCCAAAATACCAGCTTCCAAAGTTTGAGCGTAAATCTTTAGGGGCGATCTCTTTGGCCTCAATTGTCCAGTAGCTAATACACTTTGTTGCATCCAACTCTCGTTCCGTTAAAGCGTTTGTTGGACAAATATCAATACACTTAGTACAAGTTCCACAGCGATCAGGCACTAACTGATCTTCTGCTTGTAAACTCATTGTCGTAAATATCTCAGCAATAAAAAACAATGAGCCTTTTTGAGGATGGATTAAACAAGTGTTTTTACCAACCCAACCCAGACCCGCGCGGTGAGCCAGATCCCTTTCCAAAACAGGAGCTGAGTCGGTGAAAGATACAAATTGCTCCTTTGGATACATTTTTGATAGTTCCTCTATAATTTGATCACACTTTGCTTTTAACCAGCGATGATAATCTTCTCCCCTAGCGAAGAGGGCTACTTTGGGAATTTCAGAGTTCTTAAAGCCTAAGTTCACAGGCTCTGGATGAGGCGCATAGTTTTGAGCGATTACAATCGCAGACTTTGCCTCCCCAAGTAAAAGGGAAGGATCTTTTTTCTGAGGAAGATGGTTTTTTAAAAACTCCATCTCACCATGCTTTCCAGCCTCTATCCATTGCTCGTAAAACGAAAGAGAAAAGGGCTCTTTGAGATAACTAAAGCCGTAATTGGTTAAATCCATAGAATCTAACATCTTTCTTATTTTAGACTCTTTACTGCTAAGCAATGGAATATCCTGTTGGTAAATAACGATAGTTGATACAGAATGTAAACCTATCATGCTTTATCTAAAATAGACTAGTTCTTAGCAGTTTTTTCATATGTCCATTTAGATATTCCATAGAACAAATATAAATATAGGCCCAACTTGCACCTCTAGGGACGGCAAACTAAGGTCCTCTCATGATAAAACTAATTCTAATTTTGATTTTTTCGCCGCTCCTAAGCTTTGCGGGCAATCCACTACCAAATTCAAAAATGGTAGTAAATACGATTACCGCCTCTATATGTAGCCTGGCCTCTGGAACCTACGCCATTGAGGTCCCTGAATTGGCAGTATTTCATAATTGGAATATCAGAAAAAATACTAAAGGCGACTATAGTGTTTCAGGCTATTGCAATCAAGACCCTGATATGGACCCTTCTAGTGAAGAAAAATTGAAATTCGGTCATATCATAAATTTTGAAATTCCTAGCTTCGTGTTTAATTACAATAGTCCAAAATGGGAAGGTCTCAATCAGGTAGAATTAGAATTTACTCTAAAGAAAAATACAGAAGGGGAATGTAAAATGTTTTGTTATGCATCCTCAGGTAAAAACCATGTAATGAACCTGGATGTGGTATTAAAATTTTCTCGCGATACAAAATTTATTAATGGAAAGCTAGTGAGCTTTACCGTTTACAACGGAGTATACGTCACTCCGAGTAGCGTAGTACAAAGTCTTTATCAAATGTTTAGACCTAACTACATTTCCTTTTCCTCTGCAAATTGGAATATAGAGGAAAACAGATATAGAATGATATTAAGAGACAAAGGCTGGGATAGACGTTACCGATCCTATATCATCCATGAATCCAATAATAATATAATTTTGCACGATGTAGCTACCGACAACGGAGGCATGGGCAGTGCTTATTTGGGGTTCTTGCAAGATGAGCATGGTACAGATGTGTACTTGAATACAAACAACAATACTGTGTTTGGCTGTACCCAGTTGAACAATGACAATCAAACAGACTCTTTTAAGGGCGGTCGGAAGTTGGTTGTTCAATTATCCATTGATGACTGCCAAGATGCGAAGCAGCAACTGTTTTTTGATTAATTATTTTTTATCCATAGATCGTAACCATGGCCCCACATCTCTCTTTGTCATGCTGATAGGCGGGATCATACGCTCTTCATTATAACGAAAATGTAGACCAACTCCATCGTAAGCCTCACCTAGACGTTTACTTAAATACTGTCCCATCTCTCTACTATTTTTCACAAGGTCTCTTTCATGTATTGTTTTAAGAATTTGGGAAGAAAGCACTAAAGAGCTTGGGTTAGCACTTATTGTAGTAGGTCTACGTAGGGCCTCATGTATAACTCTTGGATAAGCACCAATTTCAAGCCTAGCGATACCCGCAATTCCTAAGCCCTTTCCAAAGCTTATATAGTCCGGCCTAAAGCCTTCAAAGTGTTGAAAAGCCCAAAACTCACCCGTTCTTCCACCACCGGTGTAGATTTCATCCGCTATAATCAAAACTTTCTTCTCTTTAGCTAGCTTCATTAGATTGGTTAAAAATGTAGGCCTAAAGTACTCAACTCCATTCCATCCATTGGTAATAGACTCTAATACAATTCCTTTTATAAATGGATCGGCCTCTATCATGGACTTAATCTTCTCTAAAGCCCTGCCCTCCTGCCTCTCTACGACAGACAGGTAACTTTCTGAGGTTTTTGAGTTTATGTAAGGAGCTTTAATATATGAGACTCGAGGACCTACTATGGGGCCTTCGTTTCCACTAAAAACATCTTCAAAGCTAATTAGCTTAACGTTTTCAGGTGTTAATCCTAGGGCCTTATCTGCTCGCTTACTTTTTGATCCCTCGATAACATATTTAAAAATAAGATTATTGGCGGCAGTTCCAGTAAGAGTGAATTCTACGAGATGCATGCTATATGGTCTCTTAACTTCAAGCCCATTCACTGTGAGGTTCCAATACTTTATAAAGCGATCATTTACTTTTTTATTCATAGCCTGGCTATACTTACCACTAAAAACGGAGTCGCCATGGGCATAGGGCCGAGCTGTCTGCATAAATAAATCGAGATATTCCTTTTCCCTATAAGCCTTATCATTAGGTTTGAGTAATATAGATCCCCAGTCGTTGAACATATCAACCACTGCAGCTTTGTTAGGAGATTTATAACCCTCCCCACAGGAACTAGCTAACACAGGCGGAGAAACCCATAGCAAAAGCAAAACTAAGCAATTTAGTATCAAATTTTGATCTATACTTTTATAAGCCACTGAAATTCTCCAATAATCGCCTATTATAGTCTAAATAAATGGTCAAAGTTGGAAATTAAAACTCGATAAAGTTTTTACAAGGACTGTAAACTGAGTTTACAATAATCCGCCTCCTTATCAAAAAAGTGTAAGTACCTATAAACACTTAGGCACGTATTTGGAGTTTAGATAACCACAAACTTGTAGAATTTTGAGCTTAAAGTACTGCATATTTCGGTATCCGTAGGCCCTTTTCTTCACAGTTTTGAT
>JBGCGH010000044.1:0-2504 GCA_045110695.1 Bdellovibrionales bacterium | reverse complement strand
ATTAGATGAAAATAAAAAGCTAGACGGAAAGCTATATTTTAAAAACTATGAGTATACAGCGAACACCAAGCCCTACAGTCGCTGTTGGGACAATTATACAGTTCGGTTTTATAGCGAGTATTATGATTGTAGGCCATGGCTGAACTCTGAGGACGAAGTGGAGATTGATCCAAGCGAAGTACCTTCTGAATACGATGTTCTTGCCGAAATAGAGGACTTAGACCCTATTGCTGCCGGCCTGGGAAGTATCCTAGACTAATAATTCAAAGGCTCTTTTCTACAAGAGCCTTTATCCCTTTTGGAATTTGCCCTCTATTAATTAGCATCAATCTTCCCAACAATTAAATTCTATTTCGAGTATCATTTTTTTCTCATATCCCCAAAGATTTTCGTTTTAACCAGGCTTATCCCATAGCAAAGGCCCGCAAGAATCTTAATTATAAACTCATTACCAAAAAATTATAAAACTCTGTCTATTTTAAATCTACAGTACAGCTAAAAAACGATTCATCTTTGACCCGAACAATATCAACATCTGGGCTAAAATTTGGATTTGAAACATAATAAGCACAAAATGCATTTTTATACGATATCTCTTTAACAATACCGTATTCTTTGTTTGGCGGTATTGGTAATTCAGGATGCACAATTTCTTTTGCTCCCTGGCGTTTCATCTGCTTATAAAGATTCTCGGCTGAATCATATGAATATGTTAAGACATCATCACTGAGACTTATTCCAATGCTTGCATACGATAATGCTGACATAGTAAGTAAAATTCCCAAAGTTAAAATTTTCATAATTTCTCCTGTTCATCTAAGGAATGGTTGTCGGCCTAAACATAATCGACTACCGCCATTTGTAGTGAACAAAGTGCGTACGTAGTAAAAAAGAAAGAACTACCTAACAGTTTACATCAATTTATAGCCAGAGAATCATTACCTTTGAGTTAAAAGGGGAGGTTAAAATAGAGATAAAGGCTACAGAATCAATTAAGAGTAATTAGATTTTCGTTTTGATTCGACTTTCTATAGAGAGTAAATCATAGAAATATATAAATTTATTTTATAGTCCTGGAAGCTTGAAAATTTATTCATGGTGGTGACTTTAATTGTCATTTTGTGGCACCACCCAAAAAAGATAGTAATATTAGGTATTTGGGTAGTGAAAAAGAATTGAGATGTTTTTGATAAAAAGAGGCTGGTCTCTAAGTGTTTGAATTCACTGATCTTTTTGTCATTAAGAGTTTGTTTTTCCTGGTTTCTTAAAGCTCGGTCGCTTTTCAAGCTTAATTTCTTTCCATCACAAAATTTAAAAAATCCAATAAGATTAAGTATTTAGCTCTCAGCACCTTCTGGCACGAGCCTCGCAATGTATAGGGGTAAGGAAATAATAGGAGGAAATAAAGATGAAAACACAAAGTATGACTAAAATGATGATGATCCTAGCTGCTATCGGTTTTTTAGGAACTGGTTGTAGTACTAAAGACTCAAGTGTTGCCCCGGCAACAGAGGCCCCTACGGTTAGAACAGGCGACACAGGCTCTGGAGATGGCGGAACTAGTTCTGAGCCAGATGATTCTTCTTGGGGAACAAAAGCTTATCTTGATGTGGAAAACAAAGAAGACTTCGCTAGTTTTGCTGGGATGCCTGCAGACGAAATCTTTGAAGAGCGTATTTATTTAGACTTAGACGCTTATGAAGGAAGATTTGGAGTGAAGTATTATCAAGGTGAAGTGAAAGTTGCATTTAACACCGGATATGTAGAAGGTGGTTTTGGATCTAATCCAGGAAATGTAGTTACAAATTACTTCAACTTTACATTTGAGGCCCTACCTTATAATGCAGATGAATTAAGTGAAGGTGGAAACCCTGGAACTTATGCTGAGGATGGAATTCGATTTAACAAAGTATATAATAAAAATGGTGATACCTTTTTCGTAGCTTTCTTTGAAGAGCCAGGTTTTGAAGACTTTGCTCCTTGGGGATGGAATGCAAATGCCATCGCGGGTTCAGTACTACTAGTTATTGAATCTATTGGTGATGAAGGTTTGTCAGGAAGTATTTACTTCAAGAACTACGGTTTCACTTACGCTAGTAAGCCTACTTACACTCGTTGTTGGGATATTAAAAGAGGCCCTTTTGAGTGTCGTGACTTTTTAAATGGACAAGATGAAATTGATCCTAGATTAGATTTCATTCCACAGGAATTCACTAAGTTAGGTTCTTTCTATAATCTTGCCCCTGAAGATTCTGGTATCGAGGAATTTCAGGAGTAATATACCCGAGGAGTAATATCCTCACCTCATAATTATTTCCTTTTGCGGACCAATGGTGGTCCGCATTTTTTGGTTCTGTAGAATCCTTTTCCCTATTAAGTTGCCAATTACACACTTAGTCTAAGGATATCTGGAGCCTAATGTCTATTTGGAACCAGTTATTTGGCCAAAATCAATCGAAATACACTGAAATAGGTTTTAACTCATGCTCCCATCTATTGGCATT
>JBGCGH010000043.1:0-82214 GCA_045110695.1 Bdellovibrionales bacterium | reverse complement strand
CTCGTACAAAAAATCCTTGAAAATCTCTCATGCATGCGGGAACGTAAAAGCGTGGCTTCATAGCTGTTAATCCTTTGTTAAGTTCGTTGAATAAACTCATCAAAGTAAAGATTAACTAGTTTTTGAAGCCATTTTTTTATTTCTAGTCCCCACGAAATAGGGAAAGAACCTAGTAAAAAACGGAAACAGGATTATAGACTGAGCCGGTTTTTCTCAAAAATTAAATCGAAAAATACTGCAACATTATTAAGTTATAGAAGGCGCGAGCTGGCGAAACAATAAATTAACTTGGACCATTTTATTTATATGTTTTCAAAAATCGATAAGTTATGTTTAGAAAATAATTCTGAAGGGGGAATATAGAATGAAATCAAATTTTAAAATAAAAGCATTGTTTTTAGCTCTTATGTTTATGAGCATTGGATTAAATGCCGTAGAGAACAAGTTGTCGGTTGGATTGATAGAGAATTTCTTAGTTTATGAGCGCTATGAAAATGGCAATTTGAGGGAAATCAAATCATCACCTAATAGTTTTATCTTAATTAACGAAAAGCCTGTAAATATCAAAGGCTATACTTCTTTTTACCCTGAAGGAGAAATTAAGAGTGTTTTTATTGAGTCAAAAACCGAACTTTATGCTGGGGATAAAACTATTTTAGCAAAAGGGCGTGTAAATTTCTACAAAAATGGCGCTGTTAGTTTTGCTGAGGTGGAGGATAGTAGTGCAACATTGAAACCTAATGAGCAACAAACTGTAAAGGTCGGTGGTGACGTGTTCTTTGATATAAAAGGTCGTGTTATCCAGGGAGATAGCTTAGACGGCGCTTGTTTAAATTTCAAAAACCTGATTGCTCCAGCCTGTAATATCAAAACAATAGCTCTTCATCCTGAAACTTTTGGCGTAAAATTTATTAGTGGCTTCGCATACGACGATAGACAAATCACCCTTCATTTTCCGGAACAAACTGTAAATCTACGCTCTAAAGATAATCCGTTTTACTATGACAAAGCCGCTACGGTAAATAAAAATGGCGAGATAGTAAAAGCTCGATTAGCTTTTTACCAAAAGTTGAAATATCGACCGGGTAAGAGCGCGTTTTTTGGTTCCTCTCCCCAATCCACCTTCACAAGCGAGGGCTTTGTTACTAGAGGTGAGCTTTTACTCAATGCTAGTTTTAAAAGAGTTGATGGCAGAAACGTTAGAATGGGTGGCGGAGATGCTTCCAACACCTCTAATTTTGTTGAATTTAATCAGGGCGGACTTTTAATAGGTCATACCGTACAAAGAAGAAACTACTTTATGTTTAATAACCGTAAGGTGTTTCCAAGTGAGGGAAGCTTATTGAGTTATTATCCGAGTGGTGAATTACATCGTTTTTATCTTGAGAAAAAACAAGCGCTAGACTTTGAAATAGTGGGCGACCCGCAACGCAGAAAATTAAAGCTTTATGGAAGTATCACCTTAGATCGAAATGGTCGAGCTTTGAAAGGTTATTTTCTAAACCCTACAAAGATATATTTTAACAAATTAAACCCTGAATTACTCGTCAAGTTTTTTGATTTTACAGAGCAAGATCAGCTTAGTGAAATTAGAAATTTTAAGAACTTGAAACTTAGCAAAAGAGTTTTTGTACACCACACAGAAAAATTTAATTTTGGAAAATCCACTGTAACCCCCACTTCGCTTTCGTCACATAGAGACTTTTATAAAGTTGATGAATATGTAAATGCGGAATCTAAAAAAACAGCCTTGTTTACTCTCTGGGCGTATAGCATGTCTGGTTTTAATTTAGAATTTGATACGACAAGCTTAAATATCCTTGCCTGCTACAGAAATTGTAAAAATCATATCCTCCCTGACGGAACGCCAAGTTACCTTTTGCTTTCTGAAAAAGGCAACATGACTAGCTACCGCGAACAAAACGTTGGAATATTTGGGAGAACTGAATTTGATAAAAGTGGTAAGTTAACGATGACAAATATAAACGAAAACCTCAGTTACCATGAAGATGGAGATTTAAAGCTAATCCAAAAAGGTACGGTGATATTTCCAATGACCAATAAGCATTATTGGAGAAATTGTCCAAGACGCGATTCATGTTTTATCGACAAAGGCTTTAATTCTGTAGATTAAGAGATGTTTTTTTAAAATAGGTCTTTTATGATTTCGGTTGTATTGGACCTGTTTCCCATTTTGTAGGTGTCCTTTTTCAATATTTTCTTTTTCGAGGATGTTCCGAAGAAGCCAATTCTATAAAAACTCAAATCCATTTTCAACCAGCATTTAAAATGACTTAAAACTTTTTTCCGTAATTTTTTTTATTTTGAGCTGGCTGCATCTTCGATATTAGTAACTATTTGTATTTTTGATTTATCCAATCGGAATTAGACTCGTCCTTGATTGTAAGTTTAGTAACTCTAGTTCTTCCTTTTAAAAACTAGAATTTGTTCTCGTTTTTGGACATAGTGTTTATAGCCTTCTACATTATTCAAAAAAAACGATCCGTTGTGAAGGATAGTTTTTGGAATAACAAATCAATACTTACCAGAACAATTGTTTCCAGAACCTGGTTTATCAATGTCTGCGTGGAGTACATTTTGAAGTTCGAATTTGAATTTCTCAAAATATTCTTCCATTAATTCCCTTCTTTGGGAATTTTCAGCTGTTGCTGTTTTTCCAGCGGTATCTCGCTTAGCCGCAGAACCAAAAAACTCAACTAAACGATCATAAGAATGTGGCTGCTTTATTGCCTGTTTGTGCTTGTACTCAATTAAGTTATAAAAATCTCTCTCATTCATTGTCCCGGCCCTAGCTAGCCTTAAAATTTTATCCCTAAACCATTGCGCTGAGTGTCTTTTCAATAGATCCTCAACCATGAAATCTTCTAAATTCCGTAGGATTGTTCCTATTTTAGAGGCTATATCATCTGGCATATTGACGATATTTGCATTACCACCAAAACTACGATCTATCGTTCCGCCTCTGGGATCAAAAGCCAGACTGTAAATACTATGATAAAGTTTATTGGTTGCCATGGATATGTCTTGTGATGCCCCCATCGTTATACTAAGAACGCTCGATGAAGACCTTGGGTTACTAGACATCACTATTCTTTCTAAGGCACGAGAGGCGAGAGCAGCATAGATACTGGAAATCAACTGTTTGGCAGAATGATCCCCATTGGACTCAAATTTAACATATCCTCCCGTACCTGGCCGAGGAGAAACCACCACAACATGTTGAATTCTTAAACCTTGCTCTACAGCCACCAAAGCGTGCCCAAACTCATGGGCAGAGGTTAGTAGTCTTCCGGGGGAAATTTTACCTGTCGTACGGACGGATGGAAACTGAAGAGAGACATGTTTCTCAGCTATCAATTTCGAATTTCTAGGATCATCACCTTGAGCATTTGCTTTAATAAGCACTACCTCTTTAGAGTTTGAGAAATCTAAATTTAGCACGATTGGAATACTGCCAAGGCTAGAAGATCGTGGAATACTTTTTAGTGCAAACTCAAGATCACTTAATATTTTCGACTGTACTGATATTACTGTGTATCTTGCTCCCTCAGAAGGTATCACTGTTTCATTGAAAAGGTACTTTTTGTATTTCGGACTCAACTCGATTTCAATTTGGCTTGGATTAATTCCTCGGCTATCTAAAAGACGGTTACTAACTACTTGGTTTACTTGGGCCGAAATTAATTGACGATAGTCTTGAGCCTCTAAGGGCCTCATAATAACAAACTTAGGAAAAAGTCTACTTACAGTATCTGGCAAAAATAACCCACCAAGCACACTTTTCAAAGTGAGTGGATTAAAGGCTAGACTTTCATAGGCTTTGATTACATCTCTAATCGTAGTCAACCTCGGATCAGCTGTAAAACCAAAAATATCCACAGCGAAATTCATAGTTACACTATGAAAGGCACCTCTAGTGTCCAACTTATATCGATAGTCATTTCTTCCTTCGGCGATTCCTTCATTTAACAAGTCCTTTAAAACTGATAAGACTGGCCTGTTTTGAAGAGCACCGGTTTTCGGATCAATTTCAAAAAGTTTATCTATCTCCTCAAAGGACAGAATATATTTTTGCCCGGTCAGACCCTCATTAGCTATTTTATTTGTCAGATAGTTTATAAAATCGGGAGCATCCTTTGAACCGTTTCCGGAAAATTGTTGCATGTTGATTTTAACAACAGGCAATTTAAACTCTCTGGCAACTACCTCAATCAATTTTGATTTTCCAATTCCCGGAAAACCGCCAAAAATCCTACTATTAGGCTCCCCTTTGGAGGGACCTTTCCGTCCCATATAAGTTGCCATATCTTCTAAGAGTATTTTCACAGCGTGTGACTGACCTAATACTTCTGAATTTACTTTCTCAAAAATCGCTTTGTCGATAGATACTTTTTTAGTGAACCTAGCTTTCTTAATAGAACGCTTTGTTGGTACATATTCCTTTTCAGTTACAGCCTTTGCTCCCTCATAGCGAGGTTTCTGGGTCGCCAAATCTGCAGGGATTCTAAATTGGCTACTTAGCTCATCGAATGAAATTGCTAATAATGTAGTTTTTCCATCTACTATTTTTCCCTGAACCCATTTCCTTCCAATGATTTGAATTTGGGCTTTGTCGTCTCCAAAACCCAAGTGTAGTTTTCTTGGTCTATCAATCGACATTTTATTTTCGCTAGAAAAAGACTTACTTGAATAACCTATCAACTGCTCAACCAAAGCCCTTGCCTTTACAATAGTTTCACGCGCTCCGGAGGGTGCAAAAATAGCTTTCTCCATTAAAAATTCAATCATGGAGTTGTCATAGGTAATTGTAATCTGTTTTTTCTTATCCAAAGTGTATTCATAGATTACAGTGTTTATTACTTTCTCTATTATTTTGCGATATTCTTCTTTACCCAAAGAATCTACGATTACTGTATTCGGCGCAAGCCTACTGACTGTATTACTTCTGAACATAGAGGCTAAAACCTGATATCTAGCACTTGGGAGTTCCTGAATCCATTTATTAAAAGTCTTGAAATCATCAATACTGAATTCATAGTAACTTTTAGACTGTTTTAATGCTTGTTCAGACAATTTTTCCATATCGTTCGGAGAATAGTTCATAGTGGTAATAATCAATGCGTTAGAAAGTTGTCTTATTCCATCACGATTCTCCAATCTAAAGAAGCCCTCAGATAGTATCGAGTTTAACACACCAATGAGTGGTACAGTTCTTTCTCTACCTTCTGGATCGATTTCAGCCACTTTATCAATTTCGTCTATCACAATTATTACAGGTTTTCCAAGTTCAGCTTTACCATTCTTACTAACCATATAGCGATCTGTTCCAGACTCAAGGGTGTTAGTAAATGCTGCTTCCTTCCCTAAGTATTTTTGTGCGTCGAGATGAAGGACATTAAACCCAAGATTTTTTAAGACTCCAACCATACCAGTTTTACCAACCCCAGGCAGGCCGATCAAATTTAGAGACACTGGTTCTCCAGTTCTTGATGGAAAGGTTTCGATGTACTGCAATGCTTTGGCCTGCAACACTTCCGCTACTCTATCTTGACCGAAGATACTCTTACCCACTTCACTTTTAATTTTATGAGCTTTTTCTAAGAATTCCTGTCGCTCTTCGGTTCCGAATCGCGCATCTGATATTTCACTTTTATTATAGTTTTTGTCGGCCGTGCTACCTGTGGAAGATAATAAACACGTAAGGATAAAAAATAATATAGATTGGCTCTTTAGCAAAAGTCTTATTCCCCTGGTTAAACCATTTCTACCTCAGAACTACTCACGACCAGAGTACTTTTTCATCGGTGCTTTTGCTGAAGTAAAGTTTACAGATAGGATCCATCTACATTTGAATACGAGATATTTATTAGAACTATTTCATACTTATCAAGATCTTACACAGGACGAAAACACAATTAAAACAAAGGTTTAATTATTCAATAGAATAAAAAAAACGATCCGTTTTAAGGGATCGTTTCGGAAAGTTTTATTTTTTTTAATTTTAAATTTAGAAAGGGACTTCTTCATTGCTATCGAAGAAAGGCTCCGGAGCAAAATCTTGAGAAAAGTCTGGCTCGTTGGAATTAGAACTAGCTGTATTGTTGTTATTAGATCTGCCTTGAGAAGCATTCCCGTTGTCACCAAGGAATTGAACCATTTGAGCAACTACTTCTGTTGTGTATTTTTTCTCACCTTGAGGAGTCTCCCAAGAACGAGTTTGTAGTTTACCTTCTACGTAGGCTTGGCGACCTTTGGAAAGGTACTTTGCACAGTTCTCACCCTGCTTACCCCAAACCACCACACGATGCCATTCGGTACGCTCTTGACGATTACCTTCCTTGTCTGTCCAGTTTTCTGATGTAGCTAGATTCATTGTACAAACAGCTTGTCCACCACCTGTTTGTCTAAGCTCAGGGTCATTACCCAGTCTACCAATTACCATAACTTTGTTTAAACCTGCCATTGTTTGGCTCCTTTTTTATGTGCCCCATAGCTTGTCCTTCATTCAAAATCCCGGTCGCTATAGGGGTTCGATTGTTAATGATAATGAGATAACCTAGACTAAAAAGGAAGGCACTAGATAATGCACCCTACAAAGAAATTCATAATTCGGATTGAGTAGAAGCTAATCAACTCTAAAAAAATGGGGCCTAAAAGGCCCCGGTATAAACACTCACAGTTTTTGCACAGTTTAACAGCAAGACATTAAAGTCGAACTGAAAATCTCAATCTATTTAGAGGAGCAAGGAACACAAGCCAGCGTACGGCTGCTCTCCACATCTTTAACTACACTCACTTCTTGTGTATTAGATTTCATACTAATTCCAAACCCAATCATCCCTAAAGCAAATCCAGCAATTATCCATTTCTTCAGTGTCATTATGGCCTCCTTGTTCGGCTCTACCCCTTAATACAGCAATCCCTATGCCACCACCCCAATCAAAACCACCCCCTTCTCACTCCCATCCCCCAATAAACAAGCAACCAACCCTATACTTTCTACACACCCCCCCCCCACCAGTCCCAAAACACCACCACCCCATCACCATCCTTTCACTTCCCCCCCATCATAAATTCCAAGAAAAGAGCCCTCTTCTTTATTCTAATTTCAAACTAAAGCTGGCTTGTCCGCGCGCAGTTCCGCACGAGCCCCGCGAGGAGGACTGTCTGAGCACGGACAAGCCAGCTTTAGTTTGAAATTAGAATAAAGAAGAGGTCGACTGCCAATACCCAAACCCAAAAACTCTTAGCCCAAAAAACCCGCAAAATAAATATGACTTATAGCGTCCCACAAAACTTATAATTTCTATTTCCTCCAAAGATAAATTATAAACTACCCAAGAAGAGTCCTAATCGGGGCGAATTGATACGTTTCAACTTCTAGGCTGAGCACTCTCTCTGGGGGGGTCTTTTGAGAGTGCTCAGCGTATTTGTTAATTTCTTTTTTCACTATACAAAACAAATAGATAAAAATAGACTTCTGCTATCTAAGCTACTGAATTGCTTTAAGTTTTAGGAGGGGTCATGTCTTTAGTTTACCAATCAGGATTTAGAAACTACTTTGAATCAGAAACAGAAACAGGTCTATTACCTCAAGGACAAAACTCCCCTCAAAAGCTCAAAAATGGACTCTACGCCGAGCTTTTATCTGGTTCAGCATTCACACAACCAAGAATAGATAATCTCCGTACATGGCTCTATAGGAAGCGTCCAAGTGTATCTCATGGCCGGTTCCAACCTAAAGCGGGATTAGAAAAATTTATCTCAAGCCCCGATGCCGGGCCTACTATGCCTGATCAATATCGGTGGCTTCCGGAAGAACTTCCAACGGACTCTGTGTCTTTTTTAAAGTCCATAAAAACAATGGTTTGCTCTGGAGCTCTTGGTAGCTCGGGCTCCAACATCCATCATTATAATTGTAATCAAGGCATGTCTAATCAGTATTTTATGAATGCAGATGGTGAGTTCTTGTTGGTACCACAGTTAGGTGGATTGAGAGTATCTACCGAGATGGGCATCCTACAAGTATCACCCACCGAAATTTTAGTAATACCAAGAGGTATAAAGTTCAGTGTGGAGCTTATTAATAAAAGTGCTAGGGGTTATTTGTTAGAAAACTTTGGAGCACCATTACAACTTCCAGATCTAGGGCCCATTGGTTCCTCTGGCCTTGCAGCTCCGAGGGATTTTCAGGCACCTACCGCTTACGCAGAGTCCTCAGAAAAAAGAGCTGAGCTGGTTTATAAGTTTCAGGGAAACTTTTTTAGCTCTGACTTAAGTTCAAGTCCACTTGACGTTGAAGCCTGGCATGGAAACTACTACCCTTATAAATATGACTTGAAAAAGTTTAACACCATTAATTCTGTGAGCTTCGATCATCCGGACCCAAGTATTTTTACAGTACTTAGCTCACCGAGCAATACACCAGGAAAAGCAAATTTAGATTTTGTTATATTTCCTCCGAGATGGATGGTGGCAGAAAATACTTTTCGACCGCCTTATTACCATAGAAACATCATGAGCGAATATATGGGGCTAATCCATGGAGTATATGATGCAAAGGAAACAGGATTTTTACCTGGAGGCGCTAGTTTACACAATTCTATGACAGCCCATGGACCTGATAGCGATGTATTTAAAAAAGCAAGTGAGGCAAAGCTGGAACCAGTCTACCAGGCTGATACCTTAGCGTTTATGTTTGAAGGTCCCCATATTTTCCAACCAACGAAATGGGCTTTGAGCAAAAACTTGGACACAGGCTATGTGGATTGTTGGAAAGATCTATAGGGCATCTATCACAAGATCGGATGCCCAATTAGAATTAAAGCTTTTCGAAACTTTTGAACACTTCGCCAGTATCGCGTTTTAATACATACTTATTTGAATTCACCTGATCTAGCAGATAGACTTCACCTTCGTAAACAGAAGGAATGGAACACTCATAAAACTCATCAGAAGATTGATACTCACTAGTTTTAGTGATTTGTATCTCTAAAAGACTGACATCTGGCTGGGAATAAATGGCTGAGACGGTAGTACTAGTTTGCCTGAGTACATTTCCTCGATCAAAAAGACAGCTTCTTTCAATACCAATGGTGTTTCTATTTATTTTTAGAGACCAAGTTGAATAGGAATCTTGATGTTGATATTCGCCCGTAAATTCTGAGTTATCAAAACTATTTACACCATCTTCGACATCAGAGCCACCACCGCAAGCAACCAACAAAACTATAACTATATTTAACGGCCAAATTCTCATCTTACCCCCATTGTTTTAGTTGGTTAAGGAGTAGCACGAGTAATTAAGAAAAATCAAAAACAAGCTTTCGACGATCTGGGTCGAAAAACATAAAAATTGTCTTCCTACCCCTGGTTGGATTACAGGGACGAGTTTTTAAGATTCTTTTACAATGGGAAAACCAGACTCATTCCATTCGAGCATGCCCCCTTGCATATTATAGGAAGATTCTATCCCCTGCTGTCTTGCAAATAATGTTGCATTGGCCGAGCGTTTACCGGACCTACAAACAAAGATTACGGACTGTTCTTTTTCTAGTTCTGTAATGCGCTTCTCAAGATCAGGACCAAGCTCACAATGTTCTGAATCTGCAATGTGCCCAAGCTCTCCAGAGTATTCTGAAGATGTCCTAACATCAATAAGGAGTGGCTTTGTATCCATCGCATGAAGATCATTAACCCTTATTTCTGGCACACCATCTTCTGTCACTTGGATATTTTCTAGCTCTTTCTTCATTGCAGCCTCGCTTTTCAGTTTTCAGTTTTCAGTTTTCAGTTTTCAGTTTTCAGTTTTCAGTTTTCAGTTTTCAGTTTTCAGTTTTCAGTTTTCAGTTTTCAAATTTAAAACTACTTAGCTTCCTATTCAATAGGGATCTTTAAATATCTTTTTCCATTAGCTTCCGCAGGAGGCAAATTTCCCCCATCGATGTTTACTTGAATACTTGGCAACAAAAGCCTGGGAGTTTTTAAACCTGCATCTCTTGTTTTTCTGAACTCAATATACTCCGGAGCGGATGTACTGGATTGAAGCTGAATATTCTTTGACTTTTGCTCTCCGATAGTAGATTTAAACTGGAGCTCTCGTCCTTCGGGCTGATAATCGTGACCTGTGTATACAATTGTATTATCAGGAAGACTATAAAGCTTTGCGCTAATAGATGTATATAAGTCTTCAGCACTTCCACCTGGAAAATCGCACCTACCAGTACCATAATCTGGCATAAAAAGGGTATCACCTACGAAAAGATGTTCCTTGTTAATCAGATAAGAAACACAGGCAGGAGTATGCCCAGGAGTATGTAAAACCTCAATCCTAAGACCGCCCGTCTCCAGAAGCTCACCATCTGCAAAAAGAAGGTCAAACTGAGAGCCATTTGTTAGAAACTCTTCAGGTAAGTTGTAGACGTTTTTAAATGCATCTTGAACTTTCGTTATATTCTCACCAATACCAAGTTTTGCCTCTGGAAAGCGTTTTTTAATTTCTATAGCACCACTTAAATGATCCGCATGGGCGTGAGTTTCTAAAATATGAGTGGGACTTAGAGACTGACTGGAAAGATATTTATAGAGCTTCTCTAGACTCTCTTTTGAAGTAGAAGAAGAGTTTGGATCATAATCCAAAACTGGATCAATAATAATACAATCTTTGGATCCTTCTTCAAACACTACATAGCTTAAAGTGAAGGTATCTGGGTCAAAAAAACTTTTTACGTTCATCCTTTTTCTCCCAAAGGTTTTGGTTTTAAAATATTTACGACAAACATTCCAAGTAGACTAGATCCAACAAAAAGTACTGGCTCTAGTGATCCATCAAGTAAAGAAGCGATAGCAGGGCCCGGACAAAGACCGCCCAGTCCCCAACCTATGCCAAAAAGGGCAGAACCTAGTAAAAGATTTTTATCAATGTCGGATCTAGAAGGCACCATAAACTTGTTTGCAAACAATGGACTCTTTCTTTTTAATATCCATTTGAAAGTAAAAAAGTGAAGGCCAATAGCCCCGATCATCACAAAGGCTAAGCTTGGATCCCAATTTCCTGTCAGATCAAGAAAATTTATAATGTTTTCCGGTTGGGTCATTCCGCTAACAACTAAGCCGATAGAAAACACGAAACCAACAACAAAACTAATAATTCCCGTTTTCATTAAAGACCACCTAAAAGGCGTAAAATAAAAACAGTAGTAAAGCCCGTAGCCATAAATGTACAAGTGGCAATGATAGATCTGGTGGATAGCCGCGAGATCCCACAAACACCGTGCCCACTAGTACAACCACTTCCGAGACTAGTTCCTACTCCTACAATAAAACCAGCTATAATAACTTGCCACCGACCAATAACCTCTAGTTCAGAATAAAGAGTAAAGCCAAACATCTTCATGGCAAATCCCCCTAGAACTAAGCCTAGAACGAACAAGAGCCGCCACGAAATATCGGTTTTTATGGGACTTAGAAGACCTTTAACTATTCCACTTATTCCAGTGACTCGCCCATTAAACAAAAGCATGATAGACACACTTAAACCTATAATCGCTCCACCCAATAGCGCACTATATATATTCCAAACCAAAGCCAACTCCCCTTTTGAAAGCTTATTGCACCCAAAATCGTTGAATAGGTCAAAAGAATTCTACATAATATAGAGTTCATCTAAGATATTATTTTAGTTTTTCTATTATTTTAGCATACGAAATTTAGTTGCTTTTAAGCAATCAAACTGGTCTTTATACTCTCTCACATTTAGACTCTCACATTCCAGCTCTTGAAACCAAAGACTTTGGTTTAAATATATATTTTGATCCTGAAACGCACCAAAAAGCACTGGGTAGTAGCCAGAGGCATTGGCAGGAACTCTTTTAGTTTTTTCCGCAAACTGTCTTTTGGTTTTATCACTTAAATCGTAAACATGTAAATCTTTGGTATTAAGACGGTAGCTTTCTACAAAGTCTGATTTCGCAAAAAGAAAAGGGCTGGCTAGAAACATAGCTATAATCATAAAAGTCTTCACACTACCTCCTCACTTGTTGAGATCACCATTTTTCCCGCTTCGAGAAAAACTCTGGCCTCTTTCATTATTTCTGATCGGACTTCCTCCACCTTTGATAAAGGCTGTGGTCCTAAGTTTTTAATATCCTCACCCAACATCTGGACTTTTCTCTTCGAAAAACAAGAAAAAATCTTCTTCAGTAAGTCTGGACTGGCTCCTCTAAGAGCTAATACTAATTTTTTGTCTTCAATTTCCTTCATAAAACTCTGTAAGCCGGAGTGATTCATTAAAACAAGGTCTTCAAACCTTAACATCTTTTCATCCAGTTCTCTGGCCACTTCCGGATCAAGAACCGCAAGGTTTTTCATGATGCTTTCTCGAGTTTTCTGGTCCACATGACTTAAGGCTTCCAAGGCCTGAGTCACACCATATTGAGTAGTTTTAGGTTTTTTTGCCGCTGCCATGACTTCTTTTCGGATTTTTTCTGGTCCGCCTTTAGTCTGATAGTTTCCGCAATGCATTATAGGCTCAAATGTATCAATTTGGAGCTCAGAAGAAGCTCTCTTTTCAGTAAACTTTATATGTAGTGCAGATTTTCAGGCTGAAACCTGCTAGAAAGTCTTCTTATTCAAAGGAGTCTTTTTGTGGCAAAAAAGTATTGGTTAATGAAGTCTGAGCCGGATGTTTTTTCTATCGATGATTTAAAAAAAGTAAAAACAGAAATGTGGGATGGTGTGAGAAACTACCAGGCTCGTAATTTTATGATGAAAGACATGAAAGTGGGAGATGATGTTTTGTTCTACCACAGCAACGCAAAGCCAATGGGCGTATATGGAACCGCTACAATTCACAAAGAAGCAAAACCCGACCCCACACAATTTGATCCGGAAAGTAAGTACTATGACGAAAAATCTACGAAAGAGAATCCAAGATGGCATTGTGTTACGGTCAAATTCTCTAGCAAATTTAAGGAACCTGTTACTTTACAAGAAATTAAAGAAACAGAAAAGTTGGCTGAAATGAAGCTCGTACAGAAAGGCCAGCGACTTAGCATCCAGCCTGTCAGTATACAAGAGTTTAAGCATATTCTAAAAATGGCTAAGTAATGTTTATTGAACTAGCCCCAATGGAAGGTGTAGTAGATTCCATAATAAGGGATCTATACACCCAAATTGGCGGCTATGATTTATGTGTTACTGAGTTTATTCGAGTAACAAACCAAAAAATACCAGAAAAGGTTTTCTATAAATATTGCCCGGAATTAAAAAATAAAGCTCGCACAATGAGCGGGGTACCCGTTTTTGTTCAATTGCTCGGTAGTGACCCCAATTATATGGCAGAAAATGCACTCACAGCAAAAAACTTAGGTGCCCTCGGGATTGATGTAAACTTTGGATGTCCCGCTAAAACGGTAAACAATCATGGTGGAGGGGCAAGTCTTTTAAAAGACCCTAGTGCTATATTCAAAGTTCTTAAAGAAATGCGCCAAGCACTCCCCGATTCACCTCTCACTGCTAAGGTACGACTAGGATTTGAAGATAAAGTTCTACATAAAGAAATCGCTAAAGCGGTGGAAGAAGGTGGCGCGGATTGGATAGCCATACATGCAAGAACAAAGAGAGAAGCTTATCGTCCACCAGCTCATTGGGAATTTATCCGCTCCATGAGGGACGAAGTCCAAATCCCCACGATTGCCAATGGTGACATTTGGAACCCAGAAGACTGGCAGAAATGTGCAGAGGTGAGCGGCTGCAATGACTTTTTACTTGGCAGAGGTGCCTATGCGAGACCAAGTCTTGCTAATGAAATTAGAATTAAAAATTCTAGCACCAAGAATATTTCTAGAGTTCACAAACGCTTTCCTTTTTTAAAAAATGAAGCCCCCATTTCCCCGAATAAATCTGAATTGAGTTGGGTTGAGGTTAAAGAAAAAGTGGAAGACTTCTTTCATAAGGGAGTAGAAATTCATGGACAAGATTTTGCCATGCGAAGAGTAAAGCAGTGGACAAAATTTTTATCTCGAAACTATATAGAGTCAGAAGAGCTTTTCGATAAACTGAAACGACTGAATGAGCTCCCTGCATTTAAACAAGAATTGACGAATTTTAAAGCTTTTTAGACTTAGAGAAGAAAAGTTTTGGCAATTACATTTTAATTTTGAGATTATACATTATGTGAGAATTAGACTTCCGCTTGGGGTGGAAATCAAAGGAATACAGTTTGGGATTAGCTAAATCAAACCGTCTTAGTTGGGTCATTGGGGCGGGTATTGTTGGGGCCGACATTGGTACCTCCGTCTTCTATTCAACAGGGCTATTGTTCCCAAAAGTAGGATACCTGGCCCCCTTCTTTATCTTATTTGTTTGTTTAATGATGTGGCTCTTTAAAAGAACCTACGAAGAAGGCATTGGAATGTCCCCTTATAACGGAGGTGCCTATGTAATGGTTTTAAGAACTATTGGCAGGAGGGCCGCTGTATTAGTTGGCTCGCTGACGGTTCTTTCCTATCTTGCGACAGCTGCTGTAAGTAGTTTGGCGGGAGCCCATTATATTACCTCTTTGTCTGATGGACACTCCAACTCAGGAACGATAGTCTTGCTATCGTTTATTCCAATTATCACTTTTGGACTACTCAATATCCGAGGTATAAAAGAGCCTGCAAAGATTGTAACCACCATCGCCGCTACCCACTTTGGTCTCTTAATTATAATGGGTATCTGGAGCGGTTTCTATTTGCTCACACATGACATCCAATGGTCGAAAATGATTACTCACATGCCTAAAGACCTAGGAACAGCCGCTATATTGCATGGATTTGCCGCTGCCTTTCTAGGAATTACGGGATTTGAATCAGCAGCACAAATTGTAGAAGAACTTCAGGAGCCATTAAACGAAACCGTTAAAAAACTTTATAGGGCTGTAGTCATCTTAGTATCTCTGTCTGCTCCGGTGATAAGCTTTATGTGTTTAGCGGTCCTTACTCATGATGAGGTATTAGACAACAGAACTGCATTACTTTCAGGACTAGCAAATAAAATTGGTGGAAGAACATTGCTTCTGGTTCTAGTGTTTGACGCTACCCTTACTCTATTTGCGGCGGTAAACACAGCCTATGTTGGCTTTATAGGATTAGCTACTACAATGGCAAAACAAGGAAACCTTCCTCAAATGCTACTTACACGACTTGCACATAAATTTCCCAGCATTCAGGGCTACCCGTTTATTGCTTTACCTTTTATGTTCATTGCGATGTTTATGACCGGTTTCGCTCATGACAAGGACTCAGTGCTGGAGGAAGTATATGGAATGGCCTTTTTAGCTGTAATGGTTAGCTTTGCTCTTGGTGTAGTTTTAATGAGGAATCGTTCCCTGAGAAAGGATGTTGAAAGGGGAGTTCTATCTCAACTCATTATCAATTTTAAAGGCTTTAAAATTCCTGTGATACCAATGATTTCAGGAATCACACTTGCTGCCGCCCAACTCTTGCTTCTTTATTTTTCTGAAGCAGAGGCTAAAACTATGTTATTGGAAATTTTAGGGCTAGTTCTATTGTTAATGGCCTTCTATCGATGGGGTGTCTTGGAAGAACGACTTGAAAAGAGAAACGACTTAAGACTTGGCCTAGGAAGATTTTCAGAAAACACGAACCTTCCCGTAGATCTCCCCACTTATGTAGTATGTGCCGGAGGTACAGGCGCAAGACGCTTAATTAATACATCTATTAAGAAGGCAACAAAGCTTGCGGAGGGAAAGGCATTTGAAGTTATTGTTTTCCATGCGGAGGAAAATAAGGATCCGGAAGGTTTCTTTTTTGAATTATTACAGCGAGTTGTATCTCAGCAGGTTGCACCGATCTACCAAAATAAAGATATGATTGTTACTGTTAAAATCCTACCTGGGAATCTGGCCGAAGGCTTGATGACTCTTAAAAAGACTCACAAATTTGACACTCTTATGCTAGGTATAGGAAGGAACAAAGATCAAGTAGAGATCATTAGAGAAAACTTAGAACAGGAACTCGAAGTGAACGTGATTCCAATTTTAAATTAAAAGGAAAAAATATGGCAAAAGTAATTATGTATACAAAAGACTGGTGTCCCTACTGCAAACATGCAAAAACTCTTTTAGATGGTAAAGGAGTCGAGTATGTCGAAGAAAACCTTGAAAATGATCCAGACAAAATGGCAGAAATTATTAAACAAACAGGCATGAGAACTGTTCCTCAAATATTTATAAACGACAAATTAATTGGTGGTTTCTCTGAGTTGTCAGCCCTTGAAAGTGAGGGAAAACTCGACGGACTTTTAGATTCTTAAATCTGTTTTGGCTAACATGGCTTGTGGCTTACTGAAAAAATCGTCTAATAGTTTTGCGAGCCCCTCAGCCTGATCTGAACGCATCATCAAGTTAGTTAGATGATTGCCAAAGCTCAACCAAGGGGATGCGGTTTTTATAAAGTATCGGTATTTCCTGATAGCAAGACTTGGATTATATATTTCAAATGTGGAGTACAATACTCTTTTAGCAAACTGATGAAACTCTTTCCCCTCATCGAAACTTGTCCTTGGAGCATTTTGACCCTCTAGAAAATCAATTGGCGCCTCAAAGCCGAGATCTTCACCAATCTGCCATAGCAACCATGGTCTTGCCATTAGAGCTCGTCCGACCATGACCATGTCGCAGTTTGTGAGTTGGTTGTAATCGTGAACATCCTGTGAGCATTGAACATCTCCATTACCTATAACCGGAATACTTAACCTATCCCTTACAAAACCCACCTGCCCCCACCGAGCCCTACCTTTTCTTTTCTCAGAAGCGATTCTAGGATGGAGGCAAAGCCAACTCGCCCCACTCTCCTGCATGGCATCTACAAACTCCCCTAAAAATCCTAGATCATCTTGATGGCCAGCACGTAACTTTACAGATACCGGCAATTCCGTCGCCGATTTTGTGACCCTGACTACCTCCGCTGCATAATTGATATCGCCCATTAGAGCCACTCCGTAATTGTGCTTTAGAGCTTTCTTCACGGGACATCCCATATTTATATCAACGCCTTGTGCACCCCAGTCCTCCAAGACCCTCATACTTTTTCTAATATGTACTTCTTCGTTGGCTAAGATTTGAGGAACTAGATGGGTCTCTTCTGGAGCTCTCATGGTCTCCGGTGTTTTCTCGATGTTTTCTGAGTGGAGCCTTCTAGAATTCAGCATTTCAGTAGGCCATATTGTCTTAGCCCCTTTTGGCATATAACGGGCTACTTCTTTACGAATCGCTACATGGCTCAAACCTACCATCGGCGCTAAACAAACCGGGAAGTTAATTTCTGAATTTAAAATTTGTCTTTGTAAGAATGACATCTGTCATAGCGATACACTAGGTAGTGGATAAAAGCAAAAATTAAGTAATATCTCTTGGGCATATCACGGATACTAAAACACAGTTTGCATCCAATTCTCGAACCTCAAAGTTTGAACTAAGCTCCATAAACTGTTCCGAATACCTTGTCAAAGCTTCACCATCATTTTTTAGTTTTTCATACCACTGGTTGCCAATTTCTCGTCCCAACAAAAGAACTCTGATCTCAAATTCAAAATAAACCTCCATAGGTTCTGACTTTGTTTTCAAATCAACTTCTATGTTCACACCAGTCTTGTCGAAGGACGACTGTACTTTATCAAAAAAACTATAAATAAGAGATTGTAAATTCTTAGGCTGCGTAAGAACCGAGACTATTGCCTTCTCGTAGGTTGGGCGAAAAACAACACTATTTTTATCAGTCAAAGCACCTATTAAAAGACTTAGTGACTTTAAAATGATGTTCACATTTTGGCTTTGAACCCTGTCTTCGGAAAATGAGTTTTTATTTTTTCCAAAACTTTTTGTAAATTGAACTACGTTTTTGACCGTGGTTATATTGACCCCTTGACTACTGGAGATTAAGTTCAGCTCTTCACGATTGAGGGGAGAGTTTTCGTCGGACACAATTTTACTAAGTTGCTTGTTAGATACATTGAGTTCATCAATCGGCAACTCAATTCCTCGAAACAAGGCTTTGTTCATAGAAAACTTAACATCTGAATCTACTTTTGGTCTACTCTTTAGGGAAATGGCGTATTCATCGTTTAAGCTTCTTTCTAAAATAAAATCCTTAGCATCTTCTTTCTTTATTTTTAATTTAAGATCAACAAAACTCTCACTCCCGGGAACAGTAAGAACATTCAATGCGTTTTCAAGCTTAAGCCTCGAATCCGCTTCAAACATCTCCTTCAAATCTGAAGCCTCCTGATCTATGGAAAGATCTGAATAAGTTTGTGCTTTTCGATTCCAAAGCTTTAATTTTTGGTTTTTATCAAACAGTAAAATCAAATCTGTTGAATCATCCAACATCTTTTTTGAAAGAAACTCCCAAGCTTCTTTATGAATGCCTTCAACAGGCGACAGTCTCTGGGCTTTTGATTGGTCTTCTTGCAGGCTTTCCACCTCTTCACCCAATCTTGATAATTTTGAATATGCAATTAGGGCTAAAGCACTAACAACACTGGTAAAAAGAATTAGAACAAGAGTAAATGCAGTCATACAGTACATATTTGTTGGAAAAATTGGAAAGATCAATAAAATAACCGATGTTTAATTGCGCCGCGTCCAGACCTTTGAATTATATAATCAACATTCTACAAGAACAAACCGATAAGACACTAGGAAATCCAGGGGGATTAGAATGTCGGAAGAAAAAAAGAAAAGCATAGTATTAGTCGAAGACTCACCAACAAACCGTACTGTTATCAAACACTTACTTCTCAAATTAGATTTTAAAGTCATTGAGTGTGAGAACGGAAGAGTGGCTTGGGAGGCGATGGATGCAGAGTCAGAAAAAGAAGATATTGTAGCTATTATTTCTGACATTATGATGCCTGAAATGGACGGGATTGATCTATTGGAAAAAACAAGATCAAGTGAAAAGTGGAAAGACATTCCTTTTGTTCTTGTTACAGCAGTGATGGAGAAAGAACAGGTACTAAGTGCTAAAAAACTTGGCGTAGATGGATATATATTGAAACCAGTAACTTTCCAAAGGATCTCTGCCAAACTGAAGGAGATTTTTCCAGAGCATAAATTCCCTAGAGTCGCAGCCTAGATCTCGACTTGGATTTAAATTGAAGGCAACTTAGAATATGGGCGCAAAAAAAATCACATATGATGATGTAACGAATAGACTTGCAGATCTACCGACCCTCCCCGTCGTAGTACAAGAGTTGAATCGGATTATTGCCGACCCCATGTCTACAATTAAAGATGTTGAAGAAGTAATGCTGCAAGACCAATCTTTGACAACTAAAGTACTGACTCTAGCCAACTCTGCCTACTATGCCATTCCTGGAGGAGTATCTAATCTTTCAAGAGCAATTGGTTTTCTTGGTTTTGACACAGTTCATCAGCTAGTGATCGCGGCCTCTGTTTTTTCATCTCTTAAAATTAAGGGAGAACCTAATTTTGATTTAATTGCTTTCTGGAAACACTCTATAGGAGTTGCCATTGCATCAGAAGTAGTTGCGGAGCATATAAAGCATAAGACACCGAGTGATCTATTCACCTGTGGTCTAGTGCATGATATGGGAAAGATAGCTATTGCAATGTTGGACATAGACCTCTTGGACGAAATAGCAACCCATGCTAAATCTAATAACCTTTCATTTATTGAATCTGAAAGACAGCTTGAAAGTATGACTCATACAAGAATCGGAAAACTATTGGGGGAAAAATGGAAACTTCCCAATTCTGTTCAGAATTGTATCCTCCATCACCACACATATGATGTAAAACTAAGAACTGGCCTCAGTGACGAAATGAATCAGTATGTCGATATTGTAATATTAGCAAATCTACTAATCCAGACCATTCGATTTGGAAATAGTGGTTATAAAAAGAAAATGGGCGCACCTAAAGAAGTGCTGCAAAGACTAAGTATTGCTCCGAATGAAATTCCTGAACTAGTTAAAAGCTTTAAAGAGCCTTTGAGTAAAGCAGAGGGCTTTCTCAAGATCCTTGGGAGCTAATCATGGGAGAGAAAAAAGTTAAAGAGCTCGACGAATCTATAAATTTTGAGGAAGTTAGTAACCTCTCGATGATGGGCATCATCGTGTTTGCGGCAGACACTAGACAAGCAGTATTTTTGAACCCTATAGCTAAAGAAACCCTAGAAATCCCCCCTGAATTAAAAATGGATAGCATTAGCCTTCAAAGCCTTTATCCAGTTGAAGCAAGATCAAAAAGCAGAATATTTTCAGAAGATTTTTTGCAAGATGGAGGCTTTTATCAAGATATAATGCTAAAGCGATTTAATGGAATCAATATTATTGCCAACTTAGGTGTAAGGTTTTTATCGGCAAACAATAAAATTATGATTATGTTTCAGGATGTAACTTTCCAAAAAAAGCTTCAAAGAGAAGTGCAAGTAAAACAGCAAGAGCTAATGCGAAGTTACTCTGAGATTCTAGCCCAAAACGAAGAATTAAAAAACCTTTCCGCGGCTAAGGACAAATTAATTACGCTAAGTTCACATGAACTAAGAACACCACTGTCAGCAATTATTGCAATGACAGAGACCCTGTCACTTGGAATTGTTGAAGATAAAAGTGAAATTATGACATACTATAAAGACATCCATCGCGAGAGTCAGAGCCTCATGTTTATCCTAAACAACATGTTGGATTTGCTAAAATTAAAAACTGGTAAGATGCCTTTTTTCATTTCGCAGAAAAACGTAAGCAGTTGTTTTATCGATGCAATTGAAGATTTACACCTGGTAGCTGAAGAAAAACAAGTGGAACTTAAAATAAAGCTACCTGAAGAGCTAACTGCATATATAGATAAAACTAGGATGAAAAAACCTTTCCAATATATTGTTGGTAATGCCATCCAATTTACTAAGGAGAATTCATCGGTAGTAATATCCGCTAGGGAAGATGAAGAAAAAGTATATATTCATGTGAGAGATCACGGCCCAGGAATACCAGATGATTTTTCCGAAAGTATTTTTGAGGAGTTCACTACTTTGGGAGATATCGAGACTCACTCCAAAGGAGCAGGGCTAAGCTTAAGCATTGCTAAATTGACCATGGTGGCCCATGGAGGTGACTTAGTATTAAATCCCTTAGCTGAATCAGGAGCTGAGTTTATATTCGAAATTCCAAAAGAAAAAGTGCTCGATGAAGAAATTTATTCTGATGAAGACCCATTTGAAGACATCGAATTTTAAGCACAAATTCTCATAATGAAACTAGAGTCACCAACTTTTGTTTAAACCTTTTCACAAAACTAGACCTTTTAATTCTAAAGCCGATAGGATTGTAGGAGGTAGAGTATGCAAAACTTACTTGTCGTAGAAGATGACAACATATCATTCAAAGCTATTCAACATGCTCTAGAAAGCCGTTATCACTTAACTAATGTTACGACGGTTAAAGATGCCTCAGAACAACTACAACTTAGAAAATACGATCTAATTCTATTGGATCTCATCTTACCTGATGGAAACGGATATCAAATTATAAGTTATATGAAACAATATAGCCTACTCAAGGATATACCAACTATAATTCTCTCATCAAAAATATCTATAGAGAATAAGGTTTTAGGTCTTAATTTGGGGGCCAATGACTATATGGAGAAACCCTTTCATCCTGTTGAGCTCACTGCTAGGATAGAAAATAAAATCAATAAAAATCAGTCCAAAGCTTTAGATAAAATCATAGATTTGAACCAATTAAAAATTGATTTGGTAGTTCAATCGGTTTCACTAGTCTCCCAAAATATTGAAAATAGAATCAACCTCACACCAATAGAATTTAAAATTTTATGCTATTTAGCAAAACACAGTCATCAGGTTTTTAGTAGAGACGAAATTATTGAGAAAATTTGGGGCGACTCGATCCATATACAGGCAAGAAATGTTGATACCCATATCACAAGTATTAGAAAAAAATTAATACATTTGGCAGGCTGCATCGAGAGCGTTTATGGATCTGGATACAGATTTAATCCCGACTTAGCTTTGAGTTCAATAGCGAGCTAAAAACTTTTGCAATCCATTTTTCGAAGGACCAAGTAATGAGCAAGGACATACACATCACATCTATCCCATACAATGAGCAAATAGGTGCTTTTTTTAAGAAACAAAGAAAGGCTTGCGGACTCAAACAGATAGACCTAGCGACAAAACTGGGATTCAAATCTCCTCAGTTTGTTTCGAATGTTGAACGAGGTCTCTGCGCTTATTCACCAGGACACTTAGCCATCGTAACCGAGCTTTGTAAAATAAATGAGGACGAATTAGTGGCAATTCTTCTAAAAAACTATGAAAATTACCTCCGTAAAAAACTAGCTGGGACTGATCCAGAAAATTAATTGTAATAGCTAAGATTGACCTTTTTATAATACCTAAATTTGTGTCAATGATTCGGTTCGATAAATTCAATGACTTTTTCTTAGAATCTTCATTCTATTGAATAACCCAAGTTTGCAGCAATATAACTCAAATGTAGCGCTAAGGGGTTTTACTTAGAATTGTACTTTGACAGTAAGAGGTCTCGCTTTTTGTCTAAAAAAGCCATGACAAGCCTATTTATCCGATATAAAAAGTAGTCTTAAAGGACTCCTTAGCTCAGTTGGTTAGAGCGCCACGTTGACATCGTGGAGGTCACAGGTTCGAATCCCGTAGGAGTCACCATTTAACTTCATACAAACTTTCTATTTAAAAATCTCTTTATTGTGAGTTTATTTCTTCATAATTAAATATTTTTTCTATCAAAATCTTCTGGAATTTTGAGTTCACTAAATTCAAATCTAAGCTAGAAACATAATTTTCCATAGAATCTACCGTAGACTGTTCAACGCCACAGCAGCTAATTTTTTTAAAATTCTTAAGATCATTACAAACATTCAAACTTAACCCATGCTTACTAATACCTCTCTGAACTCTAATTCCAATAGAGGCTATTTTACCTCTATCAGTAAAAATACCCGGTCGCTGACAAACTCTATGCCCAGAAATACCGTAAGATTCTAATAAAGAAATCAAGCATGCTTCCAACTGGTGAACATAGCTTTTTACCGTGAAACCATAGCTCGGCAAATGAAATATGGGGTAAATAACAAGCTGACCAGGATTATGGATGGTTGCTTCTCCGCCTCTGTCTGTAAATACAACATCATGTTTGGGGATTTTCCATTTTTCTAATTCCGGCGATTGAGAAAGACGCCTTCCAAGAGTGATTAGAGGCTGATACTCTACTGATAAAAGGAACCATCGAGAAAGATCTTTCTTCACGTCTTCCATATAGTTCAGCTGAAGATTTTCGGATTCCTCAAAACTTGCCTTTATAATTTTACTTATTTTTTCACTCATAAAAGATGTTTTAAACTATCGATATTGAACTGGCAATGACAGCCTTTGAGTCTAATAAATATCTACAATATCATTTTGAGTAAAGCCACCACCAGAATGAATAATAGCTACTGCGCCATCGTTACCAAAATACTTAACAAGCTCGATGGTGCCTTTTGAGCGACCTGGCGCTTTACCAATGAAAACACCTGTCTCAGGGTCATAAATCTGTTGTCCCTCACTAGAAACCCTCAGAATGTCCCCCACTTGAAGGCCACTCAGCCTACCGGCATTTACAAAAATTCTATCTCCTTGGATCATGGCAATACGGCCTTTCCAGTTCAATTTATCAATACTTTTTGCGATTCCGCCCACACTCCCACGCATGGCTTTGTCGATAGCAGCCCGGATCAGATTTGGGTCTTCATCTAAACCACGACTAGAGGGATTGTGTTTACCCATAACTCGTGTGTTTGTTTCAACCGTGGCCTCGCGAATATCCTCATATATCAGTTTTTGGTTTTCGGTGGAAAAAACTCTGATTTTAATACTTGCAGTTACCTGCGCTCTGATTTTTCTAAAGACTCCTACTTGATCACCCAGTTTCTTAGCTCGGAGATCTAAAATGCTCCCTTCGATAACTGCTTTAACATCTGAGCCGCTCGCCATTTTAGAAAGTGCTTCAAGATTATATTTATCTGTCATCCGAAAGCGTTCTACGTCTTGTGGTAGGTCAGAGGGCTTGATTGCAACAAACTGGTTAGTCTTTAAAATATTTCTTATAAAAGCCGATCGAGAACGGTCAGCAACCTTCATACTTCTTCCTGGTACCATATCGATAAATGGTAGAACTACCACTCTTTTACGGAGTCCCATCGCACCTCTTGCCTGCATTGGAACATACTTTGTTTGTGTCGGGGCACTTTCGGAGCGCTTTAGACCAGTGCAACTAAGCAGACTCACACAACTAAAAGCTAACAATAAGACTTTCATTTTCATATTATCATTTTAGCCAATATTTTGCCTAGATCCAAGGGTACTTTGGACTAGTTCCTACTTACATTAAACACTAGTTCATCACTTCCAGAGCTCATAGATTTCATCTTAACGCCGTTAAGCTTTAAAGCCTCTAATTCTTTCGAAAGGTTCTTTGTGGGACCGGCAATTTCCAATAGAAGAGTAAAGCTACCATTTCCTATTCTTCTATCAGACAAGTTTTTAATTTGGTAATTGGAAGCTTTAATTTGGCGCTTCAAGTTCTGAAATTCATCAAAACTTAAGTCCCCCTTTAGACTCAATAATATCTCTGTCGTTCCAAACTTTCCCTTCTTCCAGGAATCTAAAATCTGATCCTTTAAATTTACAATAGACTCGTCCAAATAGTTTTTCATCTGACTAGAAACTACCGCTTTATAGGGCCCGGCCGGGGTAATCCACTGATGCGAAGTTTCAGCGACAATTTTCATATCAGAGCTTAGATAAGCCTTTGTTTCAAGTACCACGTCACTTTGCTCAGAACTTTCCTGACTCATGCTTACTTTCATCTTACCATATAAGATAATATCAGCTGAATACCTCTTCCCGAGGCGCTGTAAATCAGCTCTTCTGAAGGAAGATATTTTCAAATCCTTAGGTAGAAACTTTCCTAGTTCAAACTTTGTAGGATCTATTAGATAGGCTCCTTCGGACCACAATTCCGTTTGAAGACTATTTTGAAACTGAAACTTAAGCTTCGACAAAAATGCATCCTCTCTACCCTCTTGAACTGTCCACCAACGATAGTCTTTTGCAGCGAATGTATCTAGGAAGCTAATTACTGGTAGAACACTAATGGCCTTAGTACTTTCGTAAAGTAAGCCCTCGGTAGCCAAAACTTCTCTCAAGCTCGCCGGAGATATCTTGAACAAAATCTCACCCATATAACCGCTATTAGTAGCTTTCATAGAGCGGGGCTTAACAAAGGGAATGAACTTACCATACTGCCTACGAATAAGTTTCTCGAAGTTGTTTTTTTTTCTATTGAACTCTTCTGGCCCCACAATTCTTTTAACATAAGTGGTCCCGATCTGAAGTATTAACTTTTCTTGTATTTCTTTTTCAGCAAGATAGCGATCCTTCTTGGAGCTACTTGCGGCAAGAGTAACATCGTCTGTTTCGGTGATAGCAGAACTCAGAGAAATACTAAAAAATAAAAATATTATGTAACAAACCCGCATTATCTATTTCCTTTATTGTAAACTTACAAATTCAGTTCCACCGTAAATCTTACCCACATCTTCCAACAGGGCATTACTGATTTCAACCGGAAACTCGGGAAGGTCCAAATAAACATCACGACCAACCTCACCTACATCTATTTTGAAACTAACTGTCGTCTCTCCCCTATGATTTTCAAAAACGTCTTTCAAGCGATCCATTCTATCGAGCATTTCCTCTCTCATTTGAAATAACATTCTCTTGGATCCTTTTATCCTTTTCTCTAGGGAATCCATTTTTTCGACGATAATTTTTTCACCTCTGTCATCTCTTTCGAAAGTTCCGCTGACAACAACTGGCACTTCCTCTTTTAAAAGATCCTCTACTTTAGCGTATATGTCTGGAAAGATGATTAACTCCGTACCACCACTAAGATCCTCTATCTGACCAAATGCCATTCGGGTTCCTTTCTTAGTAACAAACTCTCTATAAGTTGCAACCAAACCTGAAACAGCCACTTTTTGCTTTTTCTCCAATTGGGTAAGGCTATTGATCGGGTGACTTACAAAAGGTCGCATAATTCCCTCGTAACCATTCAGAGGATGATCACTTAAAAAGAAACCCAATACTTCTTTTTCGAAGGCTAACTTTTGAGTTTTAGACCAATCCTCCAAATCAGGGAGACTCACTTTCTCTTCTTGATTGGGATCCATTTCAAATAGATTCGTCTGACCTACCTCTCGATCCTTTCTCTTAACATCGGCACGCTCCATATATCGACCGTAGCCAGCTAGCAATTGAGCTCGACTTGCATCGTAGCCATCCAAGGCACCAGCTTTAATCAAACACTCTACTACTTTTTTATTAATTCGTCTTAAATCAATATTATCAAAAAACTCTTCCAAACTATCAAATTGCTTTTTCTCCATACTTTGTCTTGCTTCAATAATAGCTTCAACGGCACTATCCCCTACACCTTTAATTGCACCCAGACCAAAAAATACAGTCTCCCCCTCGACGGTAAATTTTCTCCGAGAGTAGTTAATATGTGGCGCCCTCACATCGATATCGTGATCCCTGGCATCCTTTATATACTGAACGACCTTATCGGTATTGTTCATTTCCGTAGAAAGAGTGGCTGCGAAAAACTCAATCGGATAATAACGTTTTATCCAAGCCGTTTGCGCTGAGATCACACAATAGGCCGCTGCATGGGACTTGTTAAAACCATACTGGGCAAACTGTGCCATCTGCTCAAACAACTCTTCCGCTTTTTTTAAGTCAAAACCATTTTCTTTTGCTCCAGCTAAAAAACGAGTCTTTTGCTTGGCCATTTCTTCAGGTTTCTTTTTACCCATCGCTCTTCGGAGCATATCCGCTTCACCAAGGGAGTAGTTTGCGATCTTTGCGGCGATGAGCTGCACGTGTTCCTGATAAACAATAATACCGTAAGTTTCACTTAATATGGGTTCCAGCTCCTCAAATAGATACTGAATTTTGATTTTACCATGTTTTCGACCATTGTACTCATCCAAGAACTGCATGGGACCTGGACGGTACAAGGCTGTAACGGCTGTTATGTCCTCAAAGGAATTTGGACGTGATTTTTTAATGAATTCGGTAATACCACCGCCTTCAAACTGAAACACACCTGCCGTATCCCCTTCACACATAATTTCATAGATACCCGGGTCTTTCATAGAAATTTCATGAGGTTGAATCGTTTTGTTTCTATTGAGCTCCACTAACTTTAAAGCATCATAAATCAGAGTAAGTGTTTTTAGCCCCAGGAAATCAAACTTGATAAGCCCAATACTCTCAGAGTTACCCATATCATATTGAACAACATTCTCATCGGCTGAGCCTCGATACAGCCCCGCGTATTCAACAAGAGGTTTGTCCGATATAATCACACCCGCAGCATGTATGGAAGCATGCCGTGTCAGTCCCTCTATCTTTTGAGCTAATTCCATCAATGTATTTATTTTTGGATCAAGCTCCATTAAATCTCTTAAACGAGATTCTTCATCTATTGCCTCTTTTAAACTAATACCAAGGCGATCGGGCATCAACTTGGCTACAACATCCACTTCTTGAAAAGTCATTCCTAAAACTCTGCCCACATCTCTAATAGCAGCTCTGGCCTGTAACTTTCCAAAGGTAATGATTTGCGAAACGGATGCCTCACCGTACTTCTCGGTCACATACTGGATAACCTGTTGTCTTCGCGCCTGACAAAAATCAATATCAAAATCGGGCATAGAAATACGTTCAGGATTTAAAAACCTCTCGAAAATCAAACTATGTGGAATCGGATCTAAATCCGTAATCATCAAGCAGTAGGCAACCAATGAGCCAGCTCCAGAACCTCGCCCCGGACCTACGGGTATGTCTTCATCCTTCGCCCATTGAATGAAATCTTTTACGATCAAAAAGTAATCGTTAAATCCCATGGAGTTAATTACGCCAAGTTCGTAATCAATACGCTCCAAGTAGGTTTGCATATCTTCATCTTTTATGGGCTCATCTCTGAGTTCCGCCTCTTTGCGGCGCTCCTCAAGACCCTCTAAGGTGTCGACGCGAATTTGCTCAGCCATGGTCCGACCAGCCTGGGTGGGATAAAGAGGCAAATGGTATTTTCTTCTTCCATCTTCGTCTTCAAGGTCAAAAACTATATCAACTTTGTCTGCAATTTTAAGAGTATTCTCTAGAGCCTCGGGTATGTCTTTAAATAATTCCTGCATTTCAGCAGGGCTTTTTAAATAGAATTGATCAGAACCTAGACGAAAGCGCGATTCATCTTGAAGAGTTTTATTGGTTCCAATACAAATTAAAACCTCTTGAGCAAGGCTTTCCTCTGATTTCAAATAGTGAACATCATTAGAGGCAACAACATTTATCCCGTACTCCTTGGCCGCCTTCAATAAAAACTCGTTTAGATCTCTCCATAAACCAACACCTGTTCTACAAAGCTCTAGGTAAAAATCATCACCATAAAGATCTTTATAGAAATGTAATTTTTCAATGGCAGCTTCTTCACCATGCTCCAAATAAGTAAAAGGTATGTCCCCTCTTGGACCACCACTGAGACAAATTAAATTCCCGGCGTTCTCTTTTAAGACTTCGTAATCTATCCTTGGCTTATAATAGAAACCTTCTTGAAAACCAATGGAACTAATTCTACATAAAGCCTGATACCCCTCATAATTTTTTGCTAGAAGAACCACTCTTCGGTTAGGCATCTTCGCCGCTTCCCGATCTTCCCCTTTTACTAATCTTGATTTAGGAGCGATATAGGCATCAATCCCTAAAATTGGTTTCACACCCTCGCGCTGACAAGCATGATAAAACTCGATGGCACCAAACAAATTTCCATTGTCGGTTAAGGCAATGGCTGGCATTTCCATTTCGGCAGCAAGTTTAGCCAGCTTTTTAGGTGGGCAACTCGCCTCTAAGAGTGAGTACATAGAATGAACATGAAGATGGGCAAATGACATAGGAACACCTCTAACGGACCAAATTCTACCAAAAATCCTCAGTTTGTCATTAGAACATAGCTTTGAAACGGAGCTCAGATTGCATTAAAGCGAACTTAACCAATCGCATTAAACTTCTTTTATGGTGCTGCTTCGGATTAGCTTAAATAAGGAGCTATTCCCACTCAATGGTACCGGGAGGTTTTGAGGTTATATCGTAAACCACTCGATTGATTCCCTTCACTTCATTGGTAATCCGGTTCGATACTTTACGCATAAAATCTGGTGGAAAATCAAACCAGTCTGCCGTCATGCCATCTTGGCTAGTCACAGCTCTTAGTACGCAAGCTCTCTCGTAGCTCCTACCGTCACCCTGAACTCCAACGGACTGGACAGGGAGTAAAGCCACAAAAGCCTGCCATATCTCATCGTAGAGTCCACTTTCTTTTAAGCTTGAGATAAACACGTTGTCTGCATTTTGCAAAATCTCAATTTTTTCCCTAGTTATATCTCCAAGAATTCTAACAGCAAGGCCTGGACCAGGGAAAGGATGTCTCATCAGAACCTCTGAAGGTAATCCCAACTCCCTACCTATCGCTCTTACTTCATCTTTAAAGAGTTCCCGTAATGGTTCTACGAGGGACATATTCATTTTTTCTGGAAGTCCACCTACATTGTGATGACTCTTAATAGTTACACCACTCCCCCTAAGACTAACACTCTCGATCACATCGGGATACAATGTGCCTTGGGCTAAAAATTTACAGTTTAATCCCAGATCTTTTACACTTTGATCAAAAACCTCAATAAAAACTCTACCAATAGTTTTGCGCTTTTTCTCCGGATCGCTGATTCCCCTTAACTCACTTAAAAAACGTTCCTCAGCGTCCACACCGTGCACGTTTAGACCAATACCCTTGTAAAGTTCCAAAACTTGAAGGTATTCATTTTTTCTAAGAAGACCATTGTTTACAAAAACACAATGCACTCTCTCAGGTCCTAATGTACTGGTTAGAAGACTCGCCACAACGGAGCTATCTACTCCACCACTGATCCCAAGAAGAACATGATCATCATCCCCTACTTGTTTTTGAATATTTTCTTTTAACTGACTCACTATTTCTTTTGGTTGCCAATCGGCCTCAATTTTACATAGATCAAACAGAAAGGCTTTTAAAATTTCGGAGCCAAATTCCGTATGAGTTACTTCCGGGTGAAACTGAACGGCCCATACTCGATCAGACCTTATGGCCGCCGGGTGCCCTCCCTCGCTAGTTGCCAGAAGCTCAAAATTAGCGGGAGTTTTCTCAACAAAATCACCATGGCTCATCCAAACTTTTTGACTATTCCCAGCGAGTTTTTTTGAAAAATTATCTGAAAAACAATTCTTCCATCGGACTTGATTCAAACCATACTCTCGGTTATCCGCGGCCTTAACTTGCCCTCCAAGTTGATGACAAATCAATTGCATTCCGTAGCAGATACCCAGTGTTGGGGCCATAGATAACAGAGGCTCAAGATCTCTAATAGGGGCGTTGTCGTCATATACGCTACTAGCGCCACCTGACAACACAATCCCAGAGGGGGCGAATTCTTCTAGTTTTTTTATATCTACGTCATAGGGAAAGAGCTCACAATAGACTCCAAACTCGCGAAACCGACGGGCAATTAACTGGGTCACTTGAGAACCAAAATCTAAAATGGCAACCTTATTCATAAACTCTCCCTATTCAAGGAAGAACATGCCATAGGGCTGTTTCATTGTCCAATTGTAGAGGGATTAATTCCTAGCTTCTACGTCAGTAGCTTGCACCACCTGCTTTTGATTTGAGCCAGTTCTACGGCGAAGTTTGCCTAAAACCTTTTTATCGAGCATTTTAACTACATTTTGATTTGGCCCTGCATTTACGATCGTAGAAAGCATGGCATTCCAGTCAAAAAATAAGTTGGATGCAGGTAATTTGAAGTTCTTTACTTTAGAACTATAACAAGTGTCCACCGCTTCCCTTCGATCCTCACCAATCAGACCTGGCTTGGTTCGAGTAACTTCTTCACCACAGGATTTTGTGAAGGACTCAAAATAAGGTTTTTCTAGCTTTCTTTTGTCAGCCACTCGAACAACACCTCTCAACATCACGTCAAAAGATTCTGCACTTTCAAATTCCAACGCCTTGCTATTTACAAATTGTATTGAATTTCCTGATCCGCAGCTATTGGCAAACTTCAATTTTACATAATCAAAGGTACCGGCTAAAGCAGAAATCCCTTTCATCTTAAAACCACCGTCCAAACTAGCTAAATCCACTGCTGTTTTCACTTTAAAACTATATAGGTCTACTCGATTTCGTCCGTCTCCTTGCCCTAAAACTACAGAGTCTATACAAGCATCAAATTCTATCAATTCGCTCGACAGGGCCTGAGAACTGGCGATCTCAATTTCTAATGGAGTTTGGTCTTCTAGGGTGGCAAGCCTAGCATGACAGGCTAATAGGAGTGTCAAACTTGTTAAAAAAGTGACATTTATGGCGATAGATCTTAAATTCATTGCTTCTCCTGTAATGATTTTACATACACTAGTAGATACCAGCAAATAGAGTACCAGAGATCAAGGAATTATTGAGCTAAAAATTTCAACTGAAACTGCATATGCTCCCAGTCTGGACCGAGGCTCTGCTGGTCTACAAGTAGATGATACTTGCCCACGGTTCCTCTTTTGGACTTTTTCAAATCGATATCAAAAAGAGTCTCTCGGTGCAAATGAAGCTCTTTTAATACACCATCACTATTAATCAACTCATCGCGAGGTGATTTTACTAAAATGGTTGGAATCATGAGGACTGTCTTGTCCATTTTTTGATAGAGATCGTACATAGTAGCAAACTCATCATACTCAGCTATACTAGTAAATGCCTTAGCTCGGTAGTTCTCAAGATTGAAATTTGGGATCCACCAATTCCTACCCATTATTTTTCTAAGGTTAAGAAGAGTGGCCATACTAAAATTAAGATTTAAAGCAGGCGCTATATACATTACCTTATCTAAATTTGTAAATGAGCTGGAATACTTTTGCAAATTTATCTCAGAATAAAGTCCCCCCATGCTGTAGGCCAAAATGGACCACTTGGCTTTTTGGGTACTACTAAGTAAGTCCACCATGCAAAAACTTTTTAAAACAGTCTCAATCCACTGGTTAGGAAGTAATAAGCTAGGCTCAAAATTTTCATCACGAGCACCATAAAGAAAAACATTAAACACCGCTACATTATGCTCCAGTAACTCGCTAATCATTTGCTCACTAGCTTTAGGATTATAATTCAGTCCCGGAAGCAAAACAATAAAGTGCTTTTTATCTTGAGCGCTGAACCCCTCGGGCTCAAAATACTCTAAGCGATCCAGCTTTTCTGCTTCAGAGAATTTCGGGCAAACAAGCTTTGCATTCAAACCAAAACTAGTCAGAAAAATTAAAATAAATCCAATGCAGCCTATAGCTTGCATGGATTCTGATTTCCTTTTTCCCAATACAGATCGTATCCTGGGTTCTTTTTGATTGCTTTAGCCAATTTACAGTCTGTAGCTTTTCCCTTGTAGTCGTCCTTATTAAACTTTAAGACCACACTACCGATTTCATTGTCAGGATCCGGTTTAGAGTAGGTTACCTCTACTATTTGTTCTTTTTTTACTCCAGCTAGATGCAGTAAGGATTGTTTCACTCCAGACTCGCAGCCTCCACAATGCATACCCTTAACAAAGTAGGTCTTTTCAATCATTTCAGCACACAGGCTGCTTCCTAATAAACTAAAAATTAGTATGGCGGTTTTCATTTTTTTCTCCTTTGTTGTTATACAACTTACCAAAAACATTTTGCGGGTCAGGATAGAGCCGCAAAGCTTCTTCTCTAGCACTGGAACTTACAACCCCAGGCATATCACAGTTTTTAGGAGCTTTGTAGCTAAGTTGAAGGTGTAAATGCGAGGGCCACCCACCATTTTCATGTTTTGCGCCCAAATAGGCAAACTCCTCGCCTTTTCTTATTGTTTTTCCTATGGGATTTTCCAGGTAGGATTTTTCTGAAAGATGTCCGAAGAGAGCGAATAAGGCCTGATCTCCTAGTTGGTATTTTAATACCAAAGTGTAACCATAGTCTAAATCGTCGGAATGATATTTTCTAGAGAACACCTCGCCCTCATAAAAGTTTTTGATTTTTGTACCGACCGGAGCCCCAATATCTAAACCCATGTGGATATTTCGCCCCGAAGAGTAGATCTCTGAAGTGTACATATCTGGCCGTTGCTCGTTGTATTTACCAACAGAATACACCACAGCCTCGGGCGCTTCCACCGGGCCATTGGAGAGATCAAATACATGGTAATCTTCCGGTAGATCTATGGGGCGAAAAAAATCAAATGCCTTAAAATCAATCAAGCCTTATCTCCTTCTGGACATTAGGACCAAAATCTTTTCCTATTCACTATATATTGGCAGGAAACAAAAGGGTATCAAAATGGAAATTCGATTTACAGCCGTCGAAGGCAACAGGCAAAAGTTAGACGGTGGTGCCATGTTTGGCAATGCCCCTAAAGAAATGTGGAAGAATTGGGTGGAGCCTGATGAGCTGAGCCGCATCCCTTTGGCCTGTCGTTGCTTGTTAATACAATATGGTTCTACAAAGATTCTTTTTGAAGTGGGAATAGGAGCCTTTTTTGAACCCAAGCTAGCTCAAAGATTTGGTGTCCAGTCCTACGAGAGACACCTTCTCTTGGAAAACTTAACAAACCTTGGAATCGACCATAGTGACATAGATTTTGTTGTATTGAGTCATCTACATTTTGATCACGCCGGAGGGCTACTCCCTGAGTTTGATGAAATAAAAAAAGGAAATGATTCGATTTTATTTCCAAACGCAAATTACATTGTTGGAAAGGAAGCTTGGGATCGAGCCAACAATCCTCACTTCAGAGACCGGGCTAGCTTTATCAAGGATCTTCCTAAAAAATTAGAAAAAACGGGAAGATTAAAAATAATCGACCCTGAGTCTCAAGAAGAGTTTTTTGATGGTAGGTTAAAATTTATAAATTCAGATGGCCACACGCCAGGTCAAATACTTGGAGTCTTTAGGGGCAATGAAAAAAGCATAGTTTATTGTGGTGACTTAATTCCTGGAAAAGCTTGGATTCACCTACCTATCACCATGGGTTATGATCGTTTCCCGGAGCTAGTCATTGAGGAAAAAGAAAAACTATATTCTGATCTAGATCTAGAAAATACGATTTTCTTCTTTACCCACGACGCTGAAGTTGCCGCTTCAGAGATCACTAAGAACGAAAAAGGTAAATTTTTAGCCAGCAAGGACTACCCTGCACCGGTGGGCCTTTCCTTCTAGAAACAACTCAGGAATTAAAAAGTTTGTAACCGATGCTTGTTAAAAGCTTAGAAAGCTGCATTAAAGGTAGTCCCATAATTCCCGTATAATCGTCCGTTTCTATGGACTCAAATAGAGCAATTCCACCTTTTTCAATCTTAAAGGATCCTGCGCAGTCGTAAGGCTCAGCAAATTTCAAATAACTTTCAATCTCTAAATCTGTAAGCTGTTTCATCTTCAACTTACAAATACTGGTATAGGAATGATCCAAATCAGAGCTAACAATCGCTACAGAGCTATATAAATGAACGGTTTTTCCACACATTTTTTGAAGACTTCGCATTGCTGTTTCAAAATCACCTGGCTTATTTAGTAGCAAATCCTCACAACTTGCTATTTGATCAGCACCTATTACTGGTCTAGTTTTTTCTTCCATTTTAGCAAAAACATTATGGGCTTTAGCTTTGGCAAGCTCCAGACTAGCCCTCTCGAGATCATTTTTAAATTTTACTTTTAGAGAATTCTCATCCAAATTGCTGCTTTCTGTATCAAAAGCAAGACCCAAACTTTCCAGTTGTTGCTTCCTATACACAGATTGGGAAGCCAATATGAGGCGTTTCATACACACTCCTTGAAGACGGCTAAGTTACCAAATTCACTACATTTTTGAAGTCAAAAGTTTTTTAAACAGCCATTTTAATGCAGTCAGTTATTTCTTTAAATTATAAAAATTATAAGCCATGCTTTTAGTTAGTTAAACAACATAGTGAACAACTAGGAGAGATCTATGAAAAAACTTACATTATTAGTTGCGGCCGCATCTTTAGTAGGTGGCACAGCAATGGCAAAACACAGTGGAATCCACGGAAGCATCTTGGGTAACTTTAGTTACGAAACAAGTGCTAAGACTGCTGACGATACATCAGCAATGGGTTTCGGAGTAGAAAGAGTTCGAATTTCTGGTCATCATTCTTTCAATGATAACTGGAGTGCAAAACTTTCTTTACAGACTGCTCAAACAAGCGGTGTAACAGGTGATGCTTTCTTACGTAAAGCATACATTAAAGGTAAAGACGTATTTACTGGTGGCGACCACATGAAGTTTGGTGTTTTTTCCAACCTTTATAAAGCTACAGTATACAAGAACTTAAACCAACGTTGGCACTCAGAAGCTATGCTTCAACAACTTGGATCAACTTATGTTGAGCTAAGTGAAGAGCACGCTGGTATTCGTTATGGTAACATGAGCGGTGCTTTCAAGTACGGTATCGATCTTCACAACGGTCAGCAGACTTCTCTAGAGTCAGGTCAAGCTGATGCTGCTATCGGTTACGCACTTTCTTTAGGTTATGAGATGGGTATGTTTGGCGTAGATTTCTTCTACAACTCAAACAGCGAGTCTGATGATGGAACTACTGAAAAGGCTTCTACTCAAATGGCTTTAGTTCTTAACTACATGTCTGACATGATCAAAGGTCAACTAGAGTATATTTCTGGTGATCTTGACGGAAGAGACGCTACTTTAACTGGTTTCAGACTAGCTCTTCAGTACGCTCTATCTGAGATGAACGACATCTATTTCCATTACCAGTCTCACCCAGAAGATCTTGAAACGGCTACTACTATTACAAGCCAAATCAAGTTGGGTTACACTTGGAATCTTGCAAAAGGTTTACAGAACGGTGTTTTCTACACTATGACTGACGTTTCTACTGACGGTGCAGACGATCCTGCAACTCTTATGTGGAACTGGCATGCTAAGTTCTAATTAAGGCTTTTACTTAAATTTCCTTGTAAGGCAAACCCTCGGGTTTGCCTTTTTTTATCCCCCTCCCCCTTCCTACCAACACGTGCCCACGAAAAAAACTTCTTACTAATTCTATTTTCAAATTAAACCTGACTTGTCCGCGCGCAGTTCCGCACAAGCCAAGGGCGCGGAGGACTAATGAAATGGACCCGCCCCTTTTATGACATCTTGCTTAGGCAGTGCCGAAATAATAGTTTAATTATTATTTGAATTAGAGGGAGAGTCCAAAATTATGAGTAAACTATTAGGAATCGATTTGGCAAAAGAAAGTTTTTATTTTTGTGCAGTAAATGATGATGATAACAAGGTCTTAATGAGTAAGAAGGTGGCTAGAAAAAGGGTCCTCTTGGAGGTGCTAAACCTTGAACCAGACTGCATCTATATGGAGGCATGTGGAGGTGCGCATTATTGGGCTCGAGAATTTATTAAGCTAAATATCGATGTAAAGCTTATACCAGCTCAGGATGTAAAACCTTTTGTAAAGGGACAGAAAAACGACAAGAACGATGGCTTTGCAATTATTGAAGCGGGTCGTAGACCAAGGGCAACAGTGGTAGGGATCAAGACGGAATCACAACAAGATATTCAATCTCTTCACAGGGTACGTGATATTTTAGTTAGAAATAGAGTGAGTCTATCTAATCAATTAAGGGGCTTACTTATGGAGTATGGATACACTTTCCCGAAAGGAAGTACAGGCTTGATGGAAGGGGTTAGAGAACTTCTCTGCAAGGATGAATTTGGTCACAGCCATGTATTTCTTGATTTGGTAAGGGTTCAGTTCGCCGAGATTTTAGAGACCATTGAAAAGGAAAAAAACTATACAAATAAGTTAAAAGAAATAGCAAAGCAATGTGAGAGCTGTAAGCGCTTAATGAGTTTTCCAGGGGTAGGTTTTTTAACGGCGACATTGTTTCTAGCCAGTGCAGGTGACGCTAGGAATTTTAGAAATGGCCGACATGGATCAGCATGGCTAGGGCTAGTGCCAGGTCAACGAAGTACTGGAGGAAAAACAGTATTAACAAGGCTAACAAAATCAGGGGACAAGGATTTACGTAGGTTGGTAGTTCAAGGAGCAAGAGCGAAGGTTATTTCTGCAATGAGAAAAGGTGATTTATCGAAACAAAATAGGTGGATAAATGAACAGGTAAATAGAAAGGGTTTTAATAGTGCAGCTATATCTCTGGCGAATAAAAATGTACGAGGAATGATAGCTATTTTGAAAAACGGTGGTGAGTATATAGATATTTAAACAGTTCGAAATGCACAAATGTAGATGGTTAAAAGAAGAAAAAGCCTTAAAAAAAACTATCGCAGACAGAGGACCAATTTATTGAGTCCATAGGACTGATGAGGAGTTAAGGCAGCGAATTTCATCTAGGCTCTTGGAAATAGACCAATGAAGTCAAATATATGTACGCATTCTATTTTTTACATTCTCTATTGTGCAGAGTGGCGGGTCCATATATGTCTGAGCACGGACACAGCCATTCGGTTTTGGCAGAACCCTCGCAAACCTCTGTAAGCCTCAACCAAATACCCCACCCCAAACCCTCATCCTCTAAACCCCAAAAACCTCTGTATTTCTTTCCATCCCTTTTGCCGCCCCCCAACAATTGTAGTAAACTCCCAAAAACAACCCGGATGGCAAACCATGAAATTAACAGGAAACGGAAAAATTCGATTCATCACCAGCGCCGTAGTCCCTGAGCAGTACCCAGTAAACCCAGATGCCTTACCTGAAATAGGAGTCATCGGTCGTTCCAACGCGGGTAAAAGCTCCTTAATCAACGCAATGTTTGGAACTCGAATAGCTAAAGTCTCAGGAACCCCCGGAAAGACAACACTCCTTAATTTTTTCGAAGTTCGTAAAGGCTATTACCTAGTAGATATGCCAGGCTATGGTTTCGCAGCAAGAAGTCGCAAAGAAGTGGATTCTTGGAAAAGTATGATTGAGACCTACATTAGTCTTAGGGGTAATTTAAAGGGCTTACTTTTGATTATGGATTGCCGCAGAAACTGGACTGAAGAAGAGGCGATGCTGGTGGAGTGGATTTACTCGAGTAATACCGATGTTATTCTGGTTCTGACAAAAGAAGATAAATTGGGTAAGAACAAAGCCATGAATGCAAAGTTTAAAATTCAAAAAGCTAGTGGTATTGAGAAGACCTTCACTGTAAGCTCTAGTAAGAAAAAGGGTGTGGTTGAATTAGAAGAGTTCATGTATAACGCCTGGGTAGAACAAAAGTAATTATGTGATGATATACTCTTTATGGTTTATTAGTTTATGGATTTTACTGCTCTCCATAGCCACCTTTCTTTTTTGGCTGAGGCCAGAAAGCTTCTTTAATAGATGGCGTCCCTTTAAGCAATTTAGACAGATTGATTTTGATAGGTTTACTATTTTTGCAGCTCTGTTGGGTATAAGTTTATTCATGAGTTGTTTTGTTTTTGGAATATGGGTTTCCATCTTGAGATTAAAAGGACTGTTATGAAAACAGCTGTTGTGATTCCGGCAAGATATGCATCTACTCGTTTTCCTGGAAAACCACTTGCCAAGATTAATGGTAAAGAAATGATACTTTGGACGATTGAAGGTGTCCTTAAATCAAAATCTGTTGAGAATGTTGTGGTCGCTACAGATCATGATGCTATTTTTGACCTTGTAAACTCAAGTCCACTTGCCACTGCAGTGATGACGGATAGTGAGTTGCCCACCGGAACAGATCGAGTTTATCAAGCTATCAAAGGTTTAGATGTTGATGTGGTGATTAACGTACAAGGGGATGAGCCGTTATTTGATGGTAGATGCCTTGATCCTTTACTGAAAGCTTTTGATGTTGATCATATCCAAATGGCAACCATGGGGAGAAAGTTCAAGGCTTTCGATGAGATCGAATCTCAGACGACGGCCAAAATTGTACTAAATAAAAATAATGAAGCTCTGTATTTTAGTCGCTTTGCTCTGCCTTTTAGTAGGGAGAAGATGGATTTAGATACTAGTGTAAAACATATCGGTATCTATGCTTACAGAAAAAGTTTTTTGAAAGAGTTTTGTCAATCTGAGCCGAGTTCTATTGAGATGGCGGAGGGTTTGGAACAGTTGAGAGCTCTATATTTGGGAGCTAAAATAAAAGTGGTAATGGTGGAGTCTGATTCATGGGGCGTTGATACTCCAGAGGATATTTTAAAAATAGAAAATATATTGGCGCAAAGAGGTTAGAGTATGGCAAAGAAAAAAGTTGCGAAGAAGAAAGCTACGAAAAAAGTATCTGTTTCTAAAAAGAAGCTATCTAAAAAGATTGCTAAGAAAGTTTCAAAGAAAATATCTAAAAAGAAATTAGTAGCAAAGAAAAAACCTAAAAAGTTCCAACAAAAATTTATATTTATTACTGGCGGGGTAGTTTCTTCCATAGGGAAGGGAATCGCTGCTGCTAGTCTTGGTGCACTTCTAGAGTCTAGGGGATATAAAGTAAGAATCATGAAGTTTGATCCTTACATAAATGTAGACCCGGGCACTATGTCCCCATTTCAGCATGGTGAGGTTTATGTGACCGATGATGGTGCGGAAACGGACTTAGATTTAGGACATTATGAGAGGTTTACATCTAGCATTGCAACTCGAGCCAATTCTGTGTCCACAGGTCAAATCTATGAAGCTGTAATTAACAGAGAGAGAAGAGGAGACTACCTAGGGGCTACGGTACAGGTGATCCCCCATATTACAGATGAAATCAAGAATCGGATCTATGAAGCCGGGCAAGGGGCGGAAGTTGTCATCGTAGAAATTGGTGGAACTGTAGGAGATATTGAAAGCTTACCATTTCTAGAAGCCATTCGCCAAATGCGCTTGGATGTGGGAGTTCAAAACTCTGCTTTTATGCATGTTACATTGATTCCCTATATACCCACCGCGGGCGAGTTAAAATCAAAGCCAACGCAACACTCAGTTAAAGAGCTGAGGCAAATTGGTATTCAGCCTGACTTTTTAATTTGTAGGTCAGAGCAGGAAATCGATGAAGGCTTGAAAAAGAAAATTGCTCTTTTTTGTGATGTATCACCGAGCAATGTCGTCGGGTCTTATGACGCGAGTACTATCTATGAAGTTCCGTTGTTATTGAGTAAAGAAAAATTAGATGAGAAAATTATTGAGCGACTTGGTTTGGACCGGAATAAACCAGATTTAAAAGACTGGAAGAGAATCGTTAAAATTCTAAAAGAGCCTAAGCATACTGTTAAGGTGGGGATTGTTGGTAAATATGTTGAGCTCAAAGAATCCTATAAATCTTTAAACGAAGCATTGATCCATGCTGGTATTTCTAATAACTCTAAAGTAGAGAATGTGTATATTGACTCTGAGAAAATTACTTCAAGAAATGTCAGTAGTATGTTGGAGAGCCTGGATGCGATCCTTGTTCCAGGAGGGTTTGGAGTTAGGGGTGTTGAGGGAAAGGTGTTGGCTATTCAATATGCGCGGGAACAGGAGATTCCTTTCTTCGGAATTTGTCTTGGTATGCAGTTGGCAGCGGTTGAGTTTGCAAAAAATGTTTGTGGTATAAATGACGCTACTTCGAGAGAGTTTTCAGAAAAGACTAATAAAAATTATGTTATTGATATAATGGAAGATCAAAAGAACACCAAAGATAAAGGCGGGACTATGCGCCTAGGGGCCTACCAATGTGTTCTAGATAAAGATAGTACTTCTTTTAAGGTTTATGGAACTAGAAGTATTTCTGAGCGCCATCGGCATAGATATGAGTTTAATAATAAATTTAAACCTTTGTTTGAGAAACGCGGAATGAGAATGGCTGGGGTTTGCAAAGACCAAGATTTGGTTGAGATTCTGGAAGTGGAAGATCACCCATGGTTTGTTGCGGTTCAATTTCATCCCGAATTTCAAAGTAAGCCAGTGGATTCCCATCCGTTATTTAGAGCATTTGTAAAAGCCGCTCTGGACAATTATATGTCCGGAGTAAAATAGGAATATGGTTATGAGCGAGATACTAAAAGTTGCTAGTAAAGTACTAGATATTGAAGCGGCAGCTATTTTAAAATTGAAAGAGCGATTAGATACTAATTTTGAGAAGGCGGTGAAACTACTTTTAGACACCGAGGGTAGAGTTGTTTTTAGTGGAATTGGAAAGTCGGGTCATATTGCAAAAAAAATCTCTTCGACTTTGGCCTCCACTGGAACTCCCAGTTTGTATGTTCATCCTGCCGAGGCAAGTCATGGTGATATGGGAATTATCACTAAAGCAGATGTTGTTGTTATGATTAGTAATGGCGGAAATTCAGTTGAGCTCAACGATATGATCGCGTATGTGCAACGAAAAAATATTCCTTTAATAGGAATGACCAGTAAGCCTGATTCGCAGTTAGGCTCTGCAAGCCAAGTGATCTTGGATATTTCTGTGGATGAAGAAGCCTGTCCTATGGGCTTAGCTCCAACTACAAGTACTACTGTTAGTTTAGCTTTAGGAGATGCCCTTGCCATGGCAACTCTTTCAGCAAGAGGTTTTAAGGAAAAGGACTATGCCGAGTATCATCCCGGTGGATCCTTGGGAAGGAAGCTTTTAACAAGAGTAAGGGATGTCATGCATACCGGCGAGAGTCTCCCATTGGTTAGGCCTCATGATGTTCTTAGAGAGGTAATTACTCGGATGACGGGTAAAGACGTCCGAGGAGTCGCTGGGATTGTTGGGGATAATAATGAGTTGTTAGGTATTGTTACCGATGGTGACATCAGGCGTAGCTTGGAAAAAGCAGAGTCTCCTCTGGATGTTGAGGTAAGAAGTTTAATGTCGAGCAAACCTAAAACTATACATCCTGAAGAAATGGCCCAAAAAGCATTGTTCTTAATGGAGCAGTTTCAAATTCAAACTCTATTTGTTGTTGAAGAAAATGACTCTAGAATTCAGCCTATTGGCATAATTCACCTTCAGGATCTGTTGAGAGCCAAAATTAAGTAGGTAGCCCACAGACTTTGATCCTGATATTAAAAGTTACATTAGATAAAGCAAAGGTTTTGATTTAGATCTCACTATGACTAAGGTAGTGAGATTGGTAATTCAAAGGGACTCAGGGCTGAAAAAAAGGCAGAATGGAGAGTAGTTATGTTAGAAATCGCAAAATTAAAAAATATTAAGGCCTTGGTGTTAGACGTAGATGGCGTGCTAACAGATGCTTGTGTCCAATGGACAGAGAGTGGTGAATGGGTTCGCCGCTATAATGTAAGAGACGGCGTCGGCATTAAATTACTTCAGAAAAAAGGCTTTATCATAGGTGTAATTACTGGTGCTAAATCACGAGATGTAACGGAGAGAGTCGAATTCTTAGGAATCGAGCATTTTTATAATGGCATTGTTGATAAAACGATTGCTCTTGATGACTTTGTAGAAAAAACGGACTTGAGAGCTGACCAGATTGCTTATGTTGGCGATGATATTTATGACGTTGAGCTTTTTTCTCGTGTAGGTTTTGCGGTTACTGTACCGGGTGCTATTGATGAAGCTTTGGAAAAAGCCAGCTACATTACAAAGCGAGAAGGTGGAAAAGGTGCTGTACGGGAGATATGTGATTATCTATTAAAGTACAGTGACGGGAGCTCTAGTGTTTAATAAAATCAAACCTCTTATTGTTTTTTCTATCTGTAGTGTATTCGCTCTTGGCGCTTTTTCAGAAGAGAAGAAACAGAAAACAATTAAAATTAATAAAAAAGAATTGGCTACAGAGACCGTATTGCCAGTGTTTAGAGTGAAAAAAGTTTTACGAAAAAGAAACGTGGTGAAAGAAAATCGTGGAGAAGTTGGATTTGCACTAGGTTCGACACTGAACGATGCATTTTTTGATAATAACCTCCTTCGATTGCATTTTAGTTACCACCTTAATGAAGTTCACGCTGTATCAGTGGATTATGGTTCTTACATTTCCTCAGGAAATAATTTTCAGGACCAAATTTCAGGACCACCAATCAACATTGGTGACTGGGATAACGTACCACTGCTTGAGAGTTATGCCGCATTAAATTGGGAATACACCCCTTACTACGGGAAAATTAGTATTACCAAGCAAGGGGTATATAATCTATCCACTTCCACTATCCTTGGTCTGGGTTCCATTACTTATGGTGGTGAAAGCGCGACCTATCTACAGGCTGGAGTTATACAAAAATTCTATTTCAGTCCCAATTGGGGTCTTAATCTAGATTTACGAATTCAAAATTATATTTTCCCAGACTTTCTGGGGGCTTCTACGGTCAACACTCCACCCTTTGAGGATGAAAATTTCTTTAATATGACTTTAATGTTCGGTGTGTTTTCTTTCTTTCCATTCTTATAGGCTTTAGTTGAAGCTAAGTTGTCCAATACAATCTAAAATACAAAGCTAAATACTTGTTTATTCTAAGAAAAACCTCATAGATCAAAGTCTAAAAAGCCTTCACTTGCTACTTTCTTCCCACCTTATTCGGTAGTCTATAGTAGAGATATTCTACCATTGGACGGATGAAATGTTTTTAAAATGGATTACAATTTTAGGTATAGCATTTACGTTGCCACTTTTTGCTCAGCAAGGATCGGAAGATTCAGGTGTGGATGACTTCCTTTATGAGGCGGAAGATAGTGCAGATGAGAAAAGAGAAGGAGAGTTTAACCTTAAAGATTTGAAGATAGAAGATGTATCTGGATTAAGGTTTCTTTCACCGTTTAAAAATGTAGCTATGATTCAGAGGAAGTATCTTTCAAAAACAGAACGATTCGAACTTTTTCCCAACATTGGCGTTATTTTAAATGATTCCTTTTTTGTAAACCAGATACTTAGTTTCCGTGCCGGTTATTATTTTACAGAAAAATGGGGATTAGAGCTAAATGCCTTCTCTTCTTCAGTATCCAATAAGAAAGTTACAAACGATTTACAAGATAGGGGTGTAGACTCTGATTTGGCAGTTACTCCTGAATCTTTCTATGGGATCGATGCCAAATATACTCCTGTCTACGGGAAAATGGCATTTTTTGAAGATTCCATTATTCCATTTGAAACCTACCTGACTTTTGGTGCGGGGAGCACAAACACTTCCTCTGGTGAGTCGGCCCCCACGGCACATTTTGGTTTTGGTCAGCACTTTGCTCTTAGCAAGTCTTTAACTATCCGATGGGACACTAGCTTCTTTTGGTATAACGCCACTCCAAAAGACAGCACTGAGTCACTCAATACGAATATACATTTAACTTTTGGCGCGAGCTTCTTTTTTCCGGAGGTTGACTACAGATGATTAAAATCGCAATGATCATACTCTCCATGTTTCTAGGTTTCGGTGTCGCTACAGTAGGTGGTATTGACAATGTCTATGCTCAGAAAAAAACGAGCAATGTTAAAAAATCTAAATCAAAGAAGAGAAAAAAACGTAAAAGCCGTTACAAAAGAAATAAAGCCCGTGAAATGTCCTTTGCTCTTCGTCTTGCAAGAGCAAGAAACTATGAGCAAGCAACTAAGGTTTTATATAGATTAAGTAAGGACAAGCTATTTCGAAAAGAGCGCCCTCAAATCAAATATTTACTTGGCTTGATGCTTTATGAAATGAAGCTCTACCAAGGAGCCTCTTATCAGTTTGTTGGAACCATCCAGCTCGGCAATAGTAAATACATAAATCGGGCTCTAGAAAAACTTGTGATATCTGCGAGTTATCTTGAAGATAGTCGGTTACTAAACTATGCGCTTTCAAAGGTTGAGATTAAGAAATTCCCTAAATCTAGGTGGGATCTTTTAAGATTTAGAATCGCTGAAGTGTACGAACGTAAAAAAGACTATTCCAATGCTGTAAAGTACTATGAGATGATTCGTTCTAGTAGCGCGTTTTATGCCAGGGCTAAGTATAAGTCTGCGTATATATCAGCAAAAATTGGAAAACCCAGATTGGCAGTTAGAAAGTTTCAAAACCTTCTCGAAAGCTATAAAGACGCTCCGGTTACAAATGATAACCGAGTTGCGGCTGTTTTAGGGCTGGCAAGGTCTTATTACCAGGCAAATATGTGGGATAAAGCGGTTGAATACTATAGACAAGTCCCAAGGGATTCCGAAGCTTGGCATGAGGGGCTTTTTGAAATGTCTTGGGCTCAGCTTAGGACCGGAAAGTTTAGATCCGTACTTAGTAATTTCCACACACTTCACTCTGACTACTATAGAAATGATTTCTTACCGGAATCCTTATTATTGAGGGGTATAGTTTACCTTTATATTTGTAAATACGATGAAATGGCAAAAACTTTGGATTTATTTAAAAGTATATATATTCCAGTAGCTAAAGACATTCGGTCTTATCTAAAATCGAAGCCAAGGTCGAATAAAATATATAACGATTTCAGTGTGTTTTATAATGATTATGAGAATTTTAGTCAGGAAATAGACTCTAAAAAGTATCGTTTACCAACGATGATATATAAAAATATCTATAACCAAGGTGATGTTCAAAGTGGTGTTAGCTACGTTTTTAAATTAGTCTCTGAAAAAGACCGATTAAGTGAACTATCGCCAGAATGGCAAAATTCTAGAGTAGGTAAGAATTTGTCTCGGCTTTTAGAGAAGAGAATTAAGGCAGCTAAAAGAAGACTTGGCTTATCTGTCAGGGGTTATTTGGTTAAGTACTACAAAGAAGTCGTAAGAATCGAAGAACAAGAAGAATTTGCTAGATTTGAGTTGGCCAACTCTCAAAAAGATACTCTTCGTGCTCAAATTCTTTCAGGCCAAGAGCAAACTATAGATAATAATGCAGACAGAGATTTTTATATCCAGAATGGCTACGAGTATTGGCCATATCTTGGGGAATATTGGTTGGATGAAATAGGTAACTATCACTACCTCGGCAAGAGTAGCTGTAAATAGGAAGTAGATGAGAAATATAGCGATAACATTATTTTTACTATCAGGATTGTTTTTAGGTTCTAGTCTTCAGGCTCAGAATCAAAAAACGATTGGTGATTATATAAAAAATATCGGTAAATCTAAAAAGACTAAGACAAAATTAAATTTTAACACCAAGTCTACAAAAGTTCAAAATGAAGCGACCTCAAGGGATTTATCTAAAATAAAACCGCCTTCAGCTAAAATTTTGCAGCGTCAAAGTGCCGATAAAGTGGCAAAACTTGAGGCTGTTGTTGATGATGGTATAGAGAGGCTTTTTAGGCTGATCAAAAAGTATCAAAAAAGTGAAAGAAGAGGAGAGCTTTGGTTGCGCCAGGGTGAGCTTTATGTAGAAAAAGCCCGTCTAGTGGAACAGCGGATATTTAGTGATTACGATAGAAGAATCCAGGCTTACGAAAAATCCAAAAGTAAAAGAAAGAGAAGGCCAAAATTAAATCTTAAACCTGTGAAAGACTACTATAAACGAGCAACACAGCTTTATAGTTGGTTTATCAAAGATTTTCCAAAAGACAGTCGAATCGACCAAGCTTTGTTTTTCGTTGGCTATATTCAATTTGAATTAGGTCAGATTAAGCAGGGAAAGTCTACATACACAAAATTGATTAAAAACTACCCTAAATCCCCATTTGTTGTTGAAGCTAATTTTGCCTTGGCAGAGTACCATTTTGAACGAGACGATTGGAAAAAAGCCTACGACCTTTATATCCGAGTACTAAAAAGTAGAGATGCTAAGCTCTACAGTTTTGCCATGTATAAGAGTGCATGGTGTGCCTACAGAATGGGGAACCATAAAGAATCAGTGAAAAGATTGGCGAGACTTATTGTTCGAGCTAAAAAAGAACAAGAGCAAGGTGGTGGGGCTAGAATCCGACTTGCCACTGAGGGATTGAGAGATATTGTAATGTTCTATTCCTATGGAGGAGATCCAGCAAAGGCTGAGAGTTTCTTTAGAAGGTTGGGTGGCAAATCTTATACTCAGATGCTTGAAAACTTAGCCTATACATACTCAAATCAAGGTAAATATAGATCTGCTGATAGTATATTTAAGAGTTTGATCGCTAAGGATCCATCAGCTAAAAAATCTTATCAGTACCAAAAGCAAATTGTACTCAACTACTCCAATGCTGGAGCAAAGCAGTCTTTTAAAAGGGAGCTTGTTCGCTGGCTAAAAGATTTTTCTGAAAACTCTCAGTGGTATGCGCAAAATAAGACAGATGGTTCCGTGGTGCAGGATGCGAATTTCGACAGAGAGAAAATCCTAAGAATCCACTCATTGAAATGGCATCAAATTCATGAAAACACCAGATCTAGTACATCCTTTGATGAGGCGAAATTTGGTTATAACCTTTACTTTAGATATTTTCCTAACGGTAGATTTGCCCATGAACTATATTTCTATTTTGGGGAATTGATGTTTGATAAAGATCAGTTTTCCAAGGCTGCAAATATGTACGCCGGGTCTATTAAAACAGGCGGTAAAACGGGGAAATTTACTAGAAAAGCAAGTTTAAACAGACTCATTTCTATGGAACAAATTCTTCCTCAATCGCCAAAGAAGAAGTCTAAATCTGATCAACCAGTGAATATGTCTTCTGAAACAAAAAGGTTTGTTAATGCGGCAACGGATCATATCAAGTTGTTTCCAAACTCAAGTGAGAGTATTGAGGTTCGATTTAGATTGGCTAGAGTATATTATGAGTACAATCGTTTTGTTGAGGCAGAGACCCTATTTAAAGCTATTGTTCGTTCAGCGCCTAAGTCTAAGTATGCAGAGTATTCTGCAAATTTGTTGCTTGATATATACAATATAAAACAAGACTTTAGCGGTATGGCAAAAGTTGGAAACGAGCTTCTATTAACACCTGGCTTCAAGGCGAATAAAAACTTAACTAACGATATTAGAAATATTGTTGAGAAAGCCGCCTTTAATCAGGGGCAAGATTATGAGAAAAAAGGTGAGTATTTAAAAGCGGCGATTAGCTTCTTAGCATTTGCTAAAAAGTATGGAAAAAGTTCCTTGGTTCCAGTGGCTCAATACAATGCAGCCGTAAACTACGAGAGATCTGGAAAGGTGCTTGAGGCTATCGGTTTGTATCAACAAGCTATAAACAACACTAACAAGCTTAATCCGGAAATTAGGAAAAAATCAATATTACTTCAGGCAAACTTATACGAGAAAATAGGTGATTTAGAAAAAGCGGCCGGACTATTTTTAAGGTATGCCGATACATACAAAAAGGACAAAATTAGAAAAAATCTTTATTTTAACAGCGCTGTAATCTATCGAGGTACGAATAACTATTCTAAGGCGATCTATAGCTATGCAGCTTTGGCAGCAATCTCAAGAGGACAGGAAAAAAAGAATGCACAATTTGAACTAGCCAAAATGTACCAAAAAAATAAGAAGCGACGTCAGGCGATTAAATTCTATAAACTCTTTCTCGGTGGAACTATCTATGACCTAAATAAAGCTAGCGAAGCCGCATTTGAATTAGGACAGCTGGCAGATAGTTTTAGAAACGAAAAAGATGCTTTAAAGTGGTATCGAAAATCGGCATTTACTTATAAAAATGCAAAAAATAAATATTTTATCGCTCAGTCCCGATTTGAACTCAGCAGGCGCAAGTATAACGAATTCGTAGGCCTAAAAATACCTGCAAATCCTCAAAAGCAGGCTCAAGTAGTTCAGAAAAAGATCCAACTTCTGGATGCTTTGAATAAAGAATATGGTCAAATAATTTCTTTAAACTCGGGAGATCAAATCGTAAAGGCCTTGGTGTGGGCGGGTAGAGCCTATAGACACCTCGGAAAAGCGATACTCGCTGCCCCAATTCCCAAAGCAATTCAAAAAGATCAAGTAGCTGAATATAAATCTAGAATTGGTCAGATTGCCAATCCAATGATTCAAACAGCAAATGAAAACTATGAAACGGCAATCCGTCGATCTTATGAGTTAGATGTCTACAACAGCGACACTAAATCGGTATACAAAGAATTAACTCAGATTTATCCAGAAAGATACAAAGAGGATAAGTTTGTGAAATGGTTGCGCTTAGATGTGGGAGGTTTCGATGTTGAAAAGTAATCTATTGATACTTACCTTGGCTCTACTTCAAGCTTGTTCCAGCGGTGATAAAAAAACAACAGATTCTAAAACGGATTCTCCGGTAAACGATAAGCGATCAAGTAAAGAAATACTTGAGAAAGAAGAGCAACAATTTACCTATAATAAACCAAGTCTAGAGGAAAAGCTTAAGGCAGCCGTTTTAAAAAACAATCGCCGTGAAATCCGTAGGCTATCTTCTATAATTCTAGAACGAGAGCCACAAAATTATTCTGCTAACTTTGCATTAGGAATGGCAGCCTACAAAGAAAAAAAATATGGTATATCTAGGATATTCTGGGAAAAAGCATCTAAGTCAGCTGAGAACTCAAGTGCCGTCCTTAATAATTTGGCGATCCTTGATCAAATTGAAGGTGATGATTCTCAGGCTATAAAAACTCTCAAACAATCCGTAGCTAAAAACAGAAGCAATTTAGTGGCTCTACATAACTTATCGAAATTGTATTTAAAGTACAATAACTACAAATCAGCCTTAGTTTCTCTAGAGCTTATTAGAAATATTGACGACAAAGATTTTACTTTAATTAACAACTACGGAGTGAGTCTAGCCATGAATGGTCAGGCAAAAAAAGCAGTTAATTTTCTTAAGCAAGCTTATTCAAAATCAGATAGGCTTGTAAATATAGGAATAAATTTAGTACGAGCCTATGTCGATGCAAAAGACTATCGATCTGCAGAGTCTGAGCTGATTCGTATCGAGGCGATAAATTCTGATGCCAAATATCGTAATCAAATTAGAAATTTAAGGGCGCGTATTTCAAGCTTGAAATCCAAAGTTCCTACTGGAGGTGGTAAATGAAGTGGCTATTACCCTTAATGCTTTTTTTACTTTTTAGTGAGACTACTTTGGCACAAAACCAAAAAGGGAAGCGTGTTATTGAGATAGATTTTGAGGATGAACTGGTTCAGGGTGATATTCAAAAACCTGAGCTATTTTATCTTTTGCAAAGAAAACGATTCAACTTCAATCGAATGTTACAACTTAGAGAAGACTTTATTCCCGAAATGGAAAGTACTGGGAAGAAGCTTGAATTAGGAGATTTTGATAAATGAGCACTCCAATATTTTTACGTGTCGTTATTGATGGCAAAGTAGCTCAAGTTAAACAAGTGAATAAGGATCAATTTGTAATTGGACGAAATGCAGATGTGGATTTAAATCTAGATGATGTAGCTATCTCTAATATCCATGCAATGATTGAAAAAAGAGGAAGTGATTTTTACCTTTGCGATTTAGGGTCTGAGCAAGGCACCTTTCTAAACAATGAAATTGTTCTGGATCATCCTATTCAAACAGGAGATAATATACGTCTTGGCGAAACGCTAATTGAATTCCACGTTGGTATTCCAAAGGCATTCCAACCAGAGGCAATCTCAGTAAAAACTGCTGTACCTCCAGTACCAGCAACTGTTCCTGAGATTACAAAAAAACCTGAACCAGTGCCCAGTATTCCAGATATTAAGATTCCAGAAATACCAAAAGTTCCAGCTGTTGAGCAAGAAGTCGAAGCGGATACTGCAGAAGGCTCAGTAGATAAAGTACAGGACGAAAAAACTATTGTCACAAATGTTCAAATACCTATTGAAGTACCTACTTCTAAAGAGCCAAGCGAAGTTAGCTCAGTCTCTGCATCTAGTTTAGATGATGATAGGATGGTTGAAGCAACAGTCACTCCTCCAAAAGATAAAGTGGAAGAGAGGCCGGGCCCCGATAATCTAATAGGAATGGTTCCAAGGAAAAAAGTTACATTCGCTCCTGAAAGCTCCTATGAAGATTTAGACAGTATACTGACTCCTAAAAAAGGTGTTGGGCTTGAAATATTATTATCTTGGGGAGATAGGGTATTAGAAACTTATCGAATACAAAACGAGGGAGATGTTAAGTTTGGTTCCCATCCTAAGAACGAAGTCGTTATTCCAAATATCGATAGTATACCAAGCTCCCAACTATTACTCAGAAATTTCCAGTCTGTTTCTCAGATCATCGTTCCTAAAGAAAAAAGGGGACGGCTGTTTATTAATAAATCTGATTCCATCAGTCTAGAGGAAGCGTCTAGGCAAGGAAGGCTCAATCCTAATGGTGCTTTTTTTGTTCTGGAGCTACAGCAAGGTGAAATGCTCAGACTCGACTTAGAAAGCGGTCTTAGTCTTTATATTTCTAATACTAAAGAATCGGCAGATCTATTTTTAGGTCCATTGAGTGGTTTGAAGCCTCATGAGCTGATGGTATTTGTTCTAGCAGTGGCTCTTTCTTTGATTCTATATACTGTCGCCACAATCTATAAAGATTTAGATGAACCGGAGCTCGAAGAGAAACAGAAAAAGGTAACTACCTTTATTTTTAATCGCCCAGAGAAACCACCGGCACCTGTGAAACAAAATACACAGGCTCGAAAATCACGAATAGTTAAAAGTCCATCGAGGGTGGATCAAAAAACTCCTAAAAAAGCGAAGGGTAATCCGGGTAAGGCCGCAGCTGTGAAGCGTGCAAAAAATCCTATTCGAGAAAAAATGAAAACCACTGCTGCTAAAAAAGGACGGGGGGCAAAGAAGCCTAGTCGTTTTAAAGGAAAGCCAAAGAAAAAGCAGGGAGATGAAACGAAGAAAAAACCTAATATTGAAAGCTCAGGTCTACTGGGGGTTTTTGCAAATAGCGGAACTCAACAAAAAGTAGCGAAATTAACTAAGGGTGCAAACGCTACTCGTGGGGCCTCTCAAAAGGTCACTGGCGCTGGTGGTGGCCGTGGTGGAAGTAACAACTCCAGTGGTCTCAAAGAAGTATCAGCAGGTGGCAAGGGAACTGAGACTTATGGACGAACTGATATTAATACCAAAGGTAAAGGCTCAGGTTTAGATGAATACGGTGATGGTAACTTAGGTCAGAAGGGTAAAACCGGAATCGATATCGGCGGACAGGGAGAGGAATTCCTCGGAGACATAGACAGAGAGGCTGTTCGAAGAGTTATTTTAAATCAAAAGGCTGCAATTAAAGCCTGTTATGATGCTGAATTGAACCGAAATTTTAACCTATCCGGTAAAGTAACGATTGGCTTTACTATTAGGGCTAAAGGGCGGGTTGGTAGTGCTAAAGTAGAAAAAAGTACCATTAATAACAAGAATATAGAAAAATGTTTAATAAGAAGGCTTAAGACATGGAGATTTCCAGAACCACCTCAGGGTGCGGAAGCAAAAATCTCTTTCCCTTTCGCTTTCTCGGCAAGGTAGTCAAGGAGGATTGCAGTGGAACCGGTAAGTGTGGAACAAGTTCATTGGTTAATTAAAGCCTTTAATGATGGTGGTACAGCAATGTATTTCATCGCTTTAACAGGTTTACTAACGGTCTTCTTAATTATTGAAAGATTCATAGCTCTACATCGACTCATAGTTGATAAAGACGATTTTGTATCAAAGGTATTTCCGCAGATTCTGAACGGAAATATTCGCGAAGCTATAATGATTTGTGAAGATAAAAATGCTCCCTTACCTAACACGGTAAAAGAGGGTTTAAAGCAGGTTTTAAATAGAAGACCTGACGAAGAAGTGCAAGTCGCTTTAGATGGAGCTGTATTAGAGGAAACTCCTAGGCTCGAAGGCCTAACGCCTATGCTAGCGGTTTCTGGTAACGTGGCCACTCTGATAGGCTTACTGGGTACAGTGATTGGTTTGATCATTGGTTTCTCGGCTGTTTCTCAGGCTGATGCTGCTCAGAAAGCTGAACTTTTATCGCAAGGTATATCGCACGCACTTAACTGTACAGCAGCGGGACTTGCAGTGGCAATTCCAGCTCTACTTGCCTATGGCTTCTACCAGCTAAGAATTGGTAAAGCGATAAATGATATGCAAGAAACGAGTATGAAGATCATGAATCTAGTTGTAAGTAACCGTGATAAACTTAAATCATAAGTAGGTATTAGTGGCTCAAATAGATGGACCATCAGAGGGAAGACAGACTAATGTAGAACCAAACTTGGTTCCTTTCATCGACTTGATGAGTGTTTGTATCATATTTCTGCTTGTAACAGCAGTTTGGACCCAGGTTTCAATGATTGAGTTAGGTAGTTCTATTTATGGAAAGAACACGGGGAATGATTCTCAGAATATTAAAAAAGTAGAAGATATTTTCTTACAGATCCGACTCACAAATACTGGTTACATAGTTAAGCTTCAAAACTCTAGTTTTCAAATACCCAAATTAGAAGGTAATTTTAACAAGATGGAGCTTTACAACCAGCTAGTTCAAATTAAGCAGAGATTTCCAGAGAATTCCAGTGCTACAATTTCTTTACAGGATAATTTGGAATATAATGACATGATTGAAGGGATGGATGCGATTCTTAACGCAGGCTTCCCCGAAGTTGCTGTCGCAACACAGTAAGGACTGATAATGCCAATTCATGTACCAGGTATCAGAAACAGAAGAGGAAAAGCTAAGCCCGCTAAGCGCAACTCTGTGGTCATGCTTTCTCTTACGGCTATGGTTGATATGTTTACAGTTCTAACAATCTTTCTACTTCAGAACTATAAAGAAACCGGCGAAGTGATTAGGCTAAGAAACGATGTTCAGCTACCCAAAGCGACTCAAATTCGAGAACTCAACCCTGCTAACGTAGTAATAGTGTCGAAAGATATGATTTTTCTAAACGACAATCAAGTGATTCCGTTAAGCTCGGTTAAAAACCAGCAACAATGGCTTGTTTATCCACTATTTCAGTTTTTTAAATCTGTGGTTGAGGCTGAGGAAACTCGCTTTATAAACCGAACCTCGAGTCGCTTGAAGGAAGTCGTTGCAGAAGTTCAAGATACCGACAAATTTGATAAGGATTTTAGGCGAGTAACTTTGCAGGCAGATAAGACAATAGATTTCCTTACGATTAAGAAACTAATGTTTACTTTGACGGAAGCGGGTGCCTCTGAGATAAATTTTGCTGTTGTAACGGTCGAAAATAAATTTAAGAAAGACGCAGAAGAAGAGATAGAGGACCAGGCCTCGCTTTAGCTTTTAAGCAACCTTCTTCTTTTCATCAATAGAAAATTGCTTTACGTATTCCATAATACTAGCCTTGGCTTCAGCGTTGATTGTATCAAATTCTATTCCTGTTCTTGTATTACTATTGTAACGAACTTGTCCCTTACAGCTAAATTCCATTGTTAAAAGGGGACTTGTTACTCTTAAATCTAATATTTCACCTTGAACCAGATCTGGAGTGTCAGCAACACCTAAGCCCCCCATAGAGATGGAGGTGATTTTAGAATGAATGGTTTCCTTTTCTTTCTTGATTTCTACTTCTCCAACAATTGGGGCCCGAGAAGACTTTCTTTGAACAATCCCTAGAGAGTCTTGTAGGTCGTTGTGTTGATATACGGTCGCTTTGCTCTTCTGTCCTTTTTGCCAAATTTTAACCTGACTTAGATTCTTAGAGTCTTTCAAGGCTTGTAACATTTCATCTCTAATAAGTGGGCCTTGGACTTTTCCTTCTTTTTCAACGAACCAGATGGCTTTACTTTTACGAATATCAAATACATTTTCTTCAGGCTCATGAAGTAGAAAAGCTTTCGGAAAAGACCAGTGCTTTTGACCTTTCCACCAAACTTGTATCTGCTTAGCATTTTCATGCGATTCTAAATAATGATTGAGTTCCTCTTTTGAAAAAGGACCTTCCACCAAATTATCTACAAAAGTAAAACATTTTAATTCCATACTTACGTATCGGCTTTTAGAGATTAAAATTAAGATTTTATAAAAACGGATGATCAAAGCCTAGTCTCGCTAGAATTTCGTCTTGTTGGCCCAATTTCAGAGGGTTTTCTACGTGGGAGAAAGCTAAAAGAGGGCCCATTTTGGGCTGGCCAATATAAATAATTCAATGATCTAAGCTTTGAAAAGGAGGTGAAAACCCTCTACATAGCCCTATACAAAAAGCTAAGTTTTTGGAGCTCAAACTCGTGCTTATGGAACCAGGTAAATAGTATATGTATTTCCTTCTACTATAGCCTGTTCTTATAAAAAATGCCACGAAACACCTCCTTAGGTGATTAGAGTTGATTATCATTAGCGAATTTTATAGAAAGGAACTCTTGGTAAGCGGATTGCAAGACAAGTAGTAGAATTGAGTAAGCCATTTAAAATATAGGGCCTTTTGGGAAATCTGCCTCTTATTTTAAATAAATTAAGGACGGGAAGTATCGTGCGTATTTTTGTGGATGCACTAATCAAATCATTTTTAATCTTCAGTATAGGTCTGTCGCCGCTCCTTGTTTATGCGCAGAACTCGACAAATCCAAGTTCCAATAGTTCTGTTAAGCTGCCTTTTGGTGAGAATAGAGATATTCTTGCGCTTAAGGAGGGTGGCTACGAAGTTCGAATGCAGGGAACTTCGAACAATCCCGATGACATCAAGATGGAAATGAAAATTCATGATGTTTCAAAAGCGGGAGATATGAAGTCTTCTATGCTTGGGTTATTTAACCAGATTAAACAGTCCAACCCTAATGCGACAGTTAGTCTAAACGCTCACGCTATTATGGAAGACAAAAGTTTTAAGTACAGCATGGCAGAGACAGAGAGACTAGTAACATCAGAAAGACGTAGGGAACTTTTAGAACTAAAGAGTTCAAAAGTGTATAATCCATCTCATTTGATGGAAGTCTTCGATAAAAAATATGGGCACCTAACAACTGTTAAAGATATTGGGATCGGCGTAGTTCGATTTTTTATAAATAATGTTGCTGTGTCGGTTGCTTTAATTCTAGTTTCTGAGCCCTTGATGGTGGCCAATGCCTCTGTTAATTTAACGATGGTTCTAAGTGCAGGTTTTGCGATTTTTAATCCTCTCTACCAACATATGTTTGATTCACATATCAGTAGTGAGCAACATCCTAATAAAGCTATCAATTTATTTAGGCAACTGGCCCACCTAGAAGTGATGGGCTTAAAACTTGAAACAATGTTTTACTTTGTTTTGCTAGAGTTGGGTTTTAGTGCAATTACGCCTCTAATTTACGCCTCCTTTGGATATATCATTCAGGACTCCCTTATGCACTATTGGTTATTGGGACTTGCTTTAGGAACTGTAGTTGCTATTTTTCAAGGGGTTTTTGAAAAGGCGTTTAGTGACGACTTTGCTTTACGACTATTGAAGAAGACTTTAAACCAGGACCGCTTGGAAAGTATAATGGAGAAACGCTCCAACCTCAGTATTAGATTTAATTTGATGGCCCTAATAAGCAGCTTTGGAGCCGTTACCAGCATGCAAACCTATATGGTTGGTGGAACCAATAACCAAACTTTACTTATGCTAACAGGGCTTTCCGTCGCATTAATGTTCCTCACCTACGGAATGGGGAAAAAAATACATGTCACAGGCAAAGCAATGGAGTTGCAAAAGCAATTACTAGAGAAAAGAGAATTGGATAAGTTTTTTAAGCAGTTAGAGAGTGAAAAAATGCAGTCAAAATCGCCCAAAGATGTTACTAAATTCTTCTTGAGAAAAGCTTCCCAGTTTATCTTCTACGGTACTCCCAGCAATAAAGAGGCCCAGCACATTGCCGATATGGGACGGGTTGTTCAGTCGATAGTTGAAATAGTTAATAGAGCCGATTTTAGATCCATAGAGACTTCGGCATGCAAGGCGAGGTATTAGGTTTTGAATCTTTTTTTGATTTTGTTCATAAGTTTTTTTTCTTTGAATAGTTTTTCTAACGAAAAACTAGAAGATGACTTTATGGCTTTTCAGGACTCGGTAGATACAAAGCTAAGACCAATGCTAAGATCTTTTATCCAATCCTCAAAAACGAATTCACAGGGACTTTTATACGCTCATAAAGAAAATCTAGAAGATTTTTCTGAAATTCAAATAGAAACAGACTCGGAGACTGCCATAGTTTCTTTCGATGATTCAAGCTTATGGTTTAATCTTAGATTGCCGTTTTTTGATGGAAGCAGCGATATCCAAGAGTACGGTTTAGATTCAAAACCTAAAAACTGGCTAGAACGTTTCTTTGGAGACCCGGAAACTGATTTTCAAAAAACCATGTCACCGATCTACAGAACAAAAAAGTTTTTTTACGACAAGTATGATAAACCAATTAGTCCTTCTGATTTAGAGAGAGTAGTTGTAATCAATCATTTTAGTGGGTCAGTAAAAAGTTATTGCCTGCTTTCACCTATTCGAATTCCTTCATGTTATAGTTTTGGCGCCATTCCTCTTATAGATGCAAAGGGCGAGACCTTTTGGCTTCAGTTTGTATTGAATCATGATATAGACGGGGAAGATTTTGTTGGCTTTAATATTAAGGCGGATAAAGAATCCTTCGTTTTTGAAAAACGACACTCGATCAATGGAAATGTTCAGGCTTGGGAAAATAAAAAAGCAAAGTTGAAATATGAAAGTGTCCCGTATTCTCAGCAAGGCTTCGAGTTTCTTTTTTCTGTTCTGGCCGGCCAGCGGACTTCTTTCCAAGCTCAGTTTGTTAACTACTACTCCCGATTATCGAAGATTGAGTCGCGAAGGGTAGTCAAAAATTTCCACATAGATTTTAGCAAATTTTCTGTTTGGCCTGATAAATTCAAAGTAGAAATTCAACAATAGCTCTCTTACTCCAAAGCTTATGTCTCCGAAGCTGTGATGAATCTACCGACTTTGGTAGGATTCTTGAGTTATTTCTAAGCAAATATTGTAGTTTAAATCCTTATTTAGGCCAGAGTCTTGGGTCTAAGTTGAGACCTGGGTTCAGTCCCCATTTTTTGAAGTGTTAATTGGATATATATCTATTATAATAAGACTTTGAGAGGAAAGAGATTGAGAAGTCTATTTTACTATATATCCCTGCTGCTAACTATTGGACTGTTTGTTCAGGTTAGTTTTTTGAGTCCTGAGGAATTGGAGTTGAGAAGCGCTGAGGAGTTCTTTTCTTCTTCAGATCTATCGAGTGATACCGAACAAAAAATGTTGGGAGTAAAGCTCGTGGAGGCTGAAGATGGTGTAAAGCGATGGGACATGATCGCGGAAAGTGCAGAGTCCTTAAAGACTGCTGAGCTTTGGAAACTTAATCAATCTAAAGTAACTTTTTTTGCCGCAGCTGGAGTAACTTATCTAGTTGAATCTGTTTACGCCAAATTTAATGTTGATAATAAGGATATGCACTTCTTTGGTGGCGTAGATGTTGTTAGCTCCGATGGCTATCGGTTTACTACTCAAGATTTAAAATACTTTTCAGAAAGTTCTAGCCTGGTTGCTCAAGACTCCCTCGGGCTATCCTACAGAGGTAAATCGAAAGAGATAATGAATGTCACGGGTAAAACAATGAATGCAAACCTGAATACAAACCAAATTCAGGTTCTAGGGGAAGTTGCTAGTGAGCAAATTTCTAATTTTGGAAAAAAAATGAAAATCAATTCCGACTCTGTAATTTTTGACAAGCAAAGTGGAAACTCTATTGCCCGGTTTAACGAAAATGTAAAAGTAATCTATCAAAAATATTTAATAAAAGGAGCTGAGGCGATAATGGAAATGGATCGTCTGAAAAATGAAGTGAATACTTTTGATTTATTGGGAGGGGTGGAGCTAACATCAAAAACCGAACAAGCCTTTTCAGAAAAGCTCAGTATTGATGCAAAAATCAATAAAATTGTAATGACGGGAAAGCCTCGTCTGTTAAAGTCTAAGGATGAATTGGTGGGGGAGAGTATTACTTTCTCCGGCAAGGATGATAAGATAAAAGTTGAAGGGGCCAAGGCCCATATACAATCTGGAAAACCAGTCTTACTTGATGGGGATATATGAGTACTCTTGCAGTAAAAGAGATACGGAAAAGTTTTAAAGCCAAAAAAGTGGTTAAGGGGGTGAGTTTTGAAATCTCCTCTGGTCAAGTTGTGGGCTTATTGGGTCCCAACGGTGCCGGAAAAACAACTTCTTTTTATATGGTTGTTGGCTTGGTGAAGCCAGACACTGGTAGTGTTTCATTGGATGAAAAAGATATTACTGATATGCCGATGTACCAGCGTGCCCGCAACGGCGTTGGCTACTTGCCTCAAGAAGCTAGCATTTTTAGAAAAATGACTGTTGAAGATAATATTTTGGTAGCTCTCGAGAGTCAGGGCTATGAAGGCGCCCAAAAGCAGGAAAAAAAAGAGCAACTATTGAATGAATTTGGAATGTCCAATAAGGCCCAGTCTTTTGGCTATATGCTCTCCGGTGGTGAGCGCCGCAGAGTGGAGATTGCCCGTGCTTTGGCCTGTGATCCTAAATTTTTACTTCTAGATGAGCCTTTCGCTGGTATAGATCCCATAGCAGTGGGTGATATTCAGGAAATTATCCGGCACCTCACCAACAAAGGTATAGGAATACTAATTACCGATCATAATGTCCGGGAAACCTTGGGTATTTGTGATCATGCGTATATACTTAAGGAGGGGGAGATCCAAGTAGTGGGAACAGCTGAGGAAATTGCAAACTCAGAGGTTGCTAAAAAATTCTATTTAGGTGAGAACTTCCAACTTTAGAGGACTAAGTCTATGGCAATGAAAATGAAAATGGGAATGAAGCTCTCACAGAGCTTGAGGATGACACCTCAGTTGCAGCAGGCGATTAAGTTGTTGCAGCTTTCTCGTTTAGAGCTAGAGAGTATGGTTCAACAAGAGATGCAAGAGAACCCCATTCTCGAGGAAGTGCATGAAGTTATGGAGGAAGAGTCCTTCGAAAACAAAGAAAAACTTCAAGAGGTTTCAAAAGAAGAAAAATCTGAAATGCAAGATCCAGTCAAGCAAGATGAGTTTGAGTGGGAGAGCTACTTTGAAGATAATAATAATTTAGGTAAGTTGCAAAATATGGCGGCGGGTTCTAATGATGAAATTGCCAACTACGAAAATATATTTTCATCTCAGCAGACACTTTATGATCATTTAATGTGGCAGTTGAATCTTTCTGGCTTTAACGACGAAGAGAAAGATCAAGGAGCAATCCTGATCGGTTATATTGATGACGATGGTTATATAAAAACACCATTTGAGCAAATCTCAGAGGACGAAGGGGTTTCTGTTCAAGATCTAGAAGAGCTTCTGCCATTTCTACAGGAGTTTGATCCCCCTGGAGTTTGCTCCAGAGACCTAAAAGAGTGTTTACTGATCCAGGCTAAACACTTGGAAGAAGATACTCATCACTTGGTTGAAATTATAGACAAACACCTTCCCAATCTAGAAAAGAAAAACTATCCAGCGATCGCAAAAGAGATGGAAATCTCAATGGAAGAAGTCATAGATATTTCAAAGATCATATACTCTATGGAGCCTAAGCCAGGAAGGGGCTTCGTAAATAACGAAACCCACTATGTAACCCCTGACGTATATGTATATCCTGTGGGTGACGAGTATGTGGTTTCCTTGAATGAAGACGGATTACCAAGGTTAAAAATTTCCAATTTTTATAAAAATGTTTTGAAGGAAGATAAGGCAAAGCCAAAAGATAGCGAGACAAAGTCCAAGGACACAACAGACTATATTCAAGATAAATTGAAGTCTGCCGTTTGGTTGATTAAGTCCATTCATCAGCGTCAACGGACTATATATAAGGTTGCTGAAAGTATTGTGAAGCACCAAAGAGACTTTTTCGATAAAGGTCCTCAACATATCAAGCCTATGATCCTACGAGACATAGCCAATGATATTGGAATGCATGAATCTACTGTCAGCCGTGTAACCACCAATAAATACATGCATACACCGCGAGGAATCTTTGAGTTAAAACACTTTTTTAATTCAGGTATTGCAAAAACAGACGGAGATTCCCTGGCTTCTGAGTCAGTGAAAGTGAAGTTGAAGAATTTGGTAGCTGAAGAGGATCCAAAAGCTCCATTGAGTGACCAAAAGATTGTCGATCTTCTTAAAAAGGATGGGATTAAAATTGCCCGACGTACCGTTGCTAAATACCGGGACGCTCTTGGCATCCTGCCTTCCAGTAAACGTAAAAAATACTTCTAGTAGTTCCGCGGCCTTCTTTGTTTTAGCTTTAGGCGCGGGTTTCAGCTAAAATTGAGCCTATTTATATTTGTATCAAATTGATTCAGTGCCTAGATTCCTATTATGTTTCCTAGACTTTTGTCCGATCAGAAAGGCAGATTTCAGGAGGTATGAATGAAACTAAAGATTGTCTTTAAGCACGTGAAAAACTCAGAAGCTAGCCGCGAATACGCGATTACCAAATTGGAAAAACTCGATAAATTTAAACTAAAACCCATATCAACGGAATTCGTTATTGGTATGCAGGGTAGAGAGAATTTAGCGGAGCTGAGAATTCAATGTAAGGACCATCTTTATGTTGCCAAGGGCTATGGACATAATATGTTTCAAGCCATTGATCAGTCTGTATTGAAGATTGCAAAGCAACTAAAGAAAACCAAGGGCAGAGTTCAAAATCATAAGCAAAAAGAGCATACTGGGGTACATACTTTAGAGTGCTTAAATGATAAGCTTGAGATGGATTATTCTAAGCTCACTGGGGTGCAGAGAAAGTCGGCTGCATAAACCCTCATTAGCACTCTGAGAGTGTTAATTCATTTTATTTGACGCTAATTTTTGCCTCTGTTAGGTTGATCCGTCTTGAACAACCTACGGAGGCTTTTTAAATGCAAAACTATATATTCACAAGTGAGTCCGTTTCTGAGGGCCACCCAGATAAAATGGCTGACCAAATCAGTGATTCCATCCTAGATGCAATCCTCGAGCAGGATCCAAAAGGAAGAGTGGCATGTGAAACAATGATCACTACTGGAATGGCAGTTATCGCCGGGGAAATTTCAACAACTTGTTATGTTGATATGCCAGAAATCGTAAGAAACACGATCAAAAATATTGGCTATGATCATTCCGATAAAGGTTTTGATTATCAAACTTGTGCAGTATTAACCTCTATTGATAGGCAGTCTCCGGATATCGCGATGGGAGTGGATAGCGATAGTAGTAAAGAGCAGGGAGCTGGTGACCAAGGAATTATGTTTGGTTACGCAGTAAATGAATCCCCAGAGTTAATGCCTCTTTCCATTTCTCTTTCTCATAAGCTGGTTCAAAATTTGGCAGGAAAAAGGAAAGACGGAACTCTAGATTTCTTAAGACCTGATTCAAAAAGTCAGGTTTCAATTGAGTATGTTGACGGAAAAGCAAAAAGAATCGATGCAGTAGTGTTGTCTACTCAGCATTCTGAAGATGTGTCCATGGCTCAATTGAAAGAGTCAGTAATGGAAGAATGTGTAAAGCATACCCTCCCAACGGATTGGGTAGATGATAAAACGAAATACTATATCAACCCAACGGGCAGATTTGTTCTTGGTGGTCCTGTAGCAGATTGCGGCCTGACGGGAAGAAAGATTATCGTGGATACCTATGGTGGGCATGGAGCTCACGGTGGTGGAGCTTTCTCTGGAAAAGATCCATCGAAGGTTGATAGATCAGCTGCATATGCCTCAAGACATGTTGCCAAAAACATTGTGGCCGCAGGACTGGCGGATAAATGTTTAGTTCAGTTAGCTTACGCCATTGGTGTTGCTGAGCCAGTAAGTATCATGGTGAATACTTATGGAACGGAGACAGTGGAAAATGCAAAAATTGCTGCTGCAGTGGGTAGGACTTGGGATTTACGCCCTGCTGCGATTGTAGAGCAATACGATCTACTTAAGCCAAGATATGCTAAAACGGCGGCTTATGGTCACTTCGGTAGAGAAAGTGCTGAGTTTACTTGGGAGCAGGTAAACAAAGTAGATGCTCTTAAAAGTAACCTTTAATATTTAGAAATATGTTTGTTTAAAGCCCAGGCACATCGCCTGGGCTTTTTTAATGCCTGCCTTTTAAATTGCTGTATTTCCAACGATTTGTTAAAAAAGAAGTAAGATCTTTCCTAGGAATGAAATGGATAACAAGTTCATACGTAATTTTTCAATTATAGCCCATATTGATCACGGTAAATCCACTATTGCCGATGGACTTCTAAAATATACAGGAACTTTGTCTGATAGGGACGCTAAGGAGCAGTTTCTAGATAATATGGAGCTCGAGCGTGAACGTGGAATTACCATTAAAGCCCAAACTGTGCGTTTAGATTACAAAGCTAAAGATGGAAATGATTACGTCTTAAACCTAATCGATACTCCAGGCCATGTGGATTTTAACTACGAAGTATCAAGATCCTTGGCCGCTTGCGAGGGTGCGCTCCTTGTTGTTGATGCGGCCCAGGGCGTTGAGGCTCAAACTTTGGCAAACGTATACCTAGCAATAGAAAATGATCTAGAACTGGTTCCTGTTCTAAATAAAATTGACCTTCCAGCAGCAGAACCTGAAATGGTAAAAACTCAAATTGAGGAAGTAATTGGCTTGGATACCTCAGAGGCTGTTTTAGCAAGTGCCAAAGAGGGCATAGGTTTGCAAGAGATTTTGGAGGCGGTAATAAAAAACATCCCTCCTCCGGTAGGTGACAAGGGGTCTGTTCTTCAGGCATTGATATTCGATTCATGGTTCGACTCCTATCAAGGTGTTGTTATTCTTATTCGAGTTGCTGAAGGTACGATTGCAAAGGGAGATAAAATTCGTTTTATGTCCAACGATTCAGATTACGATGTTTTAAAACTTGGAGTCTATCAGCCATTTCCAAAAGAGGTGGATCAGCTTTGTCCCGGTGAAGTGGGCTTTGTGATCTGTGGAATGAAAGATATTCGGGATGTAAAAGTGGGTGATACAATTACTCACACCAAGCGACCAGCTGAAGAGTCCCTAGCAGGGTTTAAAGATGTTCAGCCGATGGTTTTTTCCGGTATTTTTCCCATAGATGCTTCTGATTATGAAAAGTTAAAAGACTCCATTGAAAAGCTATGTCTAAATGACTCTTCACTAACCTATGAAATTGAATCCTCAGCAGCTCTTGGCTTTGGACTTCGATGTGGTTTTTTAGGCCTTCTCCATATGGAGATTATTCAAGAGCGTCTGGAGAGGGAGTTCGATCTAGATTTAATTACAACGGCCCCTAGTGTTGTTTACAAAGTTCATACCTCAGACGGCGAGATGAATGAAATTGAGAATCCTACGGCTTTGCCTGATCGATCAGTGATTGAAAAAATAGAAGAGCCATATATTAAGGCCACAATTCATACACCAAAAGAGTATATAGGTGGAATTTTCAAGCTTTGTGAAAACAAGCGTGGGCGTCAAATAAAACTAGAGTACATAACAGAAACGAAAGTGATGATAGAATATGAGCTTCCCATGGCTGAGATGGTTTTAGATTTTTATGATAAACTAAAATCCATTTCTAAGGGATATGCTTCGATGGATTATGAGTTTTTGGATTACCAAGAATCCGATATGGTAAAGCTAGATATTCTAATTAATGGCGATGCAGTGGACGCACTGGCGTTAATGGTGCATGAGAGTAAATCCTATTACCGAGGCCGAGAGCTTACTAAAAAAATGAAAGAGCTTATTCCTAAACAGCAATTTAAAATTGCTCTACAGGCAGCTATCGGGGCAAAAATTATTGCCAGAGAAACGATCTCAGCTTTACGAAAAGATGTAACCGCCAAGTGCTATGGTGGAGATATCTCTCGAAAAAGAAAGCTTCTTGAGAAGCAAAAAGAAGGTAAAAAGAGAATGAAGCAGATCGGTACGGTCGAGGTTCCCCAAAAGGCTTTCCTTGCGATATTGAAGGTTGATGATTAGACTATTGCTAGATGCAGAAGTTAAAAGGTTTTTTTCTATTTATAATCTTAATTTATATGGCTTACTTTTTAAGAGTTAGTTTTTATGAGTCTTACCGTATTCCCACCTCACATATGTTGCCTACTTTATTCCCTGGGGACTATGTTTTTGTAAATAAATTCTCCTATGGGCTTCAGTTGCCGTTTCTTGGCAAGATAGGAGCTAGAAATCTTCCTGAGTGGGGAGATATTGTGGTATTTGAGCATCCAGAAAATAGCGACCAAATGATGATATCTAGGATAGTAGGTTTGCCAGGGCAGGAGGTTCGTTTTGAAAATACTTATCTCGCCCTAGAAAATATTTTAGCCAGTAGGCCGGGTATTGCTTCGGCCAAAGATATTAAAGGGCTAAAGGCTAAGGATTTTCCTAAAGGTTTAGAGAGATATCATACAAAGGTGGATTTTTATGATTCTGTTGAGTTTCATACGTTGAATCAGACCGAGCTAAGTTTGTATAATTCTGATACCGTCCAAATTCCTGAAGGAAAACTTTTTGTTCTTGGGGATTACAGAGAGATTGCTAATGATACAAGAAAAATCGGCCTAGTTGATTTGGAGAGCCTAGTTGGAAGAGTAGATATGATTTGGTTTAGTTGTAAAAAGAGCCTAGCGAGTATTGCATCTTTTTGTGATCCGTTTACAATAGACTGGTGGCGTTTTCCAAAAAAGGTAGACTCTTATGAGCCCATTCTTAAAAAAACACAGAGCGAGCATAATTAGCTTCGGCATAGCTTTGAGTCTCGCCATGTTTTTCAGGGTGTTTGCTGTTTCACTATATAAGGTTCCAACAAGTTCCATGCTGCCAAACCTATATGTTGGAGACATCATTCTGGGTTACAAACTACCTTATCAATTTTTTTCCAAAACAATTTCCTCTGTACTACCTGGGGTTTTCTCTGATTTAAAAAGAGGGGATGTTGTGATTTTCAGACACCCAAAGACCTCGGTTTTTTATGTTAAGCGAATACTTGGGCTTGGTGGAGATAAAATTATTCTTAATGAGCAGGGGATTACTGTAAATGGCGAAATACTGGGGCGGAAATCTGGTGAAAATAATTTCGACTTTGTTGGTTCCAACTACTATGAGTCATTTATTGAGTCTGTAGGCGCTAACTCCTACGGGATTTTACTGAGAAAAAATGAATCTCTAGATTTGGTAGATAAAGAATTTAGTGTTGGGCCTGGGGAAATATTTGTGGTTGGTGACAACAGAGATTCTTCAGATGATTCACGGGATTGGGGACCTGTTCCGGTGGAAAATATCGTAGCAAAAGTAAATAAGGTTGTACTCAGTTTTCAGTGGTCAGGTAGTCAAAGTTCAAAAATAAGATTTGATAGGCTTTGGGTCGATTTAGATGAGTCAAACGCTCGCTAAATAGGCGTTTGCAAAGCCTGTTCTTTACCTTTTTATAAAAATTACGGATAATTTTAGTATGAACGTGGATGTGGTTACGGAAAAAGTTCTGAAGTGCTTCACCAGTGAAAAATTCACTGAAGAGCTTCAGCATGCTAAAAGAGAGTTTTTTGAGATGGCTGGTATTGTCGACGAAGAAAACCATCAATTTGAACCGAGGATGGCTCAATTTTTAGATTGGTATATTTTTTCCCGGGAACTCTTAAGTCATAATCTATCTCCAATCCGCTATGCACTGGAGTCCAATGAGTTCTCAGACGATTTACAGGTAAATGAACTTGAGAAGCTTTCGCAAACTAAACACAGTCTTTTTGAATTTTTAAAAACAAAAGGAAATGATGTCTATGTTAGAGATCTTTTTACGAAGAAGAAAGTGATTCTTGAGGACTCCGAGATTTCAATCGGTTTTAACCCAGACGAAATATTTGATGCTAGAATTATACCCTTTGAAGGGAGCTTTGTTTTCGCGCGAGGTTTCTGTTTTCACCCACCGGGTGCAAAGAAGTTTATTTTAAAGGAAGTTAAGAAAATTAGACACTTGGACAATTCTCACCACGAAGCTTTGATGTTACGATTGCTGAAAATGCGGTACAAGTTGGAGCAATATAAGCATATAAGAATGGAATTTATATACACTAATGACCCAAAGATGAAGATATAATCGATGAGTGGAATCCAGGTAAAAAATCTTAAGAAGAGTTTTCGTTCGGAGTTTTGGTTAAAGAAAATCCCGGCCATTGATGATTTAAGTTTCAATGTGGAGGCTGGGAAAATCACCGGTTTCTTGGGAGCTAATGGTGCTGGTAAATCCACTAGTATTAAATCTATTTTAGGTCTTTTAATACCAGATTCCGGAGAGATATTGTTTGATGGTAGGCCATTAGACAATTCAGTGCGAACCAATATAGGTTTTTTGCCGGAGCGTCCATTTTTTTATGAGTATCTAGATGGAAGAGAGTTTCTTGAGTTTTATTCTGCTCTGTCTGGGCAGATCAAAAAAACGGATTTAAATCAGCGAATTGATAGAGTTTTGACAAGAGTCGGCTTAATTCATGCCAAAGAGAAAAAGCTAAGGGCTTATTCCAAAGGGATGTTGCAGAGAATCGGTATAGCTCAATGTCTAATCCATGATCCTCAACTCGTTGTGTTGGATGAGCCAATGACTGGATTAGATCCAGATGGCCGCTTTGAGGTCGCAGAAATTATAAGAGAGGTTGGCGCTGAGGGAAGAACAGTGTTTTTCAGTTCTCACTTACTTGATGATGTTGAAAAGCTTAGTGAAAATCTTGTGATTTTACGTAAAGGGGACTGTGTTTTTGAAGGTGAGTTGAAAAAACTTCTTACTGGAATGGATATAGAGCATGAGATTTCCTTTTATAAGCAAGATTCGACGGTTGAAAGTCTCACGGTAAAGGACCATGAGTTACAGTCTTGTATTGATCAGCTGAGGTTAGACGGAAAAGCAATTCATGAAATCACTTTAAAACGTACGCGCTTAGAAGATGTGTTCGTGGAGTTGAATAAATAATGGGAAAAGTTCTAACCATATCTGTAAACACGTTCAAAGAAATTATTAGAGACAGAATTCTCTATGGTCTTGTTTTATTTGCTATTTTGATTATAGGTCTGAGTCGCGCGATGGCTGGTCTCAGCTTTGCCGAGCAAGAGCGAATTGTAATCGACTTTGGTTTAGCAGGAATGCATCTTTCGGTTATTGTGCTTTCTATTTTTGTTGGAAGTACACTTGTTTCAAAGGAACTGGAGAAGCAAACCATTTTGACCTTACTTGTTAGGCCTATTTCTCGTGGTGAATTCATATTAGGTAAGTTTTTTGGATTCGTGTTAGTCGAACTTGTACTTATTTTGGGGCTAGCTTTGGTTTTGGTAGCTGTTTTGACCGCAATGGCGATTCCTGTGGACTTAGCTTTCTCTCTTGGGGTTTTGGGGATGCTATTGGAAGCTATAGTTTTAACTTCATTAACAATGATGTTTGGAATTTATTCCAAACCGTTCTTAAGTATTACACTCGTTATGGGGTGTTTTATCATTGGTCATTGGTTGGATAGTCTAAATTACTTTGCTCAATCTTCCGGCTCACGGCTATTTCGAGGGACGGCAGAGGCTCTAAATTATATCTTTCCAAATCTAGAGCGTTGGAACTGGAAATCTGTTGCTGTATCTAAGGATTTGCCGTCTTTTGAAATAGTAGGCTCTTCTGCTATGAGTGCATTGGCCTGGACAGGACTTTTTATTTGTTTAACGGTCTTTTTCTTTCGTAGGAAAGATTGTGCCTAGTTTCGTTGTAGATATCTGGGTTTTTATAGTTGGTGCCTGCTTTGGAAGCTTCGGCAATCTGATCGTTGACCGTTTGCCACAGGGAAAAAGTATCGTTAAACCAGCAAGCCACTGTATGAATTGTGATAAGAAATTAAAGTGGTACGATAATATTCCGATAATAAGCGCAATTCTTTTAAAAGCTAAGTGTCGTAGTTGCGGTTCCTTTTACGGCTGGAGAACTCTAGTTTTTGAGCTATTGATGGCAATTTTATTTACCGCTATCGTCTATAAGTTTGGAATTACTTGGCTAAGTTTAGAGTTCTTGTTTTTTGGTTTTGGTTTACTAGTAGTTAGTTTTATTGATATCGATCATAGAATTATTCCTGATGTTTTTAGTTTGTCTGGAATCGTGTTAGGCTTGTTGGGTGCCTATTTAAACCCGATGAGGGATTTTGATTCAGCACTTTGGGGTTTTTTGGTGGGTGGTGGATTCTTATTTGCCATTGCCTATTTTTACCTCCTTATAAGAAAAATAGAGGGAATGGGCGGGGGAGACATAAAGCTTCTTGCTTGGATAGGGGCTTATCTTGGAATTCAATCCATTCTTTTTGTTATATTTGTGGCCAGCGTAATAGGAGCTTTCGCGGGGCTTATCTCCGCTATTAGTTCAAGGGACGGACTAAAGTCGAGCATTCCCTTTGGTCCGTATCTAGCCTTCGCTGCAGTCTTGTACCTATTCTTTGGGCCACTGATCATAGACTTGTATTTTTCTTACCTTGTTCCCTCTTTTTAATGTACTTAACCCCACTTACATCCAGTCGGTAGTTTGACATTCTACGCCATGATTGGTGTAATTTCATAGGGGAATTAAATACTTAGAAGCTTTTGGGCAGAATGGTAATCTTTGGTTACACCTAGATTTTGCTTTCAAAGGATTAGGATAGGGAATAAATGTTTTTTAATGCGACAAAAGTCATTGGACTCGACATTGGAACTAGTACTTGTAAGTTAATGGAGCTCGATCTTAAAAAAAGGTCTGCTATATTAAGGTCGGTAGCTATAATTCCTACCCCCATTGGAACTGTTAGTGGTGGTGAAATTCTGAATTCTTTGGAATTATCAGAAGCCCTATCAATGATCGTCCCAGAATTAAATACTAAAAGAAAAAACGCTGCCGTGGGTATGTGGGGAACAAGTGTTGTTGTCAAGAAGATAACAATGCCAAAAGTAGAAGGTAATCTTCTAGGTGAAGCGATAAAGCTAGAGGCTGAACAATATATCCCTTTTGAAATTAATGAAGTCAGTCTCGATTATCAAACACTTGATGGGACGGGCAACTCTGAGATGATGGATGTGGTTCTCGTTGCTGCAAAATCTGATACTGTTTATCGTTACGCTGAGGCTGTTGAAAACGCTGGCCTCGAATGTAATGTAGTGGATGTGAATGGTTTTTCACTGGCAAACTGTTTTGAATTTAATTATGGAAAGACTAAAGATGTTGTTGGAATTTTAAATATCGGTGCAGCATGCACAAACTTTGTTGTATTACATAAATCAAATCCTATTTTTGTAAGAGATATCCCGTTTGGTGGAGTCAATTTCACTTCAGATATTCAAAACGGACTAGGAGTAAGCTTAGACGAAGCGGAAGATTTAAAGATATCAGCGGGAACTGGTAAAGATGTCCCTGAAGAAGTCTTACAAGTAATCGGTAGCAGTATGGAAGCCTACTTGGAAGAAGTACAAAGATCACTGGATTTTTATATGGCTTCAAGTAATGATCTAAATATCGATAGGTATTTTGTTACCGGAGGAAGTGTTAGTCTTCCTTATTTGATAGATGGCTTAAAGCAAAATGTTTCTCCAAATATAGAAATATTAAATCCCTTTGTGAAAGTGGAAGTTGATACTAAAAAATTTAACCCTGAGTATATTTCCCAAATTACAAACCTTTTGCCGACAGTTATGGGCCTCGCGGCCCGTAAGGGTGGTAAGCTATGATTGAAATCAATCTACTGAGAGGTTTAGGGGGAGTTTCAGGTTTAACTGCAACAAGCACTCAAACTAGTACCAGTCAGTCTGTGTATTTTGATCCGAAAGATATCGCGGTTAAATTGGTGGTATGTCTAATTCCTGTAATGATTCTTTATGCCGGAGATTTATACCTACAGGGCGTAGCTAACGACAATTACAAGAAAAAGTTAAAAGCCAGGGACAAGCTTAAGAAAGAGCTGGTTGGTTTTGGTAACCAGGTAAAGCAGGTTAAAAAAATTCAAGAAGAAAAAGCTCGATTAGAAAAAAGAATGAATACCATAAAAGTCTTGTCTAAAGAGCGCTTGATAAACGTAAAAGCACTAGATGCTTTGCATAATGTAATTCCAAAGCAGGCTTGGTTGAACGATATCTCAATTAAGGAAAAACAAGTAGAAATGTCTGGCTTGGCTACGGAAGATGTAATTGTCTCCCGACTTTTAGAAAACCTTGAAGAGAGTATTTTCTTTACAAATGTTAACCTAATAGAGACAAGCGTAAGTAAAACAGCCAGTGGGGTTGCTAAGACATTTAAAATTACTTGTGAACTGGGTGAGTTTTAATGGCAGATATTAGACAACAAATCAACCAAGCAAGTCTTTCAACCTTTGTAGTGATTAGCCTGGGTTTAGGTGCTCTATATTATTTTATGTTTTTTGAGGGCGATGATAAATTCACACAAAAAAATAGACAAGTAGAGCAAGAGATCAAAAAGCTCAGAACAGATATTAATTCGAATAAAAAAGTAGTTAAAAATGTTAGGAAATTCCAACAGGAAGTAAATGTCGTTGCAGAGCAATTTCAGTCTGCTATTACATATTTGCCCAGTAAATCACGTATACAGGATATTTTATCTCAACTTTATGCCGAAGCTAGAAAGTCTGGAGTGAATATTACTAAACTAAAGCCAAATAAGCCTAAGCCTAACCGTTTTTATGATGAGTTGTTTATGGATGTGGCTCTGACTGGAACGTATAAACAAATTACTTATTTTATATCTCGTGTAACAAAAATTCCGAGAATTATTAATATTAAAAACCTAGCGCTTAAAAAGAGCGGTCAGGCTTCAGGGGAATCTGTGGTCTTACAGCTCCAGGGTACCTTGGTGGCATTTCGTTACCAAGAGGAAGATGCGAATAAAGGCAAGAAGAAAAAATGAAGTTGAAGGATGGATTGCTTTCTATATTTGTATATTTCAGCGTGGCTGTTGGTGGAGTTGGCTTGGCTGCCTTTCTAGCTTCAGGTTTTTTTGGAAAAACACTCAATGCCCAACAGCCAAACGTCGCGGCACCAACCCAGGTAAATCAAAATACACAAGATGCTCTACCTGGTGCTCAAAACACCAAGCCTGTTACCAATGATCAAGCAAAAGATAGCGATATCGTGGTTGAAGGTACACAAGGAATAGGGATTCGATTACAGGATGTGATAGAACAATATGATTATAATCCTGATAGTAAGTCTGATCCCTTCCAGCCCTACCAGGCACCTGTTACTGTATCTAAAAATGGGGCTGTAGAAGGACCGGTTTTACCATTGCAAAAATTTGAGCTGGATCAGCTGAAAGTTGTGGGTGTGATTTGGGGTGTGAATGATCCTATCGCTATGGTAAGAGATCCCAATGCTAAATTACACTACATTAGAGAAAGAGATAAGATTGGTAGAAATAACGGATACGTAGCCCAGATTAGGGATAGTGAATTAATTATTGTTGAGACCTTTGTTTATAAAGGAGAAATTTCCACACAAACACAGGTGATGGAGATAGATCACTCAGCCAAAAGATAAGTCTTTTACGGAAAAGGAGTTTCCGATGAAATTATTTATTCAAATACTACTTAGTAGCTTTCTAGCAATGAGTGTTGTCTCTTGTAGCTCGACGGAAGAAAAGTCTTTAGAGCAGACAGAGGAAACTCTAGATGACGATTTTGGAGTCGATGAAGAGGGGGATGATCTCGCGGATGAAGATTTCGGTGACGATGATATTTCCGATGATGAATTTGCTTCTGACACTGAAGAGGGAGAAGAAAGTTTTGAAGATGAAGAATCTTTAGCTCAAGAGGATTCCTCTGAGGAGTCATTTGAGCAAAATGATGATCTACAAGAAGAGTCTTTTGCAGAAACAGATATTGCTACGGAGGAAAACTCTTCAGCGGATGAGAGTGTTGCTTTTGAAGATACGAGTACAGAAAATGTAGCTGAGCCAATTTCAGTTGAGCCAGAGATCGAACAAGGCGCTAGTATAGTCGGTTTAGATTTTCTTGCTAATCAAAACGGTGGAACTGTAGTTATTAGTTCCAACCAAGAGGTTAGTTTTAGAAAACGTAAAAACTTGAGCACTGGTCAATTCGTCATAGAAATGGAAGATGTAAATTTGCCTCAAAAATTCCAAAGGCCTTATGACACAAGGGAGTTTAATGGAGCAGTTGGAATATTCCAGGCTTATCAAGAGCCAGGATCTAGAACCGCAAGAATTGTGATTCAATTGACGGATGACTCTGAGCCATTAGTACAACAAGAAGGGAACAGCTTGTTGATTGTGGCAAGTGCACCTCAAGACCAGAAAGATGATTTTATTGAAGAGATGAAGCTGATTTATGGTGATGCTGTGGACTCTAAAAAAATCCGTGACGACAAAGAGGTTTTAAAAGATAAAACTATCGAGGATTTTGTATCTGGAAATACAAATTTCTACGGTAGAAAAATAAATATTGAAGTTAAGAATGCAAATATCAGGGATGTTTTTGATTTCATAGCCGAGCAAAGTGGTCTTAACATTGTAATAGCCGAAGATGTTCAAGGTGCAATTTCTCTAAAGCTTAGGCAAATTCCTTGGGATCAGGCGCTTATGGTGGTTTTACAAAGTAAGCAACTTGGGTATGTAAAGAGTGGGAATATTTTAAGAATAGCTCCTTTGTCTAGAATCGAATCAGAGAGTAATGAAGCAAGAAGAGTGATCGAAGCGCAAAGGCGACTACAGCCTTTAAAGGTGAGAGTTTTTCCGATCTCATTTGCTGAGGCCTCTGAGTTGATTGGTCAAATCACTGATTTCCTGACACCGAGTAGGGGGTCTGCAAAAGCGGATACAAGAACAAATCAAATCATTGTTACTGACATTCCCGAAGTTCTGAAGAGAATTTCTGATCTAATTAGAACTCTAGATACAGAGACTCCTCAGGTTTTAATGGAAGCAAAGTTTGTTGAGGCGACCGAATCTTTCGAAAAAGATTTTAACTTATCCTTAGGATCTACAGCCGATGGAACAGGGAATGCGAGTCTTAAAACAGGAGCCAGTAGCGGTACGGCTGGAATTATTTCCACTATCATAGATCCAAATTTTGGAAACATTAGTGCATTCCTAAACCTTTATGAGTCAAAGAACCTTGCCAAAGTTATTTCAGCTCCAAGAGTTGTTGGTTTAAATAATGAAACAGCTACAATCTCTCAGACAACTCAGGTTACCGACGTCTCAACCACTTTTGACTCAGAGGCTAATTCCACCACGACTTCTATAGAAACGAAGGATCTTAATTTGTCCTTGAGTATAACTCCACAAATCACTGCTGATGGTGGGGTATTGATGGATATTACTATTGATAGAGACGTAGCCCTAGCACAGGTAGTGAGTGGTGATGTTACCGCTACTCCTATCGGTAAAAGATCCGCAAAAACAAAAGTTTTAGTACCCAATGGAGAGACTGTGGTACTAGGTGGTATTTATCAAATTGATAATACTGAGGTTACAGCGGAAGTGAGTCTACTATCAAAGATCCCGATTATTGGTGAGATATTTACTCATAAAACTTCAGACAGACAAAAAAATGAGCTGATGATTTTTATAACTCCAAGAGTCCTAAATGTTGAAAAAGCTTTTAATAGGAGCCAAGGCTATGTTGAAGAGCTAACCAAAGGCTCAAAAGAAGATTCTGATACTTTATAATCTACCCAGTAAACCCAGATAGTCATTTTTAGCAGTAGCTGTCTGGGTCAATAAATCTACATTGTTGTTAACAGATAGTTCATATCCCTGTTGCAATTGCAAGAGTTCGAAAAATTTTATTTGCCCATTTTTATAAGATTTATTCCCTTTTTCAAAAGCTTTTTTGGCTAATTTCATCTGCCTAGAGCTAAACTCCAATAACAGCTGATTTGTTTTCAACAAAGATTTTGTGGCTGTAAATTGTGTCTTCAATCGATCCATAAGATCTTTCTTTTGATTCTCAAAAGACTTCACTTCGCTATTCTGTGCATCCTTCTTGTGAAGTGAAGATAGACCAGAAAACAATGGTAAGCTTGCAGCTAAAACTATGGAGTAGCTTTCGTCCCCCTCGGGAAGATCCCCAAGCTTATCATCTTGAATTCCTTTGTTGGCACTAAGACTAACTTGCAGGTTGTCTTCTGAATTGGACACTGTATGAGACTCTTTTAAAGACTCAAGACCGAGAAGAATATTGTTTATGCTAGGGTTGTTCTTCATTAAGTTTTCAAAGCTGGCATTGGTATCAACTTTAGTATCAGGAAGGCGGATAGATTCAAGAGTATTAGTCTCCAGGCGGCTTTTTAAATCATTCTCCGCAGTATCTAATTGAGTTTCTAGTTGTTTCACAATGCTTTGTCTTGAGAGTAAATCTGACAAGGCTTTATCAAGCTCATACAGTCTAGCATTTCCTATACGTTGCTTCTTTCTCATGACTTTGGAAAAACGCTCCTGGAAACTTAGACTCTCTTTCTGGAGTTTTAATTTTTCCCTTAGACTATAAATTGTACTAATTAATGCTATGAACTCACGCTTCGCTTCAATTTTTGCGATAAGCACTTTATTGTCCTCAATCTGCTTTTGTAACTTTGCGTATCTTAAACTGGCAAAAAGTCGACCACCTAAATAAATTGGCTGTCTTAGGGAAACAGCTGCACTATGAATTCTATTCTCAAACTCCAGTTGAGTAGAGCCAGTTACAAATACAGTTTTCGAAGCGTTCAATGTGTAGTCCAAAGAAATGTTTGGCATAAAGCTGGCCCTAACTTCTTTAATTTGAAAATCTGTTTTATTTTTTTGATGAATGGCATTTTGTACTTTTTGATCTTTAGCCAGAAATTGTTCCCAAAGAGCATCCGAAGCTTGCAAGTTATTGGCTAATATAAGACTCAATAGAAAAGAGATAAATGTCATTTGTTCCTCCGACTTAGGACCTGATATTGGCATTCATAGTACCGTCTATTCGTATGGAATTTAAGGGATTTATCCGAGCTGGTTGTTTGTCTTTGACGCGGGTTTTAAACTTGTACTAGATCAGCAACGGAGAGTTTTATGCGTAAAGAGTTTTACATCATCAGTGCCGTCATTTTTGCCCTTATTTTTGCAGGCCGTCTCATATATCCAGATATTACTATTGCACTATGGGTGGTGGTTCCGTTGTTTTTAATCGGACTTAGAGATGCAGCTCAAAACCGCCAAACGATAAGAAAGAATTATCCAGTCATAGGAAACATTAGGTATCTTTTTGAGAAAATTAGGCCAGAAATTCAGCAATACTTTATTGAACATGATACGGATGGCTTACCAATATCTAGGGTCTTTCGCTCTGTTGTTTATCAGAGAGCAAAAAAAGCAATAGAAACTGTGCCTTTTGGAACTTTAGAAAATGTCTATGCTCCAAATTATGAGTGGGTAAATCATTCGGTTCGGCCAACCGAGGTTGAAGATGAGGCTTTAAGAGTAACAATTGGTGGAGATGACTGTTTACAGCCCTATTCTTGTTCGCTTTTAAATATTTCTGCGATGTCTTATGGTAGTTTATCAAAAAATGCTGTGATGGCTTTTAATGGCGGAGCAAAGCTTGGAGGCTTTTATCAGAACACTGGCGAGGGTGGGATCAGCCCCTATCATAAAAACGCGGGTGGAGATTTAGTTTGGCAGGTTGGCACTGGTTATTTTGGTTGTAGAACTAAAGATGGTAATTTTTGTCCAGAGAGTTTTAAGCAAACTGCCGCGGAGCCAAACGTAAAAATGATTGAACTAAAGCTATCCCAAGGAGCAAAACCCGGTCATGGTGGAATTTTACCCAAGGAAAAGGTCACGCCAGAGATTGCAGAGATCCGTGGAGTTCCTATGGATCAAGATGTACTTTCTCCGGGAGCTCACAAAGCCTTCGATACACCAAAAGGCTTAATGGAGTTTATTAAAAAAATGCGAGATCTGAGTGATGGCAAACCGATCGGATTCAAATTATGTATCGGTTACCAAGAAGAATTTTTATCGATATGTAAGGCTATGATTGCCACTGGAATCTACCCCGATTTCATTAGTGTTGATGGTAGCGAGGGCGGAACAGGAGCAGCTCCCTTAGAGCTTACAAACTCTGTTGGTACCCCGTTAGAAGACGCTTTGGTCTTCGTTCATAATACTCTTTTGGGTTTTAATATTCGGCAAAAAGTAAAAATAATAGCTGCTGGAAAAGTCATAACCGCTTTTCATATGGTTAACCGAATGGCCCTCGGAGCTGATATTATCAACAGTGCTAGGGCCATGATGCTTTCCATAGGCTGTATCCAAGCACTGCGATGCCATGAGAATGTATGTCCGGCTGGTGTCGCAACCACTGATCCTAATCTGTATAGAGGCTTGAACGTAAACAACAAAGCGGTGCGATGTGCCAATTTCCATGGTCGCACCATGAAAGCTTTTCGTGAGCTCATAGAAATTGTGGGTGTACAAAAGCCCTCCCAACTAAGAAGACATCATATACAACGACGAATCACAGGGGTGGGGGCAGTAAATCTGGAAGAGATTCACCCTTATTTGGAGAAGGGGACGCTTTTAGAAGCTCCCTATCCCATTGCCTACCAGCGAGTAATGGAAAAAGCAGACTTAGAGTGCTTCCCGGAAACCCACTTATAAATTGAAAACTAGTTGTTAGAAGAAGCTGCAAGGTGCTAGAAAAAGCACCTATGGAAGATCTTTTTAAAGCAAGTTTTGATAAGCGATTGCAACCATTAGCCGAGCAAATGCGTCCTAAATCTATTGAAGACATTTTAGGTCAAATAGAACTATCTGGAGATAGTTCTGCTATCGTTAAGTTATTGAGAGCTAAAAAATTACCTAACTTAATTCTATGGGGTCCCCCTGGTACAGGGAAAACGAGTTTTGCAAAACTGATTGGTAACTACTACGATTCGGCCGTCGATAATTTAAATGCCATTTCCACAGGTGCAAAAGATCTACGCGAGATCGGAATGCAAGCAGAGAATAACTTTTATTCCAACGGAGAAAAGCGAATTCTTTTTATCGATGAGTTTCATCGGTTAAATAAAACTCAGCAAGATGTGCTTCTTCCATTTATGGAATTAGGATGTGTGTTACTCATCGGTGCAACAACAGAAAATCCAGGTTTTGAGGTGAACTCGGCTCTACTTAGTAGAAGTCGAGTAGTTCGGTTTGAGAATCTCAGCGCCAGTGCTTTGGAAAAGCTGTTCGAAAAAGCTCTAGACTTCAAGAGACTCAGTAGGGAGCAAGTGTTTTCCGATAAAGGAAATGCACTGACTTATTTTTTATCGTTAAGTGGCGGAGATGCCAGAAAACTCATAGGCCTGTCAGAGCAATTGTTTGACCTATATGAGGTAGAGTCGGTTAGCTCTGGTAATCAGAGCCCTTTCCCAATTATTGACGAGAAAGGACTAAGAAGCCTACTTCCAGCAATGGATTTATACTATGACAAAAAGGACTCTCATTACGATATAGCCTCCGCTTTTATTAAAAGCATAAGAGGGAGTTCTCCTGATGCTGCAATTTACTATTTAGCCAGAATGATTCGCTCTGGAGAAGATCCAAAGTTCATCGCTAGAAGATTGGTGATCTCCGCCTCTGAGGATGTAGGCAACGCAGATCCCAGAGCTTTAACTATAGCGGTAGCAGCTATGCAGGCAGTTGAATTTGTTGGTTTGCCAGAAGCCGGAATCAACCTTGCCCAAGCTACAACCTACTTAGCGAGCTGTCCTAAAAGTAACAAATCTTATGCAGCTTTTAATGCTGCAATGGCTGAGGTTGAAAAATCTGGAACATTAACTATTCCTCTTACTCTAAAAAACGCGGCAAATTCATTTTTAAAAAAAATTGGCTACGGTAAAGGCTACAAATATGCATTTAACGGAGAAAGAAACTACCAAGCAATGGATTTCTTGCCTGCAGAGATAAAAGATAGGGAGTTCTATTCTCCTGATGAAATCGGCTTCGAGAAAAACATAAAGGCATATCTCAAATGGGTCCGAGCAGAGGACTAAAAAAAAGCCGACTAAATATTTCAGCCGGCTTAAGTATTCGTATTTTTACTTTTCTTAACTAGGAAGCGGCTTTCGCACCCAAAACAAGTCTCTTTAACCAATGATGTTCCTCTTCCATGTCAAAGCCAACAGATTCTGCTCCCATTACAATTGCTGAGAATACTCTTTTTAGAGTACTAATTTCTTCGTAATCTAAGTCTTCGTCTCTTAGACATTCTTCAATGGCTTCAAAAACACTGACAATGTCTGGAGTTGTTACAACTTTTGGAATTTTGGTCATATCCAAGTCCGAGACAGGGGTCGGTTTAAAACCGATCAATGAATCAGTGACAAGAATTTTAGAATCATCGATAAAATTGATCTGAAGAAAGTCTTTCCCCATGTGATCTGTTCTTTGCAAAACTTTGTAAACCATAGATTTATCGATAAAGATATTTTTGAGATCATCTCGTTGTTGCATTTTAATGTAACGCGCGTCTTCTTCAAAGATGTAGGAATCAATCCCTTTGGTGAAATTTCTCACTAGTTCAATCATCTCTACTGTTTCCACTGTGTTTTCCTGTTTCACTCTACTCTCCTTAATTAGATGTTAACTTATCGAAGAATAGGTCCCTGGACTTTAGGGTTAGGACTTAGGTGTGTTGGAATTCTAGCTTAAGGTCCTGTACCTGAATGATCCAAAGAAATGACTGGAGGAATTGAGTACTAGAATAGGTCAATAAAACTATAGGCTTAGCTGCAAATCTAATGAAGTTCTGTGCAACGATTTAGGCTCAAAATAATTAAGTATATCATGCTTACAGGGCTTAGATCTTGGTACTAAGGCTGTTTTTGATTCGGCCGATTCAATTTTAAAATGGTCGATAAGCCACAATAGAACTGCACTCTTCTTCACCTTGAACTTCCATGGAGTGTTTCGTGTTAGGTGGAATTATAATTTTATCACCAGATCTAAGTAGTACCTTATTCCCGGTAAAATTAAATATCATACGGCCTGTATGAATGATTCGAATCTCTTCAAAGGGGTGTTTGTGTTCACCAATCTCCTGACCACCAGGGAAAATTTCTTCCTTCAAGTCCTGGCCTTCGGAGAGTAAAATCATTTTTAGTTGTTCTATCGAGGGGACCTCTTTGGCCTGCCATCTAGTGATTAACATGTGAACTCCTGTTGGCTGAGGCTATCAGTGGATCAAATATAACTCAAGAATATCCAGTTTTGAGCACAAAATAGCCTACTTTAATGTCTGAATCCTGCTTTTATTGCCTTAAAAGCCCATTATCTAACCTGTTTTAACCATCGGTTATGGTTTTTTCTAAGATATGTTCAATTTTTTCACTTAATCTGTGGGAAAGCCCATAGCGGGTATTCGTTGCCGTTTTAAAATCCCAGTAAGTGTATTTAGACAGAGGCTTTAATGTATTTGATGGGATCCGATAATTAAGTGCTATGGATAAACTGTGTCGTTATACCCAATATTTTTTCGTATGAGTAGATATTTGCAGCGTTTATCACTGGAGTTTTTAAATAGGTGGGGAAGCTTTGAGTTTTTTTCAAACAAAACCATATCCCACTCTTGAATAGATTGCTTGGCCGAATCTTCAATGAGTTCTAATCGACCTTCTAATACAAAGATATACTCGTCTACTTCAGAGTGAAAGTGCTCCCTCGAACTACTTTGCCCAGGTTCAAGTATGCCCATATGAAAAAAACAATCATTTTTATCAATCTCTTTTTCTCCAAACAAAACAGAACCTAGACCGTACACTACTTCTTTATTGAGTTGAGATTTCACAGGCTGAAATATACGTTTTTCACTTAGATCTATTTTCATTCATACCCCACTTATTGTTTGAGTTTCGAGCTTGGATACCAGAAGGTTATTAGTTTATTAACAACTATCTAACTATGTTTGATTTTTATCATTTCGCTAGATTTCCCAGCTTTATTTTTTTTCAAATACATATTGTTCAGGACGCAAAACCTAGAGGCCCAAAAAACCAAACGTTTTTTGGGCCTCTAAAAAATAATAAAAAGAATTAGTTACAAGTCTGCTTGTAGGTATAAATTTTCTCCGCATCATGGTAATGCCCCTGGAACTCACCAATCCCTTCTCTAGTACTTGGTTTGATCATAGAAAATACTATGTCCTTGTCAGTATGCTTATGGTGGAACTCAACATCTTGGTAACCATGGTAGGTAATGTATTCAGTTTCACACTTTCTGACTCGTCTCATGCAAGGGTTTTTACGTTTCTTTTTCTTAACTAGAGCAGGATCGCAATTTGGTATTGCTTCCAATACTCTTCGACAAACAGTTTCAGGCTCAGTCCAAGTGCAGCTTTCATTAGAATAAACGGTATCTGTTCTAGTAATTTCAGTAACAAGGTTACCTTTTATGTCGTAAGGAAAACTAGTGTCAGCAGAGAGAAGATTAAAAGAACCATTTTCTCTTGGCAGCCTCGCATGCTTTGGAACCTTTACGTTAAACTCTTGTATTGTTTTTCCTTTTTCGTTCTTCACCTTCATTTTTACTTTCGATTTACCAGGTATCAGCTGTGCGCGGTATTGCCCAGCCGTCAAAATAGAGCTAGCTCCTTCTTTCTTTTTATAAAGCCTCTTACATTTGGAAGATCTACTGTTTCTTCGCTCGCATCGATCTAGCTGTCTTTGCGTGTCTCTATCCAGTTTTCCTACAAATTGAATGGATTTCCCCAAATCAAGTTGCCCGTTAAATTTTTCCTCACAAGCTGAAAGTGTAAATACCAACCCCATCAATACAAATAACTTAGTCATAACTCTCTCCCCCTCGGTAGTGGTGCTTTATATCCCCAAAAGCACTACTGCCCCTCACTACAACAATATTCATACCAACACAGGTGGTGATATTTTGACCTGTTTTACTGGTAACTATAAGGTTATGGACTTAATAAAAGGGATATGCTGCTTTAATCTCGGTAAAACTTGATGTATTAGATTAAGCCGGTGGGGTTTCATCATTTGAATTAAGAGGCCAAACTAACTAACTAACTAACTAACTAACTAACTAACTAACTAACTAACTCCTTGGGTACATGTATGTATGTATGTATGTATGTATGTATGTATGTATGTATGTATGTATGTATGTATGTATGTATGTATGTATGTATGTATGTATGTATGTATGTATGTATGTTTGTTTGGTTATTTGTTTGTGTGG
>JBGCGH010000042.1:0-3321 GCA_045110695.1 Bdellovibrionales bacterium | reverse complement strand
AGACTACATACAATCTGTAGGGGATTTATTTCTACGGAGGTATGAATGAAAAGCTTATTATCTATAATGTGTCTATTTTTATTTTCACTTAGCGGGCAAGCAGAAAAATTGCGGGGTAAAGTAAAAGTAGATGGTTCTAGCACTGTATTTCCTATTACAGAGGCTATAGCGGAAGAGTATAGAGAAGTTCAGCCCAGAGTCCGTGTCCAAGTGGGAAAATCAGGGACTGGTGGTGGTTTTAAAAAGTTCGCCCGTAGCCAAATTGATATCAATGATGCATCTAGAAGAATAAAAAAATCTGAAATTGAGAAAACCAAAGCGAATAAGATTGAGTTCTTAGAGTTAGAGGTAGCTTTTGATGGTATATCGGTTGTAGTGAACAAAGATAATAACTGGGCTAATGACATCACAACCGCAGAGCTAAAAAAAATATGGGAGCCCAATTCTAAAGTTGAAAAGTGGTCAGATATTCGTGAATCATGGCCTAATGAGAAAATAAAACTATTTGGACCAGGTACGGATTCAGGAACTTACGACTATTTTACTAAAGTTATAAACGGTAAAAGTCATGTATCTCGCTCTAATTTTACTAAGAGTGAAGATGATAATGTTTTAGTGAGAGGTGTCTCTCGTAACAAATACGCTATGGCGTTCTTTGGTTTTGCTTATTACAAAGAGAATCGATCAAAAATAAAAGCACTAAAAGTCAATGGAGTCGCTCCCACTGAGCTAACTATAAATGATGGGAGTTATAAACCCTTGAGTAGGCCTGTTTTTATTTACGTATCTAAGTCCTCATCCCAGCGGCCAGAAGTATATTCCTTTATAAAATTTTATTTGAAAACGGCAGCAAGTATTGCTAGTGAAGTTGGTTATGTTGCTCTACCAGAAGTGAGTTACAGCAAATCTCTCCAAGACTTTGAGGCCTTCGTAAAATAATGTCCAAATACTTAGACTTTATAGTCGATAAAGCATTACTTCTTTTCAGCTTGGTAAGTCTTGCTACTAGTATTTTGGTAGTCGGGCTTCTGGGTGTAGAAAGTTTTGAGTTTTTTAAAGAAATTTCTTTTACCGATTTTCTATTCGGAACTGAGTGGGAACCACTGATAGAACCACAAAGTTTTGGAGTACTTCCTTTAGTCTCTGGGACTTTATATATAGTCTTCGGGGCTATACTTCTAGCATTACCTGCTGGACTGATGATTGCAGTTTTTTTAACAGAATTTGCTAGTCAAAAGACACGGGCCATATTAAAGCCCATATTAGAAATATTGGCTGGTATCCCAACTGTCGTTTATGGTTACTTTGCCTTAAGTTTCGTTACTCCTTTAATTCAAGAATTATTTCCACAAACCAATGTTTTCAATGCTACTAGTGGGGCCATAGTGGTTGGTATTATGATCTTACCAATGGTCTCATCCATTTGCGATGATGCTCTTAGTTCTCTACCAAACTCAGTACGGGAAGCCGGTTATGCTCTAGGGGGAACTAGTAACGAGGTGGTGCTACAGGTTTTAATCCCCTCTGCAAGTACGCATATTTGGTCGGCGGTGATTTTAGCAATTTCTAGGGCTATCGGTGAAACAATGGCTGTGACCTTGGCTGCGGGTTCAACACCTAGTCTATTGGGAAGTCCTTTAGATAGTATTCAAACAATGACTTCTTACATAGTGCAAGTAAGTTTAGGAGATGTAGAGCAAGGTGGCGTGGCTTATCAAACCAGTTTTGCCGTAGCGGGCTTGTTGTTTCTAATGACTTTGGTAATGAATGTTATTGGCCACAAGTTGGCCCGTAGAATTCAGAAAAGGAACTCTTAATGAATCGTCATTTAAAGGCTCAGATGTTTGAAGGTTTTTGTAAGCTAGTTAGTTTTGCTGCGGTATGTGTCCTGCTTGTGTTGTTGGTTCATATTATAAGGCAGGGCTGGGAATGGGTGGATTGGCAATTTTTAACAAGCTATCCATCGCGCAAACCAGAAAAAGCAGGCTTGTTAAGCGCGGCGGTTGGTACCTTGTATGTTATTGGATTCACTATATTGTTCGTAGTTCCTTTTGGGGTATCCACAGCCTTATATCTGGAAGAATATGCCCGTGATACTCGCTTAAAAAGAGCCTTGGTAGTTAATATTGCTAATCTTGCTGGAATGCCAAGTATTATTTATGGACTCCTTGGACTCATGCTTTTTGTTAGGTATTTTGGATTGGAAGACAGTATTCTGTCTGGCTCTTTAACCTTAAGTTTATTGGTTCTTCCAGTTGTAATACTTTCTTCACAAAACTCAATTCGAGCAGTTCCATCTTCGATTAGAGAAGCCGCTTACGCGCTTGGAGCTAAAAAATACCAAGTAGTGTTTCTACAAGTACTTCCTGGCGCTATACCAGGAATAATGACCGGTCTTATTTTGGCCATTTCTAGAGCGATGGGTGAGACGGCCCCACTTATAATTATTGGAGCTCTGTCTTATGTTGCCTACTTACCAGAGGGTCCAATGGATTCGTTTACCGTTTTACCGGTGCAAATTTATAGCTGGGCTTCTCGACCACAAGAAGAGTTTCAGTATTTGGCAGCTGGTGGAATTATAGTTCTACTTGCTATCTTATTCACTTTAAATTTAATTGCCGTTTTGATTCGCCAAAAGTACCAGAGGTATAAACTATGACAGATCATCTTTTAAAGTTAAATCAAGTTAAGGTTTTTTATGGGGATTCTAGAGCTGTGAATGGCATTGATTGTCTTTACGGAGACAAGGCTGTAACTGCGATTATTGGCCCAAGCGGTTGCGGTAAAAGTACCTTACTCCGTTCCTTAAATCGAATGAATGATTTTATCCCTGGTTGCAGGGTCGAAGGTAAAATAGAATTCAATGGTAAAGATGTTTATAGTTCTAATACCGATGTCGTTGATATAAGAAAAAATATTGGTATGGTATTTCAAAAACCTAATCCCTTTCCAAAAAGTATTTATGAGAATGTGATTTGGGGCCCCAAGGTAAATCGATTAAAAGTGAACTTTGATGAGTTAGTAGAAGAGTCACTTACAAAAGCGGCTCTTTGGGATGAAGTGAAGGACCGCCTAAATGAAAGCGCACTTCGTCTAAGTGGAGGTCAGCAGCAAAGACTTTGCATAGCCAGAGCCATAGCGATGAGCCCAAAGTTAATTCTAATGGACGAGCCTTGCTCTGCTCTTGATCCTAGGTCTACCGCTAAGGTTGAGGGCTTGATTAAGGAATTAAAAGAGAATTACTCAATAATAATTGTGACTCATAATATGCAACAGGCAGCACGAGTTTCTGATCGAACACAGTTCTTTTTAAATGGTGAT
>JBGCGH010000041.1:0-38504 GCA_045110695.1 Bdellovibrionales bacterium | reverse complement strand
TGGTAATGAGCGCTTTGCCTGGGATTCTTATCGCCGTTTTATACAAATGTATTCCAATGTGGTAATGGGTATGAATCACTCCTTTTTGGAAGTAATCATTGAGGACTTAAAGGCGGATAAAGATTACTCTAATGATTCTGATATGACCGTAGAGGATCTAAAATTCTTAGTTGAGCGCTTTAAGCAAAATGTTTTGGACTCCACCGGAAAAAGATTTCCGGAAGATCCAGTGGATCAACTTTGGGGAGCGATAGGTGCAGTCTTTGAAAGCTGGAACTCAGAAAGAGCCATCACATATAGAAAGCTACACTCCATCGATGAATCATGGGGAACAGCAGTTAATGTCCAAAGTATGGTCTTTGGAAATATGGGAGAGGACTCTGCAACCGGTGTAGCTTTTACTCGTGATCCAAGTACTGGCGAGAAGAAGTTTTTTGGAGAGTTTTTAATTAATGCTCAAGGTGAGGATGTGGTAGCTGGGATAAGAACCCCACAACCAATCACCGAAGAGGATGCTTCAAAAAAAGGGATGAAGTCCCTAGAAGCAGCTATGCCTGAGGCCTATCAAAGACTAGTAGAAATTTATCTCAACTTAGAAAAGCACTATAGAGATATGCAAGATATCGAATTTACAATTGAGCGCGATAAGTTGTGGATGCTGCAAACTAGAACGGGAAAACGTACCGCTAGAGCTGCGGTAAGAATCGCCTGCGATATGTTAGATGAAAATCTAATTAGTGAAAAAGAAGCTGTGTTGCGAGTGGATCCTTCCAGTTTAGATCAGTTATTACATCCCACATTAGATCCCAATGCGGAAAGAACAAAGCTCACCAAAGGGCTACCAGCTTCCCCAGGTGCCGTAAACGGTAGGATTGTGTTTACCTCTGATGAGGCTGAGGATGCTAAGAAAAAAGGGGAAAAAGCTATTTTGGTAAGAGTGGAAACGAGTCCAGAGGATATCGCCGGTATGATAGCTGCGGAAGGTATTTTAACCACTAGAGGTGGAATGACCTCTCACGCTGCGGTTGTTGCTCGCGGAATGGGTAAATGTTGTGTAGCCGGTTGTGGTGATGCAGATGTGGACTACTTAAAAGAAACTTTGAGAATCAACTCCTATGAGCTAAAAAAAGGTGATGTTATCACTCTTGATGGAGGAACCGGAGAGGTTTTCCATGGGGAAGTGAAAACGATTGCTCCGTCTCTTGATGATTATTTTGAAAAGTTCATGAAGATTGCAGATAAGTTCAGAAGACTAGGAGTTCGCACAAATGCGGACACCCCGCACGATGCTAAGCTTGCCAGAGAGTTTGGAGCCCAGGGTATTGGACTTTGCAGAACAGAACATATGTTTTTTGGACCTGAACGAATAGATGTGGTTCGAGAAATGATTATTGCAGAGAGCCAACCTGAAAGAAAACTGGCCTTAGATAAATTACTTCCCATGCAGCGTGAGGACTTTACGGGACTTTTTGAAGTGATGGATGGCTTGCCTGTAACTATAAGATTATTAGATCCACCTCTTCATGAGTTTTTGCCCCAAGATGACGAGGAAATTAAAGAGCTTTCAGTTCGGTTAAATGTAAAATATGAAAAGTTAAGAGCCAAAATCCGCTCCTTACATGAGTTCAATCCTATGTTAGGGCATAGGGGTTGTCGATTGGCTATCACCTACCCAGAAATTTATGGAATGCAGGCAAGAGCCATAGCTGAGGCTGCTGCCTCCAGAGTCAAAGAGGGAAAGATCTTAGTTCCAGAAATTATGATCCCCTTAGTTGCCACTGAAAAAGAGTTAACTCTTTTAAGAACCGTTGTTGAGGCGGAAGTTCAAAGTGCAATGCAGTCGGCTGGTGTAGAGTTCGATTATAAAGTCGGAACAATGATTGAGCTACCAAGGGCTGCGGTGACCGCGGATGAAATCGCCGAGGCCGCGGACTTTTTTAGTTTTGGAACCAATGATTTAACTCAAACAGGTTTAGGATTATCAAGGGATGATTCTGGACGCTTTTTGGGATCCTACGTTTCTACGGGGATTTTTAGCGTAGACCCTTTTGTATCTATCGATCAAAAGGGAGTGGGCAAACTAGTAAAAATAGGATCAGATCTTGGGCGTAAAGCAAAGCCTGATCTTAAGATAGGTATTTGTGGTGAGCACGGAGGTGACCCAAGTAGCATCCATTTCTTTGAAGAAATTGGATTAGACTACATTAGTTGTTCACCGTTTCGTGTACCAATAGCAAGATTAGCGGCAGCACAAGCAGCGTTGAATTAGGGGGATAGAGTGAGAATTAAAAAACTGGAACTTTGTGGGTTTAAGTCTTTTAAAGATAGAACTGTAATTCACTTCCATGAGGGAATCACCGGTATCGTCGGACCCAATGGGTGTGGTAAATCAAATATAGTAGATGCTTTAGTTTGGGCGATGGGTGAGCAAAGCGCTAAGCACCTTCGAGGAGCATCGATGAGTGATGTGATTTTTGGTGGTGCCGAGGGCTACAGTCCTTCTGGTATGGCCGAAGTTTCTATCACTCTTGAAAACGACGGCGGTCCATTTCCAGCCAAATATATAAATCACTCTGAGATACAGGTTTCAAGAAAACTTCACAGAAGTGGCGAGAGTGAGTATTTAGTCAATAAACAACCGGCTCGACTTCGTGATGTTCAGGAAGTTTTTATGGATACAGGAGCTGGGGCTAAAGGCTTTTCTATTATAGAGCAAGGGGCTATTGGTAAAATCGTTACTCAAAAGCCTATCGAGCGACGCTCTTTAATTGAGGAAGCTGCTGGTATTACAAAATTTAAAGCCAGAAAAAAAGAGTCTCAAAGAAAACTAGCACAAACGGAACAAAATCTAATTCGAATTAACGATATTGTAAGTGAGTTGAAGCGTCGGATAGATAGCTTGCAGCGCCAGGCTAAGAAAGCGGAAAGATACAGAAAACTAAAAGAAGAGTTAGAAGATAAAGACTTATGGTTGTCGTCTCAGAAATGGTTCGATTTAAAAGACATAGCCGACGAAGCAAAAAAAGTTTTTGAAGAATCTCAGGATACAGAGATTGGATCTTTAGCTGATCTCGAAGAAATTGAGTCCGGCCTTGAGGAGCTAAAACTGGCCATCTTAGAAAAAGAAAAAACTCTAGATCAAAAAGCCCAGGAGCAAGAGTCTCTTAAAAATACTGTGCGACAAAAAGAAATGGAATTACAAAATATTTCTTTTGAAGTGGAGCAGGGAAAGAGAAAAGGGGAGATGACGGAGTCGATCATAGCCGAGCAAGAGGCGAGAAGAGATATACTACGTGCTGATGTGGAGTCTTTGACTATAAAAGTAGATACTGCAGAAGAGATTGCCAAAACTTTAACTCAAGAGTTTGAACAAAAAAATGAAGCATTTGAAAATATTCACGATACGATCCGGAGTTCTGAGGAAGAACTCCACTCCAAAAGACGAGAGATGGTTGCGGTGTCTCAGGCGGAAAGCGCGATGGACGCTAAAATTGAGGCTAATGATTCTCAGCTAGAGGATTTACGAGAGCGTGAAGAAGCTAGTCGCCTTTCCTTTGAGGATGTGTCGTCTCAGAAAGATAGCTTTGAAAAAATCTATAAAAAGGCCTTTGCTTCTCTTGAAGACTCAAGACAAATGCAGCTAGACATAATGAAAGATGTAGATAGCTTTGAAGAAAATAGAAATATTTTAGCTACTCAAGTGGCAGAAAAAGAATCGGAAGTAACTGTATTTAAAGATGAATTAAATTCTGTAACTTCTCGTTTATATGGTTTGGAAGATTTGCAAGCCAGTTTTGAAGGTTTTGAAGAGGGTGTTAAAAGTGTAATGCTTTGGCACCGTAAACGCTATGAAACTACAGTTGATGGTGGCATGACGGAAGTTCCCGAGATGATGCCTATTAGTGATGTGGTATCCGTTCCAGAAGAATATGAAGTAGCTATGGAGGCAGCCCTTGGTGGTAAGCTTCAGATACTACTCACTGAAAACTCAGATCAGAGTCTTGGTGCTGTGGATTATCTTAAAGAGGCAAATGCAGGGAGATCTTCTTTTTATCATCCATTAAACTCCGGTGCTTCTGGACAAGAGATGAATCAGAACCTTAAATCTGAAGATGGAGTGGTTGAACTGTTGAGCTCCGTAGTAGATGCACCAGATAGGCATAACCAAACTATACAGTTGCTCTTAAATGAGGTGGCTATTGTTGACTCTATTAGAACAGCACTTCGTTTACGCCCCGCCTATTCTGGATGGACTTTTGTTACCAGAGACGGAGACAGCCTAACACCTGATGGTGTTATTACTGGTGGTGGCAGCGATACTGCCGAAAGTGGCTTACTCAAACGAAAAAGAGAGATTCAAGAGCTTAGTATGAAAAAAGAAGAGTGGGCTGGAAAGCTGGCTCTTTCTCAAACTGCTCTGAAGAAAATGTCTTCTCAATTAGAGCAGATGGAAACGGAACTAGAGGCTGCAAAGAAAGCAAAGTTTGAACATGAAGTTCGTTTGGCTGAATTGAAAAAAGATGTGGAACGCGCCGAGACAGAAAAAAGAAATGCAGAAAATGCATTTGAACGTAAAGATGAAGAGCTGAGCGGTATTCAAAACCGAAGAATTCAGCTAGAAGATAGTATTCAAAATCTAAATGATGAGCTGATAGGTCTTAGAGAGAAAAAGATTAACTTAGAAGTTTTGTGTGATGATTTAACGAGTGAAGTGAATAATTCTAGATTGGGTATTGATGATCTTCAAAGGTCGGTTACTGATTTAAAGGTAGAATCGGCACAAAAAAACCAAGAGGCCCAAGGCTTAAGGCAGCAATTAGATATGCAGATGAGCTCTTTACAAGAAGTAGAGACAAAGCTTCAGGAAACAACCCAAGACGTTTCTGAGACAACTACTTTAGTTTCTGAGTTCCAAATTCAGCTAGAGACTCAAAAAAATGAGCTAGATAAGATGATTTTGGAAACTGAACAGATGGAACAGAACTTTGCCATTCAAAAAGAGGCTTTTGAGTTGGAGAGTGCCGATCTTAGAGAAAGAGAGCAGGATCTGCTCTCTAAAAGAAAAGCCTATACGGATAGGCAGCAGGCAATGAATGATGCCCAGCTAAGGTCTGAGCAAGCAAAGATGAAAGAAGATTACCTTTTAGAGCAGGTTAGAGAAAGGTATCTCTTAGATTTAACGGAAGTAGCCGAAAAGTACCGCGATGTGGAAGGGGATCACGAGCAAACAGAACGTGATGTGACCGAAATGCGTGAAAAGTTAAAACGAATGGGTGAAGTGAATTTGTCAGCTATTGAAGAATACGATGACACCATTGAGCGCTACGAATTTTTAAGCAAACAACAAGAAGATCTTTTGTCGGCAAGAAAAGAGCTGAATAGAGTAATTGAAAGAATTAATAAGATTTGTACAAAACGTTTTAGAGATACTTTTGAAGCAGTAAACGAAAGATTTAAAACGGCATTTCCAGTACTTTTTGGTGGTGGTGAGGCGAAGCTAATTTTGGTGGAAGACGAAGCTAAAGATGAGCTAGGAATCGATATAATGGCTAGACCTCCGGGTAAAAAGCTCCAGAGCGTTTCTCTACTTTCGGGTGGGGAAAAGGCATTAACTGCCGTCGCCTTAGTGTTTTCTATTTTCTTGGTAAAACCTTCTCCTTACTGTCTATTGGACGAGGTAGATGCACCCTTAGATGATGCAAACGTTACCCGTTATAATGATCTAGTAAAAGAGATGGCAAAACGTTCTCAGATAATAGTAGTTACTCATAATAAACATACAATGGGCTCTACTAGTAAATTGTACGGTGTTACTATGCAAGAGCGTGGTGTTTCCAAGATGGTCTCTGTGAACTTAGACGAAGCTGCTAATTCAGATACACTTTCTTTGTAAAGTATCATAAATAAAAACTAAGGAACTCGGTGCAAAAAAGTGCCGAGTTTTTTTAATTCGGTATTCAATAACAGTGTATTGATAGCCTTATGGGTATTGATAGATTGATAAGAAATCATTTTATCCCCAACAAAACAGACTAATATTGCTCTCTCAGGGCAAGCCTTGTTAAATGCTACAAATTAAACCCGGTAGAGATGGTTCTAACTATTTGGGTAAAATAGAGGAGCTTGGGCTCCGATGTCCAGATTATATATGATTGTTCGCCTAAAATGGGCTACGAGATAATATTTCAATATATCAGCTTCAAATAGAGCAGAATTAATAAGTTAAATTAAACACTTAGCTGGTTAGTTAAAATAATAAATGGCATAAATATTGAATGTTTTGTTACGTATGAAAGTATTCGCGATATTTCTTTTTTTAACTAGTTTGAGTTTTCAGTCGGTTGCCGAATGCAGTCCAAGCTTCTTTTTTAATAGCTGCTTCCCTCATGAGCTGACTGTAAGTTATGGAGACTTCAAAGCATCCGGCCAAATATATTTGGAAGACTCTGAAGATTCAGAAGAGGTGTTAGATAGAATCAAGAAAATTTCCAATGACTATATAAGGTCTCTCAGGTCTTCGATTTCAATCCGAAAGGCCTTCATCGAATTAAACCCCGAGAGATATGGCTTTGGAGCTCCGGTACATCATTTGGGTCAAATAGATGAGAAACAATATCTACTGATTTCAGATTTATTTAAATCCTCATCCTTTTCACCATTAGATATCTTGAGGGAATATCATTCTGATATTTCTTTAATTGATAGTTTGTTGGGTAAACCTCTAGGTTCTAGATGGGAGCTCAGCGACTATTTAGCTAGCGAATGCGAAAATATCAAAGTACCGCGATGTAGCTATGTGTTTTATCTCCGCGAGTTTATGAGCCAAAGAGAAAATATGCTCTTACAGATAAAGAGTGAAGCAATTAGACTAAAAGTAAAAGCATTGATTTATTCTGTGTTTATGGAATTTGCTATTTCAAAAATTGATACTACATTAGCTGTGGAAAAAAAATGTGAATTGCACCTATTGGATTATTTGAATTTGACGAACGACTATATTTTTAATCCTAAACTTTTCACTGTAGACGATTTGGTTTTTCAATATAGTATGCTCTCGAATTCAATGTCATGTGTTTTAAAAAAAACAACTGAATCGGATACTACTGATCTAAAATAATATCCTTATCTAGCCAAATTTGGTTTACCCAATCTTGAAATTCAGTCTTAAATTTTTCATCCCCTGCATAATTCCTGTTTAGATACTCATTTGGAATATCAATTTGTCTAATATGAACCTTTATTTCAGAAATTTTAGAATTTAGTAAGTCGGCCATACTCACATTGTCTTGCTTAGGATATACAATGGTAACATCAAGCATTTTTTGAATTCTTCCATTGAATGCTTCAAGAGTATAGGCAATGCCGCCGGCTTTTGGTTTCAAAAGATTTCTAAACTCTTTGTTTTGTGCTTCATGTTTTTGAGATGTAATCCTAGTGCCCTCTGGAAAATTCATCATACTTACAAAGCCATGGTTTAATTTTGCACAGGCCTTTTGAGTGATTTCTAAGTCCTTACCCGCTTTTTCAGGATACTTTTTTAAGTAGGCTTTTGAGTATCTACGCATGAACGGGAAGTCTAGCGCCCAAAAAGCAGGACCCAAAAAGGGAATCCAAAACAGTTCTTTTTTAAGAAAAAATCTCAACAGAGGGATTCGACGATTGAAAACTTTTTGCAGAATAAAAATATCAGCCCAAGATCTATGGTTTGATATAACTAAGAAATTGCAGTCGAAGGAACTTACTTTGTCGCCATGAATAGAGATTTTGGTTTTTGTAAATCTAGCGATTAACCAACTATTGAATCCAATCCAGTTTTCACCAATCCAGGTGGAGACTTTACTTAAAAGCTTTTTAACTTTCCCTATTGGAATTATGGCTTTTATCCCTGTGATTAGAAACAAGGGAAGAGTCCAAAAGATTGTGTTTAACGATACCCAAAAAAATAAAATATAAAATTTCATTGTCTCACCCAAGCTAGAATTGTTTCTAAGATCGAATAGCCATTAGTTAAGCTTAGTTAGCAAGAAAAGTGGATAAAAACACCAAAACTTCTGAGAGTAGAGTGACATGCTTAAACTAGAGGCTGTTTTTTTTGCACTTTACCTGATCCCTGGGCTTGCCTAGCTTTAACAGACTCTAGATCTTGCGTTTTTGAGTGCTTGGTACTAAATTTCCGAATCTATCTAGGAGAAAAAAATGACCTTTGAAATATTAGCCTTCGTAGTGGCTCTAGTTGTGGTTCTTGGTGCTGCTACCTACGTGATCAAAAGCACTAAGCGAAAAGATCAACGGGTAGCCCAAAGACAGGAAATCCCCGAGTCTGTTGTCGTCGACATGCCTCCTCTTGAGTTAGAAGATGATAGGATTATTCCGGTTGATTTAAAAGAGCGTCCCTTAAATCAAACTCCAATTGATTCTCCAGAAAAATTAAAAACGTTTAATGAAGAGCCAATCACGGAGATAGGCCAACAAGAAACTAGGCTTGAAGATGCGTTAGCAAATACTAAAGGAAGTCTTTGGGGGCGAATTCAAGGTCTTTTTGGGGCAGGTAATAAATTTGATGTAGAAGCGGTGGAGGAAATTTTATACACAAGTGATATTGGGCCAAGCACAGTCCAACGCTTGATGGACAGTTTAAACGAAAATCTTTCTGGTAGTGATTTTTCCGATCAAGAAAAACTAAAGAATACTCTTAAAACAGAAATGCTACGAATGTTAAAAGACACTCAAGGCGAAGATGAAGAGCAGTTAGCTGGTTTAGAGTATGAGCTCCTCAACGAAGATGATTCAGAAGTAAAACCAGTGGTTTGGATGATTATAGGTGTTAATGGCGCTGGTAAGACTACAACCATTGGAAAGCTTGCAAATATTCTAGCCAACGACGGTAAGAAAGTAATGTTAGCCGCTGGCGACACATTCAGAGCTGCAGCTGATGCTCAGTTAAAAGTTTGGTCTGAAAGAGCTGATGTAGAGCTTTTTTCTCCAGAGGGTGTTAAGGATCCGAGTGCAGTAGCTTTTGATGCCGCTAAAAAAGCCCAATCCAAAGGTTTTGATCATTTAATAGTTGATACAGCTGGGCGTTTGCATACTCAGAACAATCTTATGGAAGAGCTTAAAAAAATGAAAAGAGTAATTGATAAAGCCCTTCCAGAGGCTCCTCACGAAATGCTTTTAGTTTTAGATGCAAATAACGGACAGAATGCTTTAATTCAAGCCAGGGAGTTTAATAGAGCTCTGGATTTAACAGGTGTTATACTCACTAAAATGGATGGCTCTGCAAAGGGTGGTGTTGTTTTAGGAGTCGCAAACGAGCTTCAACTACCGATCAAAAGAATCGGAGTGGGTGAGAAGATTGAAGATCTTCGCGCATTCAATTCTAAGGATTTTGTTGAAGCAATATTCTAAAATTTTGATTTGATATTCGTGTTTTTCAACAGGCTAGACTTTTGTTTGGTGTTAAAAATATAAAAAACTATTCTCCTTCCTATATAGAGAGTCTATTTACTAGTCCGTTCAATATTATTTTGTTATCATGTAACGATGATTTGGGATGGCCATAGTAGTGCAGGTATTTTATTATTTGGAGTAGCGCTTTTCATGTTTGGAATGCGCTATGTTTCTGAGAACCTCACAAGACTTACAGCAAATAGAGCTAGAGAAGTTTTATCCAAACTAAGTGATAGAAAATTCGTATCTGTTGGTGTAGGAATTTTACTTACAGTTTTGATGCAAAGTTCAGGTGCTGTTACTACTATGTTAGTGGGTTTAGGGGCCGCTGGGGTAATTACTCTTAGAGAAGTTATGGGTATAATCATTGGCTCGGCCATTGGTAGCACTCTTACTGTTCAGCTTATTTCATTTCAAGTTTCCAAGTTTGGTTTGGGGATTTTTACTGCATGCTTCGCAGCAAATTTTTTAGCAAGCTCCAGAAAAATTAAGATGGTTACAAACGTAGGTATTGGCTTTGGACTCATTTTTATGGGAATGGAGTTTATGTCACTGGGTGCACGTGATATTTCTCAGATGCCAGTGTTTTTAGAAATTTTTAAGCTCTTAAACGACTCTCCAATTACTAGTATTATTATCACTGCCATCTTTACCGCATTTGTTCACTCGAGCGCTGTAGTTATTGGTTTTGCAATGAGTTTGTTAAACTCCGGCGCCATAGAGATGCAAGATGCAATTTACTGGGTTTTTGGTGCAAACATTGGAACAACAGCTACTGCGCTAATTGCCTCCATTGGTGGTAATCACGTTTCAAGACAGGTGGCCTGGTCCAATACATTTTTTAAATTTGGTGCAGTAATTCTGTTTTTCGGCTTTGCAATGCCGTTGGTGGATATCACTTCCTGGATGGGCGGAGATTTCTCAAGACAGATTGCAAATGCCCACACTATTTTTAATGTGGTTGCTGGAATAGTTTTTCTACCATTTCTTGGATATGCTGCTGATTGGATCGAAGGTTTTTTTACTCCATCTCAGAAAGACAGACCCTATAGAACTAAGTTCATTGATTCAAATACCATTGAGACTCCAACGCTAGCCATTGCTCAAGCGAATCGTGAGATTCTTCGAATGGGTGATGTGGTTTTAAGTATGCTAAAGGATAGTATTCATCTTTTTAAGGAAGAGGACCCGGAGCTTGCAGAGTACATTAGAGAGCGAGACAATAAGGTGGATCTTCTTCACACAGAAATTAAAGCCTATTTAGTTCAGATCGGTGGAGATGATGGCTTGAATCGCGATGTGGTCAGGATGATCTCCTTTGTTAGTGAGCTAGAGTCGGCAGCGGATGTGATTGAAAAAAGTATTGCAGAAATGGCAATTAAAACAGCTACTCTTAAGCTGAAGTTTTCCGAAAAGGGCTGGGATGAGTTAAATGAAATCCACTCTATGACGTATGAACTCGGGGTTAAGTCTTTAACTTGCTTTCAAACAGATGATATTCGTCTCTCACAAGAGGTTTTAGAGATGAAGCGATTTATTCGTAAGAAAGAAGTGGAGTATAGAAAAAATCATTATGAAAGATTGAACGAGGGTATTAAGGAAAGTCATAATACTAGCTCTATTCATTTAGATGTTTTGTCTGATTTACGACGAGTTTCGGGTTTGCTTTCTAATCATGTTTATGAGCTTAGAAAGCAGTATGATTCTGATTAAATTCTTTGGGTTTTCTTAGGTTCTTAGCTTTTTGTGATCTTGTTGTGGTCGTCTAAACTTATTTTTCTAATTTTTTCTTGTGAGATTTTTCACTTCGGCCGGCCCATCCATGGGCCTCAACAAAGCTTCCTGCTAGTAGAGCCTCTTTGAAATATCTCACAAGAAAAAATTAGAAAAATAAGTTTGGACTCTTTCTTGTTTGAGGTTCTGCTTCTTTCAGTCCATCGATTGGCGCGGATATAGCCTCTTTTTTGTAGGGGCTCTTAGGGATATCTCACATAATAATTTTATAAAATAGGTTAGCGCTCTTTATTTTGGTATTGCTTCTGGCTCGCAAAGCCTATGGTTAATATCTATCAAGAAGCTTTAAACAAAATAGGTTTCTTGAACCCTGTTCTATTTTCTTGGTGAGTCTGTGTTGTGTTTTTTATTGGCTATAGTTTAAAGGTGCCTAACAAACTATCATTTCTGTTTTTGTGCTGGGGTATTTGAAATTCATTTGGTTTTTAGGGGGACTGGCAACAGGAAGTCTAGTGCTTGGCTCACCGGTGCTTATTTATATAGCTAATTGTTCTGGGTTATTGTTCTTTTGTCGGGCTTGGCCTGATGCTTATTGGGTATTTGGTGGACTTACCGATTGCAAAAAATGAAGTAATATCCTAGTATTAGGGGAGTATTTTAAAAAGATTTTTAACTGGAAAACAGATGAATATAGAGACTAACCACAATCGCGATCCTCAGACTCCAATGAATAGCTTTGAGGTACAAATAGCAGGATATACAATGAAACTGCGTAGTAACCACACACAAGATGTGGTTGAGGAGTTGGCGCGATTTGTGGACGGGAGATTCCGAAGGTTCATAGGAACCAAGAAAACTGCGGTTGTAGATCAGGCGTCAATTTTGACAGCTCTGAGTATTGCAGAGGATCTCTACAATTTAAAACAAGATACAAAAACTAGCTTGGATCAAATTAGTAGAAAAACCAACCGTCTCATTACAGATCTGTCGACCAGCGAAATAGAATCCTAAATAGGGTTCTTTAACGCTTAGAGGACGACATGAGTGCAAGCAAGATTACCGACTTGCAATTGAATAAAAAAGACCTGCGCATGAACTACCGTTTTCGTCGTTCGAATATGGCAGCGGGTGCTAGATCAAGAGCCACTAAATTAATTGGGGACTCTTTGCTAGAGATTATATCCAACTATCCAGGGGCCACTATTGCTGGATATAGATCCATCGATTCTGAATTAAATTTAGACCAATTCTACAAAGAAGCTTTAAAAACGCACAGCTTGGTGTTTCCCAAGGTGGAGCAAGATATTCTTAGTTTCTATAAAGTGAATAGTATGAGCGAGTTTCAAACAGGAAGTTTTGGAGTTCTTGAGCCCTTGGTAGGTGAGAACTCTAAACATTCTTTGGAAAATATAGATCTTATTTTAGTGCCGGGTATTGCCTTTGATAAAAAAGGAAATCGCTTGGGCTGGGGTAAGGCATTTTACGATAAAACTTTAAACTGTAACACGGTTCTAAAGCTTGGTGTGGGATTTCAATGCCAAGTTGTAGAAAAGCTACCCGTTGATTCTTGGGATCGACGGATGGACCTTATTGTTACGGAATCCGATACGATAGAGTTAGGAAAGGAAGACAAAAATGACTGAACTATTAATTGGCGGTGGAATGGCCGCAGGTGGACTGGTTGCTGGTGTTCTTGGATCTGCTTTTTTTGTAAAGCTTAGTAACAGCAAGAAAAAGAGTTTCGCAGAAAAAGAAGCGGAAAAGATAGTTGTTAAAGCAAAAAAAGAGGCGGAAAGAGTTACACGCTCAGCTGCGAACAAAGCAAAAGACGTTGAAGCCAAAGTAAAAAGAAAGGCTGAGCAAGAGATTCAAAATGAGCGTAAAAATATCCAAAAGGAAAAAGATAGCCTAAAGGATAAAGCTAAGAATATTGAGTCCAAGTCTCAAAAAGAAAAAGACGCTATTGCTGCTGAAATGAGAAAAATTAAAGATCGCGAAGAAAAGATCGAGATCGCTCAGAAAAAAATAGAAGAGCAAGATGCTAAGAAAAAAGAAATTGAACTAGAGCTGAGAGACAAGCTTGAAAAAGTGGCTCAGTTCTCTAAGGATGAAGCCAAAGAAGAACTTCTAAAAGTGGTTAAGAGTGAGTCAGAGATTGAAGCATCTAAACTAGCCACTCGCATTGAGGATCAAGCTAAAAACAACGCTGAGGCTGAGGCCAAGCGGCTAATCTCTATGGCGATATCTCGCTATAGCGGAGAATACGTTGTTGAGAGAAGTGTTTCTGTTGTTGCTCTGCCTAATGAAGAGATGAAGGGAAAGATTATAGGTAGAGAGGGGCGAAACATTCGTGCTCTTGAAACGGCTTGTGGTGTGGATCTTATTATTGATGACACTCCAGAAGCGGTTGTCATATCTGGTTTTGACCCTGTTCGACGTGAAATTGCTCGACGAACACTTGAGAAGCTTATCGAAGATGGAAGAATTCATCCGTCTAGAATTGAAGAAATTTTAACTAAAGAGAAGCAAGAATTATTTAAATCTATCTTAGCAGATGGAGAGCAGGCATGTTTTGACCTAGGAATTACGGGCGTCCACCCAGAAATTCTTAAACTCATCGGAAGCTTAAGATATAGAACTTCTTATACTCAAAACAATTATCCTCATTCCATTGAAGTAGGATTTTTGGCAGGTATGATGGCTTCTGAATTAGATGTTGATGTAAAGTTAGCTAGGAGATCTGCTCTCTTACACGATATAGGTAAGACTTTAGATCACAGTATCGCAGGTTCACATGCCGTAATCGGAGCCGATTTCGCTAAAAAATATGGAGAATCTGAGGCTGTTGTTCACGCGATTCGTGCCCATCATGAGGACGAAAAGCCAAGAACTGTATATGCCTTTTTAACTCAGGCGGCAGATGCTCTTAGTGGTGCTCGTCCTGGAGCTCGTCGTCAAATGATGGAAGCTTATATCAACCGACTAGAAGACCTAGAAAGTATTGCTAACAGTTTTGATGGTGTTATCAGGACCTTTGCTCTACAAGCGGGTAGAGAAATCAGAGTGATTGTTGAGGGTGCAAGAGTAACGGACGATCAGGCTGTAATGTTAAGTCGTGATATTGCTAGAAAAATTGAACGCGAACTAACTTATCCTGGGCAAATTAAAGTTTCAGTGATTCGAGAAATTCGAGCCGTAGATCACGCAAGATAAACTTTTATTGTAATTTTCTGGCAGGACTAGTTCCTGCCTTTTCATTTTTAGGATGGAAGAAATGGGTTTTTTACCACCAAGCGAACAGCTAAAAATCATTAAGAAAGCTGCTGTAGATTTCGTTTCTGAAGAAGAGTTTGTGAAGAAGCTTAAGAATAGCTTTGAAAAGAACCAGCCTCTTCGAGTTAAGCTAGGAATGGATCCTAGTAGACCCGATATTCACTTAGGGCACACGGTCGTTCTTAATAAGCTAAAAGTTTTCCAAGATCTGGGACATCACGTATTGTTTCTAATCGGAGATTTTACTGCGATGATTGGGGATCCAACTGGTAAAAATGAAACTAGGCCCGCCCTTACGCGGGAAGAAGTAGAGCAAAATGCCAAAACCTACGCGGAACAAGTTTTTAAAATTTTAGATAAAGATAAAACCGAGATCGTATACAACTCGCACTGGATGGATAAGTTTTCTGCTCAAGATTTTGTTAAGCTGACTGCTCAGTACACGGTGGCTAGAATGATTGAGAGAGATGATTTCACTAAAAGATTTTCTAACAACCAGCCTATCTCCATCCATGAATTTTTATATCCTTTGGTTCAAGGTTACGATTCTGTAGCTTTAAAGGCCGATATTGAATTAGGTGGCACGGACCAGAAGTTTAATCTTTTAGTTGGTAGAGATTTACAGAAATCTTACGGACAGGCACCGCAATGTATCTTAACCATGCCGATTCTTGAGGGCTTGGATGGTGTTCAAAAAATGTCTAAATCCTTAGATAACTATATAGGTGTGGAAGACAGTCCTAGAGATATGTTTGGTAAGACTATGAGAGTTAGTGATGAGCTAATGATTCGTTACTATAATCTATTGACGGAAAAAACAGAGGAAGAAATTACTGCCCTACAGGCTGGAATTAAGGATGGAAGTGTTCACCCTAGAACCGCAAAAGTGGAACTAGCAAAATTTGTTGTTACTACATTCTATGATCAAGATACTGCTGATAATTCTGAGAAAGAGTTCAATGAGATATTTGTTAATAAAGGCCTACCGGATGAGATGCCAGAGTATAAGCTAGAGGCTTCCTCTCAGACTCCTCTACCAAATTTAATGAAAGACAGTGGATTATGCCAGAGCACAGGTGAGGCCAGACGTTTAATAAAAGGCGGCGGAGTTAAACTTGATGGTGAAAAAGTGAGTGATGTTAATTTTCAGTTAGAAATAGATAGTGGAACTAAAATGGTTCTTAAAGCTGGAAAAAAGAAGTTTTTGAGACTGATTGCCGAATAAGGGAACTAGATATGAAAATTAAATTCATACCAATGGATAAAGAAATCGAAGCTGATTCTACTAAATCAGTCCTCGAGCTTGCCAAAGATCATGGGATTCAGATTAAATCAGTATGTGGCGGAACCCCAGCTTGCGCTGAGTGTAGAGTTCAAATTACTGAAGGGGAGCATAATTTATTGCCTCCATCGGAAAGAGAAGTGTCCCTAATTGGGAGCGCACATTTTGTTGATAGATCTCGTCTAGCTTGTCAGATGGTATGTTTTGGTGATGTCACTATAGATATGAATGAACAGATTGAAAAGCAATCCAGCGGAGCCTCAACGAAGAGACCAAGGGGTAAAGCCCAAAAGGCAGAGGGTGAAGAATCCCATGCAGTGGAAGGAAGTATCCTTCTTGGCGGTGCGGATCTAGATATTTTTGGGGCCAACGGAAATGTAGGCATCGATCGCACAGATGAGAGAAGAGCCACAGAAGTTTTTGATCAAGATGAAACAAAAAGAGCTTTGGATCAAATTAGGAAGCAAAGAGAAAGAGAAAGAAACAAGAAAGAGGAAGATGACTCTGATGATGAGTATCTTAATAAGCTTAAAAAAAGACAAAGAAAGAATAACAGCTATGCAAAAAAAGATTCCGAAGATTCTGGTGATTTATCTAAACTAGAGGACAGGCCGCAGTCTGGAAATCGTAAACGAAACAATAGGAATTCAGGCCGCAAAAAAAGTAATGGTCCAGTAAAAGAGGGACAGAAAACGGCCCAAGCTTCTGGTGACACAGCTAAGCCAAATCAAAAAAACAAACGTAACAATAGATCTAGAAATCGAAATAAAAATAAGACTTCGGACACTAAAAAACAAGAGTCATAAAGCTGTATAAATGACTGAGAGATTGATAAAATTCCAAAATTATACCCTTGGTGCTTTAGAGTGGGGAGACGATTCTAATCCTACTCTAGTTTGTTTTCATGGTTGGCTAGATAATGCCGCCTCCTTTATTCCTGTAGCACAATTTCTAGAGAAGGATTTCCATATACTGGCCTTCGATCTTCCAGGACATGGAAACTCGGATCACTTGGATAGAATGGGGCAGTATCATTTGTTTGATTCAGTTCTAGTTTTAGAGGAAATTCGATTGCATTTGAAAGCGGATAAATTAAATCTTTTTTGCCATTCTTTAGGTGGGGTCATTGCTAGTTTGTATTGTGCTAGCTTTCCAGATAGAGTGGAAAGATTTTTTTCCGTTGAAGCCATGGGCCCGATTAGTAATACGGAAGATATGGGGCCAGAAAATTTACGCCATTATATTGATAGAAAATTGATTTTAAATCAAAAACAAAAAAAGCAGCACAAGACGATTGAATCGGGTGTTAAGGCAAGAGCAAGAGATGGTCAAGTTAGTGAAGAAACAGCCCGAATATTAGTTGAAAGAGGTTTAAAGAAAAATTCTTCAGAAAACTATGAATGGAAGTCCGATATAAGAATGAGTTTACCTAGCCCTTTACGCCTGACCGAGGACCAAGTTAGAGTATTCTTAAGTAAGATTGAATGTCCTTATTATTTATGTTTTGGAAAAGATGGCTTAGAAATGGTTAGAAAAGTGATAGATTACCGTTCTGATTGTATCGCTAAGCTATCGACTCAGGAATTACCTGGAGGGCACCATTTGCATATGGAGTATCCGGAGCTAGTGGCAAGCTGGCTATCTAAAAACTATTAGTTTTATGAGCTGAGATTTGAGACTAAAACCTAACTAAGCTAGCGCCCCAAGTAAAGCCTGAGCCAAAAGCTACAAAACAAACCAAATCCCCCTCTTTTATTTTGTTTACTCTCATCGCTTCATCGAGAGTAAGAGGAATGGTGCAAGCTGTGGTGTTTCCGTATCTTTCTAAGGTATTGTGCGTTTTAGAAGGCGGAACTTTTAATTGCTCAAGCACCATATTGTTAATTCTTAGATTGGCTTGGTGAGCAATCACAAAATCTATGTCTTCTAAGGCCACGTCTTTTTCTTCGCACACTTGCCGAATAGCCTCAGGCATTCTGGTTACTGCATTCTTAAATACAAACCTACCATCCATATTAGGGAAAATATCTTCGTCATTGATCAGTTCTGGGTTTATTCTTCCTCTAAGATCATTGGAGCTCGGCTTCATCATAGCCAGTTTTTCTGCGTACGCACCTTCAGAGTGTAGAACATGTCCTAATATTTGTGGACCATTGGTATCTTCTGAGGCTTCAACGATACATGCAGCCGCAGCATCTCCGAATAATACGGAGATATCTCTTCCAGTTGTAGATTTATCCATCGACGTAGAATGAATTTCAGAGGCACAAATTAAAACTCTCTTATACATCCCACTTCTGATCCAAGCATCGGCCACACTTAATGAATACAAAAAACCTGTACATTGGTTTCTTGTATCAAGTGCGGGAACGGTGTTTTTCATTCCCAGCTCTCGTTGAAGAAGTACGCCCGTTCCAGGGAAAATATAGTCTGTCATGAGAGAAGTAAAAATAATCATATCGATATCATCTGCTTCAATATTAGCTTTCTCGATAGCCTCTTTGGAGGCGGCTACCGCCATAGACAATGTAGTTTCACCTTCACTTACCCAGCGTCGCTCTTTGATTCCAGATCTTTGTTGGATCCACTCATCAGAAGTATCCATCATTTTCTCTAGATCTTTATTTAAAACTACTTTTTTTGGAGAATAGATTCCAGTACTTACAATCTTTGAAACAGCCATTAGAGAACACCTTTTTATCAGAATAGAATCGTGATTATAAACTGGCATTAAGGAATATCAACCAAGTCGAGTAGACACGGAGCTTCAAAGCTCAGTTGTAGAAAGATAACAAAAAGTTTGCTGATTAATTTTGCTTTTAAGGCTAATCGATGAGTTTAAACGGCAAATGAACTACCACATCCACAAGTTTTCGACGCATTTGGATTGGTAAAATTAAAACCACTTCCATTTAAACCACCTGAGTAATCTAATGTCATACCAATCACATAAAGGTAGGATTTGGGGTCGATCAGCATCTTCACGCCGTCTTGTTCAAAGAGCTTGTCGGTCTCTTTTTGATCTTTTTGGAAGTCTAATTTGTAGCTCAAGCCAGAGCACCCACCTTGTCTAACCTGTATACGAAGGAAGCTATCAGAGTCTGTGGACTCTTGATTCATGATGGATTTTATTTGGCCTAAAGCACTATCGCTAAGTTGAATCATATTTACCTCGCAGTCTTTTACATTGTAGCAAATTCAGCTCTCCATGTCTATATAAGTCATAATAAGCCCGATATAAGTACCAAATATTTACATTCAAGCAGGGGAGCTAGAGGGACTTAATTTAAGCCTGCTTTTTATGGTGGTTCTTTTTACGCATCTAGTTAATTTTTGCCAGTTTTAGGGCCTCAGGGAGTATTTTTTTAAACTCTTCAATTTCTGATTCATCTGTAAATCGTCCGACGGAAAGCCGAATGGTATTCCTAGCAAGTTCCGTTGCCAGGCCAATTCCTTCCAATACATGAGAGGGGCTTGCAGACGCAGTAGTGCACGCAGAGCCTGTAGAAAAAGCAACCCGTCTAAGTCCCTGGTGAAGTCGTGCTGGATCAATAGATTGGAAACTGAAGGATAAATTGTTGGCCAGTTTGTATTCATTTGCTGGACCATTTAACACTGTTTCGATCCCTAAGTCTGAACAGGTATCTAATACCATTCTCTCTATATCATCTCTTAGCTTAGAGAGTTTTCTCTGTGTTTCTAGAATATCTTTTGTAGCCAACTCAATGGATTCACCTAAGCCAACAATACCTGGAACATTTAAGGTGCCTGATCTCTTACCTTGCTCGTGTCCCCCGCCAACAATTAAGGGATCGATTTTAATTTTAGGGCTTTTGGTTCTTATATACAGAGCACCTGTTCCTTTTGGACCATAAAATTTATGGGCGGTTAAACTAAGCATATCAATATTTAGGTCATCAACATCTAGAGCTAACTTCCCAATAGCTTGAACCGCGTCTGTATGAAAGATAACGTCATGCTCTTTGCAGATGGCACCTATTTCTTTCATTGGGTTTATAGCCCCTATTTCATTGTTGGCATAAAGAATACTTACAAATAGAGTTTTGGAATGAATTGTCTTTTTTAGAGTTTCTAGATTTACTCTACCTGTTGAATCAACAGGTAGGATACTAAGATCTGCTCCCATTTTTTCTAATTTTTTACAGACATTCAATACGGACTTATGCTCTATGTTGGTTGTTATAATATGATTTTTTTGCTCTTTGTTTTTTTCGAAAAGTCCAAAGAGGGCAATGTTGGATGCTTCTGTGGCCCCGCCAGTAAAAATTATCTCTTTTTCCTTGGCATTAATTGCTGTCGCCACCTGCAATCTAGCTTTTTCGACTGCATCAGTCGCAACCCAGCCCCAGGGATGTTGAGATGCTGCGTTTCCATAATTTTCAGTAAAATAGGGAATCATTTTTTCTAGAACTAAAGGATCTACTGGCGTCGTAGCATGGTAGTCCAAATAGATGTTTTTTTTCACAGAATAGTCCTCTTGCTTAGTTTATTTTAACTGCTATCTCACTGTATTTAGCGCCCCCGTATCATGCCACATATTCAATGAATTTTCTATATCATTGGAAAATCTGCAAACTATACTAGAAGTGGAAGGCTGGTCTCTTGTTTACTCTTTGCGAACAATAAAATTAGTAAATCTGAGCAATTTTATCTAAAGAAATTACTAGAAGGATACCGAGCTTTCCTGTAGAAATACGCTTTCTAAGGAGTTAGTAATGTTCACAGTTTTGGGGATTCCCAATTGTAGTACAGTTAAAAAAGCTAGAATTTTCCTAGATCAAATGGGAGTGGACTATAATTTTAGAGATCTTAAGAAAGAGCCCTTAGATAAAGATTCTTGGGCGAAGATTATTGAGCAAGATGATTCGAATCTGTTGATTAATACAAGAGGCCCTAGCTTTAGAGCTTTAAATATTGATAAAGAGAATTTAAATCCATCCAATAAACTAAAAGCCTTGATGGAAAATGCGTCCTGTATGAAAAGACCTTTGGTTTTAAAAAAAAATAAAATTTACTCGATTGGTTTTAAAGAAGAACAATACAAAGAGTTATTTAAATAGATTAAGGAGATAATAAGATGAGTGGTGAAGATATGATGTACGGTACTAAGGCTATATTAGAAAATAAATTAGAAAAATTTGAAAACCGAACCAAGCACAGAGACTACTTCGTAGATTTTAGCTGTCCTGAGTTTACATGTCTATGCCCTAGAAGTGGTTTCCCAGATTTCGCAACTATTGATATTAGCTATCAGCCTGATCATTTTTGTGTAGAGTTGAAATCGCTAAAACTATATATTAATTCCTTTAGAGATGAAGGAGTTTTTCATGAAGACGTTTGTAATAAAATTATGGATGATCTTGTGGAGCTTTTAGATCCAAAATACATGAAAGTAACAGCGGATTTCACCGTCAGAGGAAATATTCATACTGTGGTAACTGCTGAGCACTTTAAACCAATGGAAGATAAATAGTAAAATATAGTAAGGACTGCTGTATTTATGCAGCTTCTTTTGATTTAGTTTCAAAAACTTTTTGCATAGATTTAGCAATTAGATTCAGTTTCACCGGCTTAGGCACAAAATCGACCATACCTGCATTCATACAGGCTTGACGATCCTCCTCCATTGCATTGGCAGTCATTGCAATGATTTCGGGCTTTACAGTAATACGAAGGTCATTAAGTATTTCCTCAGCCGCTTCAATGCCACTCATTATAGGCATTTGCATATCCATAAAAACAATGTCACAGGTTTTTCTTCTAACTTCTTCAACAGCTTCATGACCATTTTCAGCTAATCTAAATTCAAAATAACCTAGTTTATTAAGATATTTTTTGATTACCATTTGATTTACAATATTATCTTCTGCAACAACAATATCTAACGGAAATAGTTTTGCGAATGATTCATCCAGACTGAATTCGTAGGCCTCACTTGTCTGTTCACTAGTTTCTAAACTGGCTTTTGCGGCAATCGTAAAGCTAAAAGTTGAGCCTTTTCCTTCTTTGCTTTCAACCCATATGTCTCCCCCAAGAAGTTCTACAATTCGTTTACAAATTGCCAAACCGAGGCCGGTTCCACCGAACTTTCTAGTGGTAGATGCATCAACCTGCGAGAAATCTTTAAAAAGTCTATTTTGCAGTTCTTTAGGTATACCTATCCCCGAATCTTTTATATCAAATTGGATTAAAGAAAAGCCTTCATCTGTACTGGTGGAGTGGCAGTGCAGACTAACATCACCAATGGATGTAAATTTAACGGCATTGCCAACCAAGTTTATCAAGACCTGTCTAATTCGGACTGGGTCAGATTCTATAAATTTGGGAATGCTCTCTTCAAAATCGAATAAAACTTTGATCCCTTTATCATTAGCTGAAACTTGAAAAAGCTCAAGAGCATCTTCTACACAGGACTCTAGATTCATATTAACATTTTCTATTGTCATTTTACCGGCTTCAATCTTACTGAAATCAAGAATGTCATTGATGATGGTGAGAAGCGAATTGGCACTGGATAAAACCGAGCCCATTAAATCTTTCTGTTCATCATCGAGTTTCGTATCCATCAAGATATTCGATAGACCTATTATGCCGTTCATTGGAGTTCGGATTTCATGCGACATGGTGGCTAGGAACTGTGATTTGGTTTTTGATGCCTCGAGTGCTTTATCACGTGCTCCAATCAGTTCTTGTTCTACTTTTCTTTGCTCCGTTATATCCATTCCAAAAAAGTTCGTGGACTGAAGTTCATCATTTTTAAAAATCTTAATCCCATAGTGTCGACCGTTAAAACTCATTTCAAAGAATTTTTCCCCTTCCTTATTTAAATTAGATAGAATAAGATCTTTTGTCTTTTTCGTTAGGGGTGTGTTTACTTTTAGTTCCAAGTGATCAGCAATTGGTTTTGCCGCTTTATTGATAAATATCGTGACTTCCTTATCATTGAATCTGATAACTGGATTCGGATTTTCTTTTGGGATGTTGGCAAGCTGCTTTACCTTCCTTCTTGTTTCAATCTGCTGCTCTCTGTAGATTTTTAGTGACATACAAAGTTTATTAAAACTTTCGGCTAAAGTTCCAAACTCATCTTTTGAATTAGTATTCAGGTTTAAATCAAAATCACCATCGGCCATTTTTTTTGTGCTTTCAATTAAATACTCAAATTTAGTATTAAAAGCTTTTTCAAGAAAACTTGATAAAAAGAAAACAAAAAATCCAAGTGGAAGAGTTAGCATTAAACTAGCTTCCAAGATTGAGAAATTCCCAACTTGATTTATTAAATTTAAACAAGCAGAAGTTAGCAAAGAAATAGAGAGCATCCACAAGAATATTTTATTTTTTAGCCTTAAATTTTGGTACTTTTCGCGTAAATTCATCTTTTTCTGATCGGAATGTTTTTCTTCTGAATTAAATCTTATTTGAAATATTAATATTCCAAATTAAGGGCTTTACTTTTATTTTGTAGAACGGGACCAATGACTAGGGCTACCAGTCAACCCTATAGTTTTTAGGCTGGTATTCTCTTCGGTTTTTCTTTCCCTGAAGCCAATGATCAAAAAAGAAAAAGATCCAATAGATGGCTAGCAACAATAAGGTGATCCATTGGATCAATAGTCCTGGGGTATCAGGAAGGCTGGTCAGGTTTGTAAGAAGTACAATCGAGAAAAGGGGTATATGAAGTTCGATTTTGAGACAAGGAATCAGAAATAATAGAATACATAGATAAAGAGGTTCAATTTGAAAACCAAAAAGAACTATTGTTAATATACAGATAAAAATCGACTGGCCCGGTTTTTTATTTTTAAGAATTACAGGAATCAGAACACTAAAAAACAATATGGTCCCAAAATAAAGAAAAAGAAACGAGGAGCTAAGATTTAGTTCAATATTTAAATTAAATAAAATATTACTAACGGCACTATCGTCAATTTTTTCTAGAAGGGAGCTGATTTGAAAATTAAAATACTCTGAGTTGTAAAGGTTTTCAAATTTCAAAACAAGTATTGCAGGTATAAGAGTTGAGCACATGATTAGTAAAGGTATATATTTTTTTAATTTCACTCTTAATATCATACCATAACAAACTAGAAAAATAGGGTTTAGGAGAATTGCTAATGATGTGATGAAAGATTTGTAGTAGTAATTCCTTATATTAACACCTATTAAAAGTACGAAAAAACTGAATATTCCAACCTGAAAATTTTGATAAAAATGGGTCGCAATCATTGGATTTAGAAGTATTAAAAATACAGTTTTATTGGACTCACTTACCCGGTTTACTAAAAGAGTCTCGTTATAGACGAAAATCACAAAAAGAAAAAACAGAAAAATAAATAAGCAATGAAGGAGATATGGGCTTTGTACGAAGTTCATCAGAAGCTGAATACCTTTTAAAATTAAAGGAGATTCAGAGAAACCTTCTTTTATCAAGCTAGTTGAGTTTACTAGATTTTCATTTAAAGAATTGAATAACAGCTTTGATTTTGATGAATCTAGATCTAAGGGCTTGTGGGCAAAAAACATACCCAAGCTTGTTGAAAAGAATAAATGAATATTAGAAACTTCGGTCCGCTTCGTATATAGAAACACCCACAATATGGATTGGAGTAAAAATACGACTATCGGTGCATAAGGACCGGTATCTTGCCAAAACATTGGTATTTGATACAAATAGTAACTTGCTGCAAGTAAATAGCTGAAAATCATGGACCACCCGTAAAGCTATCGGGATTGTTAGATTCTGGATTTAGTTCTTTGTTATGATTACGGACTTAAGTATCGGCGTGGCTCCAGGGCGTTCAAAGTCGAAGTCTGGTAAGACCGTATCTAAGTAGTAGTTCTTACCAGCCAGTGCTGATGCCACTAATTTGATGAATATGTTTTGGTCCCATTTTTCATAATTGCTGGAAAAAATGATTTTTCCCCCAATCTCAATGAGATGAAACAAATTATTTAATAGTAGTTGATAGTCTTTTTCTATTTTAAATACACTTTTTTTGTTACGAGCAAAAGACGGGGGGTCGCAAATTACTAGATCAAATTTTTGATTTTTTAGCTTAGCTTTCTTAATGTAGTCGAATGCACTTATTGCAAAAAAACTAAATTTTTCGTCTGATAAATCATTTAGTCTAAAATTTTCTTTTGACCAATTTAAACTAGCCTTAGAGGTATCGACGGAGATTACATCTACTGCTCCACCAGCTGCCGCTGCAACACTAAAAAATGAAGTGTAGGAGAATAGATTCAAAACTTTTTTGTTTTTACTATTTTGATAAACCCACTTTCTATTGGAACGCTGATCTAAAAAAATACCTTGAGATTGTCCCTGATTTTTTTTTAAATAAAATTTAAGTCCATTTTCCTCGGCGACCCATTTTTCTGGTACTTCTTCAAATTCTTCACGTATCTTTAAGGTCGGGTCGTCCCCTCTGTTTATCATTTTCCTGTAGAGCCCAGATTTTAATTCAAAAATCGGAGATATTTTTTTAAAGAATCCATGTACTAATTTACTTCTATTAGAGCCAGTGAAATCAGAAAACCAAAGGTGTCCATTTAAATAGTCACAGGTTAGCAGACCATCTTCTTTGTGGATCCATCTATAGCAGTTGGAGTCTATGATTTCATTTGCAACTAGATGTTGACGTAAGGAAATCGCATTTAGCCAAGTCCTCTCCAGTTCTGAATAATTATCAAAATCACTAAAGCTGAGAGGGATGATGCTCTCATGGCTCTTTTTTATTGTCGGAAAACTAATTTTACTACAGTGGAGATAGACTCTATCAGATTTTTTACCAGAATATAGTTCATCACCCAAAATGGGAAAACCTAAATCCTTAGCATGTAGTCTGATCTGATGAGTTTTTCCACTAATGGGTTTCGCTTCCCATAGATCATTGTTTCTAAAAGTTTTTATTTTCCTAAAAACTGTATGAGAATTTGGTGTTTTCGAGTCTTGAGAAACCCAATTTTTACCATGTTTTTCGATTAGTGATTTTCTTTCAAAGAAATCAGAGCTATTATTTTTGGATGAAATAAAGTGGTAAGTTTTATCCACTTTTTTTTCCGCAAATAAGTTTTGTAAAAAACTTTGATCCTTTTTGTTATCAGCAAAAACCATAGCTCCGCTGGTGGTCTTGTCTAGCCGGTGTACAATCTCCAGCTTAATGTTCTTTTTTTCGCTGAGATATTCAATAAATCCGACTTTTCCATTTCCAGGGCTATGGCTTGAAAAACTTTCTGGTTTTACCGCTCCTATAATATTCATATTTTATTTGGTTTCAGGCCTGGTAAGATACCGCTATCCTTTTGGCATTGAGAGCAGACACCATATAATTCTAAGACATGGTCGGTTAACATAAAACCCATTTCTCTGGCGATTTTCTCCTGAAGATCTTCAATCTCTTGGTTTTCAAATTCATAAATTTTGCCGCACTTACTACATGTTATATGATCGTGATGGCTCTTTTTTCGGGTCCACTCGTACCTAGCAGGTAGGCCACCCATGCGTACCTCTGTAACTAGTTTATTTTCAGCCAGGGTTCTAAGAAACCTATAGACCGTAGCAAAACCAATTTTTGGTCCTTTTGAGATACTGATTCATAAAGCTCTTGAGCCGTTACGTGGTCTCGACCTTCGATCAAACACTCTAGAATTAAAATCCTTTGTCCTGTAACTTTTAAACCGATTTCTCGGATTATTGCTTTTAGTTCTTTGGGATCATTATTGGCTTGATATGTTTCTGGATGATTAAAGTATTGGTTTGGCATCCAAGAGTTATAGATATGCTCGCTAAAAAGGTCAATAAATAATAACTATTCTCATTTTCATTTTCATTATGCGGGATTTTTTATCGTTTTGGTAAATAGTTTTGCTACTTTATGCCTTTAGAGGTATTTATTCTCTTTAGATTTACGCAGACGTAGCTCAGCTGGATAGAGCATCGCACTTCGGATGCGAGGGTCGAGGGTTCGAATCCTTCCGTTTGCGCCAGTCCTTACTTCTCTTGGAAATTTGATTTTGTGATGCGTTTGCTCTCCGGTTGGGGAGGATTCGAACTCACTTCGTGAGTAGTCCGCCTTTGGCGGATGGACTGTGCTTTCCTTGCGCTAACGCTTGGGAAAGCTCGTCCACGCGTCGATTAGGCGCATTGCGCCCAACTCGCTCGCGTCCTTCCGTTTGCGCCAGTTCTTACTTCTTTTAAAAGATTGATTTTGCTAGGGGGTAGCGTTCTTTATATTTTAAAATTTGTGGGAGTGTTGTTAAAAGTTTTGGATTTTTATTTGAGTATATGTTCCAATAGGGTCGGATTTCCGCTTAGATTTTTAGGAGAATATGAACCCTGCAGCGTCAATTGTTTTAGAGACTGGTTTACATGGGAAAAACCTTAGTAAGGGTCAGCTTCGGCAAAAAAAAATTATCGAGTCTGGTATCGATCTTTTTTATAGGGATGGGTTAAATAGCTCAAAATTAGTAGATATTGCTGAAAAAGCAGAGGCTACGAGAACGATAATCAATCATTACTATAAAAATAAGGAAGGCTTGTTCATAGCCTGTATAACCTATATTCGTGAGGATTTTCAAAGAAGAGCTATTCAGGGAGTAGATAAGCTAACAAAGCCTGAAGAAATACTGGAGAGCTATTTATCGAATACTATCTCTTGGGGTCTCGAAAAACCGAAGTACTCCTCTCTTTGGATCTACTTTTTTTACCGTGTTTCTAGCGACATAAGATTGAAAAAACTTAATACTCAATTCGTAGAGACTGGGACGGAGAGAATAACTTATTTCTTATCTCAAACTGGTCAGACAGGTGATCTATCCAGAAAAGCTCATTTGCTTCAAAACCTCTTGATTGGCTTTATAATTGGTAATGCAACCGAGATAAATAAATCTAAAAAGAAAGAAATAGTTGAGAAGCAAACAGAAGAATGTTTAGAGTTTTTGAAGCTCGAGCTTTAATTTGAGGCTGTGAAGCTATAGATTAATACGTTGTTTAACACATCTTGATAGGTATATTCTTTTGAAACCAATAACTTAAGGCTTTTTGGGATCATGGTATCCCGATTCATTTCTATTTCCATTAAACTGCGTTGATTACCTCTTTTACTTTCAATTCTTAATATTTGATTACTTTTGTTTGATGAGTCTCTCGTCCAGATTAGGTTAGATTCTGGGGTAGAGATATTGAAATTATCTTTTTCTATCCAGCTTTTCCCCAGCTTCTCATGGACTATAATTTTACCATTAACTATGATTTTAATGGCAACCTTATTTTGGCCGGTTTGATTGATGAAGACTTCAACTCTTTGTGGGGTTCTTTGGGGTAGTCTAAACTGACCATCTGAGTACTGTTGCAAATTGATAACTTTATTTGTTGTCCAACGTTGGTAATCTAATTTTTTTGTATCAATACCTTCTCTTATAGATTCAAAGGTTTTTTGATAAGGACCGGTCAGGGTAGCATTTCTAGTGGTTCTTGAGCTTCTTATGCTTGCCGGACTTCCCTGAAGAATGTAAAGAGGCTCGCCGTTAACTAGAATTGGCTCTTTAGACCTTGCACTAAAACCTTGAGAAGCGTAGTTCAGTTTGTTTACTCGATCGCCGTATGTGAAATAGACATTTTTATTAGGATCTAAAGTTTCTTTTTTTGACATCTGACGAGTGTGTGCGTCTAGTAGGGCCTTTAACGGTATTGAAAAATCATATCTCGTATTGCTGAAATATTTAATGGATGTAAGAGGTTTTATGGAACTCCCTCGTTTAATAATAGAATCTATAATGTAGTTTGAAAGTTCAAACTTACTTCCATCCCCCGGAAGTTCTTGATTGAATTTTTTTTCCACAGGAAGCCATTGGCTGTCGCCTTCAGATCTCTCAATGATTCTAACCATGGCCTTCGATACCCAATTGAGCTCAAAGTTTGGTATCTTGGTAGCGGCCTCGGAAATTATAAAGTAGGTGGATCTATGAAAGTTCAAAGAAATATCTTCTTCCACTTTTCTGTTGGATTTTTCACTCCAAGCTCTCTTCTCAATAAAACGTTTTAAAAAAACTACAGACTCATAATGAATAGGGGATAGTTCGGATTTGCTCACCTTCAGTAGTTCACTAAACTCACCCTGTCTAAAACCTTTAGTTTTTATTTGAGATATTTTAATATTTCGGCCCCCGGCTGTTAGCAAAAAACTAATACGCTCGATGGAGAAATTTCTTGTCTCAGTGATACCCGTTTTCCTATTTACTAGTGGAATAGAAAAGTGCTGCTCATTTCTCTCACTGGCACCATTTCTAACGTTGTTATTGTTATATGCGAGTGAGCAGAACTGGCCGTACTTTATAAAGCTTTTGGAAAGGTTAAAGTCTGAAGCGAAAACCACAATTAAAGGCGACGATAGGAGCTGTATAACAAATCCTAAGGTGACCTTTTTTGTTATTTGGTATCTATCCATATCAAAACCTTACTAACTAGATCGAAATCATCCATCTTAAGTAATAAATATAGCAAAAATGGGTCCTAAATTAGAGGATAAATAAAGAATGCTGGGTAGTTAGAAATAAATTAAATTTGTAGATTTGTAGGCTCCCAAACTGGAGTGGGAGCCATGAAGTTAAAAGACTAGGATTTAGATTTTTCTGAAGAATCAATGTAAATCGAGCAAACCATATCACCGACTACATTCACTACTGTTCTACACATATCTAGCAGGTTATTTACCGGTAAGATAAATAGGATTCCCTCTGGCGGAATACCAACCGATACAAGAATCATAGTTAGAATCACAATTCCCACACCAGGAACAGCAGCTGTACCGATAGACGCCATTACGGCCATTCCAATCACGGTTAATTGCCCACCGATAGAAAGATCTATACCGTAGATATTAGCTAGAAAAATTGCACTAACTCCCTGAAAGAGAGCTGTACCATCCATATTAATCGTCGCACCCAACGGGATGACGAAACCTGAAACTTCTTTAGAAACACCCAAATCTTTTTCCGCCGTTTTCATAGTTAGAGGCATAGTCGCACCACTGGAAGAAGTAGAAAAAGCTGTTATGGCCACTTCTTTTAATTTGCTAAATACTTCCATTGGGCGTCGACCACTCAAGAAAATTAAGGAAAGAGTGTTCATGCCGACCATATGAACTAACAGACCTAACAACACACATAGACTAAAAGGTATTAAGCTTAGGAGCAGTTCGGTACTTTGAGTTTTAGCGATCGTAGCAGCTATGATCGCAAAAACACCGTAAGGGGCCACTCTCATGGCCATTATCACGAGTTGAATAGTCATTTCTGTTATGCCTTCAAAGAACTGAATCACTGGCTTGGCTTTTTTTGCTTCTGTTTTTAAAAGAGCTAAGCCTGAGATTATTGCAAAGAAGATCAATGCTAGCATATCAGGCTTTGGCCCGCTTATTGTGTTCACGATATTCTTAGGGATAATTTTAGTAACAGTTTGAAAAAGAGTTTGTTTGTTTTCCTCTGCAGATCTGACCTTTGAGTCCGCGCTGGATTTAAAGTTTTGTTCGAACTTCGTTCTGATATTTCCATCTAAATTTTTTCCAGGCTGTATCAAGTTTGCAAAGAAGAGTCCAATTGAAATAGCGATAGCAGTTGTTGTTATGTAGTAAACAATTGTTTTCAGGCCAATCCGATTTAGCTTCTGTATGTCTCCAAGACTTGTAACGCCCGTAACGATACTAGAGAAAACTAGAGGTACTAAAGCCATAGTTAAGAGATTCATGAAAATATCGCTACCGACCGGACGCATAACTATTAAAAAGTCGGGACTAAACAGTGGGCTCAGGGATATACCCAAACCAAGAGTTAAGGCGATTAAGATTTTCCAAAACAAATTAAGTCCGTAACCTTCGAAAATCACAAAAAGACCCAGGAAAAGTGTGATGTAAGAAGTCTGTACTTGGTGGGGTTGGACAAGATAACTAAATATAAAAAGTGCTAGAGCAATCGCCCCTTTTAAAATCGGATTCAAATTTCTCAGTTTTTCCAACGCTATTTCTCCTGGTCAATTGGTTACAGATTCAAGTTGATAAGTAAAAATGTTCGGTTCAGATTACCGTCACTTATTTTTATTTCCAAGGAGAATCGGAGAGTAGGGGGCTTAATGGGAAGCCTTTGGCGTTTTTTCGTAGGTATAAATTTAGAAATTGAGTTTATGTGTAGAGCTAGTGTGCAGTTCTGAAATAATTACAGATTTACCCAGCCTGTTTACTCTCGATATAATTTTCACGAATCCAAACTCGGATTCGTTTAAAAACTTCATCTGTGACACCAAAAAACTCAAAGTAGCTAAGATAGAAGCTGGAGTCATCTCCCTCCATCTGTTCTGAGAAATAACATCTACCAATAATTGGGTCACCGTTATCCATATAAAATGTCGTACTTATAAAACGCATGAAAGTCCCTTCTTTGAAAGGGATCTTATATTTAATCGTGATTCCGTGCTCACTTACTTCTTTCATTTGTACATGAGTACTGAGGATGGCATTGTGTGAGTTTGTGAAGTAACTCAGCTTTTTAGAATCCAATTCTTTTTCAAAAGGAAACATATACAGCTTTATTTTCTGTAGAATCAATTTTCTGTCTAGTGGTCGATAGAAAAAGTCATCTACACTGGCAAATTCAAATCTTGAGGAACGAGTAGTTCCGTCCTCCACTCCGAGAATGGCTATTTTTAGTTTTTTCTTTTTTGGTTTCAGGCCAGCTTTTTTAATTTTCTCTCTAAGCCCTTCCATAAATTCGTCAGGATTTCCTCGAACCGCAGTACCATCTATATAGATAGCATAGACTTTGTCTAATTTTTCCTGTTGTTTAGGATTCGGTTTGTACTGTTCTGAGATATCAATGATTTTAAGAGTCAAAGCTCCAGGTTTATTTTTTATCTCTATTTTAATCCAAGCGGGGCTGGTGTCTTTTGATACTGCCCACATATTCATTCTAGAGTTTTGCCCCGCGGAGCAATAGTCTATGAATTCTTCAAACTCTTGTTCAGAGGAATCATGTATTATGGATCTCCATAGCTGGGGATCAGCTTTCAGTTCCTCAATCGTATGTCCAAACACATTATAGTCTGCATTTGATTCAAGCTGAATTCTTTGTAAATCAAGACCTTCTTTTTTGATCTCTATCTCAAGAGTATCGCCTTGTGGAACTCCTCGATACCTTTCGGTGAGCAATGGAGCATTTTCGTCGTTTGCTTTCTTTTTCTTTTGATGGGGGCCAAGGCCGTGTTCTTTATAGAACTCATCTAATACATTTGTAGAGTCTTTCGAGCTTTGTAGAGCTTTTAGAAAGCCTGTATAAGTCTTGAAAGAATGAATAACTACATTGCTCATATTCTCTTTATAAACTTCTTCAATTTTACTTGCTGAATCTTGATCGTTGTCTATTACGATAATATCTTTTTTCTTTTTAGTATTGTCTCGAGTTTCTACGGAGTCTAGGGCCTCTTGATGGACATTGCTAGCAGCAAGGTTTTTATCTAGCTGCATATGTTTCCTGACCCCTAGTAGTTGCTCTCTTCGAATTCCAAAATAGGAAAAATAGCATAGGAACTGACCTTTGTATCCAGGATGCGGAATGTTCATATAACATCTTCCGAGAAGGCTAGGAGAGGTTTTACAAAAGAATACCTTTGAATAAAACCTTGCAAATTGTCCTGGCTTTATGGGTCTTGGGTTTCTAATTGCCAATCCAAACTCAGATATTTCTTCTATTTTACTGGTTTTACCGATTGCAATAGGTTCATTGATATTTGCAGTCGCTAAGAAACTTGGATCTAGTTTTTCGCCAAGGTTAAATGCAACCTCTAATTTTTGTTTCAGTAGCTGTTGATCCATAGGTTTAAAAATATAGTCTACGATAAAGATATTCTCATAATCTTCTAAGTGTAGGTCATCGTTGAAATATCCCGTCATAATAAGTTTTGTAGTATCTTCGGCAGGAGCAATTTTGTAGGCCGCCACTTGTTGGCAGATGTTCTCTATGAACGCTCTAGGGACTCCCTCAACAACATCCTCGGAGCATATAATAAAATCAATTTGGTCAAAGCCCTCTTCTTCGCTAAGAAGTGTAGGGAGTTTAGCGTCTTCTTCTGGTTTTTTCATCGCATGCTTATTTTCAGACTGAAAATACTTGGTTTTGAAATCCAATAAATTGGCAAAAGAGTCTATACGGACAGTTTCTTCCATTGCCTCCACAGTTTTTACCATGGAGTTTGCGATTGTAGGGTCAGTTTCGATCAATATTATTTTTTTCATCATCTCACACTATTTCAGTTTATATATCGTCGCTAAAGCCTTGATTCTAAAAGAAAAACAGAAGCCTTAGCCTTGGTTTGGCACTTGGTCCAGTTTGTTTAAACTTTGCTTGTTTGAATTGGCAGTCTGCAAAAAAGCTTTAGATCAATTGTTACGACGATGGTCTAATGATGATTAAGGAGATCTTAATGACAATAGTTTATTTGTTCGGCTTGGCGGGTCTTGGTGTCATGATCCGGGGATTTTTTAATACAATGAATTTTGGAAGCTTTGCGTACGGGACACTTGTAGCAAATGTATTAGGTAGCTTTTTAATTGGGGCTCTTTACGCTAGGACTTGGTCATGGGCTTGGTTGATGGATCATAAAACTTTGATCACATTAGCTCTACTTGGTGGTCTTACCACTTTTTCTAGTTTTGCTTTGGATGGTGCAAGGCTTCTCGAAAAAGGACAGGTATTAAATTTATTTTTATTGGTTTTTCTCCATAATTTTTTTTTTTTTTTTTCTTGTTTCGCAGCACTTCGTTTGTACCGATTATAGGGGCTTAGAATTATTTTTACGAAATTCTTCCACTAAACCAAATAGCTGGGCATTAGCACATCTAATGTCTTTTTTTTTATTTTAAATATCTAAAAGGTCAGTTGCCTCCATGATTAACGTTTAACTGCCTTAAAAGTGCTATTTGTGAATAATTTGTCTTGGCAAAAAATAAATCTGACCGGTATTTCTATAAGGTATGGTTATAAAGAAAGGCTTTGTTGCCATTTTACGGATCTAGCTAGATAAAAACGAGTTCTGTTTTTAGGACGGGATTTGCTTAATAACTAAGCCTGTCTTGAAAAAATCGTTAAACTGTCGTATAACACTCTGCACACCACTGGTTACAGTCTTTGCGGGGAGGCAAGAGTGTTAGAGAGTCCAATTAATCTAGATCTTACAGATTCTAGCAAGGAAGATAAATTTGCTAAGTATAGCAAGTACGGTAAAGACTATGATGATATTCTTGCCATGGAAGAGGAACAGTACCCTGAGTTTACTCTCGCTAAAAATAAAGCAAGATTCTTAAGAATGGTAAACTGGTACAAATCAAAACAAGAATGGTTAGAGGTTGCTCCATTGAGTGCTCTTACTAAATTGTTTAAACAACAAACGAAAGAACTGGAAGGAATTCGTGCCTGCAAAATGGACTACGAAATGGAGCTGGAAATGGACACATTAACTCCCTCCCAACGTTCTTACCGAAAAGATGAATTGAAAATGTATGAGATGCATGAGCGTCTTGCCGTAAGCCTAATTGCCAAAATGCAAAGAAAGCTAAAGTCTGGCCGAAGATAGATTTAAGAAGAATCTAAAAAAATAATCCTTCATTTTATATGAGGGATTTTTTTTGCCTAAAAGAAGATCGTATCTATAAAATCTTTAAGATTTTAAAAAAAATACCTAGTATTTCGTTTTAATTTTTACCAAATTGATAGAAGTAAATGCCGGCTTCAGTTTGTTTTGTTAAAACAGAGTCTATGAGGGGAATTGCATTATTTTTTATTTTATTTCAAAGCATTCCAATGTTTGGTAGCACTGTATTTCTTCCTGCCACGGTTTATCTCAGTAATCAAAGTATGTTGAAGTCAGTTTATGGATCAGAAAAGGTAGCTGCAGTCGGTAATAACGGTCAAAGGCATTTCTACAAAAACTATAAATTAGATAGCGATACCTCTAAATTTCTTGAGCTAGCTGGAGTTGTGGTTCTTTCTGACTTTCCGTTCGCAGTTTTAGCAGGAAATCAGTTGCTTAATAAAGACGATGATTTGTGTACGTTTATTCCTGAGGTTTATCGAGATGTTGATATTACTTATTCTTGTATTCAGCATGATTTTTGTTGGTTTACCCTTGGAGACTATCGCTCTAACAAGAGCTTTGAAGATGCTTACTCGATCTGTAATACAGAGTTTGGCAAACACCTCAAGATGCAGGCTCAAAATCAGCGGCCAAGACGTCGGTTGGTTAACTTTGGTTGGACCTTTGTTAAGTTTATGGGGTTTGCGAAGGTGTTTAAAAATTATATTATGAACCAAGACAAGGCGGCCTTGTTGTATTCCAAATTACTAGAAGCCGCTTCTGAAAATAAATCTTTACTGCATCACTGGCAAAACTCGAGACTTCAAAGCCCTAAGCTGTCTTTTAATAAAGTAAGTGCTTATTGCGAAACCTTAGAATCTGATAGACCATTTTTAAGAAAGACAAACTTAGCAGTAAATTATCCTAGCCATCCTAGAGATAATTTAAAGGCGGGTGAGCTTCGTGCTTGTGAGCATTTCTTCGGCTGGAGCCGAAAGCTTTCCACAGGTAAAATGGCGGCATTATAAATCAATCAACTTTTCTGATTAGAATTGGTTCAGGCCTACTAACTAAAGCGATCTAGTTAAAACCTTGAAACGTCTAGCTTTTTTGGAAATATATCAAAATAGGAAAAAAGCCCTAAACATCTCGAATTGAGGCGCCGATAAGTCCTATGTGAGTCATGAAACTGGCTGTCATTTTTGGTTTGAGACATTTTTTGTAGTGTTTCGATACTTTAAGGTGGGTAGTTTGAGATTTATCGATTCAAAAGATTGAGACTAAAGGGGGTCCATGAATGGCACGTTCGTTAATTATTGTTGTATCTGATGATTACAACGAAATTCAAAAGGCACGCAGTTGGGGACAAGAAAATGGATACGATGTAAAAGCATATACATCGGCACAATGGTCAGCAGGCCTGGATGATCCATCTTTTCGTTCTAATGTAGCTAACCAAGAAATATCATTAGCAGCTGGTTTTGGCGGTGGAATCACACCGGTATCATCAGAAGGTGCTACGGTACTTCCTTTTCCTGGTGTAAATCAACACACCGGTAAAAGAGTGGCTACGATCAACGAAGTGGAGAGTATGGCAATTGAAAATGCTATATTCGAGTTTAAAGGAAACTTAACCGAAGCAGCAAGAGCTCTTGGAATCGGTAGAGCTACACTTTATAGAAAAGTGAAGCAATACGGAATTGATCCAAGTGCAGCAAGAAGAAGAACGCCGGGTGGTGGGTTTCAAGCTGCTTAAGAAAAATTATTTTGTTGTTTAACTAAAAGGACCTGTTTCGGGTCCTTTTTTTATTCCATAGACTTCCTACCAGGCCTAGACTTGAAGCCTGATGAACTTAGCTTTAAAATAAAAGCAATTTTCAAAAGGGGAATCAATGGAATGTCCAGCCTGTGGTAATCAGCTATCAAAAGAAAAAGTCAATAATATCGAACTAGATGTGTGCAAATCTTGTAGCGGGATTTGGTTTGATAACTTTGAATACGAAAAAATTGAAAGTATAGACTGGAGCAATCACAGTTATATAGCGATTGCCCATGATTCGAAGGGTGGAATCAAGCCGGATAGGGTGAGAGAGTGTCCTAAGTGCGACAATATTAAATTAATGAGACATTATTTTAGCCCAGATAAAAGCATCGAAATTGACGAGTGTGGAGCTTGTGGTGGGATTTGGTTAGATCAGGGAGAGTTTGCAAACTCAACCAAGATTTATTCCTCTGATGAAGAGAGAGTAAAGGCTGCGGAAAAGATGTTTCAAGAGATTGCTGGTGGCGAATTTGCCCGAATTGCAGCGCAATCGAGTGAGTTCAAAGCAAAAGCTGATAAGTTTGCTTATCTATTTCGATTTCTGCTACCTAGCTATTGGATCCCTGGGAAACAAGATGGTGGAGCTTTCTAAAGATCCAAACTTTTTAAGCTGTCCAAAGTAAAATCCATTAAGCTTTTTTCTGTACGATAGATTGCTCCCATCGCCGCTAGAGTTTGCAGAGGGATATGATCATCATAACGATTCACTACGGTGTAATTGACTCCTAGATCTTCTAAATGCTTTAAAGTGATTTCATGAATCTTGTCACTTTGGCTCTCGTTCTCTCTACGTCCAAAGCTCTCAAAGGTTTTCAGTTTTCGAGAAACCAAAAAATGTGTATATCGATCCTTGTTTGCTTCCGCCAATTTTTTCATATCTTTGAATATATTTGAATCTGTTCCGTGGTACATTTCAGCATAAACCGCGGAAATAATCAGAGGAGCTTCACAGATAGTTACCTCTAAGTCTCTGGGATAGATGTTCTCCAGCTCTTTTTGTTCTTCGAATTTTTCATACTCAAACTCGCGACGGTTAAAATCAGAGCCCTTATAGATATGCCATTTTGCCACTTCAGGAACTGCATCGACTCTAAAACCAAACATCTTGCTAAAATAAAGAAGGCCAGCACTAAGGGTGGATTTTCCACTTCCTGGGGCTCCCATGATGGCAATTTTGATCTTAATATTTTCGTTCTTAGTGTAACCATTGGTTAAATGAGAAAAAGTATTCATTCCAAGCCCCCCAGGAAGGTCATCATACTGCAATGAGAGTTATAGGCCTGTAAAGGAATGCTGAGGTGCTCAGGACTCCTCAGGAGATCCAATTTGCTTGTTTTATTGACACAGCTCCATCTAGACGAAAAGGGGGGAAATAGCGACCTTTTGAAACGCTTTGAGAGGCAGGACCACATATTCTTAGACAATAAGAATCAACAATTGTTATTCTACTAAGGTAGTTCAGAAATCCACCGATCAAGTAACGGTCTTAAGTGAATCACGAAAAGGAGTACCCGATGAAGCTGATTTTAATGACTTTGAGTTTAATATTTATGAGTGCATGTGCCACAAGCCACAAAGAGAAAAGCGAAGTAAAAGAAATTGAAACAGAGCTGGAAAGAAAGCAGGAAATGAATGGCGAGACTTTAGGTGTTAAAGACGATAGCATTGTGATCCAAAGAAAGAGAGAGCTCGCCGAAGAACTCAGAGATTTGGAAAACGACGTCTATGGTTTAGATTCAGAAGTGTATGGCAACCGCAAGTATGGATCGAAAGGTTTATACGGGGTATATCGTGATTGTAAAGCGGAACTAAATTCTATTACTACTGAAGACAGTCCCTTTATAGAGCCCCGTGAGAAAATCATTCAAGAGAAAAATCGGTTTGCGAAATTTGGTTTAGATGAGAATGATAAACTTGTAACCGTTTCGGAAGAATTTATTTCAGAGAGGCTAGAGCGATACAAAAAATATCAGACCAAACTAGAAAAGAGAAGAGATGAGTATGAGCTAAAGGTTCGAGTTTGTAAGAATGAACTGAAGGTGGCGAAAAGAAAAGCCGCTCAATAGTTTAAGATATTAACTTAGGATTTTCTAAAAAAGCCAGTAGAGATACTGGCTTTTTTAATTTTTTCTTAATTCAAGAAACCTATCTGAACTATTTTATACTGGGTTCTTTATCAAAAAAGTGACGCTGAGGGCATAAAAAAAGCCCATCCAGAGCGGTAAGATTTTGTTTTCGAAGACATAAATCAACCAAGGATGAGCAGCGATGAGAATACCACGATTTATCAAAAATGTAATACCAGG
>JBGCGH010000040.1:0-17840 GCA_045110695.1 Bdellovibrionales bacterium | reverse complement strand
GATTTACACATTCCTAATCAACTTACATGGGAACCCTATTACTGCCAGGAGCTTGACTGGGTCTTAACAGAGAGTATCCGCCGTCATATGACTTTTGATAACGAAGGTAGATCTGGAGTACACATAAGAAGTGTTACCAGGGGTGCTGAGCAAAAAGACTTTATGAAACGTTTGAAAACTCAAAGTAAATTTAAAGTCGATAATCTTGAGCTACATCATCCGAACTACCCTATAATTGGCGCTACCAATCAAGAGGAAGTTCAAACACTTGCTGATACAGAGATTTTAGAATCTGTTCGAAAAGAAGTACTAGAGGGAGCTTACTATCTCATTAACTATGAAAACTATGCCGGATATGAGCCAGGAGACAATGTGGTTAACATTTTCAGTATGGGTTCACCAACTACGGAAGCTATTAAAGCTTCAGATATGTTACTTGAAAAAGGGATCTACGCGAACGTAATCGTTGTTACGTCCAATGATCTTTTGATTGGAAACCAAGCCCATGAAGATAACTATAATTATTTAAGGAATCAGCTTGGTGTAGACCATAAACTTCATCTTCATGGAACAGAAGGCAATAGTGCTGCTGAATTCGTAGGGGTCGCTGGCAGGAAAATTCCAGTGGTAAGTGTTCATGATGGGGAACCTGGCCTACTCGATAATATAGGTTCCATTTTAGGTACTAAGCAAGAGTGTTTGGCTGTTAGAAAGCACTCGAAATGTGGCCGTCCTAGTGAGGTCTACGCGTTTCACTCGATCGATGAACAAGCTATCGTTGAAGCAAGTGGTAAAGCTCTGAGTGAAACTGCTCTTGAGACAATCCAAGTAGCTGCGGACATTTTAGGTTCAACCAATAGTCATCAAAATGGAATTCGAAATTGGCGTGAACTGTGGCCCGAGCTTCAGAAAAATTAAGTCTTAAGTTTATTGTAAACCGTTACTACTCCTCAGATAAAAAAATTGGGGATGTAGTTGTTTTCATGCACTTTTTTGGTGGAAATCATAAAAGTACCAAAAACATGTTTCTAAATTCTTAAAAAAATTCTCTAATCCCATTTAATTTCAGGGACTTGAATTTCACTTTTAGTTTTGAAGTTAGGATGAAAATAGATTCCAGAAAAGTTATCGGCTATGGCCCGAGAAAAGGCTGAATCACGATCTATCTGCTTAGCAAGGGCCTCATGTAGAAGTTGAGTTTCGGCTGCTCTACTAAATCTAACTAACCCCACTTTTTGCTCAAAAGTTAGCTGTCGGTTCTCACGAACAATATAGCCTTCATATAAAACGGCTATGTCTGGGAAAAAATGTTTTAACTCCCCAACGAGACCACCATGACTTGTATCCTTGGAGTAAGAAAGCATGATTAAATTATCATTATAGTTAACTACAAAAAATCGGTCTCTAAGAGTATTTGAACTTAAAGCAAACTCTTTTATATATTCCGAATCCACCTTTCTAAAGTGAGAACCCTCAAGAAATTTAGAAAAATCATCATAACTTTTTTCATGGGCAAACTCCGATAACTCCCTTGTTTTCAGCTCACCGCGAACTACTCTACTTGTAACTTCATGTTGGAAAACCTTACTGACCTGTAAAACAGATACTCTAACATTATCTCCCACTCTACCTGGGTTAATCGCCAACTCGTAATCAATGGAAATGGGCTTTTCTTTGGCCCGATACATATTATCTCGCAAAAAAAACATTTCATCTTGCGCTAGTCTTACTATTTTTTTCTCCAACTTACCTGGGCTTCTTAAACCTTTAACTTGTCCCGTTATTGGATTTATTGAAAAGTTAACACTATAAACATCATGAAAGTTTTTAGGGCTAGTGATGGGGCCATTACTTTTATCACTTATAAATGCTCCAAAATTAAAACTAGTCATGGAAGAATTCGCCCCGTAAAATTGAAGTATACCGGAGCCTGTTTGGTTAGGAATAAAACGATGCACTAACAACGGCATACTATGGAACTCAAGGCTCATATTATTTCTCTGAAATAAACGTAAGGCCTCAAGGGAGTAGCTAGATTCCCAAACCTCAAAAATTGCTTTTACTAATGATTCGATGCTTGAATCCTTAGTGAATTTTGATTGGAAAACCCCACTTCCCAAAATATTTTCGTAGGTATTATTGCTACGGATAGAAACAGCTTCTTCTCGTTCTAATTTTAAGCCCTTCACTATTTCCTTAGAAACTTCAGTAACTAGCCTGAGGGTATCGGGGTTTTTACGAGCGCTAAGCAGGTGGTCTGCCATCTCTCTATACTGCTGTACAGTTAGGTTGCGACTTGAATCTATTTCTTCTAAGCGTTTCTGAAATGTTTTTCCATTAAAAGATGGAAGAGAATTTTGGAAACTAAAAAAGTAAGAAGAGGGGATTGAAACCGCATCTTTCGGAATACTCCATTGCGGTAGCCTCTGATGAAAATCTCGAAGACCAAGAAACTTATCTCCGTAGGATTCCAAGCTCAGGCTTTTGCTACTACTAATTCTGGCAATCGATAAATCTTTTAAGATTGGAACTTCTGGAATTGTGGCTTTTGGAATGACCTTTAAATCTTCAGGTATTGCCCTTCGAATTAAAGATCTATTTAACAGATCACTAACCTCTAAAATCACATCTACTTTTTGTAGGTAGTTAGATTCCTTCAGCCTATTAAAATATCTATACGAAAAGGAGACAAGAGGTATGCCTTGCTTTTCGGCTGAATTTACCAAGTGAGAAAAGCCGAAATAGCGGAGTGAAAATATATTGTTACTAAAAATATAAGCCTCGGCTAATGGTAAAACTTCCATCTCCGGCAATTTTTTTAACAATACAATTTCACCTTCAAAAGATTTACCACGAGCTGCAAGTTGCCTAAACTCTGATGAGTCATAATATCTTAGTTTTCCAGGCGAGCTATTTCCCTGAACCACTGATGAAAAGAACTCACCTGATATACTGAAAGTAGCCCGTAAATGATTCGTTGAGCTTTTGCCTGTAAGTTTATTAAAGCTAGAATATAGCGTCTTACAAACACCGGACTGGGCATTGATAGAGATAAATAAACTCAAAAAGAAAAAGATCAGAATACGGCTCACAGGCAATTATAACCTCTTAGTAAGCTTCTCACCAAACTCCCCGGTAGATCCTAAGCGAAGTTAAAAAGTTTTCAGTAAACTGTCTAAAATCAAACACCTGTTAAAGCTTAAATGGTCACCTCTACATAAATGCTTTACACCTCAATTTAAATGAGTGATTACAAGTACTTGCATCCCCTGAACAAGTAAACTCCTTAGATAAATGGTTTTTTCAGACATTTTTCGTCATTTTTAGGCCCATAATAAGCTCTAATTACTCTCTGGGTGTTGGCACCCCACTTGCTATTATATAGTACTAACACCCCCCCCAAGGACTCCCTATTTTTTAGGCCGCATTCCCCCATGCGGCCTTTTTTTTTGGCTAGCCTTTAACTGACACGATTTTTTTTTGATGTTAGGCTTTATAACTGGAATTATCAGGAGCCAAATCTTATGTCGTTACTAAAAATTGAAGACCTAGTTGTTGAGTTTCACACGGATGAAGAAATTGTAAGAGCCGTTAAAGGTATCTCTTTTGACATTCCTAAAGGCAAAACCATCGGTTTAGTGGGAGAGTCTGGTTCTGGTAAAAGTGTGACCTCGCTTAGCGTGATGAGATTGCTACCTGAACCACCAGCTAAGATCCCTAAAGGTAAACTTATTTTTGAAGGTAAGAACCTCTTAGAATACAGTGATTCAGAAATGCGTAAAATTCGTGGAAACAAGATTTCCATGATTTTCCAAGAGCCGATGACAAGCTTAAATCCCCTGTTCACGGTGGGGGATCAGATCTCAGAAACCTTAATTCTTCATCAAAATCTGAATAAAAATGAGGCCTGGGAAAAATCTATTGAGTTGATGGATCAGGTTGGAATTCCTGAGCCTGAAAAACGAATTCAATCCTATCCCCATGAAATGAGTGGAGGGCAAAGGCAAAGAGTGATGATAGCTATGGCAATTGCTTGCGAGCCTGATCTCTTAATAGCTGATGAACCGACTACAGCCTTAGATGTAACTATCCAAAAACAAATTTTGGAGCTGCTTGCTGACCTTCAAAAAAAATATGGGATGAGCGTACTTTTCATCACTCATGACTTGGGAGTTATTGCTGATATCGCCGATGAGGTGATAGTAATGTATCGCGGTGACATCGTGGAGCAAGGACCAACAAAAAACATTTTTGAAAAACCCGAGCACCCCTACACCAAAGGACTACTAGCCTGTAGACCTTCTCTTGAACGAAACCCTGAACGACTTCCTACAGTAAGTGACTTTATGGATGAGGCTGGTAATGAAATAGTTCTTAAAGAAGAATTATTAAAAAAAGAGAAACAAAACAAGCCCGTATCTACTGACGAGGTGATATTAGAGGTTAAGAATTTGAAAACACACTTTCCTCTAGAAAAAGGTTTTTGGGGAAATGTTAAGTCTTGGGTTAAAGCCGTTGATGGAGTGGATCTCCAGGTCAGAAAAGGTAGAACACTAGGTGTGGTTGGTGAGTCCGGTTGCGGTAAAACTACGCTTGGCAGAACTATTTTAAGACTTATTGAATCCACATCTGGCGATATCATTTACCGCGATAAAAATATTACTAAACTCACCGGCCAAGAGATGCGCGAGCTTCGAAAAAATATGCAAATTATTTTTCAAGATCCCTACGCCTCCCTGAACCCCAGAATGACTTTGGCCAGTGCTCTCGTAGAACCTATGCAAATTCACAATATTGGTTCCAATAGAAAAGAGAGATTACAAATAGCTGGTGATCTAATGGAAAAAGTAGGTCTGCAAAGAGATATGTTAAATCGCTATCCTCATGAATTTAGTGGTGGCCAAAGACAGCGTATTTGTATCGCGAGAGCTCTAGCTGTAAAACCAGAGTTCATAATTTGTGATGAGTCAGTTTCAGCACTCGATGTATCTGTTCAAGCTCAAGTTTTGAACCTTCTGTTGGATCTTCAAAAGGAATTTGGACTTACCTATATCTTTATTTCTCATGACCTTGCGGTGGTAAAATTTATCTCTGATGAAATTGCCGTAATGAATGATGGAAAAGTGGTGGAATATAGCGATGCCGTATCGATATATACGAATCCACAACAGGATTATACTAAGAAACTTTTATCTGCGATACCAAAAGGAACACCAAAAGATCTTGAGCCTCGGCTTTAATTTTATCTTTTAATAGCAACAGTCATTCCCTCAGAAGTGGGAATATACATGGAAATATATTTTTCCTCGTCGGATAGCCTCTCATTAAATTCTCTCATGGCTTTCCATTGATTGACTGATGTTTTTGGAGGTAACTCATTCTCTTTTAATCCCAAACGACCAAATAAAAAACTATTGTCCCCTATTATAATTGAACCCGGCCTTGTGTTGTTCTCAGCCCAATCCAAGTACTTGGCGTATCCAGATTTATTTGCATCGATGAATACCATATCAAAAGGCCCATCATCACTTAGCATCTCAAGAGCAGAACTTGCCTCCCCCTCTAATAGTTCAATAATTGTATCGCCTTGGTAGTATTTAAAATTATTTTCAGCTAAGCGAGCATGTTCCGGGTTGTTCTCTATAGTTGTAACTTTTCCGTTATCCACTGCCTCTGCCATCCATAAGGTAGAGTAACCAGCAAAGCAACCGATCTCCACCACGCTTTTTACTGAATGAGCTTTAATAAAAAACTGAAGCATCTTTGCTTCCAATGCACCCACCGCCTGTCCGGCTTTGCCCGTAGACTCCATGCTCGCTAAAGCAAGCTCTTGAACTTCAGAGTTTTTAGCAAAAAGTTCCTTAACATATTTAATAGATTGGTCTTCTTGGGACAGATCTCTCACCTAGTATCTCTTCAGGCTTTTTAAACTTCGAATAGCTAAAGTTCCAATAACATCCTGAAGGTCCTCAATATCTTTTGTGATATCTAATGGTGAGTTTCCTTTTAACTCGACAGTCAAAACAGGTACTTTCTTATCTCTCCACATGTATCTACCAAGACTACCAGGCATATGCCCAAGTCTTCTCCATGGCAATAACCTGTTCGCAGGGTAGTCTACCTTAGGACCATCAAAATCGAGAACTCCATAAGGAGTGTGCAATGAGATTATAAAATCTGGCTTGAATTCTTCCATATGCGTAATGCTACACTTTGTTTCCGGTTCACTGCCGGCGGCATTCCCAGGAAACCTACGCGGAGAGGACTTCCCTCGCTTTCTCCAATAGCTTTGAGCATTCTCATACCAGTCCACCGTTGGATAGTTTCTGTTTACATCTACACCATTTGCATTTGTTCGAGTGTTAGAGGCAAGTCCATCGGGGTTTAATACAGGAATAATTCTCCATCTACTTCTTGGGTCAAGGTTCTCCAAACGCATGATCCAGTCTCTTGCTAAAGAACCACTTGCTGGCTCATCACCATGGGTCACGGCAAAAACCAAAACCTTAATATGCCGATCTCTACTGCTTTCTTTATTGTAATGAAAGATTGGTTTTCCCAGCGCTGACTTACATTCCGGCTTTGTTTTTAATTTACGACAAAACTTAAAAGTTTCCTGGTTAGTTAGAGGGTTAGGTAGCCTTCCAAGCTGATCTATACAATTCGGGACCAAAGAACTATCATTGATCACTTTTACTACCTGATTTTGAGATTCTTTTTTTGATAAGGAAACAGAGGAGTCAGGTTTTACATCCCCAGAGCGTCTCTCCACTGCATCTTGGATACTACTACAACTTATAATGAATAAACAAACCAGTAAAATTCTCATAAACTAAGACCCCTAAAATCAATGGATCTCTTTTTATGATGAGATCCTGTTGCTTCTCTAACAAATGGATAGAATCCTAAACAAAAACTATAACGCAATTTGACTTAGAATACAGTGATACATTGCGCCACAGTGCGTTTTTGAGGACTCTTCCCACTTGTAGTTTTTTTGATGGCACTTAATATGGGTTTGGTTTTTCTAGGAGTCGAAATGAGAAGTTTAAAAGCTAAGAAAATCTTAATCTTTGGTGTAGCTAACGATAAAAGCTTGGCTTGGCATATAGCCAAAGATTTAAAATCTTGGGGCGCAGAGCTTGCCTTTAACTATCTAAATGAAAAAATGGAAAAAAGAGTACGGCCTCTTGCCGAATCTGTGGATGCTGAAATCATCCTCCCATGTGATGTTTCAAAGCCAGAGGAAATTCAAAGTTTTTTTAAAACTATCGAAGAAAAGTGGGGGAAAATAGATGGAGTTGTTCACGCAGTAGCCTACGCTGATCGTGAAGATTTAATGGGCCGCTTTATAGACACATCCAAAGAAGGCTTTTTAAAAGCAATGGAAATCTCAGCCTACTCATTGGTTGAAGTAGTTAAACACGCAGAACCAATGATGAAAGACGGCGGTTCTATTGTAACCTTAAGCTATCAAGGTGCGGTTCGCGTGGTTCCAAACTATAATGTAATGGGTGTAGCTAAAGCAGCACTAGAGGCTACAGTGAGATATATGGCCTCAGACCTTGGGCCTCAAAAAATAACTGTTAACTCTATAAGTGCTGGACCAATCAAAACTTTGAGTGCGGCAGGTATAAGAGACTTTAGATCCATGTTATCTGAGGCCGAAGAAAAGGTACCAATGAGAGAAAATATATCAGGTGAGTCCGTTGGATCACTAGCCTCATTTTTACTATCATCCGAGGCTAAACATGTTACCGGTACTACTATGTATGTAGACTCCGGAGCAAACATAATGGCTTAAAAAAAAGGGACTACTAAAGCCCCTTTTCCTCTAACCATCTTTCTGCATCAATTGCAGCCATACAACCCGTACCAGCCGCAGTGATTGCCTGTCGATAGACATGATCCTGAACATCTCCACAAGCGAATACACCTTCGACATTAGTGTAAGTTGTATCTGAATCCGTTTTTATATAACCAGTATCTTCTAAGTGGATGAACTCTTTAAAGATTTCCGTATTAGGTTTATGTCCAATTGCAATAAAACACCCTTGAACTGCTAGCTCGGATGTATCACCCGTTTTGGTATCTTTTAACTTCATACCCGTTAGGCCAGACTTATCCCCAGTGAATTCTACTGTTTCTTTGTTCCAATGTATTTCAATTTTATCATGGGCTTTCACTCTGTCCGCCATAATTTTAGATGCTCTAAAGTCATCGCGCCTGTGGATAACGTGAACCTTGTCCGCATAACGAGTTAGAAATAGCGCCTCTTCCATGGCAGTGTCTCCACCACCAACAATTGCTACTTCCACATTTCTAAAAAAAGCTCCGTCACATGTTGCACAAGCAGAAATTCCCCGTCCCCAATAAGTTTTTTGAGACTCTAAATCTAAAAGTTTTGCCGTAGCTCCTGTCGCAATAATAATAGACTCTGCTTGATGCTCCTCTTCGCCAATCCAAACTTTATAAGGGCGGCTATTGAAATCCACCTTTGTGACATTTTTAGTTACAACCTTGGTACCAAATCTCTCGGCCTGTTTACGAAACATATCCATCATATCTGGCCCCGTGACGCCCTCTGGGTAACCAGGATAGTTCTCTACATCAGTAGTAGTCATCAGCTGTCCACCAACTTCTTCCCCGGCAATCATTAGGGGCTCGAGGTTTGCTCTAGCTGTATAAATGGCAGCGGTGTAGCCTGCCGGACCTGATCCAATAATGATCACTTTTTTCATAGGTATCCTCCAAAATAGTACTGAGCCAAGCTACAGTTTTAAGACCAACTTGTCATTCCCATATAAGTGATTCTGGTCCGTATTTTCTTTCAAGTCTTTCTCTCCGTCATTTCCTATAGAAATGGTGAGCAAACCTCGCTGCTTAAAAAAAGAACAACCTGCGGGTGACTCACTATTCATAAACATTTTATCTGGGATTTTTTCCCCAAAATGTTAAGCTCCATTCATGCCAAAGATCAAATTTAGCAAACGCAATCGAGATGACATTGAGGTCAGTTCAGGGACCAACCTAAGACAAGCTCTTTTAGATAATGGAATTCCCGTGGCCAGTTCTTGTAGTGGTGAAATGGTTTGTGCAAAATGCTGGGTCCAGGTAACGGATGGAGACTACAACATGTCGCCACTAAGCCAAAATGAGAGAGACTTCATCGAGATCAAAGGCCTTGAAAAGAACACAAGGATATCTTGTGTTTGCTTGATTGAGGGCGATATCGAAATCGACACCCCCTATTGGTAATTTACAGCTATAATATAGTATTAATTAAAGGTTTTAATCTAAGAACTAGATCCATCGAATACTGATTTCTAGTTTTACGGCAGTTGAAACAAGCAACGTGCTCTCATTACGATTCCAACCCCTCCCCAAACCTATTTGTAGAATCTTATATAATGTGACTTCAAGCCCTTTGAAGTCCAGAGCTTCTCAAAATGGGTCTGAAAATTTTCGGAGGCCCACTTAGAATTGTGCAAATCATCACTGATTCTTTCTATTGTATAGGGGACGTGTTTTAAAACCTCTTTAACACATTCGAAATAACCTGGGTGATCCGTTTTAAAATCAACAAACGAACCCTTCTTTTGAATTTCGTATAGCTTTTTTAGAAATGGAACTTGGACGAGTCTATTTTTTTCCGTACTAGCTTTTTTGGCCCAAGGATCTGGAAAATGAATGTATACGTTATCGACTTCATCTTTTTCAAAAAGGTTTTGAATTACTCTTGCATCATATCTGGCCATTACAAACTTTGAATTTCCAGTATCCAAAGTACGCCTTACAGTTTGTATCAGCGGTTTGTACTTTAACTCCAAACCAATGATAGGCCTGTTTGGGTTTGTCTCCACATAATTTGCAAAATGAAAGCCATTTCCGGTACCAATCTCTAGATCCATTGGAGAATCTTTTGAAACATCAAAGGCTTTCTCGTGCCACTTACCTTTGTATTGCAGAACTTTTTCTTCGTCGAAAGCATTTTTTGGATACTCCTCCAACAATGAAAGAGCATAATGATTTGGAGTTGGTAAAGTCCGAGTTTTTGAAATTAAATAGTTTCTCTCGGTAAAAATATAATCAAAATTATTTTCTGTATTTTCCACCACTTGGGTTTATCAAAGCCTAATTCGGAATCATAGTATTATTTGTCTCGGCGCAACATTTACCCATTTAGCCGATCTCGGGCCATGAATCTCTAAATGTCTTATTCTGTGTTTTCATTGAGTCCACAATTCTTCCCAGACCACCCTTACTTCTTTTCAGAAGCCCGGTTAAGACTCACGGCGAATGGTGTGAAGATTTTTCATGATTATAACATAACAAGATTCTAATTTGTAAAACGCATCCCAAATTGGCAATATAAAGAGGATGGGACTAATAGTAGCCCCTAAAATATGGAGTAACCAGCATGGCTAATTTAAAACCGATTTTAGAAGAATTAATGACCCTAAAAGACTCGATCAATAAAGACTCCATTCGAGAAAAAGTTTTAAGTAATTTCAATGACAACAGAGGTAAAATTGAAACTAAGCTGAACTCCTTAGTTGAGACTACCAAAAATAACCCTGTTGTTAACGAGTACGTCGATCAAATCTTAAAAGCTGACTTAACCAATCAAGCCTTCGACACACTTCAGACAAAATTTCCTGAACATGAAATTGTTAAAAAAATTGTGGATTTAAGGAAAAGCCTCATTGAGGTGGAAGTTACTGAAGAAGTTGAATCAGAAAATATAAATGTAGATTCTGAAAAATCAGAGGAAAAAAAGGCAGACTCAACAGAAGATGTAATTGAAGCGGTAGATGCAGCAGTAAATGAAGAAGAAATCGGTGAACTAGTAATGGAAGTCGCTAAAGAAGATAAACAATAGAACTTAGTTTTTTTAATCGCCTTCTATTACATGAAGGCGATTTTTTTAATTTTAATAGTCTCTCAAACTTTGTGTTAATTAAATCTCACAAGTAATCTCACCTTCAAAGGTTTTAGTTAATGAGCCAGGCCCAACAGAGCTTGAGTCTTGAGTTACGGTATATTTTCCAACAAACAAACTTGGACCTCCGGTACCTTCAACATACTTCGCATCAACAACAACTGATATTGACGCCCAAAAATCTATAGGGTTGCCGTCAGAGTCAGTTTCAGGTTCTGCATAGGCTCCAAGTTTAAGATCGTCGCCAATGTTAAACCAGTAAGGAACTTCACCATTTGTAACTTTAAACTCATAGTCCGTAATTCCAACTGCAATTGCATTTTTCTTAATTTGGACAGATACCGCTCCGTTGATGACTGGACTTCCAAATAGTCGACCATTTGTTAAGTTCACCTCGAGGCTAATTTCATCATTGTCTACAGAGCAGTAAGTAGAGCCAGTTGCAAAAGCTAGATTGGACGTAAATAATAGAGCAATAATTGATATGATAGATTTCATCTTAATAATCTCCTTTTAGAGTCATCCAACCAAACTATTACTTTTAAAACTAGATAACAATGACGTTTAAAAATAATACACGGATAGAGCTGGAATCTTCTAGTAAACTAAAAAAAAGCAACTTAGAGTCGCTCAAAAATTCTTACAAGATGTCATCTTAGTTCCACCAAAACGCTTGGCTTTTTCAAAAACATACCTTGAAGCTTTAAATCGACAGTGGTGCATTGAGTTTTATATTTTATTCGTGAAGAAAATCCTAAAATTGGACTTTTAAAAATTTTAGACAAAAAAAAGCACTCCTTTCGGAGTGCCAAGAAGAGAGTTCTAAAATTTTTATCGTCTTTGTAGCAAGCAATAGGCTTATTGATCATCCTTATGAATGTTTTGAGTACGTTATAGAGTTGTCTAACCTAAAAACTCTCCACTCAAAATACTACCGACATCGATCCCAGAACTACTAAAAATTATTCTTCATATAGACTACTAAATCGTTTGAGAATCTACGGATTTTTGTAGTTAGATTTATTCGACGTGGACAATGGAGCGAACCAATCATTCAGGGGGGGGGGTAGAATCAAAAGATCCACTCCACATTATTGTCCTCGTGCGAATGCAGAAGGTATAACACAAAAAGGTTTAAAAAAAAGAGATGCTGTGAAATTTACAATATGGACCAAGATAGGGCTTTTACTAACACCAAAGACCGGCAAACTAGGGCTTTTTCAAAACGGAATGTGCCTCTCAAAGGAAATCATAATAGCATAATAATATCGGAGACTTAGACATGAAAAACATCTTGATTTGCATAGCCCTACTTTTCTTTTACACCCAAAGTTTCTCTGCCCCCTTTGAAGGTAGAAACTTAGTAATATCCGCGACCTCTGTGGATGGCGTAAAAGCTGCGAAGAAAATTTACCAGAAGGGAGGAAATGTAATTGATGCTGCAGTCACACTAGGGCTGGTCATGAGTGTTACTCATCCCTACTTTGCCTCCCTCGGTGGCGGTGGTTTTGCTCAAGTTAGAATGAATGGCAAGGTAGAAACCTTGGACTTTAGAGAAATGGCTCCAGGTAAAACCCACGAAAAATTCTATGCGGACAAAAAAAACAACTCCCGCCGAGGCGGTTCAGCTGTGGGAACTCCCGGCATGCTTGCCGGGTATTGGGAAATGCATCAAAAGTACGGCAAACTGCCTTGGAAGGATGTTGTAGCACCAGCCATACAAGTGGCAGAAAAAGGTTTTCAAATTAATCACGACTGGCCAAAAAGAATCGATATGGCAATGGATTATTTAGACAGTGTGGGCAAAGAGATCCTTTTCCCCAAAAACAAGAAACAAGACCCAGGGGAAGTGTTAACACAAAAAAAGTATGCATATGCTTTAAGATTAATTCAAAAATACGGTCCTAAGCCGTTCTACCAAGGAGCTATCGCTAAAGATATCGTCGCAGCAGTTAAGAAGTCTGGCGGAGTCCTGAGTATGGATGATTTAGCTAGCTATAAGGTAAAGTGGCGAGTCCCTTTGAAAAAAGAATTTAAAGGATACACATTTTATTTGATGCCACCTCCTAGCAGCGGTGGTGTTGTGATAGCAACAGCCTTAGACCTGATAGAAAAACGAGATGTTTTCAAATACGATAATTTTGCCGATCTTGAAATTCATTTATTGATCGAAATCATGAAGAGATCTTTTAGAGGCAGAGGCCTACTTGGGGACCCTGATTTTTATGAAAATCCCGTAGAGAAACTTTTAAGTGAAAAGTACATCAATCAATTAAATCGTAGTATTCGCTTTTCTAAAGTAAATCCTATCGCCCCTATAGATGAAGCAAAGTTCCTACCGCAGAAAGAAAGCACAGAGACAACCCATTTCAGCATTGCAGACAAGGATGGAAACGCAGTCAGCGCTACGATCACTATGAACGGAGTATTTGGCTCGGGCGTTTTCTCCAATAAATTTGGAATCAATTTAAACAACGAAATGGACGATTTTACAACTCAACCAGGAAAGCCAAACATGTTTGGATTAATTCAGGGCTCTGGAAACAAGGTAGAGCCGAACAAACGTCCATTGAGCTCAATGACTCCAACCATAGTAGAAAAAGAGGGAGACTTGCGCCTTGTGATCGGGGCACCTGGTGGACCGATGATAATTTCTGCTATCTTGCAAGTTGCCTATAGAAACCTATTTAAAGACTTAAATATAGACGAAGCAGTACAAGCACCTAGGTTCCATCATCAGTTTTTACCGGACAAAGTCATTTATGATAAAAATAAAGTCTTTCCCACAACATTAAAGGTTCTAGAGCGTAAAGGGCATAAGCTTTCCACAGGTTGGGCGGCCCGAGTTTACGCGGTTTCCAAGGAAGGGAATGTATTAACCGGGGCACACGACAACCGCCTGCCGGGACATACCGACGGATACTAAATGTCTCTACCAGATTTTATTTAAAAAGCTCCATAAAGCTGGTCGGCGCTCAGCAAAATCAAAATGGGTGCCGTCAAACTCATTGTAGTGAAGTTTTACTTTGCTCTCTTTGAGAATTCTCTTTATTTGCCTGGCTCCAAAATAGAGATGAAACTGATCCTTAATCCCAACCTCTAAGTATAGCTTTTTTAATTTTTGAGTGTTTTTAGAACGTTTTGCCAAGAACTGTACGGGATCAAAAGACTTCCACCTTTTCCAAATCTTGGAATCCAACTCACCCGTTTGAATATTTATCGGAATATCAAAGCCCATACCCTTTTCTTTTGGCGAATAACAAATCGCCATGCCTATTGCATTTAGGATGGAGTGTCCGTCTCGACGTCTGAGAACTCTTCCCTCATCTAACTGCTGGCTTATGGCTTTGAAGGTTTTATGTTTAGCGAGAAAAGGGGCGGCCTTATAAATATCGGGTAAATAACAGCTCTCAAAGTAAGAATCGGGAGCCAAAGCTGCAACATAAGGGAAAACTTCAGGGTACTTAGATCCTAAATGGAGAGCTCCATAGCCTCCACTTGAAACACCCATAACACAAACCTTTGAGCTATCCACTGGGTAGCAATCTTTAACTCCAGAGATTAACTCGTGAACAATATAGTCTTCATAATTTCCGGCTAATTTTGAGTTGATAAACTGGCTTCCACCAAACTTACTCCAAGCATCTACAAACAAATATAAAGCTTCAGGAGCCTCTCCCTCAGAAAAACAAGAATCTATCTGCTGAGCCATATTGTCTTCAAATGACCTTTCCCCCAAATACTTAGGTCCGTTTCCGGTGAAGCCAGCAAGAATCACAACCAACGGTAATTTATCTTCGGAAAAGCTCTTTGGGGTCATAATCGGATTATATCGCAAACTAGGATCTTTTAACCGATTGCCAGCCAAGGCATTAGATTTAACTTCTACATTCTCTAAAAAGAAATTCTTTAGTTGAGGGAGTTGATATTCCACTATATTTACAGACATGAGAGCTCCTAGGTTTGTTCTAACAGTATTACCGATAAGATTTATTGTGTCACCGAATCCTATTTGATTTTCTGCCGAGATCCAGGGGGACACCTTCTTTTTTCAGCTAACACTCTAAATTAGGGGATGATCCTCCAAGGTACACGATGAAATTTACGGATTGGAATGACCAAGTGGTTAGTTCTGACTATATTTTCTTTGTGCCTCTTTGCAATAGTTTCATCATCCTGTTTTTCAATTTAGTTTTTAGAGATCTTATACCAAGGTGGAACTAAATATCTAACTTTGGAGAAGTTAAATGCGCACAATACAAACTGTGATTCTAAGTCTAATCCTCACTCTTATCTCTACCCCAAATCTATTTGCCCAATCAGATGCTAAGTCAAAGCAAGGCATAGAAGAAATTTTCAATCGATTGAACGACGAATCGACTCTTGAAAACGAACTACAAAAAGCAAGACTAAAAATAGAGAGACTTCAAGTGGAGCTAGACTCGCTAATGTTGTCATTCATATACTTCGCTAAAATCACCTCAGACAGAGAAGATTTAGAAGCTTGGGAAATTAACACCCTGGATTTCTACAGACTAGATAATCGGCTTATTAGGGTTACGGGTTTAGCCGGAGAGACAACTATTGGCTTGGCATTCATTGCAGCAATGCAAGCCGTTGGAAACAAAAAGAATAACGTTAAATGGCTAACGAGGGTTGTAAATAAATTTTCAGCATTGCTTTTAGGCCTTAATGTAGCTGTTGAAGGCGGAACCATCGCTTTGGGATCAGAAGAAAGTTATGCAGGTTACCTCTACACCACCGAAATGAGAAAGAGAGAGGCCTTGGTTAAAAACCTAAGTTCAATGTCTAAAGCTGAGCTATTAGAATGGCAAAATGAACAGCTTGATAAATTTGACGAATTGGAAGTTAAAATTATTCTTCAAAGCTCCGCCATCGAGCAACTTCAGTTTGAAATATCTAGCAAGCATAAGTAGAGGTAGAAGTAGAAGTAGAAGTAGAAGTAGAAGTAGAGGTAGAGGTAGAGGTAGAGGTAGAGGTAGAGGTATTTAATCAGAAAGCTAGGTCAGCTAACCTAGCTTTTTTTATTTTAATCTGATTGATATTCCCCGACCCCGTCTTAAATCCAAACAAAACTACTATCAAACATTCCGGTAGCTAAACTCTTAATAATTCTATGCAAAGGCTTAGCTTCGGTCGGTTACCAAATTAAAATAAAGATTCCATCTGATCTAAGACCTCATTACATAGGAAATCATATACCTAGTGTTTCATTAAGCCATTTTCCACTGACTAACTTCTTTACGCTTCCTAGATTGATTACAAGCCCAGTAATAAAGGTTCAAATCTACCCACCAATTTGCGATACAGTTATAGAACATAAAACAAAAGAGGTAGTAATGATGTCTTTTAACAATTTATCAAGAATAGTTTTGGTACTTTTATTTAGTACAAGTAACCTTCTAGCTAACGAAGGTAAAACAGCCCAGCAATCTATTGAAGATGCTTTTAATAGACTAAAAATAGATACTGAAGTTTCTATGGAGCTAGAAAAAAAGCGAGCTGAGAAAAGGGATCTTGGTGAACAGTATGCCGAGGCAGTACTACAGATAGAAATTTTCAAGAAAGTGAACGAGACATCTGAAAACAGAACTAAATATGAGCAGTTTGTGCTAGACTTTTATGAACTCGATTCAGATATAATACAGTATATTAGCACCGCTACTCAAACCTCCGTAACTTTTGCCACTGCAACAGTTGCAATGATGGCTATAGCCAAGAAACAAGGGAGGCTTAGTCAACTGAATCGTTGGACATTTCGAGCAGTGGCAATGTTGATTGGTGTAGATGCTGGAATGGAAATCACTGACATTCAATCAAACACTGAACTAAGTTTCGTATCCGACCTACTGTATAAAAATTACTTCGAGAAAAGAGAAGATCTTTTTAAAGAACTTACTGCAATGAATGAGGAACGATTATTAGATTGGTATTTAGCCCACATTGAAAACCTAATTCAAATTGAAACTTCATTTGAAAGAGTATCAGAAGAAGTAAATATGCTTTTAATAAAATAATCTTCTTCAGACATATAGTATTATTAAATTAAAGGAGTCATTGTGAATAAATTTGGTAAGAAAATAATTTTTGTCCTAGCTGCGCTTTTAGGTACAACAAGTTTATCGGCTCAAAGTAATGGAGAAGCCGCTCGAAAAATAGAGACGATGTTTGAAGAACTCAATCGCGATACCGAGTACCAGATGGAAATTCAAACTAAACAAGAGCAAATGGATGAGGTCGCGAAGCAGTATGCCGAAGCTGCTTTAAGAATGTCTTACTTTGACCTAGTGATTTCAGATCCTTCTGAGAGAAATGATTTTGAAAATCTACAGTTGCAAATATACTCACTAGATTCAGATATTTTGCGCTGGGCAAGCCTAGCTGGTGAAACTGGCCTTGGTGTGGCTATCTCTAAATTACTTCACTCTTTTTCTAACAAGACGAAAACTAAGAAAGTTCGAACTGGCCTACAAATGATGTCGGGTGGCTTTATTGTTGCGACGGGAGTTAATGGGATGCTTGAAAGTATGGATATCTTTTATGATCTACAAGCGCATATGGTGGGTCTGACATATAAGAATTACGTCCAAAAAAGAGAGAAAATGGTTAAGGTTTTTAAATCAATGACTACTGAAGAGGTAAGCGATTGGCATAAGCTTCAGTCTCATGAGCTTAGCGAACTTGAGTCAGAATTTGGTAGATTGAGCCAAGAAATTCAAATACTTGAGCTGGAGCAGGCCAACTAAGTTTTTCTCATTTTGTTCTAAACGGGGTCTTTATTTAGGCTCCTTTTTTTTATCTTGAACTAAATTCCATTGAATTATCTATGAAATTTTTATTTGCCTTGATTCGGTTCTTTGCTAAGAGTGGCTTTTCC
>JBGCGH010000039.1:0-3982 GCA_045110695.1 Bdellovibrionales bacterium | reverse complement strand
AAAACAAGAGGTAAATTGTATATTTGAGGAAGTGACTTTCTCAATATTTTGGTTAGACATCAACAGCATACGCTGCTGATCCGAAAACTTAGCCATGATCTGTCCTTTTTTAGAGGTTAACCCAGAAACAGACAAATATCTTTTTTAATAAGTGTCCAGTTTTTGGGGTACAGATCAGAAAGGGAGCCTTTGAGGTTTTTATGATTAACCTATTTTAGTAAGATGGCTGGTCGTCACAAAAGTTTTTATTCATTTCATCTTCAGTATCTATAGACTCTTCACAATCTGGAAGAACCCATCTTAGGAATGCTGATATATCTACAACCGTACCGGCTTCTGCACTGATTCCTGGTTTCTTATGCTTTAGTAGGTTTTTAGAAACTGTTAACATAAAAGATTGAGAAGACAATAGTTCCTTGCCCGAGCCCGATAACATAGATTTAAGAATAGGTGATACATACATTGCTTTAACATTCCACTGACGAAACTTGTTTGCTAAACTTCGAGCTGGAGAATTAGAAAGACCAGGTCGAAGAGGTAGTGAATGGGTAAAACTTGCGGTAGTGTGTACTCCAGAAATATCTGAGAGTTTGTCATGAAAACCAAACAAAAGTCCACCTCCAACTCTGAAGCCGGCTATCCCGTGTCTAAAATTCCCAGCTTCTTTTGATCCTTTTCCTACTCTACCTCTATTAATGATAAAAGTGGCCTGTTCAAACTCGGTTTTACTAATTGATTTAAATGCTTTGTTTCCATTCATATTATCAATAATTTCTACATGCCATGGTCTTACAATGGAAGTAATGGTAGGAGCTGTTTTAAGAAATGCTATTAGAGCTCTCATATACATGTTCGTGGAACTTTTTACTGATATAGAACTAGATACACTTAGCTGAAACTGATAAATAGCAGCTTCAGGTTTGAAATCCCAATTTGAGGATGGATCTAAGGTATCAATCTTATCCTGAAAGGTTTGGAGAGTAGCGCTGAGAATGTCGTCTACTTCTTTTCGAAGGCTTTGATCTCTTGCTGCTTCAATAGCCGGTCTGGCTGAGCTCAGAATATCATCCAAACTTCTAAAAGTGGGTAAGCCTGATTTACTAGCTGCTTTTGAGAGTTTTTCTAAAGATCTAGGGTCCCTTACCACATTAATTTTCTCAATCTCAGCTTGTAAGGCATCACTTTCCATTCCTTCAACATTCATGAGTTCTTGTAGATAAGACTTAGCTACCCCTCTGGCTACTTTCATTCCCTCAGCCATTGCTTTATTTCTTGCCTCTGTAGAGCCAAACATTCTTGCTGGTGTGGCAACGATTGTGTATCTCCCGTCGTGCATAAAAGTATGAACTTTGTCGCTGGTGAGTTTTTCTGAGTATTCTGAGAATTCTGGCCATTGATTATTGGCAGACAATTGCATGCTTAATAAAAGTGAAAATATACTGAGAACTAGTAGTTTCATATTCGGTTACCCCTCGTTTTTTGATTTTGGTAGTTATAACAGATACTTCTAAACTCACTGAGTTTCCACCCCTAGTGTAAGAGCTACCCATAACATTTTTTCAATAGTATGAATGGACTAGCTAAAGAGGCCATTTATAGCACGATAGTTCACTTATTTACCCGGGGTATAGCCTATGTTTTGGTGAATGTCAGATATCCAAAGATTCCATTCCTTAAGAGATAGGGGATCATTTTGAACCATGGGAAGGTATCCGAATTTTGCCTCAAATATCTGGGTGAAGGTTCCGTGGTACATATCTAGAACAACTCCATGAAACAAAGTTTGAAGCTCTTTATTAGACATTTGGTCCACGGCGTAGTCCTCTCTAATAGCTAAAAATATTGGGTGCCTATTTATATCACCAAAAGGCTCCACCAAAAGATTCATCAAAACCTGGCTCTCAGAAAGGGTTTTTGGTGAATACATCCAGAGCTTGTAACTTGCGTAAACGACAACACCAGTTAAGGCGGCGCGAATGGCCCATTTTAAGGATACATCAGAGTACCTACTCCACTTAGCCATTTTATACTGACTCTCAATATGCTCTTGTAATTTTTCTGGGCCATTGGCTTTGTAAAAATCGACAATTTTTTGATTGCGAATGACTTTTCGAGTAACATCAAAAAAATTAGGAATATAAACAGGAAAGTAGAGATAGTAGATAGCGGGAATATTTAGTAGCATTCCCATAGAAATCTTGATTCCTCTCGCAAGTTCAGATCGAATGAAGCTCTCAGACTTTCCATAGCCATGTGCTTGTAGTGCACTAATAAAATCTTGCCTTACGGCTTCTCTACCAATTGTTATTTCTAGTTCTTTTTTAAAATTGAAATCTTCCCTTTGAATATATCTTAGTCGATGCCTTAAAAGAGGAGTGGAGTGATCAAGAATACGATCTAACAAAAGATCAATCTTTGTTCCACTTACTATCGGCTTAGAAAGATAATCGTTAACTAACTGATGTAACTTTCGTTCAGACCCCAGTCTGTTTCTTAAGTCTCCAATTATTTTTTCAGAAGGGAAATAGTTTGAGTCTATACTTTTTAGTACTTTAAGAAAAATTTTGCTACGCTCAAGTGTTGAAAGTTTGGAGAGGTCTTTACCTTGGTTTTTTTTAGATCCTATATTTTGAGTACTCTGTTTACTGTAATTTGATCCACACTGCTTTGTTTTTTCCTCTGCGATGCTTGTAAGAGGTAGGCTCAAAAATAGAAAAAAACTCAAGTATTTCATGGATCCTAATTTAGCAGGTATTTTTAGAGCTTGCTTGGGTAGATATTACAGTTTTTCGTAATTTGAGCACAGGAGAGTGTTTTTTTTTCACGAACTAAGGGATCCAGGCTTGGATTTCACAATTTACATCGCCTAAAAGCTATTTTACATGGCTAGAGGGCTTCAATTTAAAGGCCATTCATTCCACGTACACCAAAGGAAAAAATATTAAATTCTACGCTAAGTAGGTATCTTTAATTCCATTGGATATAACGCATTGCCTAGTCAGGCTGTCCGAATGATTTCTTTTCTTCAATAAGTTTGCTAATTTCACTCGAGAATTACAAAAGGAGCCTCTATGCATTGCCCTTGTGGGACTAATAATAACTATGACTCTTGTTGCGGTAAATACATTGATAAAGGTGTAAAAGCACCTACCGCTGAGATTTTGATGCGCTCAAGATACAGTGCTTTTGTAGTAGAAAATATAGATTACCTCCTAGAGACCCACGATCCAAGAACTAGAGATGAACTAGATATTAATGAAACAAAGACTTGGTCTAAAAGAGCAGACTGGCAAGGTTTGACGGTTCTCGAAATAACAGATGGCGACAAGAATGACACTGATGGAAAGGTAGAGTTCATTGCTAGTTATAATTTAGATGGAGAAGAAGAGCATCACCACGAGCGGGCCGAGTTTTTTAAAAAAGGAAACGTTTGGTTCTATAAAGATGGACATGTTGTGGGTGTGGATACTTTTGTAAGAGAAGAAGAAAAGCTTGGTAGAAATGACCCATGCAAGTGTGGAAGCGGCAAAAAATATAAAAAATGTTGTATGCTGAATTAAGCTTTAAGATTTTAAATTATTTAAAAAACCAGATTCTATTTTGAATCTGGTTTTTTATTTTTTAGAAAAGGTATTTCCTCATCGCAACAGATGATATTAAGCCAAGACCTAGCATGGTGGTTATCATTCCTGATCCGCCGTAACTAAGAAGCGGTAGGGGGACTCCAACAATGGGTAAGAGGCCGGTTACCATTCCCACATTTACTGTCATATGCCAAAATACATAAGATATAGCCCCGATACATAGCAGGGCCCCATATTTATCCCGAGCGGTACTAGCGATCCGAATGGCCATGGCATAAAGCACAAGGAATAGGGCGATAGTGGTAAGGCTACCAATAAAGCCCTGCTCCTCGCTTAATACAGAGAATATAAAGTCTGTATGTCTTTCAGGTAAAAATTCTAACTGAGATTGAGTACCT
>JBGCGH010000038.1:0-12883 GCA_045110695.1 Bdellovibrionales bacterium | reverse complement strand
TTTCCCGAAATGTATTTGGACGAAATAAGTATTCACCAGGAATTCAACTCGTTACCAATGTCTAATCCTTTTTTTGTAGCTGCAATAACGGCGGGAAACAAAAAGGCTGGTTCTATAAATTATAATATCGCTAAGGCCTGTAGTTCTAGTGGTTGGATTATGATGGTGGGTAGCCAAAGAAGAGAGTTATTCGATTCCGAGGAAGGTGCTAGCTGGAAAGAGGTTTTTTCTGATTTTCCAGACGTAAAAAGACTTGGAAACATAGGTTTGACTCAAATCAAGCAAGCTGGTGTTGATAAAATTATTAGGTTAATAGAAAGTATCGGTGCATCGGGCTTTTGTGTCCATACCAATCCCTTACAAGAAGCTATCCAAGAGGAAGGAACTCCATTTTTTAAATCCTCTCTAGAGGCTCTTAAAGAATTGGTAAAGGCATCTTCGGTACCTGTAATTATTAAGGAAACCGGTTCTGGTTTTTCTGAAGTCGCTCTTCGAAAGCTTATTGATGTGGGTATATACGCCGTAGATCTATCTGGTACCGGAGGTACCCATTGGGGAAGGGTGGAAGGACTTAGATCTGATAAAGAGGCTTCGGCCTATCAATCTGGACAGGTTTTTAAAGACTGGGGAGTGAGCAGTTTTCAATCTCTCCTAAATGCGAAAAATGTAGAACTACCGGCAGAGTATTGGGTTTCAGGTGGCTTAAAAAATGGACTGGAGGCGGCTAAATATCTAGCCTTTGGGGCAAAGCGTGTCGGCTTTGCTAGAACCATTCTGGACCCAGCCACCCATAACAGCGATAAAGTTTTAAAGACTATGCAGCAAATAGAAAAAGATTTAAAAATAGCAATGTTCTGCTCCGGTTCAAAAAATCTAGCAGAGCTAAAGGATAACTGGCAATGGGTAAAAAAATAGATTCTTTATTGAATGGTTTCTCAAAGCTAAGCAGGATGGAGCGGTATGAGAAACTGGTAGAAGTAGGAGCGCTAGAGGCCTCTGACGTGAATTATCTCCGAGCTGGTGGAATAGCCGATATGGATTTGGCTGAACACTGTATTGAAAATGTCATTGGATACTTTCAATTGCCCATGGGAGTAGCTACTAACTTCAGAATGAACGATAAGGACTACTTGCTGCCTATGGCTGTGGAAGAGACTTCAATTATTGCAGCTTTATCTAAAAATGCTAAATGGATACGTAGAGATGGTGAGATTAAAACTCGCTTGATCGGTAACAGGATTATTGGTCAAATTCAATTTGCAAAAGTTAGTGATCCTGAGAGATTAAAAAATACTGTGGTTGCTAATCAAAATAGCCTCATAAAAATTGCCAATCAAGTTCTAAGTGGCTTGGTACATCGGGGTGGTGGTGTCGATGAAATTTCGGTTCGTATATTAGACCGTGAAGTTGACAGTAAATCTAAGATGGTAGTCCTTCATGTGTTGTGTGATCCTTGTGAGGCAATGGGAGCTAATTTAATTAATCAGGCCTGTGAGGCTCTGAAACCTGTTTTAGAGGAAATGACAGGTGAGACTGTATCTATGTGTATTTTATCGAATTTGGTAGACACCAAATTAACGGAAGCTGTTGTTAGAATAAAAAATATTGATAGGGAGCTGGGTAAAGGAATTGAAGAGGCCAGTCTTTTTGCGGAACTTGATCCCTACCGTGCAGCTACTAACAACAAAGGGGTTCTCAATGGCATGGATCCAATTGCTATCGCTACGGGAAATGACTGGCGAGCCGTTGAGGCTGGAGTGCATGCCTATGCTGCTCGAAGTGGCCAGTATAAATCTATCACAAGATGGTATATGGAAGGCCCAGATTTAGTTGGTAAATTTGTTGCTCCTGTTATAGTTGGAACAGTGGGTGGAGTGACCAAAATACATCCCACTGCACAGTTAGGTTTAAAGATTTTAAATGTTGAATCAAGTGCTGAACTTAGTCAGGTCATTGCCGCCGCAGGCCTCGTACAAAATTTAGGAGCAATTCGCGCATTAAGTACCGTGGGAATTGTGAATGGACATATGAAGTTACATGCTGCAAACCTTGCCATTGCTGCAGGAGCAGAAAGCGAAAGTGAAATTCAACACGTAAAAACCAAATTAGAAAATCTCCTTAGTAGTTCTAATAGGATCTCTTTGCAAAATGCAAAAGATGCTTTAGATACCTATAGAGTGGAAAGACAAGAAGATGCTACAGCTAAGTTGCCCTAGTAAAAGTTTTTTAATTGGAGAATATGCCGTCCTTGAAGGTGGTCATGGAATAGTCGTCGGAACCGGACCGAGGTTCGTATGTAAAGCTTCCGCAGTTTCTGAGGGTGATGAAAGTTCCATTAGTGGTGTAAGTCCTGCGGGTCCTGCAATGGATTTTCTAAAAGACAATCTAGAGTGTTTCTCTAAGTGGAAAATTCAAATGGAAGATCCCCATAATGGAGGCGGTGGTTTTGGCTGGTCAAGCGCGCAGTTTTTGTTTCTATACACTTTGAATGAGATGGTAAAGTCTGAAAGCTTTGAATCTCTTCCAGATATCAATCCCAGTCGATTATTAGAGGATTTTTTAAGGTACAGTTGGGATGGCGAAGGATGGGCACCTAGTGGGCTCGATATTTTATCGCAGCTCGAGGGAGGTATTTTAAATATCCAATCCCCTCGTAAAGTAGAAGACGGAAAATTGCGACCTATCGAGATGGGTACCTACGATAAACTGGGCCAATGGCCTTTCGATGATATACAATTTGTTCTTATGAGAACCGGAAATAAAATTGCAACACATACCCATCTTTCTAATCTAGATAGTATCGGTTCCAGTATTCTTGGGAAGCTATCTGAAGATGCAGGTAGTAGTTTATTAGATAAAAACGAAGAGAGCTTTATATCTTCAATAAATGATTTTAGAGAAGCTTTAAGGGATCAAGATCTAGTAGATCCTAGTTCTTGGAATTTTCAAACTCAAATTCTTCAACGACCAGAAGTTTTAGCTATTAAGGGTTGTGGAGCCCTAGGTGCCGACGTGATTTTAGCTGTTGTTGTGAGTGAGCTTCTCGTCGATTTTGAGGAGTGGGCTAACGAAGCTGATTTCCAAATTGTTGCAAACTCAAAAGAAATTCAACTTGGTTTAACGGTAGGTTAGTATGGATACTCTAGAAAGCTCAGCACCAAGCAATATCGCTCTAATAAAATACATGGGTAAAAAGGAAGGAAACCGCCCAACAAATCCTTCCATATCCTATACCTTAGATAAGCTAAGAAGCTTCGTGTCCATTGAGGAAACTACCGAGAACTTAGACCATTGGGCCCCATTAGACCGAGGCTTTTTGATAAATATAGATAGTAAGGGGCAGCAAAGGTTTTTGAAATTCTTTGCTTTTCTCAAAAAAGAATTTTCCATCGACGGCAATTATTTAGTTAGCTCTGGAAATAATTTTCCCTCAGACTGTGGACTAGCAAGTAGTGCCTCTAGTTTTGCTGCCCTAACAAAAGCTTGCTTTGAACTGGCTAAAGTTAAAAATAAAAAAATTCTTATTGAAAAGGGATTTTTGGATACCGAAGCTGGACCGAACTGGGAGAAATTATCCTCTTTAAGTCGTCAAGGATCTGGTAGCAGTTGTCGTAGTTTATTTGAGCCCTGGTCTATTTGGTCAGAGGAATATGCTACAGACTATAAATGCGCCTATCAAAAACTACATCATTTAGCTGTAGTTGTGGAATCTGAAAAAAAGCTTGTGTCCAGTAGTGAAGCTCATAAAAGAATTTTCACCTCGCTCTGTAATGAAGGAAGGGAGGCTCGCGCTAATACAAGACTCGATAGCCTGAAAGACTCCCTGGAAAATGCTAATTGGAGGAAGGCTTTTAATATCTGTTGGGCTGAGTTTTGGGACATGCATTGTCTTTTTGAAACATCGATTCCTTCCTTTGGCTATATGAACTCCAATACTATGGATGTATTAAATCAGCTTCGATTAGACTGGGATAAACAAAACGATGGACCATTAGTTACTATGGATGCGGGCCCTAACATTCATCTGCTTTATAGAACGGATCAGAGAGAGATTTTCGAAAAACATAAATCGGAATTTACTAATAAATATAGAGTTTGGGGACAATGGGAGTAAATTCAATGCAAGGTTTTAAAACTCGAATCTATGGAAAATGTATTTTAGCTGGTGAGCACGCCGTTCTCAGAGGAAGTCCCGCCTTAGTGGTTCCTGTAAAGGGCGCATATGTAGATGTGGAGTATAAAGACGATTCTTCGGAATTCAATATCTCGGTCGAAAGTGACTCAAGGGATCTTTGGGATTTGTTGTTAACAGGGGTTCTTGATAGAGCATTGGATACATTAGAAAAGACCCGCGAGGAGTTAACTGGTTCCTTAAGCCTAATTACTAATTTAAATATTGGTGCAGGTATGGGGGCAAGTGCAGTGATTTGTGTAATTGCTGCTCGATTGATGGAGTATAACTCCTGGCTACAAAAAGATGAACTTTATGACTTTGCCAAAGACCTGGAAAATATTTTTCATGGGGAAAGTAGTGGAGTGGACATAGCTATAGCGTTGGAGAGTAAGCCTCTTTATTTTGAGCGCAAAGGTTTTAGGAAAGCGATTGATATTACCTGGACACCAAAGCTTTATCTTAGCTTCACAGGGAGTAAAGGAATAACTTCCGAATGCATTGCTAAGGTAAAACGACTTTGGGACAAAGACTCTAGCCTAGGAAAAAAAATCGATGATGAAATGCAAAAAGCCGTCAGGGGAATGGAAGGTTCTCTTTATACTAATACCGAACTATCTGAAAACCAATTTATCAAGGCCATGAATAGCGCTAGGAATTGTTTTGAGCAATGGGGTCTAACCGACGGTGGTGTTTTAGAGACCATGCAAAAATTGAAAGACTCCGGAGCAAAAGCTGTGAAACCTACCGGTAGTGGTGACGGTGGCTATGTTCTTTCCTTCTGGGATAAAGAGCCTCCGGCAGAACTAATAGAAGATATGATAGCTGTAAAATAAAAAAAAGAGGCTAGTTAGCCTCTTTTAGTAGTTAAAACAACATTGTTTCTATTGAGAAAGTTAAACCGCTTCTTCGGAGAATCGAGTAGATTTCCAGGTATTAATTTGCCGGATTACATCTTCGATGCAATGACCACAGCTGTCTTCCGCTAGTTTCCCGCCGAAGCTTGCGACAAATTTTCCCTGCCGAGAGTAAACCTTTAATATGCTCACGGCTCCCTCAGCTTCATTGATAAACTTATACCTAACAGAGGCATCACTGGGTGCTTCCTCTAATAAGCCTAAAAGCTTATACTTGATATTTTGATGTTCCATGGACGAAGGATCTAAACCCGCTAAAAATACATTATCACCTAACATTTTACCCCCTTTAAACGTTTAGCCCCTATTGAACTCAGGCTCTGTAGTAAGTATTCGACGAAGCTGCAATTTTAAAAGATATGATCTGGGAACCAGATGGCGCAGCCGAGACTTTCTAAAGAATACCGCTTTCCTAGATATAAATCAAGTGTTTCTAGCAAATTAGTTTAGCTTTTATAAGTTAAGTTAATATATAGACGAAATATACGGTTTTTTAGAGAAATATGGCTATTTTTACACAATGTCCATAATGAAATATTATAGGTCCTATTTTGTCATCACTTTGCTTTACTGGTAATATGAAAAACTGCGCAAGTTAATGCAAAAGCAGCATTTAAGCTCTCACTTTCTTTCCTAAAAGGTATTGATAGTTTTTGGAAGTTCTCTTTGTCAGGTACGCCAGGACCTTCCTCTCCGACTAAGAGCCGATACTGGGTGGGAAAATCCATTTCAAGAATATCTTTCCCCCCTGAATCCAAGACCATAACCGGTTCTGTTAACTCGTGAATGGAAGGGCCAAATACAAATTCATTTAAAAAAAGATTTCCAGAAGCGGCCCTAACAGCCTTTGGATGATAGGGATTAGCCGCTTCTTTGAGAAGGACAAACTTAAATGATCCCAAAGCTCCAACATTTCTGAGTGTCGAACCGAGGTTACTCGGATCTCCAAGGGGCAGTAAAATCTCAATTCCATCTTTGTTCTGAGGATCCCATAATTTTTGAGGTCTTTGTTTCATAAGTAGTATTGGTTTTTTAGTCCCAAAAATATCTAGCTCATCAAATAACTCTTGGCTCAGTTCTACCAAGGGCAGTTTTAAATTCTCAATAGGTTTATTATATAAGATTTCAATACAATCATCAAAGTACTGTAATTGTTGTTCAGCAACAACCTTTTCACCAAAGACTAAAAAATCTTTCGCTTTTTTTAGTCCTTTGTTACTAAGAAGACTTTTGTAATATTTAAATCTCTGGTTGTTAAAACTCTCGATTTTTAAGCTCATTTTCGGCCTCGTAATCTCTATCCATAAACCACTCCATACTTTTTAAATCTGGAGATTTTATTTTCTTGTACACTAGAAGTCTTCTCTTGTGGGGCGTTTTTGGTAATTGATATTCAATATCTTTTTCTAGCTTATAATAAATTTTCATTTCTTCACTGATTCTGTTTTGTTCTTCTCCGACCTTTGGGCCTTTCATGAAGTAGATCTCACCACCTGTTTGAAGGGAATGAATACAGTTTTTTAGAGTGTTATCAATCTCCTCAACGGCTCTTGTGATCACTCCCTGCACGGGATATACAAAAGAGTTATTTATATTTCTGCCAAAAATCCCAAGTTCCTGTAGCTGTAAGTTTTCTCTAGCAGATTTTAAAAATTCCACTCGCTTCTGGACACCCTCGGCTAAATAGATTTTTTCATTTGGATGTAGGATTTTTAATGGGATTCCGGGAAACCCCGGACCAGTTCCAATATCTAAAAGCGGAAATTTTAAATCGACAAGTTTAGACACAATTAGACAGTCGATATAATGTTTAATTGCGAAATCTCTAAATTTCATCAGACGGGTAAAGTTTTGTTTAGACTGCTCTTTGGCCACTAACTGATAGAATTCCGCTAATTTAGTTCTTTCCGTATGGGTAATATGAGAAAAATCATGGTTCTTAAAAATGTCATAAAGCCTATCATTTGCTTCCTGGAGGGGAATAGTCCGCTCCATGGTTAGATGCCCCCGGCTTCTATTTTGCTTTTTGCCTTGAAGGTGTTTTTTGTAAGAGCTAAAGTTTTTTCTGTTTTTCTGAGCCATTAAACTAACTTGTCCATTGTTTTAAAGTGGGTTTTAGCTACTAAGTTAAGTTTATCAATGCCTTGAGAATCAACGAAATGTTGAGCCGCTTCGTCCACTTTAGTAGAGGCGCCTTTCGGGAGATCTAATTCAAATTCCTTAATTAATTTTTCAATCCCTTTTACAAAATGGAATCTAGCAATTACAGATGCACATGCCACTGCTAGATCTTCCTCAGCTCTTGGAACTTGTATTGTCTTATTGATGGGAATTTCGAAACTAGCAAAGGCTGAGTTAAGAGTATCATCGCTATGAGCAAACTTATCTGAGATGACTAGTTCCGTCCTGGGGTCAAATATTTTGGATGCACATTTGGCATGGTAATTCGCTAACATGAGATTTAAGTTTTTATACTTAAGGTACTCATTGTTATATTCTTCTGGCATCAAGGCCACTGAGTAGTATTCTAACTTGTCTTGTAGTTGAGGGGCTAGTTCTTTGACTCTTTGGTCGGTCATCTTTTTTGAATCTTTAACTCCCAAACTCAAAATCTGAGTGCTTTCTGATTTCTTTATTTTAGCAGCACAAATCACCAATGGTCCAAAAAAATCTCCCTTTCCAGATTCATCGATTCCGATCCATTCTAAAGATTTATGCTGTAGCTTTGGATCAGAAATTTTTTCTACGGAACTGGATGTTTTAGTTTTTCCAGGATTAGAAAAATGTTGGCTCAATAAAAATTTTAAGGAGTTCTCTTTTCCCTGAACCAGGAATTTACCGGTATTGTAAACATTTAGATTTATCTTCTCGTTATTTTTTTCAAGCCTAAATTGTCGGCCATAGGGAATAGATTTTTCGTCCAAAACCACAACGTCGTATTCAAAGCACCATTTTCTAACATCGATTCCCATTCAGGCATACTAGTGGTTTGGATCAATGAAGTAAATTACTTTTACTCTGTAGCTTTGTGTTGAGTTTAAGATTCCTCAGTAAAATTTGCTATTTAGCTTAGCAAGCTTTCTAATTGTATTGTCGTTTTTTCATTGAATACTCAGAGCCTTTTTGTTCTATTATCGAAGAAATATGAGTTTTGAACCAATTCACCTGCTTTAAAGGGGACGTCAATGGACAGCTTATTTAATCCAACTGAAGAACATAAAATGCTGAGAGATATGGTTAGAGAGTTTACCTTAAAAGAGATAGAGCCTCAGGCTGAACATTACGACAAAGTGGAGCAATTTAATTTAGATCTATTTAAAAAACTTGGTGATCTAGGCTTACTTGGAATTACTGCGGATGTTGATGCGGGTGGTTCGGGAATGGATCCTTTAGCTGTGGCGATTGCTCATGAAGAAATGTCTTACTCTGACCCTGGTTTTACTTTAGCTTATCTTGCGCATGCTATGTTAAGTGTGAATAATATTACGGTAAATGCTAGCGAAAGCCAGAAACAGGAACTACTTCCAAAACTATGTAGTGGTGAATGGGTAGGGGCTATGGCGATGAGTGAACCTCATGTCGGTACCGATGTCCTAGGTATGAAAACCACAGCAGTCAAGGAGGGTGATGACTACATATTAAATGGCAGAAAAATGTGGATAACAAATGGAACCATTGATGAGGATAGAACCCCATGTGATGTAGTGATAACTTACGCGGTAACTGGCGAAAATAATGGTAGACCACAGCTTTCTACCTTTGCTGTATTAAAGGATCATCCCGGATTTAGTGTAGGTCAAAAAATCCAAGGTAAATTAGGTATGAGAGGTTCAAATACTGCTGAGCTTGTTTTTGAGGATTGCAGAGTGCCCGCAAAATACTTAATTGGCGAAGAAGGCGATAGTATGACACATATGATGCGAAATCTTGCTATTGAGCGCCTAGCATTAGCAGCTCAGAGCATTGGCCTGGCTCGTCGTTGTATTGATGTAATGGTTAGATACGCGAATGAAAGAGAGTCCTTCGGAAAGCCATTAAGTGCTTTTGGTCAGATTCAAAAACATATTGCAGATAGTTACGCTGAGTATATGGCCGCCAAGACCTATGTTTATCAAACAGCTAAAGATATGTCCCTTGAATCTGAGGGCGGTAGGCTTGATTCTGACGGAGTAAAACTCGTAGCAACCACAATGGGAAAAAATGTTGCTGATCGTGCGATTCAAGTTCTGGGTGGTTATGGATACGTTTCTGAGTATGTGGTTGAGCGGCTTTGGCGTGATGCCAAGCTTTTAGAAATTGGTGGCGGTACTATCGAAGCCCATCAAAAAAATATTACTAAGGACCTTTGTCGAAATCCCAATCTACTGATTTAATTAGTTTGAGACAGGCCCTCACAAATAGAGGGTCTAATGACATTAGGTTGTGATTTAATTGATTAGCTTTAGCAAATCTTAAATATATAGTTTAGATCAGGTTCCCCAGGGCTTAGAGGTTGCCATTGACACTGCGCGTTCGTCTAAATACCCGAAAAAATTGGGAAATCTATTAAGGTCTTGTTTTGGTATACCGAATCATAAGAGTGGCCAAGGATATTAAAAAAAACGGCATTTCAAAGTTCTACTCCAAGCGGAAAGTCAAAGCAGGAGAAGTCATTTTTCGTCAAAACGAGGAAGGTGATTCCGCGTTTATTATCGAAAAAGGAAGAGTGGAAATTTTCGTTGAAGGTGAAGCTGGAAACACTCCCTTAGCTACTCTGGGTGTCGGTGAGATTTTTGGTGAAATGGCCATCATTGATTTTCAAGCAAGGGCAGCAAGTGCTCGAGCTATAACCGATACCGAACTCACTATAGTTTCTCAAGATCAGTTGTCAGAAAGAATCAATCTAGCAGACCCCATTGTACGATTATTGATTTCTATGTTGATAAAAAGAAATCGCGAAAATATCCTGAGCCACAGCAAGGATCCAGTGGTAAATTTAAAGCCCACGGAAAGACCGATACCATCTATCACATCAGCACCAAATCAAACTTTATCAAAATTTATAGATGACGCTTCCATAAGTAGCGACAACGCACTCGAAAAAATGAAAATGGAAAGTGAACTTCAAAATGCTTTAGTTCACGATGAGTTTGAACTTTTTTATCAGCCGATCATCGATAACCAAACTAAAAAAGTGGCAGGCTTTGAAGCCTTGATTCGGTGGGATCGAGGAGAGACTGGAATGGTCAGACCGGATATTTTTATGGGTATTGCCGAGGAAACTTCCTTGATTGTTCCTATTGGGCAGTGGGTGATTCAGCAAGCCTGTAGAGATTCAAAAGCTATTCGAAATGCTATTACTGATTGGTCTAAAGTAAAAAAGAACTTTTTTGTGAGCGTGAATGTGTCCGGTAGGCAATTAGATGACCCAGAATTTTTTGAGGTTTTAGAAGACTCAACCTTAGAAAATCATATTATGCCAAGTACCTTTAAGTTAGAAATCACGGAACGAGTTCTGGTAGGCGGGCAGGTAGTTGAAAACTGGATCACCGAATGTCACAGAAGAGGTTTTACAGTAGCTCTTGATGATTTTGGAACCGGCTACTCTAGTTTAAGTTACCTATCTCAGTTCCATGTAGACAATCTTAAAATTGATAGAAGCTTTGTACAAAAAATCCATGAAGATAAGAAAACAAGAGTTATTGTTAAAACAATAATAGATTTAGCAAAAGGCTTAGGAATACCTCTAATTGCAGAGGGAATAGAGACCGAGAAAGATGCTCAAGTACTAAAAAAATGGGGTTGTCAGCAGGCGCAGGGCTACCTTTACGCCAAACCAATGCCAATGAGTGAGTTGGTTCTGTGGCTTAAGAAAGTTTATAAAAAAACAGCCTGAGAATAGTTTTTCATTTAAAACCATCCATAAATCCTATAAAACAAGCTTTCGAACTTAGATAATACGTCATCTAATCGTTTAAGACTTTGTGAACCGCTCAGGCTATGTTACCTTATCTAAGTACTTTTTTGGCTGAATTAGCCAAGAAATGAAACAAATTTTATGCAGACTTGATTATATTGCTCGTTCCTTCCAAATTTCAATTTTTAGGTGCGAGACAGAACAACGGAGAAAATAATGATCAATAATTTACCCGATGTGGTGAACCAAGAGAAGCCTGATGTCTACGGCAAGTTAGATTGGGTTGGAATGGACGATGTCGAACTGCCAGTAAACTTAAAGTTAGATGATAAGACTTTGAAGCAAAGTCCTGCCAGAGCAAATATTTACGTAAGTCTTGATAATGAATCTAAAAAAGGAATTCATATGTCTAGACTGTTTATAGCAGCCATGGAAAATCTAGCATCCAAGGAGCTAGACTTACCCTTGATAGAACAAATACTGGACCGCTTTTTAGACAGTCATTCTGATATATCTAATTCCGCAAAAATGGAGCTTAGCTTTGATTTTCTCACCACCAGAAAAAGTCTGAAAAGCGAGAATTTTGGTTGGAGAAGTTATCCTGTTAAGATTAAAGCAGAAAAACATAGAGACGAAAAAATGAATATTAGCTTAAATCTAGATGTGTATTACTCTAGTACCTGTCCATGTAGTACAGCTTTGTCTCGTGAATTAAACTATGATTCCTTTCTATCTAAGTTTTCATCGAAAGAGACAATAAGTGTGGAAGAGGCAGCTAATTTTATTCGAAGTAAGGAAGGCTTGAGTGCGACTCCTCACGCCCAGCGCTCTACCGCTAGCTGTAGCTTAAGCCTAGACCCTGCTTTACCAAATTTTGATCTAGATCGATGGATTAGCACTATTGAAGCCTCTCTTGGAACTCCGGTCCAAGCAGTGGTAAAAAGAGAAGATGAGCAAGAGTTTGCTCGGTTGAATGCGGCCAACCTGATGTTCTCTGAAGATGCTGGTCGAAGAGTAAAGCAAGCTCTTGATGCGGAAGAAGGCTTGTTGGACTTTAGAGGAAAGATTAGTCATTTTGAGTCGTTACACCCTCATGATGCGGTTGCTTTTTTTAGTAAGTAATTGGTTTCGGCAAGCACTTACATAGAGTGCTTTCTTAGGAGGTTCAATGAGATGGCTATTGGTATTGGTCTTGTTCCCACTTACTGGGATTTCAGGAGGTATTAGTTTGGAAAAAGACTACAAAATTGAATTATCAAAAAGCGAGATTAGAGAAAAGCTAAATGATTTAGAGTATAAGGTAATGCGCAAAGAAGGCACGGAAAGTCCAGGCAGTTACGCCGGCCACAACTCTAAAGAAGAGGGTATATACGTGGACAAACTAAGCGGTGAACCGCTTTTTAGTTCTACAGATAAATTCGACTCCGGTACTGGTTGGCCTAGTTTTACTCAACCTATTTCTGGCAAGTTTGTAGTAGAAAAAAAAGACTACAAACTAATTTGGCCAAGGGTAGAGATTCGTTCCAAATATGGTGATAATCATTTGGGGCACGTTTTTAAAGACGGTCCCAAACCAACGGGTCTTAGATACTGTATGAATGGTATCGCAATGAGGTTCATACCCAAAGAAAAACTAGCCTCTGAAGGCTATAAGGATTTGTATGATAAGTATTTCTCAAGGTAATGCTTAATCAAAATTAAAATAAAAAAAAGGGCCCTTTTGATCTGTACCCCAAAAACTGGACACTTAATAAAAAGAGATATTTGTCTGTTTCTGGGTTAACCTCTAAAAAAGGACAGATCATGGCTAAGTTTTCGGATCAGCAGCGTATGCTGTTGATGTCTAACCAAAATATTGAGAAAGTCACTTCCTCAAATATACAATTTACCTCTTGTTTT
>JBGCGH010000037.1:0-45484 GCA_045110695.1 Bdellovibrionales bacterium | reverse complement strand
TGTTACACTAGGTACTGGAGATGATGCTCAACGTGTAGATCTTTTAAACGATACGGAAACTAGAAACTTTATGCTTCATTATAACTTCCCTCCTTTTTCTGTTGGTGAAGCTGGTCGTATGGGTGGACAAAGTAGAAGAGAAATTGGTCACGGTGCTTTAGCTTATAGTGCGATCAAGCCAGTGCTTCCTGATGCTGAAGATTTCCCTTATACCATTCGTGTAGTATCAGAAGTTCTAGAATCTAATGGTTCTTCGTCTATGGGTACAGTTTGCTCCGGTTCTATGGCACTTCAGGATGCCGGTGTTCCTATTAAAGGAAGTGTTTCAGGTGTTGCGATGGGTCTTATTAAAGAAGGCGATAAAGTTGCTGTACTAACTGATATCTTAGGGGATGAAGATCATCTAGGAGATATGGACTTTAAGGTAGCTGGAACACGTGATGGTATTACAGCTCTTCAAATGGATATTAAAATTGACTCTGTAACTTTTGAAATTATGGACACGGCTCTAAAGCAGGCTCATGATGGTAGAATCCACATCTTAGACGAGATGGAAAAAACCATTAAGACTCATAGAGGGGACGTATCTGAATTCGCTCCAAGAATTGAAAGAATTAAAATTCACCCAGACAAGATTAGAGAAGTCATCGGATCTGGTGGTAAAGTGATTAAGGGAATTATCGAGGAGACAGGAGTTAAAATTGATATTTCTGACGATGGTATAGTTTCTATCGCATCTACTGACCCAGAGAGAAGAGCTGCTGCTAGAAAGATAGTAGAAGATATTGTTGCTGAAGCTGAAGAGGGTAAAACCTATAGCGGTAAGGTAGCAAAGGTTGTTGATTTTGGAGCTTTCGTAGAGATTCTTCCAAATCAATCTGGTCTACTACATATTTCTGAGATCGCTCATGAGCGTATCAGAAATGTAACTGATGTAATTAATGAAGGTGACGTTCTTGATGTTAAAGTGTTGGAAGTAGATAGATACGGTAAGATTAAGCTTTCTCGAAAAGCTTTGATTGAAAAGCCTGAAGTTACTAACTAGTACTTAAGTCTTTAAAAAGATGAATCAGGGGGCAATAGTTTGCCTCCTTTTTTTATTTTTGATCAGAAAAGACGTAGTCATCTTTTTATTTCTAGAGGATAATACTAACATATGAAAAAATATGACCGAACGGTTTTAAAAAATGGCCTTACTCTCGTATCCGAACTTCATCCTCACACAAATGCAGTAAGCATTGGTTTTGGAATCAGGGCTGGTAGTATAGTTGAATCCGAGGCCGAGTGTGGAAGTTTCCATTTCTTAGAACATTTAGTTTTCAAGGCCACCAAAAAATATTCTAGTTTTGAATTAGTAAATATTCTGGAAGAGAAGGGTGGAGATCTAAACGCCTTTACATCCAAAGAGTATACCTGTTACCACAGTTTTTCTTTGGCTGAAGATCTTGAGAAAGCAGTAGACGTTTTGTCGCAGATTGTTTTCCAACCGAAATTCACTAAGAAAGACTTTGAATTAGAAAAGGATGTAGTGATTCAAGAAATATCCATGAGTAAGGATACCCCAGATGACTATATTATTGATCGTTTTTATGAGCTTCTCTACCCTAAAAAAGCTGTCGGTAGACCCATATTTGGTACCGAGGAAAGTGTAAGAGCACTTAAATTATCTGATTTGAAAAAGCTGCATAAAGACTATTATTTCCCTGAAAACGTAGTCGTCACGGCAACAGGTAATTTTGATTTGGATAAATTGATCCAATTGCTGGAAAAGCTTACTCCTAAGACTAAGTCTGGCTTAAAACCAAAAAAACTGAGTAAAGTGAAGCAGAAAGCAAAGGAGTTTTTTGTTGTTGAACCTCGGGATTTGGAGCAGGTACATATGTTACTTTCTTTTCCCAGTAGTTCCGTAATTGATGGGATCAATTATCCCACAGCCATTATAAACTCTTACTTGGGGTCTGGAATGAATTCTGTTTTGTTTCAAAAATTAAGAGAAGAACAGGGGCTTTGCTATAGTGTAGGTTCTAGTTTTCATCCAGGGTTTAGTACTGGGAATTTTGTGGTATCCGCAAGCTGTCATCCAAATCAGATAGATAAGTTGGTTGCCTCCACTATGAAAGAAATGCGTAAAATTCAAAAAAGTTCAATGAGCAAGAAGATAGTAGAGAAAATGCAGCAGCAGATACGCTGTACCTTACTACTTGGAGAATCGGAAATCGAAAGTAGAATGAACGCGATGCTTTATGACGAAATTTTTAGAGGTATTTATCGCAATACCGATAAGGTTGTTGAAGGGATTTGTTCCACAGAAAAAAAAGATATAGATGCTTATTTATCAAAATTCCTCGATACAAATGCACCCTCACTTTTACTTCTAGGGAAGGTCTCAGAGAAGCAAGAAGCTAAAATAAGAAAAAACTTAAAACCGATAAAAGAGGTTAACTAATGAATAGCATGCAGAAAGTCCATACTGATAAAGCTCCATTAGCCGTTGGACCCTATTCCCAAGCGGTGAAAGCGAATGGTTTTATATTTCTCTCAGGAGCTATAGCAATTGATCCTTCCAATAACTCAATGATGACGGATTGGAATGTTGAAAAGCAGACCGAATTGGCGTTTAAAAATATTGCTGAAGTATTGAAGGCCGCAGGAAGTTCAATGGATAAAATTTGTAAGATAAATGTTTATATTCTCACGATGGATGATTTCCCGGTTGTAAATGAGGTCTATTCAAAGTTCTTTAATAGTAATTTACCTGCCAGAGCCTGTGTTGCTGTGTCTCAGTTACCAAAAAATGCTAAAGTAGAGATTGAGGTCATTGCCGTTGAATAATGAATCGGAGGAGGAACAGCAGGAACTGAGCAGTTTGATGGAGGACAAGATTCTTCAAACTGGTGTCTGGTTGATTGCTGGAATTCTTTTTTTATTCTCTTTGCTTTTTATCAACGAGTATCGCCTTATAAGATCTCAAGAAGTGAGCTCTTTTACACAAAATTTTCGTGCTGATTGTGGGGTGGTTCTTACAGGGGGAGCCGCAAGAATCTCTGAAGGTTTTTCTCTACTTACTCAAAAACGTATAAAGAAACTGATTATAAGCGGTGTTCATCCTTCCTCTGATTTAAAACAAATTTTTCCTCAGTTTGATTTCTATGGGAATATTCTAGAGAGTGATGTCATTTTAGAAAAACGATCCAAGACCACTTATGGGAACGCAAAACAAAGTTCGGCCGTAATTGAGGCTCTACAGTGTAAGGATCTAATTTTAGTTACATCAAGGTTGCACATGAGACGGTCCGTAAAGACCTTTGCTGCAAATCTTCCTGAGGGTTATCCCATCTATCCAAGGTCTGTAATTCACGGCCGAATCAGTGAGCCACTTTCTGATATTTGGCTCGAAAGCCTTAAGAGTAGCTTTTATTTTATTTGGGCCTACTAATTCTTATGGCTTATCTACGGTTCTCTTTATGGTTTGCTCTATCTTAGCCTAGTAAAAAGAAAACTACTCAACCTTTTCATATTAGCTTCCTAAACTAACTCTATTCTATGGCGTCAGTTTAAATTACATTCAGGGAGGAACGTATGAAAATAGCTCTAATAGGAATTTTAGTTACTATAACAGGTGGAATTGTATCTGCAAAAAGTAAAACAAGTGTTTACAAAAAATCTGACTTTCAAGCAAAAGTAATATACGGAGAGGATGATAGATTAGACTACAAGGATGTCACTGATGTATACCAAAGAATTTCTGATAGTACTGTAACTCTAGTTCGAAGTAGTAGATTAAGTGATCGAGTAGATGGAACAATAGGCCTTGATACTAGGAATTTTAAATCCTCATTTGGTCTTTGTGAAGACGAGCCATTTGGAACCCAGAATACTTTAGGTTTTTGTTCCGGTAGCTTAATTGGACCGGATTTGATTTTGACTGCAGGACATTGTATTAAATCACAAAGTAGTTGTGAGAGCACAAAATTCGTATTTGATTTTAAAGTGAGCATGGAAAACCAAAGTTCTCCAAGTAGTTTGAATCAAGATGATGTTTATAGTTGTGATACCTTGGTACATACGGAAGACAATTCTAATGGAGCTGATTTTGCCGTGATCAAACTAAAAAGAGAGGTTGTTGGTAGACAGGCTCTTTCTGTTAAAAGAGACCGAGATGTTAAACAAGGGGATGACTTAGTTGTAGTGGGTTACCCGAGCGGTCTTCCTGTTAAAATTGCTGGTGGGTCAAAAGTTAGAAGTGTAAGAAATGGTTATTTTGTTGCAAATCTAGATACTTATGGCGGTAATAGCGGTTCTGCAGTATTTGATTTAGAAAAGCTTGAAGTATCTGGTGTACTTGTTCGAGGTGAACGAGATTTTGTTTTTGATGGCGGTTGCCGTAGATCTAATTACTGTAGTGACTCAGGATGTAGGGGAGAGGATGTAACTCTAATTTCTAAAGCACTACCTTTTATTCCAGAAAATTAAAATTTGTAAAAAATTAAAGTGTGGTAGGCCGGTCTTTTAAGATCGGCCTTTTTTTTACTATACCAAAGGCGGACTTGTTTTTAGTCCATTCAGGACCTTAGACTCAACAGAAATCGAAACTTTTTTCCGATACTTATATAGATAGCAAAAGGAGTGATTTTGCAGTTTATTTTGTCGAGCATCGATAGCTGGGGACAACGCTTGTTGTTTTTCATCAAGTATATACTTGAGACTATCCTATTGGGCTATCTTGCCGTCCGAGCGACATTTAGTGATAAAACCCAGGGGTTTCGGACGATCTATTCGGTCGTGTCCTCACAGGTATACTTTACTGGATGGCAAGCGCTACCAATAGTAAGTGTTCTGGCGGTAGCTAGTGGTGCTGCAATCATTTTGCAGAGTACAAGCCAGATGAATGTTTTGGGTGGAGTTGAGTATATTGGTGAAATGATGATGATAGCGGTTGTTAGGGAGCTATCGCCTTTGCTTACTGCCTTGATCGTAATCGCCAGGTCGGGAACGGCAGTTGCTTCTGAGATCGGAAGCATGAAAGTGCAAAAAGAAGTACAAGCGCTAGAAACCATGGGGATCGATCCATTGTCTTATATAGTTTTTCCCCGCCTTGCAGGAGGAGTTATATCTGTTGTGTGCCTAGCATTTTATTATAACTTGATAGCAGTTGTTGGGGGTTATCTGGCTACAATCTTTTTTCACCAAATAGATTTTTACTATTACTTAAATCTCATACTCGAAGCGGTCAGTCCTGAGGATATATTTTTATTTTTAGTTAAGAACATTTTTAGTGGTGCAATGATCTTTATTATTTGCTGTAGGCAGGGGCTAAGTTTGAAAGTAAGTTCATTTGAGGTGCCTATCGTAACTACGAAAGCGGTAATGCTTAGCACTCAATATATTGTGCTATTTCATATTTTAGTAACAGGCTTATTTTATCTTCACCGTCTAAATGGTTTGGGGGTTCTCTAATGGGGTTTGAGAATTCTAAACTGAGAACTGCTGTAGACAGAATTTCATTGGAGTCAGTACTACTCAAAGATATCAAAGGACAGGTTTGTTTAGTTGAGCCAAAATTTAGCTTCCAGGCCGGTAAGGTATACCAACTATCTGGAAAACTTGGGTTTTGTTCTGAGCTTATGAGAATGTTGGCTTTGATTAAAAAACCTGATGAAGGTGAGCTTTTAATAAATGGCGAGTCTGTTTTTGAGCTAACTTTTAATGAAAGCATCCCTTACAAGCTAAATATAGGCTATGGTTTTGATACCGGTGGATTAATTAATAATAAAACTATATTTGAAAACTTGATGCTACCCTTGGAGTATCATCGAGAAATAACTTATGATGAGGCTTGCCAAGTAATAGACTCCTATCTAGAGTTGTTTAGTTTGTCAGAATACCGAGATGTTCGACCGGCATTGGTACCAGGTTTTGTCAGGAAATTGGTATGTATTATACGATCATTTATACATCAGCCAGAAATTTTAATTTTAGATGGTCCTACAACTGCAGTGGATATGGATCGATCTGCGATTTTAAAAAGAGAAATAAAACGTCAATTAGACTCTGGTAGTCTTAAGTTTCTAATTTTTTCCACAAGTTATGAAGATGGATTTAGGCTCTGGGACCCAATCAAATTGAGTCTATTCGGTGAGTCCATTGTAGAAAACAATAAAAAGGAAGCCTCATGAAAACAAAATTCAATAAATTTGAACGGATTGCTGGACTGTTTGTTTTAAGCGCTGTTGTTGGCTCATTGGCTGTTATGATTATGGTGGCGGTTCAACAAGCATGGTTTGAGAGAAAGGTTTCCTACCATACTACTGTGGAAAAAGCAGATGGGATTTTTCCAGGGACGAAGGTTAAAATATCCGGAATCAAAGTAGGGAGAGTCACAGACGTTATTTTAAATGAAGACAGTATCCAAGTGGAACTTTCAATAAGACAAAGTTTCATGAAAAAGATCCGAGAAGATAGTGAGATTTCCATCTCCAGACCCTTTGTAATTGGAGAGAAAGTGATTGAGATCTCCACGGGTGACGCTAGTCTACCTATCCTTACTGAAAATAAATATATACCTACAACTCATAGTTTTGATCTTATTGAGATGATGAATCCTAGAGCTATTGGACCACATTTGGAGAGCTTAGCGAAGCTTGCTGAAAATATGAAATTTATAGCAGAGAGTTTTTTGGATGAGAAACGATCAAAAGCATTTGTCGAAATGTTTGATGAACTTAAACCACTCCTTAAAAATGCAAATGTTGCTACAATCGAAATCAAAAAGATTTCAGATCAGATGACAACAAATGGAAACCTAAAAACAGTAATGTCTAATGTTGCCTTCACAACCTCAGAGTTAAACAAGGAAATCGAAGGACTTATGAGTTTAACCAGATCACTACCTGAAATGACTCAAGATATAGGTGTTGTAATGAAAAATTTGAGTGCGTTAACTGAGGCCATGAATAAAGTGATTCCGGCCTTAACGGAAGTAGCTCCCGAACTGCCTAGGGCAAGTAGAAGAGCTATAGAGGCAATGGATGAGGCAGTGATTGTATTAAAAGCCATGCAAAAAAGCTTCATGTTGAAATCTAGCGTTGAGGCTGTGCGAGAGGAAGAAGAGAGGAGCCGGATCCCTGCTAATACTGATGATGAGGATTGGGATTAATGAGTGATAAGAAACTAGTAGACGAAACCCCAATCTATTTTGACCCATCAAGGGCTGGCAAAAGTCTCTATGAAGTCAAGCAAGACGTCTTAAATTCTAAAACGAAAAAAGTTGTGAGCCGTTGGTACACAGGGTACCGAGAGACGGACTTCTTTACCTGGGAAGATCTTGAGGGACATATTGTTAAAGCTCAGCTAACCTATTGCGGGCAGGTTTTTGAATGGAATATTGTAGAAGGAAATAAATCGGGCTTTGTACTTGTAGAAGAAGATCAGGATGATTCAAAAAATAAAATCAATACATCCGAGCTTATACAGTATGATTCCTCATTAAATCAGCATGCATTTCAAACTGCAGTGGAGCTTATAGAGAGTTTACAGAATATTGATGAAGCCCAAAAAACTCAGCTTCTTTCTCTAATTCAGAAGAATATTACCATTGATAATATGGGGCAGAAGGATTTCTGGGATCATTATGGTTATAGTGGAGTGAGTTATAGTCCCTCAAAGATTTGGATGGGATTTCATATTCTTGGATACTATTTCAAAAAATGGTGGGGGAAATACTTCAATAATTGAAGATTCAGCCCTAAAAGTGATTTCCACTGCAATAATTTAAAGCATAAGTTCATCCTGTTAGTGCTGTTTATCCAGTTTTTTTTTATACTGGGACAATGGTTTGGCAATTTGTTAAAAATTATTTGTTCTCTAAACGGGCTGGTGCTTTGGTTTCTATCATTGCTTGGCTTAGTCTTATTGGAATTACACTCAGTGTTGCGGCAATGATTGTGGTCTTAAGTGTTATGAATGGATTCAATGCCGCAATTCACAAACGACTTCTATCAAGTTCACCCCATCTGAGTTTAGATCCCAATAAGAATAAAGAGAATTTAGAATGGCTTTCTTCTTTTGCTCGAGAGAATAAAATTCGTCTATCTAAAACTCAAGTTGAGGATTTAATTTTGCGTCCAACAGGAGCTAGTTTTAGTGGTGCAGTTGCTAAAGGGCTGCAAGTTGGAGAATTCAAAACTCTTATTTCTAAATTGCAAAAAGCCGACCCCGAGCCCGATCGAGCATTTTACGATGATCCTCTAAGTTATGATTTAGGAAGTAGAGAAATCGCAATGGGTGAGAACCTTGCTACGAGTTTATCTGTGTTTGAAGGTGATGAAATTACTGCTATCACTCCAGAGTCTTTATTGCTTCCAGCAGACGAGATTCCCGCCTACGAAAAACTAAAAGTTAAATATATACTAAGGTCCTCGGTAGAGGAGATAGACGACAGATTTATTTTTTATATAACAGGTTTAAGTCTGACAAGTTTTGAAGAAGCTAGAAGTAGACAGTCCATCTGGGAATTTTATTTACCTGAGGGTTTTACTTTAGAACAAATTGAATCTAGTTTTGCAAAAAAAGAAATTTCTTATAGTACTTGGAAAGATAAAAATTCGAGCTATCTCTACGCTTTAAAGTTAGAAAAATTTGCAATAGGGAGCTTCTTGGGTTTTACAATTCTTATTGCCAGTTTCACTATATTGATGGTCCTAGTGATTTTAATAAGTCAGAAAAAAAAGGATATCGCCCTTCTAATGACGATGGGTTTAAGTCCCAATAAAACTAGATTGCTTTTCAGTAGAATTGGCTTTTTCCTTGGTAGTTTCTCTTGCGCTTTAGGATACGCACTTGGTTTAGGTATTTCATTTGTTTTGGCTAATACCAGCATAATACAACTACCTCAGCACCTGTATTATGACTATATTATTCCAGTTGAAATAGACATGGGATTTAGTTTTATGGTACTAGTGTTCTCCAGTGTTATTTCATTTTTTGGATCGAAAATCCCCGCTTACTATAGTGGTAATTTAAATGTTTCCGAAACCATACGATCAGGAGCTTAATGTGCATAGTTTTCTATTTGGAAAGTCAGAAAATGGATTGGCCATCGAAGCATTTAGGTTCGGTGGATCCGGAAAAAAGATACTGATCCTTGGTGGAGTTCATGGCGACGAGGTGGAGGGAGTGGCTGTATCTCGCGCCCTCGTACAAAAGTTTCAAGAAAACTTTTCCCTAGAGCTTCAGGTTACAATTGTACCAAATTTCAATATCGATGGAGTTTTGGCTGGCACTAGACATAATATTAATGGAGTAGATTTAAATAGAAATTTACCTACCAGGGATTGGTCTAAAGAGGCATTTAATGAGCGTTATTACCCAGGGGAAGAGCCAAACAGTCAGATAGAGAATCAGCAGCTAGTTCAGTATCTAGAATCTGAAAAGCCAAATTTTATTTTTAGTCTTCATTCTTTCAGTAAGTTTCTGTTAAATGTAAACGGAAATTGTGAACCAATAAGCACTATCGTGAACGAATTGACAGGCTATCCTATAGAGGAATCAATGGGTTATCCCACACCGGGTTGTCTTGGGACTTATACCGGTCTAGAGAGAAATATCCCAACTTTAACTTATGAATTACATCGTGGTGAACCAATAAAAAAGCTTATTGAGGTTCACGTACCAGCTATAATCAAAGCCCTTGAGGCCTATACAAATTAAGGAGTATTTTATGGAACTAATAGAAAAAGCATTTAATAACGAAATAGACTTTAATGACCCCTCAGTGGTCAAGGCCGTTGAAGAAACAGTCGCTAAATTAGATAGTGGTGAATTGAGAGTTTGTGAAAAAAATGGTGGTGAGTGGCATACAAATTCTTTCGTAAAACAGGCGATCCTTCTGTATTTCCGACAGAAAAAAATGAAGATATTTGAATCTGGCGATTTCAAGTATTGGGATAAAATCCCTTTGAAGCAATGGACTGGTAAAGAGGGAGTGCGAGTCGTTCCTCATGCTTTGGCTCGCTACGGAAGCCACCTCGAGAGTGGTTCTATCATGATGCCTAGTTATGTTAATATAGGGGCTTATGTTGGCTCGGGTACCATGGTGGATACTTGGGCTACAGTAGGAAGTTGTGCTCAGATTGGAAAGAATGTTCACTTAAGTGGTGGTGTTGGAATTGGCGGTGTTTTAGAGCCTGTTCAAGCGAGTCCAGTAATTATCGAAGACAATGTTTTTGTTGGTTCTCGATGTATTGTTGTTGAAGGAGCACTTGTCGAAGAAGGAGCTGTTCTAGGTGCAGGTGTGACCATTACTTCAAGTACACATATAATTGACGTAACAGGTGAGAAAGAGAAAATCTTTAAAGGTCATATTCCAAAAAACTCTGTAGTAATACCAGGGACAAGACAAAAACAATTTCCTGCTGGGGAATTTGGTGTTCCTTGTGCTTTGATAATTGGTAAAAGAGGTGAGTCGACCGATAAAAAGACTTCTCTTACCGAAGCATTACGTGATCACAATGTGGCGGTTTAGCAGCTTTTTTTCTAGAGGCTTTCTATATCAATAAGATTATTATTAAAATCATGGGAGCTTATTTAGCTCCTTTTTTTGTATTCTGAAACATTCTCGAGTGACTAATATTGTCAGATATAAAAATTGAATAAAAAATCAATATTTGATTAAAGAGATTTTGCTATTCGGTAATCTCATTCTTCCTCAAATACAATTAAAAAGTAAACTTACCCAGTTTGCAATTTAGGTCTACCCAAGGCTTCGACAGAATAGTGGCTGGTATTTTAATAAAATACTTGTAGTCAATACAACCTGCTTAGGCTTTTGTTGCTGGTATGTGTTTTGAAGGCTATTAGCTCGATATGTTTATTAAGCTAGTAAGTATCCTGACTCTTTTTCTCTTACCGAACGCCATGGCTTCGACATGTCAGTCCCAATATTCTATCGAGGAGTTGGGGAAAGAGTTTACCGATTATAGATCTAAAAAAAGGTTCTCTCATGTGTTTGAAGAAAAAACTTTTAGCCTATTGTCTCCACAGGCCTTGTTTAATAAAACTGTATCTGATAGTCATTTTGAATCGATGGTTAAGAATATCAATTACGCTTTAGCACCGGTGAAAAGCATGAGTGAGAGATTTAACCGTTATTACAAGCAAGATTCCCAAAAACTTATATTTAGTAAAACGGATACTATAATTGCGGTCTATCAATATTGGATTCGAACCGTTGCCGCGGCCTTACAGAAAGGTAGACGTGAGTTTATTACTCCCGTTGAGCTCATGCAAAATCTAAGTTCTCACCAGTTAAGTTCTATTTTGTCAAAGAGAGATCAAATTATGGTCCCTGAAAATAGTTTTAAAAAAATGCAACAAATGGAAAGAAACTTTGCCAAGTCTTTGAATCAGCTCACGCTTAATTTTTCTAAAAACGAGCAAGTGTTTAAAATGGATCAATTGATCCAACTAGCCAAATCACTATCAAATCTGAGAAAACATTTTTTTCTACAATTGAATAAAAAATCTTTAAAACCGCTGGAAATGCAGGCCTCAAAAATTGAACAAGCTTTGTTTGAGAGTACTCATTTGGCTCAATTCTACCTTTTTGAACCTGGTAGTTTTGGGAACTGGGGTCATCCGCGAATTAACTTTAGAAGTAGTTTTGCTAAAGAAGACCCAGTCGTTGAAATTCAAAAGGTTTTAGAGAAAAACTCCTTAGATGGTATAGATGTTTTAATACCGGCATGGTTACCAACTGGAAGTTCTACAAAAGTACTTGATCTGGCTGCCTTTATTAGAAAAGTAGAGAACCGAAAAGGAAGTGCATTAGAGTTCTTTCGGGAAGACACAAGCTCTTCTTTTTTCCTAGTGGATGGTTTAAACTATAGTCCTCAAGGTAGATTGATTGGAATCAATTTAAAAAACACTAATAGCAAATCGGCAAGTCAAAATCTAATCTTCCCTATTGAAGTGTTTTTGTCCTATTACTCAAAAATTCTAGAACTTCAACAATCTATAAACTACAGTTCAACATTAATAATTTCCAGGTCTGGTGCTAAAAGTACAACAGAAAAACAAGTACGCAAATTACCTCAAGATATCAGTCCTCCTAAAAAAGAGTCTCAAAAAAAACAACCTAAGAAAGCTAATAAGAATAGAGTTTCCTACAAGAAAAACACCAAACTGACTGCTGAAGAGAGACAGTCGAAAGCCGATCTGAGGGAGGCAAGTAGGCAGGCTTTTAAAAAGCCAATAGTCATCGACTTGGTTCCCTCACAGCCAAAATCAACAGCACCTTCCCGAAGAGAAAAACGCGAGGAGCAAAAACGTCTTCGAGCAGAGAAAGCAAGACAATTAGTGCTTCGAGAAGACTTTGTTATTCAAAATACTCGTTCAGAAGATTCTAAAGCGGATGGGCAACTGAATAAACTTGGTGTAAATCAATTTGAAGCTACAAAGGAGCTAGTATCTCAGTTTAAAACCATTAAAACTCCGGGAGTAATATCCCGTTTTAACAGCTTTAGAACTGAGCTTGAAAAACACGGGCTTACGTTTTTGTTTGGACATCATGGCTATAACTTTGAATTACTTCAGGGCGGTGTCAGGGGCTATTCCGTTCGAATCTCTAAAGATTGGAGACTCTTTTTTGCAATTATCGAGCACAAGGGAGAAAAAAAGCTTCTAGGGTTATCATTGTCAAAGCACCACTACGAAAATTTTAAAACTCATCACGCACCCCAGCTCGAGCGCCTTCAGAGCCTCGGCTATAATCTCCTTTAAGAGTTTAAATATTCGACATCTAAGTACGTGTAATCATTAGGCATTTTATTTTCAAGTGAATAAAATGTTTCATTAAGAGATTGCCCTTATCCTCCGATAAGTTGGTGTGCATTATTCCTAATCGAATCGGGAGGTTATGGGTGCTACGCTTTTTATTGCCAGCTTTTACACTTTTTATTCTAATTGGTTTTCAAAACTGTGGACAGGGTCTGTCTCCTATCGGATTCGCTATCGAATCTTTGGGGGTATGTGAGATAAATGCCGATTGTAGCAGATTAGAATTAATTGTTCCTAATTCTATCGAGCAAGGTGAAAGCATCAGTGCTGTTGCAACCACCGGAAATCAGCCAATCAATACCATAAGATTTGCAATAAAATGTCCGGGAGACACCAGCTATATCAGTATGGGTAATGTATGTCGAGATTCTGTGAGTTGTCAGGCAGTGCTTTCCTGTTCTTCAGAAATAACAGGATTAGCCGACGTTAGGGCGAGTTTTTATGATCTCGGTCCAGAGAGCTATGCGAATCATTTCACCTTCGCTAGAATTCAGATCAGTTCATCTGGTTCAGATAATGGAGGCGGTGATACAGGTGGTGGAGATACAGGTGGCGGAGACACTGGAGGTGGAGACACTGGAGGTGGAGATACCGGCGGTGGTTCGGGGGGAGGTAGTGGACCTGGAGACGGCGATATGGAGCCAAAACCAGTTTTTCCTGTATCCTCTGTAAGTTTTACTATGGCGGCAGAAAAACAAAGATATCAAAATGGCTCTAGAGTTTCACTTAGTGTAGACTCTGGAATAAATCAAGTCGGTCAAATTAGGTTATTAGGAGTTTGTTTAAATGCTCCCTCAAATAGTCCTAACTTTTCAGAATTAAAATCATGTATAGAAGAAACAAACTGCTCTCATGAGGCTTTTTGTGAAGACAATCGTTACGGTTATTTCACTTATGATTTCATTCCCGGTACAAGCTATGAAAACGGAGACCAAAGGATAAATCCAGGTGTGATTCGAAACACTTATTTTGACTATCCAGCACTCGATCCTTCAAAGGTAATATTTAGCAAACTTTCTGGTGAGGGTAGTCAGCTTTGTGGGAATCTTCCCTCAGACTGTCTACTGGAAGAGAAAGACTACAGTCTTTCCGTAACACATAGAGGTAGTAAGGTGAAAAACCTAACTATTCAGGCGGTATGTTCCTCGATTAACTCTCCTAATTGGAGTAATGCCTTGGAAGCTAGTCAGGACCACTCAAGTTCTGTGAGTTTGAATTCAATTGCTTGTAATAGTTCTCAAGAAAACTTGTATTACAGAGCGATTGCCATTTCCGCCGGAGATACCGAAACTATATTTCCATCTGATTCTTATTACTCTCATAGGATTGCCGATAATACCGCAAATAGGGAAACTCTTAATTTAGATTTCGATGTAAGGTCTCTCTCTAATGCTAATACTATTGTCCCTGGTGATACTGTCACGCTTGGAATTTCTGAGTTTTACAGTTCTTTCGGAGCTATTTCTGCTCGGTGGTCAGTCAGTAGTAACTGTACACAATCCCCAATCCTGAATAATGATGGAAAAAGTTGGCAGATTGTATGTGATGAAACCAATTTACAGAGTTTTGCTAAGCTAACAGTAATTAGTGAGGATATAACCAGAATTATTAGTGCCGATTTTCAGGTTGGTAAAAAACAACTGTCGAGTGCAACAAGTATTTCTGTTGATGGCTCCAGATATATGAATGTTGGAGATCGACGACTACTGCGTCTCAATCTTGCGGCTGAAGATGCAAATCTTGGTAGCGGTTCGGACAAAGTACATTGGACTGTGAAAGCAAACGACAATGTTAGTAATGATTTAGTAGCTGCAAATCCTTTAGCATTGGATAGAGTATCATGTAGTCTAGCAAGTGCGACAACTACAGGACAAGGAATATTGAATAACTCGGTCAGCTGCACAGCTAGACCTCCAGAGGGAAGTATTTATGTTGAAGCCCGCTTCGAAGGAGATCAATTAGAAGGAACAGCCTCGAGTGCACAAATTAACGTAAATCAGCAAAATGTTGCTGTTTCTATCTCAGTTTCTAAATCACAAGTTTTTGTCGGAGATACTTTCTCTGTTACGGTAAACACAAAATTGAATGATGGTTCTAATTTTAACCACTCTGGAATGAGACTTGCCGGTTGTGGACAACTGAAAACGTTTAGCTCAGGTGTTCCGTTTAATATGACATGTGCCAACGATTCAAGTTTGAAAGTAACTTTCCTTAATTCTGCTTACAAACTAACTGGAAACACTCCCGTGATTATCTCAGTTTTTAACTGGAGTGTACAACGAGAAAGTGTTTTCGGAAACCTAGCTAGAGCCATCCCAGCCACCAGGATGTGTGGAACAGGTGATGCTCTTGATAACCCGCCTCAATTGGATTGTAGTTCTTCAAGTGAGGATGAATATGAATGTTGTGTATTGTCTGAATTTGATGAACCTTTCCCACGAGAGGCGCCCGGCATACCAAATCTCGAAGCCCAAAGATCCGGAAGATTTTGTAGCTTTGGCTATATTTACAGGTGTGAGCGCCAGTCGGTGCCTGAGCCGGGTGGAAGATAAGACTTAAATAAGTTTAGGCTATCTAAATAGATACAACTTCTTTAATTTCTGGGAGCGCCTGCATAAGGCGCGTCTCGATACCCATTTTTAAGGTCTGAGTAGAGCTTGGGCATCCCGCACAGGCTCCTCTCATATGGATATAGACCACATTGTCTTCATAGCGATTAAATACAATATCCCCACCATCTAATGCGACCTGTGGACGAATATCTTTGTTCAAGACTTTTTTAATGAGCTTTACTTCTTCACTGTCATTCTCTGATTCTTCATCATTGTTTTCAGATTGTTCAAGCACACTCGGCTCTCCAGACTCGACATGTTCCTTAATCAATCCGCACAATGGCTCTTCAAGTACTGTCCAATCTACCCACTCTTGTTTGGTGAGGCTTACGAAATCAGATCCGATATGAACACTCTGAGTCCAAGGAAAGCCAAATAATTTTTGGGCTAAAGGGGAACTGTAAGCTTCTCCTGCCTCTTCATAGGTACGAGTGTCGGGTGAGATATTAGTATTAATCACAAACTTCATCGTTTGTGGGTTTGGCGTGCTTTCAGCATTTACAGTGATTTCCATAGGAATCCTCTCGTTTTTTAAATCGGCTTAATTTTGCCTTATTTTATCATATTTGTCCATGCACAAATATTTTCTTTTTCTGAGTCATCTAAGCTTTTAAACATCATCAGTTCAACAAGCTATTATGATGTAGCCTTATTCGATAATATTATTCGTTGATTAAAAACTGTGCTCTTCAAGGGCTTGAAACCTAGTGCTCTTTCTAGCTTATTCTATGTAGTTTCTATGCCTCGCAAAAACCTCCGAAAGCCTTGAAATAAGGTTCCTTTCAGCGTATTTTGGGCCGTCGAATATTTTGCAAAAAGGATAATATCTATGATGACACCGAGAGTACGCGAAATCTTGAGTTGGTACGGATCTGAAACCCCAGGTACTCTGGCAAATATGGCCAGGATGATGAACCATGGTAAGCTTGCCGGTTCTGGAAAACTAGTGATTCTACCTGTGGATCAGGGTTTTGAACATGGCCCGGCCAGGAGTTTTGCAAAAAACCCCGCTGGTTACAATCCTCATTACCATTTTGAGTTGGCTATAGAGAGCGGCTGTAGCGCCTATGCGGCCCCTTTAGGATTTATCGAGGCTGGAGCGAGAGAATACGCGGGAGAGATCCCTCTTATTCTTAAGGTAAACAACTCCGAGACACTTTTTGGAATGAAGGGTCCTATTAGCGCTGTAACCTCTAGCATTGATCATGCTCTACGTTTGGGTTGTGCCGGAATTGGTTTTACGATCTACCCAGGTAGCTCTGCTCGTAAAGAGATGTATGAGGAACTTGCCATCTTAACGGAAGAGGCAAAAAAAGCAGGTCTTGCTGTTGTAGTATGGTCTTATGCTAGAGGAGAGGATCTTTCTAAAGACGGGGAGACCGCCGTAGACGTCATTAGTTATGCCGCACAAATTGCAGCGCAACTTGGAGCCAACATCATTAAAGTCAAGCCACCAACATCTTTTATAGAACAAGCAGCAGCCAAAAAAGTATATGATTCAGAAGCAATTAAGATTGATACCTTAGAAGATAGAATTAGTCATGTGATTCAAAGCTCTTTTGCTGGACGAAGAATAGTAATATTTTCTGGTGGAGCAACAAAAGGAACTGACGAATTAATGAAGGAGATCCAAGCATTAGCTAAAGGTGGTTCTTTTGGAAGTATCATGGGTCGTAACGCGTTCCAAAGACCAAAAGAGGAAGCATTGAAGTTGTTGAGCGACACTATGGACATCTATTTAGGTAAAAATTAGGAGAAGACTTTGGGTCGAATTAAAGAAAACCCCTTACGGGCTGATAAAAGAAGAAAGTTAAACAACTTGAGAGAGTTGGGAATAAACCCCTATCCTTACAAGTATGAGCGAACGATTGAAGCCAAGGTTTTAAAAGAAAAATACGCTTCTCTTGAAGAAGGCGAAACAAAAGAGACGGAACGTTTCAAGGTCGCTGGAAGAGTGATGACAAAACGGCCAATGGGTAAGGCTGCCTTTTTTAATATCCAAGATCAGACCGGATCTATCCAATTGTATTTGCGAAAAGACGAAATTTCAGAAGAATCTAAAAGTGTTTTTTCTAATATGGATATCGGAGATATAGTTGGCGTTGAAGGTTTTGTTTTTAAAACCAAAAAAGGCGAGGTTAGTATTCATACTGGGAAGCTGGATATGTTGTGCAAAACTTTGGAGCCCTTGCCTGAGAAATTCCATGGTCTAACGGATATTGAATTAAAATACAGATTCAGACATTTGGATCTTATTATGGATCCAGAGAGTAGAAAAGTTTTCGAGAAAAGATCCGTAGTACTTCGTGAGACTCGTAACTATCTCGATAATATGGGTTTCTTAGAAGTGGAAACACCAATGCTACAAAGAATCTATGGTGGTGCTGCGGCTCGCCCGTTTGAGACCCACCACAATGCCCTTGATATGAAACTATACATGAAAATCAGCCCAGAAACCTATTTAAAGCGTTTGGTTGTTGGCGGATTTGAAAAAGTCTATGATATGAATCGAAATTTTAGAAATGAAGGAATAGATAGAACTCATAATCCTGAATTTACTATGATTGAATGGTATGAGGCCTATACAGATTATAATGACCAAATGGAGCGAGTGGAAAATCTTGTGGCACATCTGGCAGAGAAAGTAACAGGAAACCAAAAAGTAAATTACCAGGGTCAGGAAATTGATTTCACGGTTCCTTGGAAAAGAATGACCATGCATGAGGCTATTCAGCATTATGGTGAGATGGATGCAGATAAGATGTCTGATGATGAACTCTTTCAGGCGATCCGTAAATGCGGCGGAGACATAGAGAAACCAAAGCTTCGGGGAGAGATGGTTTGTGAGCTTTTTGAATTAGTAGCCGAAGAAAAACTAATCCAACCGACCTTTGTATGTGATTACCCCGTTGAAATTTCCCCTCTGACCAAGATGCACAGAGATAAAGAAAATCTAGTAGAGAGATTTGAATTATTTTTTGCTGGGATGGAGGTTGCAAACTCTTACTCAGAGTTAAACGACCCAGTCGATCAATTGGAACGTTTAAAGGATCAGGAAGAGCAAAGGAAAGTAAATGATGAAGCCCAGCCAATGGATGAAGATTTTGTTCATGCTATTGAGGTGGGTATGCCACCAACCGGTGGAGTTGGACTAGGAATTGAGCGGGTTGTGATGGTGTTGACCGACCGACCTAGTATTAGGGATATTATTTTATTTCCAACGCTCAGGCCGAACACTTAAAAATTGAAATAGGGGAGCTGAGGCTCCCTTTTTAGTAGGAGAACCCATAAATGAGAAACTTTTTGCTGTTAGCTGTAGTTTTTATCAGTTCGTGTAGCCTTCCTCCAACTCGAGTTTCTGAAGTAGTGGTGATACCAGACTGGCAAAAAAAGCAAATTTCTCAAGAGTTAGAATGGCAGAATCAAAATCTAAAAGACTTTGTAATTCTCGATGCTCGCAGTTTTTTTAAATATCAGCTAGAACATGTCGAAGGGGCCCAGCACTTTGACATCAATCACTTTTTAAAACAAAAACCAAATCTACATTTACAAAAAAATTATAAATTCCAGGCTAGGAAACTGGCTAGGTACGGAATTGATCGCTCTAGCAAGGTTTTAGTGATTGGTGAGGGTTCTGGCGGTGAAGGTGAGGAAGCTTTCATCGCTTGGTACCTTAGGCAACTAGGTGTCGAAAATGTTTTTACATTGAATCCTATAAAATTGAATTGGAAACGTAGTTCTCAGGTTCCTATACTAAATGATTCTGTTAAGACCTGGCGTCCAAAATCTGATTTCAGGATTGTTGATATATCTGAATTATCCAATTTACCGGACCCTGCTAAAACGGTTTTAGTATATTTATCTGAGGAGAGAGAATTTTTTAATCAATCCGCACCTTCGGGTATGAAGGTGATTAATATTCCTTGGAGGGAGTTTGTCTCGGTTACCTCCCAACCTAAAAAAGAGATGGTAAGCAAACTAGCGGGAATAGGTCTTGGTGTTTCGAATCATTTTGTTTTGATTCACTCAGATGTTAAAAAATCTGCTGCCGTAGCATTTTATTTATCAAAATTAGGATTCTACTCCTCGAAAGTATTATTGAAAGAAAAATGAACCAGTTAAATCCCTTAGAATTTTCTATCTTTAAAAAGGTGTCGAGCTTTGACTCTAAGGATTTTCTTTTGTCCGTTTCTGGTGGGTTAGACTCAATGGCATTGCTTCATATTTTTATTAAAATGCAATCTCGTCTAAAATTTCCCATTCGTGTGGCATCTGTTCATCATGGCAGTTGCTCGGATTCTACAATGAATATTTATAGAGATGAGAGTATCAAACTAGTGAGAGAAGTTTGTTCCAATCACTCTTTGGAGTTTTTAACTAACACAGAAAAACCTACGAGTAGCCTTAAGTCGGAGGAAGAGTTTAGAAATTTCAGACGGTCATTTTTGGACAGTGTTAGGTCTGATAATGAGTTTATAGTTACAGCTCACCATAGTAACGATCAGCTTGAAACTCGCATAATCAATTTACTTAGAGGAACCGGTATAGATGGGCTAGTGGGAATGAAAGAGTACGGTGAGCCCTATTTTCGGCCACTATTGAAAGTAGGAAAGGATGTGCTGCTAGAATATGTGGCAAACAATAAAGTTCCTTACAAAAATGACCCAAGTAATGAAGATCTAAATTTTCTTAGGAATTCTGTTCGAAAAAAACTGATCCCCTTAATTGAAGAAATTAGAGAGGGAGGAGTTGTAAATCTGTCCCATAGCCTAGATAGAATTGCCACAGAATTGGTTGATAAAAAGGCAGAATATGCAAAGTTGATCAGAAAAGGTCAAATTTTACGGACTGATTACTTGTCATTGGCACCGGATAATAGAGCTAGCCTATTGGTCCATTTTTTAAGGGAAATGGAGATTCTTTCTTTTTCCAGTGGGCAAATTCACGAGTTAATTAAGCTACTTGACAAAAATCAAAAGAAGTTCACATTTAAGATGTTAGGTCGGAACTGGACGGTTTCAGAGTCAACGATTGAACTGCACTAAAGCAGATTTGTATTTACTGACAACACCTAAGCACTAGGTAAAATCTGCTCACTTGAGAACCAAGGGAGCTCTTGATAAAATAAGTGGGTTCACTAAACCCAATAACCCCAATTGAAAGGGAAGTATTAAAATGCGCTCTAGTCAAAAAACATTAGCCCTATGGGCCTTTCTCGTAGTGGGTGCTTTGATCCTGTTTCAAGCCTATAACCAAAAAGCTCAGAAGCTCGCCAAAGAATTTACTTTTACTACTTTTTATTCTGCCATTGAAGCCGGAGAAATCGACTCCGTAACAATTGTTAGAGATAAGGGCGAGATTTACGGTAAAATTAAACCAGAGTTTAAAGAAAAATATGGTGCAGAAGCATTTTCTATTGCTGCTGATACAGACTTTGGGATTTTTGAAAAATTAAATGCTGCCGGTGTTACGGTGAAATATGAAAATGCAGAGAGCAACAGCTTACTGACCTCAGTTTTCATTTCTTGGCTTCCAATGATCATTTTGTTTTTGATGATTCTTTTCTTTATGCGCCAAATTCAAGCTGGTGGCGGAAAGGCAATGAGCTTTGGAAAGTCTCGAGCAAAGCTTTTAACCGAGAACAAAAACAAAGTAACCTTTAATGATGTTGCCGGTGTTGAAGAAGCAAAAGAAGAGCTAGTTGAGGTTGTAGACTTCCTGAAGGAACCAAAAAAGTATACCCGTTTAGGCGGAAGAATCCCAAAAGGTCTTTTGCTTGCTGGTAGCCCCGGTACAGGTAAAACCCTTCTAGCGAGAGCCGTAGCTGGTGAAGCGGGCGTTCCATTTTTTAGTATTTCTGGTTCAGACTTTGTAGAGATGTTTGTTGGAGTTGGTGCAAGCCGTGTAAGAGATCTTTTTGAGCAGGGTAAGAAAAGTGCTCCTTGTATCATTTTTATTGATGAGATAGATGCTGTAGGTCGCCATAGAGGTGCCGGAATGGGTGGTGGTCACGACGAACGAGAGCAAACTCTTGATCAGCTTCTTGTTGAGATGGATGGTTTTGAGTCTACTGATGGAGTGATTTTAATTGCTGCCACAAACCGACCTGATATTTTAGACCCAGCTCTTCTAAGGCCAGGTAGATTTGATAGAAGAGTTATGGTGGGTAAACCAGATGTAAAAGGTAGAGAGCAAATATTAAAGGTTCATTCTAAAAAGAACCCTCTCAGTAAAGAGGTAGATCTAGCTAAGATTGCAAAAGCCACTCCTGGATTCACTGGTGCTGATTTAGAAAACCTTGTGAATGAGTCGGCTCTTATGGCAGCCAGAGAAAACAAAAGCCAGCTGGATATGAACGATTTTGAAAAAGCAAAAGACAAAGTACAAATGGGAGCTGAAAGAAAGTCCATGGTAATGTCTTTGCAAGATAGAAAAATTACTGCCTATCACGAAGCAGGTCATACCTTGGTTGCTAAGCTAGTGGCAAATGGGGATCCAGTCGGTAAGGTATCTATTGTACCTAGAGGAATGGCCCTTGGGGTCACCCAAATTCAACCGGAAGAGGATCGACTCAACTACTCTTTAACCAAAGCGAAGGCCATGCTGGCATACTTGTTCGGTGGGAGAGTAGCAGAGGAAATAGTATTTAAAGATATAACGAGTGGCGCATCTAATGACATTCAAAAGGCGACAGATATTGCCAGAAAAATGGTAACAGAGTGGGGAATGTCTGAAAAGCTCGGACCATTGGCCTACGAGAGAGACAACGGTCCAGTTTTTTTAGGAATGAATCATAGTGGATCACCTGAAGGCTCTTACTCTGAGAAAGTTGCGGAAGAAATTGATAACGAAGTTAGGGCATTGATAGACTGGGGCCTCAAAGAAGCTAGGCGAATTTGTACTGAGCATAGAGATAAATTAGAGTTAATTGCATTGGCTCTTCTAGAATTCGAGACCATTGATGGTGCTGAGATTCGATCCATTTTGGATGGCAAAAACCTCGAAGATCTTAAAAAATCTAGAGAAAGCCGTGAATCTGAACTCCATGTGGAAAACAAAGAGTCAGAAAAAGTTTTAGCCGATAAAGAAAAAGAAGAAGAAGCAAAAAAAGACGAAGATAAAAAAGACGATAAAGATAGTGTTGGCGGCAGTGATCCGGTGATGGCATAGCCTCATCGGAGTGATTTTCATTAAAGTACTTCCTCGGGGGCAGCAAAGCTTTGAACTTTGAAATCTGGTTAACCAATATCAGTAGTATCTGGAATCATCTTGGTTGGATGGATCTAGTGGACCTAGTGTTGGTTTGGATGCTTACCTACAGGGCTTTACTATTTATTCGAGGTACTGGTGCGGTTCAAATGCTTGCTGGTCTTGGCATTGTTGCTTCTGGTTACATTCTCAGTATTTGGCAAAATTTAGACACGCTCAATTGGGTACTTGAACAGTTTTTTGCAAATCTCCTTATTGTTGTAGTTATTCTCTTTCAAGCGGAAATTCGTAGAGCTCTAAGCATGATTGGTCGAAATCCTTTTTTCACAGGGGTTGCAATTAATCAAGAAGCTAGGGTAATGGAAGAGATTATTAAAGGCGTAAAAATGTTATCGCGAGAGAAGCTTGGAGCTTTAATTGTAATGGAACGGGAGATTGGCCTTGATAATTTTGTCGAGCGCGGGATCTCAATGGATGCAGAAATTGTTGCAGAGTTGATTCATTCCATTTTTAGTATCAGCAGTCCTCTTCATGATGGTGCGATTATTGTTAAGGGTGGTCGGATTGGCTCAGCGAGCTCCGTACTGCCATTGACCAAAAATCAAAACGTGAGTATGCGATTCGGAACTCGGCACCGGGCAGCTATAGGTATAACTGAGGAAACCGACGCTTTGGTCGTTGTTGTGAGCGAGGAAAATCAAAGAATATCTATCGTAGAACATGGAGAAATCTTAACAGATATCGATTTGGCTCAATTGAGGAAGACCTTATATAAAGAATTTAATGTTGATATGGAACGGGCGCGAAAGCTCAGTGCGAGTAACTGATGGCGATAAAATCAATATTCACAAATAATGTAAGTTATAAGCTAGTGGCTTTTTTAATTGCCATTTTAATTTGGTTGCTGATTCTGGGACGTGGACATCAAACGGCCGAACACATTATGTTAATCAAATTAAACCTACCAGAGGGCTACATTGTTAAGTCTACGAGTGCTGATGACGTTAAGATTAAAGTAAAAGGTGCGCCTAGGCTAATAAAGCGATTCAAGGTAGATAACCCTGATGTCGATATTATGAGCATAAAAGCTAAGACCGGTGTTCAACGCCTGAGAGTACCAACAGGAAAATTGCTAACCCCATTAGGTTTACGATTGGTGTCTTATCAGCCAAGGTATATCCGGATTGAGTTGGAAAAGAAGAAAATCGAGGGAGATACGCAATGAGTACTCAAAAGCTATTTGGAACCGACGGAATTAGAGGAAGAGCAAATTCCTTTCCTATGACTACAGATATTGTACTAAAAGTGGGTCAGGCACTTGGACATTTATTGATGCAGGCTCGGACCAAGGAAAAAGAAGTAGTAAAGGTCTTAATTGGCAAAGACACTCGTTTGAGTGGTTATATGATTGAGATGGCATTAGCGTCAGGACTAAATTCAATGGGCGTTCATGTACAGTTAGTAGGGCCTTTACCGACCCCTGGCATTGGTTTTTTAGCCAGAAATATGAGGGCACATGCCGGAATTATCATCTCCGCTTCTCATAACGCGTTTCATGATAATGGAATTAAGATATTTGGTTCCGATGGTTTCAAGATCTCGGGAGACTTTGAAAAACAAATAGAAGATTTAGTGGCCATTGGAGACTTTGAGGATCTACTTCCGGTTAGTACTGAAATTGGTCGTTCAAAAAGAATAGATGATAGTGCCGGTAGGTATATTGTCTACGCGAAAGACTCCTTTCCCATAGATTCTAATTTAGATGGGATGAGAATTGCGCTGGATACTGCTAATGGTGCTGCTTATAAAGTAGCTCCTCAAATATTTTCCGAACTTGGCGCGGAAGTGATTCAATTTGGTAGTGAACCAAATGGATTTAATATAAATGAAGATTGCGGTGCCCTTCACCCAGAATCTCTAGCGAAGAAAGTCCAAAAATACCGAGCTGATGTAGGTATTTGTCTAGATGGAGATGCTGACCGAGTGATTATGGTCGATGAATTAGGAAATATAGTAAATGGTGATTTTATTTTGGCCATCTGTGGAATGCATCTCAAGGAAAAAGGACTACTTAAAGATAATACTGTTGTTTGTACAACAATGTCGAATTTTGGAATTCTCAAGTATTTTAAAGAAAATGGGATCAATGTTGTTCAAACTAATGTTGGTGACAAATATGTAGTGGAAGAAATGAGAAAAGGGGATTACGCCCTGGGTGGAGAGCAAAGTGGGCACATTATATTTCTTGATAGTTCAACCACTGGTGACGGAGTGATTGCTGCCTTGCAAGTTTTGAGTGTAATGCGAGATAAGGGCTTAACCCTGAGCAAGCTTATCTCTGACCTTCATCCAACTCCTCAAATTTTGAAAAACCTAAAGGTTAATTCTAAACCTCCGTTGGAAGATATACCAAATTTCTCTAGGGAACTCGGAAAAGTGGAATCTGAGCTAGATGGAGAAGGAAGAGTAATGGTTCGTTACTCCGGAACTGAGTCAATTGTTCGAGTCTTGGTGGAAGGTCCCTCGGAAAATCAAATTGAAGAGTATGCAGATCGACTCGGAAAAGTATTGCTGAAGGAATTGGGATAAAATGAAACTAAAGTTTCAAGGCACTAGAGCCAATAAAATTCGTCTAGGTGTAAATATTGATCATGTAGCAACCCTGAGGGCTGTAAGAGGAAGAACAACATTTTACCCAGATATTTTAGATGCTGCAAAGGCGGCGAGTGCTGGCGGTGCTGATCAAATCACAATTCATTTGCGTGAGGATCGCAGACATATCATTGATAGTGATGTAAAAAAAATCTGTAAAGATAGGCCGTGTTTGGTAAATTTAGAAATAGCTGTAACTCAAGAAATGTTTGATCTGTCTTTAAAGGTCAAGCCCGACTGGGTTTGCCTAGTGCCGGAAAAAAGGCGAGAGCTCACAACAGAGGGTGGCTTGGATGTTAAAAAAGCCCAGGCTAAGCTTAAAAAGTTCATACCAATTTGGAAGAAGAAGGGGATCAAGATTTCTCTTTTTCTTGGGACAGATCCCTCACAAATTCGCTTGGCGGCGGAGCTTGGTGCAGATGCTATTGAGCTTCACACAGGTCATTGGGTTTTGTTTGAAGGTGCAAAAAAAAAGTCGGAGTGGAATCGCTTGCTCAAGGCTGCTCATCTAACTAATGAACTTGGAATGAATGTGCATGCAGGGCATGGCTTAGATCTTCAATCTACCGCTGAAATCCGTAAACTCCCATTCCTAGAGGAGCTGAATATTGGACATGCCATTGTTTGCAACAGTGTTTTTTCAGGTCTAAAAAAAGCTACTAGAGAATTTAAAAACTTACTAAAATAAGATACTTGTAGAAAAATTGAGAGTTTTTAAAGTTTATTTATTTTCAAAAATATTAGGCTTATTTCTGTTGTATCAAATCGATATTTTCTATCCGAAACACATCTATAATTTTTTTAGTTTAGAGCTGTCTTATTCTCTCCAGTAGTGAATTAGGTAGATTTCGGCAATTGACTTTACGCATCGAAAACTATCTAAGAAGTCCTTAAAGTGGCGCGACTATTGTCCCGATAAAACAATGTATGAGTAAGAACTATCCCTGGGCAAGTGCCTTCAACATTGATGTGAACAGTATTACGCATTGGCAAAGCCAATCCGGAGACAAAAATGTTTTGGAATGGGCGATTGAGAATGGAAAGATTCCAGAATTAAAATATCTCACTTGGGCGAAGGACTACTACAATATCCCTGCTATCGGTCAGAGTTTTTTTGAAAAATCTCCTGATCCAAGTCTTTGGGAAAAGTGGGCCGGAGCCGACTGGGAGCCTAGCTTCTTTCCTGTTTATGAGTGGCAGGGTACGCTTTACGTTGCCTGTATTGAGCCTCCTTCCTCAGAGCAAGTGGATGCTCTTCAAAAGTTAAATTTCAAGTTCAACCTTTTACTAGCGCCCCTTAGTTCTATGGGAAGCTGGTGGTCGATTTTAAATCCAGTGGGCTGGAGCCAGTCCTACGAATTACCACCTGAGCTTCTACAATTCGAAGTTGGCCAGGAAAAAGGGCGAATAGCAAATCAAGGTATAGCAAAGAATGTTGCCTTGGATACCCCGGTTGTTTCTAGTGATGAAAATATCGCGCAGAATGTTCTACCGAGTGGGGGAGGGATACCTGAACCTTCCAACACAGACGAAAAGGATAATGTCGAATTATCATCAGATCCTCAGGAACCATTATTGGATTTGGCCCAACAGGCCGCTGTTGAGTTGGAATTAAAATCTGTGGAAGTAGATTTAGAAATAGAAAGCCCTTACATTGATCAAGAAGTATTACATGTAGAGAAAGTAAACCAGCATACGGGAAATATAGAGCTTCAAAATATCCATGAGGATTTGGAAGATGAAGGTTTTGTTGAAGAGGCTCATGATGCTACCCAGATGGTCAGCCTTGATTCTTTAAAAATTGACGATGAAGAAGTTCCTCCTCTCATGCCGTCTGTACCACAAGGTGAAGAGTTAATAGGAAAGCCGGTGGTCGAATCCGTGGACGCTAGCAATAACTCATACCAGAAAGATAATCTTCAGCATACTAATGTTGGAATTGTGACTGAGGATAAGGTTGATATAAATGTACCTTCAGAAGTTGCACATAGCACAATTCAAACTGATTTCGAATTGGGAAAGAACAACGGACAAGATCAAGAATCTTATGATCCTATGAGTTTACTTCAAGCTGAAGAGGAAGCGACGGATCAAAAAAAACCTGATTTAGAAATTAAAGAAGAGCTTGTAGTTGATATGAGCGGGCCCGCGGGCTTAGATTTTTCAAACATAGGAATGGATACAAGTAGCTTTAATTTGCCGGCGGAAGAGTCCGATACTCCCGCCGATCTGAACATAGACCAAGATTTGCAAAAGTCTTTTATTCCAGAAGGACTTGAGCTGGACAGTGCTGATATCGTTCCACCTCCAATAAAGATGGAAAATAGAGACAGCACTATAGATTTTGTTCCAGAAGAATTGAAAAATGGTTTTAATGAAATGTCTAAAATATTTGAAAAGCAAGCATTCTACAAAATAGAAGGAGATAGAGCGAGCCTGGTTGCCCAACAAGGCGAATGGGTAAAAAACTCAGAAGTAAACACAACAATTGATCTAACACATGCTAGTATCTTTAGAGTAGTACATTTTTCTAAGAGACCTTATCATGGCTATGTAGCCAGAAACACTATTAATGATAGTTTCTTTTTAGCGCTCAATAAGGGTAAATATCCCCGGCATTGTAGCGTCGCCCCAGTTTATGAAGGTGACGAACTTGTAGGGATGCTTGTCGGTTGCACTGACAAAGAGTCTAAGGAAATTTCTTTAGAGAGAGTCATGGAGATTGCCCAAGATGTCGCTATTCAAGCCGGGTCTAATACCCATCAAATGGCTGCCTAAAACCTATATTCTAATCCGCCACTCGCCATCAACGGTATCAGAATAATCGTAGTTGATTGCAATTCATCTCCATAAACAGAGCCTAAAATATAGTTTGAGTTTAGGTTAAGAATGAGGTTCCATTTCTTCTTTAAGGTGTAACGAATTCCTGCACCTAAACCAAGATAGAAAAAACTTCTTGTAAGCTCTTCGTTGTTTATAAAGCCAGCGCTGACGTCATTTTCTTGAGTAACGATTCTACTTTTCTTTCCAAAAGCATATCCTAAAAGACTTTCCCAATACCAATCGATAAGTCTATTAGATCTTCTGAACTCTAAGCCAAAGCCTAATAAATCCCATTCTTGTTCAAAAGCTCTATAATTCTGGTTTGAGCCAACTACATTTCTATTAGTGAAAGCCTCTTGCCGATGTTTGGCGCTTTGAATTCGAAGCTTGAAACCAATATCTTCATCTAAGTTAAACGCCATTCCTGTGGAGAACTGATGACCAATCCCTATTCCATTATTTGCAAAAGATTCATCGCTGAGAAGGACATTAGATGAAAAACCAAAATCGCCATATATAGATTTAGCTCCGCCAAACCAAGACTTCCAGCTTCCAGACTCAGCAATACCAGCAGAAGAATTCAAAATTAAAAATAGTCCAACTAAAATACGGTTCATATGGATATTTGATAATACTTAGTGGGCCAAGACAAGTATATGAGGGGGGAAGATAGAATAATTTGGACTTTATTGAGGTTTTTGGGTAGACCAGTGCTATTTATTCGAATAGTTTAGGCTCTCTAAAAGGGATGTATATGGATCACTGGTCAAATATGAAGATTGCCGCTGACAATGGTTGGAAAATAAGTCTCAAGTTTACCTCTGGAGAGAGTTTTCCAGATGCCCTCATCACCCATATCGATGAAGAGAACAAGGCTATAGTATGCGAAAGAGTCGGTGAAAGGCACCTCAAACCAAAACTAATATACCTTGATGACGTGGCTGATACTCAATTGCACTGGTAACCTAATACTCGTACGACAAGCCGAGATTAACGGGGTAGAGACGGTCAACGGACCAAGTAGAGTCTAAGCCTGTTTCTTCAAGCTTAAATACATCTTTTTCATAAGATAGCTCATAATAGAGCCAAATACGTTCCAAATAATTGTAAGCGTACCTTAGCTTAAAATCATAATAATCTACAGTTAAGTCACCCTCTCCTTGGAAGTAGTCCGTTGGTTTAAAATAAAGTACCTGGATTGAAACTTTAGATCTTTCAGTGAGATATCCCTCCATATTGGTTCCAAGTAATGGGCCGTATAGGTTGATTGAGAAATAATCTGAGGAGTTAAGCAAGAACTGATCATAGAGTCGGTAGCCCAAAATAAAGCTCTGTTGAAAATCATTTTCTCCGAAACGCCACTCCAGTCTGAGACTATTCATTTTTGCTTCCGCTTCACCTTGTTCCTTGAATATAAAAGTAGATTTTGAAGTTTCAAGACCCAAAGCAAAATAGGAGCCTAATTGAATTTTTGTGTAAAAACTAAATCCAAGTCCAGAGGTATTACTGTTTTCGCTAATAATCCCATTTCTATCAGAATCGTATTGATAATTCATTATCATATAGTTAAACATCAGCCGAAATTGATGGTTATTTGAAGACAACATAGACGATGAAGTTCTGAAAGCGTTCCAGTCGGAACTAATCCCATTTGAGTCTCTTTCTTCTTTTGTAGTTATTTTCCAGCGATATTTTCCTGGCATAAGAGCAGGCATTTCAACTTCTGATTTTTCAATGTTTTGTAGTGACTCTATTTCTTCTTTGGCATCAGTTCTTTCCAATTCTATATCTGTAAATTTGGCAATTTCATCTTTAGTCCAAACAAAGGTGCCTTTTCGAAATGCTGGAACTATTTGTCCTGTTTTAGGGTATACAGCTAGAGGTGGCTTGAGTGCCGTCTGGCTAATAGTGAAATAATTTGGTGGCGAGTAGGGGCTAATTAATTTATCTGGAAATCTAGCTCTGATTTTCCAGGTGTACTCCCCAGCCTCCAGAGAATCTACCAACACACTAATGTCTTCAATTTTTTTACTGAGTACACTCTCACCGGTAAGTTTTTGTATTAAAATATCGTAACCGTATTTTGTATTTAAATCCTGCCACTTGAATATAATTTTGTTCTTTTTTTCGTAAAAATTAAAATTAGCTTTTTTCTCTGGGCTTAGTAGTTTGGGTGGGTAGGGAGCTACAGTAACGAGAACTGGTTTGGACCAAACACCACCTCTGTCTTTTTTGTCATAAGCCCTTACACGGTAATAGTATTGGCCGATTTCTAATTTAAGTTTTAACTCAGGGTCTTTTATTTTTTCTTCTAAAACAATTTTCTTAAAATTACGATTTTTTGAAATCTGAATCTGATAGGCAGTGGCCTCCGGAAAAGCTTGCCAGCTAAACTCAATCTCTCTAGCGATAAGGAGGATAGGAAAAAATAGTAGTATTGTTAGGAGTTTGAACATACTCCAATAGTCTCCCAACAGGATCAAAGACAGGCAAGAAAAAAACCAATAATCGTCTAGTAAAATTAGAGGCTTATGTGCCTTTCAATGCTGACTAAATTCAATCTTTTGTCTGATTGGTCATTTAACAACTGCGGGGTTCAGTGTAGGGGCTTCAAGACCTTTGTCTCGATCGATTTTAAGCTGTCTTACTTCCGATTTCATTCCTTGTGTTCCATTTTCATCCACAGCAATCACATGCCATCTGTAGAAACCGGGTCTGAAGTTATTTTTCTGATATTTGTTCTCTACTACTTTTCTGTCTACGATCTTTTTGTATAGTTCCTCGGATATTTTTCTTTCAATCACGATTCTATATTGCTTAGCTTTGTCTTGAGATAGCCAACTAAAATCTAGTACCTCTTCTGGGTAGACTTCAAATTGCGCATCCAACTTAGGGAGTTCTAGCTCCACCGGGGGAAGGTTTTTATTAATAGAAAGCCTAAATGTGAACATAGAGGACTTCTTTATATCTTCAGGCTTATCAGGATTGGTCCAAATAACCTTCCAAAAATAAACTCCTGGTTCATTCAACTGGAGTTTTAGGCTAGTGTCTTTGATATTTGTTTTTTTCAAAACCTTCTTAAAATCTGCATTTTTTGCTACCTGAAGCTCATAGTTCGGATTTAAATTCTCTTTTGGCTGCCATAAAAACTCAACAGGTGGTAAGGAATCGCTATTGGGTTTGAGTTCTTCAGATTGATCCTTTGGGAATCTTAATGTAATGGCGCTATTTGAAATTGTACTGTTAATTGCAAATTGATGTTTAGTGCTCTCCGCTATAATATTTTGTTTTACATCCAAGGCTTTTACCTGCCAGAAATAGTTGGCCGGATTAGACCACTTCCAGCTTATAAAAAGGTCCTTAGTAGTAGCTTGGTATACAATTGTACGCATATCACTAGAACTAGAAATCACAATTTGATAGCTTACGGCTTTTATATATTTGGCCCATTCAAAGCGAAGTGCCTCAGGCATGGTCCATACAAAATTATTTACCGGATAAATAAGCTTCGGTGCATTCGGTATCAACTTATCGATTGCGAATCTTCCAGCGCTACTTTGACCGATCAATTTGTTGTTATTGTCAAAAGCACTAACACGCCAATAGTAGTTACCTGACTCTAGGTTTTTGAAAGATACTTCTGGTTTATTTAATCTCTTATTTATGATGATCTGTGAAAAATCTTGTTTTGCTGATAGTTCAAAAAGAAAAAGTTTGGCGCTGTACTTACTCTTCCATCTAAAATTTAAATTCGTATTTCCAGGCTCTTGTGTGAATGTACTGGCGTTTTCGGGGAAAAGCAGCTGGATCCGTTCATCATTCTTAAGTTCAATAGATTGAATCGGGCTAAACTGCAATTGTCTGGATTTTGTCGCCTGATCGTAAGCATACCAGCCCACACGCCAATAGTTTTTTCCTCTTAATAGACGTGCTTCGATAGCTTGGTTAGCCCATCGTTCTATTTTTGAGGTGCTATTGAAGTTTGGTGAGGTATCGATTTGAAAGAGTTGTTTTTTTAAGTTTGAATCAAGAACAGCCCAGGTGAATGGATAGTTTATTTTCTCAGATGAATTTAATATTTTAATCTTATTTTTGGGAGATGATAAAATCACTCGAACCCGCATGGCCTCAGCTCTTCCAGCTTGATCAATTTTTGCAATTTTCTTAGCATCCAGTTCAATTTTTTTACCATTTTGCTCAAGAAGGGTTGCTCGACCTTTTGTGACTTGAATTTGCGCGTCACTATTTGTTCCTGTCCTTATTCTTATGTTTGATTTGTTGCCTGTAAGAACGGAGTCTCTAACTTTAATTTTTAATCTTTGAGAGTCTGCGAAGGCTTTAAATTCTCCTGTTTTAAAGTTGACATTTAAATTCTGCGTAGTCGCACCTAACAAGATCAAGGAGTTCTCATCTAATTCAATTTTTGAGTTGTCCTGAAGCTGGATGGTGGTTGTACTACTAAGTCCTGTTCTCACAGAATCATTAGTGTAAATTTCATCCCCCTTTTCCAAAGGATCCCAAAGTAAACTATCACCAGTTTTTCTTTTTACGTTTTGAGTAGCGTTTGTGATTAAACCAATAACAGATCTTTCGATTTCCAGGTCGCTATCTACCTCTTGGGGGAGGTACTCAAGGTATAGTTTGTAGGATGCGTAGGCGAGTAGGGCTACTACTGGTCCAAGAATGAGGAGATTTTTTAACGACTTATCTTCCAAGGGTGTTTTTCCTATGTTGAGATCTTATGATGGGTCTAGACAGTAGTCTAGAAAAGCCTTTTATCCATATAAATACATCGGACTTCCTGTGGGACTACTTTAGTGCTTAAGCGGTACGACCGAAAAGTAGTTTGTGAAAAAATTAGATTATTCCTTCGGAATAGCAGCGAAAATGATTCTATTTGTTTCAGTAATTATAGTTACTGCTATCGGTACCGTTGTATCAATAGCGACAGACCTGTTCGAAGAAGTGAGTATCACCAGAGCTCAAGAGAATAACAATAGTAGTGCCAGAAACCTGAGTGACAGAGTATATACTAGCTTTCAGAACTCCTCACAAAACATGCAGTTGATGGCACAGTTCGCCACTAACTCTGAATCGATAGAAGAGGCAAGAAGAGCAATTGGTAACACTTTAGCTGGAACCGATGATTTGATTTCCTTCTTTGCCTATCAAGTTGATAAGAAAGGTTTGCCAAAACTCGTTATAGCAAGTTTTTCAGACACAGCCTTGAGTGAATACGATATCGATAAGGATTTGCTAAAAACCAAGCCAGAACAAAATTTGTTTTACCATCAATATCAAAAACCTGACGATTTTTTGGTGATCAACTCAGCCCCATTTACAAACTATCCTTTGTATTCTCTTAGTTTTATGAGCGAGAAGAAAATAGATTTAGATAAGATCTCAAATCCATCGAGCCATGTTTACAAAGATCGATGGATTTTTAGAGCCGAACTCCGCCATTCAAGTATATTGAGAGTTTTTCCAAAAAGTGAGTTTTCAACCAGCTATCTCTTAAGTTTCGATGGAAAGCTATTAGCGCACAGCAAAGAAGAATTCCAACAGTTTCTTTTTCAAGACACTAGTTTTTCTGATGTTCCAATTGTAGAGAAAATGTTAACCACTTCGGTGGATAGCCAGCAGATGGAATATATAGATGAATATGATGAAGAGATTTTAGGTGCATATAAAAAAATTGGTGTGGCTGGCTTGGGGGTCGTCTCACAAATCAGAAAAAGTGAAGCTTTGGCAACAATCGAGCGGGTTCGTGCTAGATCTCTTTGGGTTATGATAATTATTGTATGCCTTGCATTTTTCGTTAATTTCGCTTTTTCAAATTCTATCACTGAGCCTATTCAAAAGTTATTTCGTGCAACAGAACAAATCGTTGATGGAAATTTTGACGTTAAACTTCAATCGAGTTCTACAGATGAAATAGGCGCTCTGTCATTAGCGTTTAGAGATATGGCCAGCGGTTTGAAAGAACGTGATAAAATCAAAAATGCTTTTGGTAAGTTTCATTCCAAAGAAATTGCACAAAAATTATTGTCGGGAGATATAAAACTCGGTGGAGAGCGCAAACAAGCGACTGTGTTCTTTAGCGATATTAGAGGCTTTACTTCCATGAGTGAGAAAATGAGCCCCGATCAGGTTGTGGCAATGCTTAACGACTATATGACAGAAATGGTTCGTATTATCTTTAAATGGGAAGGTGTAGTTGATAAGTACATTGGTGATGCGATAATGGCTGTATGGGGAGTACCAGAGGTAAAACCAAAAGACGCCTACAATGCCGTAAGAGCATCGATAGAAATGAGAGAATACATGCTTGAATTCAATAAAAAAAGGCAGGAGGCGGGTACTCTTGGTTTGGGAATTGGTATTGGGTTGCATAGTGGTGAAGTCCTAGCTGGAAATATTGGCTCGGAAGAAAGACTGGAATATACCATTATTGGTGATACCGTAAACCAGGCCTCTCGAATCGAAAGTGCGAACAAGTCCACTGGATCAGATATTTTGATCAGCGCTCAAACCTATTCTCTAATTAGAGATGCAGGTATTGTTTGTGGACCAGCGATTGCTATCCGGGCAAAAGGGAAAACTAAGGATGTATTTGTTCATCAAGTGATCGGGTATAAAGATGAATCAGGTACATTAGTCACAATTTTCAACAATGATAAAATAAACGAAATAGAAAACACAACTTCCGTTTTAGGAACAGAGGAAGAAAAAGTGGCTCTCAGCCAGAACTATGCAGGACCTTCAGAGTCGATGCCAGTAGTTGCTGGGTTAGAAACACTAAAAACATCCAATCCGGTTGCGCCACCCGTAATGACAGAACCGAAGATTTGGTTTGTAACCGACAGCCAAGGTCTTAACCCAACAGGGCCCTATGCTATAAGTGAACTTGCTTTAAAAGTGAGTCATGGACATTTTAGTCCAGACAACAACTATGCATTTCGAGAAGGCGATAAGAGTCTTAGTCGTTTAAAAGATGTGGAGGGTATTAATCGGAGGGCTGACATGCCAACGATACAACAAGCAGTTCCTCAAATTCCACCGCAGATGGGCCAAAATTTTTCTAGCCATTGGTTTGTTCACGGTCCACATGGGCAGCATCTGGGACCGTATACCCCAGAGCAACTTACACATATGGTTGTTCAGGGAAGTTTAACTCGAACCACTTTTGTTTGGCAGCCTGGGATGGGGAATTGGATTTATCTCTATCAGATACCTGGATTTGATAGAAGAGATGTTTCTTAGGTATTTACTATAAATTTCTTTTGTTTCTTGATTAGTCGTTTGCTCAGGCGCCGCTGGGCTTTTTCTTTTTTATTTTAGGCTTCTTGGTGGGGGTGAAAGGCCTTCCTCATCCTATACAAACATCACTCATGCTCAAACACGCAACTGCGCGTGATTGATGTTTATATAGGATGAGGAAGGCTCTTTCATTTGTTTTTGGAGGGAAAATAAAAAGAGGAGAGCTTGATGGTGGTGGTGTATGAGCTTTGTTGGAATGGGCTTTTAATTCGGGTTTGTTTTACAATATGGAGTTTTTTTGATGATGATTTTTGAGGCTTGGGCTTTCAATCGGCTTTGGGGTTTTGAGGTATATATTTTACAGTTGAGGGGGTATTGGGCGATTTCTGCGCTGAGTTATGATAGTGGTGGGGCACTTTTGTGAGTTTAAGTGGCTAGATCGGTGAATTCGTTAATTATTTGAATAAATTAGCGTTGACGCGGTGGAGTTAAAAAATGACACGGATCAGATTATCCGACATAACCTGTTGAGCGCAAAAAATGCCTTAATAGAATTTAGGAGAACGAATGAAACGCCTGACCTTGCTTGCTTTATGCCTTAGCCTGAGTTTTTTAGTATCATGCCAAAAAGAATACGAACTCGGTACCAAAGACAACCCTGTTAAATTCTATTTCACACCTTCAGTAGATTCAAAAACCATCACAACCAACTCTACGGAATTTATTAAGTTCCTAGAAAAAGAGACTGGCTTGTTCTTTGAAACAGGCATTCCAACCAACTATATTTCAGTAGTTGAGGCATTTGGTTCAAAAAGAGCAGACATAGGTGTGATGAACTCGTTTGGCTATCTTATGGCTAACGAAAAGTTCGGAGCCCAGGCGAAACTGAGAGTGATTCGTTATGGACATGACTACTACCAGGGGCAAATCATTGCTCATGTCGATAGTGGAATTAATGAACTTAAGGATCTAAATGGAAAGAACTTTGCCTTTACGGACCCTTCTTCTACTTCCGGTTACATGTTTCCTCTAAAAATGATTAACGAAAACAAGGTAGATTTGGAGAATAAGACTTTCGCAATCAAACACGATAACGTTGTTACTATGGTTTATCAAAAACAGGTTCATGCAGGAGCTACGTTTTACTCCGCTCCCAGTAAAGATGGCGTAATAAGAGATGCAAGAGCGCTCGTAAAAACTCAGTTTCCTGATGTAGAAGAAAAAGTAAAAATCATTAAAATTACAGATAAAATTCCGAACGATCCTTTTGTTTTTAGAAAGGATCTTCCAGAGGCGATAACTAACAAGTTTATCGCTGCCGTTAAAAAATATCTTTCTTCAGAAAGCGGCAAATCAGCTTTTAGAAAAATCTATAATGTAGATGGACTGGAAGATACAACTGACGCCGACTACAACGGTCTGCGCAGTGTAGTAAAAGCTATCAATGTAAATCTTGAAAAACAACTTAGAAATAGAAAATAGAATAAGAGGGGAAGAATGCTTCTTGATGTAAAAAATGTCCATAAGATATACCCGAATGGAACTCACGCTTTGAGAGGAGTGAGTTTTGGTGTTGAGGAAGGTGAGTTTTTAGTGATCATCGGCCTATCTGGTTCCGGAAAATCCACTATGCTCAGATGTATGAACCAGCTTCATGATGTTACCTCAGGTGAGATCAATTTTGAAGGACAGGACATCACAAAGCTGAGAGGCGGGGCTGTTAGGAAAATGAGATCTAAAATTGGGATGATATTCCAACACTTTAATCTCGTGCCTAGAAAAACAGTGCTCACTAATGTTCTTTCTGGTTCATTAAGTAGAACTGGAATATTTAAGTCCATTTTAGGGCTATATTCAGATGAACAGAAAAAGAAGGCTTTGGAGTATATCAACATTGTTGGGTTGTCGGGAAAAGAGTACCATCGCGCAGATAATCTTTCGGGTGGTCAACAACAGAGAGTTTCCATAGCAAGAGCTTTGATGCAAAATCCAAAAGTTCTTTTGGCAGACGAACCAGTGGCTTCTTTAGATCCAGCAACTTCTCACTCCGTAATGGAATACTTGAAGCGGGTGAACGAAGAACTTGGTGTTACAGTAATTTGTAATCTTCATTTTCTCTCTTTAGTAAGGCAGTACGCAAGTCGTGTAGTAGCTCTTAAGCAGGGAGAAATCATTTACGAGGGGCAGCCTTTGGATATTGATGAGGAATGGTTTCAAACAATTTATGGAGAAGATGCAGTTGAAGTCACTATCAACTAGTACGGGCACGAAAATATGAAAACGACAGAAAAAAACACAGCAGAAGTAATTCAAAACCCAAGCGATCGAGCAAGTGTAAGACGAAAGAAATTTGTATCAGCATTTTTCATCGATTTTGCTCTTTGGTCCTATACTGTTTTAGTTCTTTGGAAGATAGTTTATGAAAAATTGATATTAGGACTTCGCTATCCTGACTTTACTTGGAATCAGCCTTTAATTTGCATGGCTGTGGGCGCGGTGCTCACTTTGATTTTGATCCAAACACCTGTTTCTTGTGGTAGAGCATTCACAAAGCTTATGAAGCGAGATGAGAATAAGCCTATCCTGAATGAGCCATTTACCTATTTTGGTTTGGCAGTTCTTTTACTAACTTTTGTAGCAGGTGTGTTCGTAGCAAAAGTATCTATTACAGAATTCTTATCAGAGAGTGGTTTATCGGGTGCCCGTAGGATTTTCACTGCACTATTTAATCCAAACTTTTTGATTCTAGAGGATGCTATATTTGCCGCCGTCGAGACCATTTATATGGCTTTCGTTGCGACAATCATTGCTCTTCCAATTGCTTTTTTGATCTCTTTCTTTGCCGCTCGTAACTTAATGGACGGGTCGAGGCTTACAATGACGATCTACGCAGTAGTTCGGTTTTTTCTAAACTTTTCAAGATCTATTGAGCCTCTAGTTTGGGCTATTATCTTTTCCGTTTGGGTAGGAATTGGGCCATTTGCTGGTATGTTAGCTCTTTGTCTTCACTCGATATCTTCCCTATCTAAACTCTATTCTGAGCAGATTGAGAATATTCATGACGGTCCGATTGAGGCAATTACGGCTACTGGTGCCCATCCAATACAGGTGATTTGGTACGGTGTTGTTCCGCAAATCATATTACCATATCTTTCCTTCACTATTTATCGTTGGGATATCAACGTAAGAATGGCGACTATCATTGGTTTAGTTGGTGGTGGTGGTATCGGTACGATGTTGATGCAGTATCAGGGTCTTGCCAAATGGAACGAAGTGGGTGTGTTAGTGATCGTAATCGCATCCATCGTCTGGTTTATGGATTGGATGAGTTCTAAAATCAGAGCCTCTATTAAATAGAACCATTTTTTAAATTGCGAAATTTTAAAACCGCCTTCTTATGGAGGCGGTTTTTTTGTTTTAAGAGACCGTATTTTTTTGTTTTTCTGGGTATCTATCTTTGGGGACGTGCAAGCTCATCCATGAGATACTCTACGTTGGGCTCCTGCCCAACGAAGCCCCAAAGATAGATACCCAGAAAAACAAAAAAACACTCTTTCTTATGGGTAGCGATTTATTAACAATAAGGGAGAAAAGCTTCTGACTATTGAGTAATTGATGATTTTTGCCAGCTCTAGCAGTCACTAGTTTACTATAACTAATCTAAAGCCAAGCAGTATCTGTTATGTTTCAATGTTTCTATGAACAGCAGTAACCAAGGAAAGGAATTATATCTCTACCTCTATATATCTATATCCCTGTCCTCCCTTCCTTTCCCCAATCCAACCTATAACCCCCCGTTACCGAAAAGAAAGAGTATTTCCATTTTTGAAGACTCTATGTAACGGCATTCCTGAGGCAGGAACCGAAGGTATAGCGCCTCACGGATGAGCTCGAGCGTGCCGCTAAATAGAGTCTTCAAAAATGGAAATACGGCCTCTTGAAAAACACCCCTCTAAAACCCAACCACCCCCGCACCTCCTTCTTAAGCCAAAAAAAACTACCCCTTCAACACCATCCCATGCTAAAACCCTAACCAATGAATACAGAAACGACCGACCTTTACCCGGCTCAGTTCTCTGCAAATTCAAAGCAAATATATTTCGATCATAATGCCACAACTCCATTGAGTGGCCTTGTGAGGGAGCGGCTTTTAGAGTTTGCAGATGCTTGGGGCAATCCTAGCTCCATACACCAGTCTGGAAGAGGTCCAAAAAAACTAATTAGAGATGCGAGACGGCAAGTAGCTGATCTTATCGGTGTCCATCCAATGGAAGTGGTTTTTACCAGCTGTGGTAGTGAATCAAATACAATGATGATGAAAGGCATGTTTGAAAAATTGATCTCTAATGGCCAATCTCGGCCTAGATTTTTAATCAGTACGGTTGAGCATCCCGCCACAATGAAAGCTATCGAGGAGTTAATGGATCGTGGACTCGAGGTGGATTGGATTTCGGTATCCCGTAAGGGCTGTATTTCTATGGAGAAGTACGAACAACAGCTCAAGCAAGGCGTTCATTTTGTAAGTTGTATGATCGCCAATAATGAAACAGGAAATATATTTCCTGTTAAAGAGATGGCACGGCGGGCCCATGAAGTCGGTGCGAAGTTTCACTGTGATGCGGTTCAGGGTTTAGGTAAACTAGAACTAGATTTAAATTCCTTAGGTGTGGATTATGCGACGGTGTCAGCCCACAAGTTTTATTCTTTAAAAGGTTGTGCCGTACTTTTTGTCAAAAAGGGTGACAATAATCTTCCTTCTCTTGTGAATGGAGGAGGACAGGAGCGTGGTCGAAGAGGGGGGACGGAAAATGTTATTTCTATTGCTGCCCTTGGAGAAGTTGCAAAGGTAAAAAATAATATTAAGAGCCAAATTGAGCGAGTGGAAAAATTAAGAAACTACATGGAAAAGGAAATTTTAGAGAAAATTTCTGATGTTATCGTAAATGGAGATTCCTGTCCCAGAGTTTGCAACACTAGTAGTTTAATAATTAAAGATGCGGATGGCGAGAGTCTACTTATGAATTTAGATATCGCAGGATTTGCAGTGAGTACTGGGGCTGCATGCTCATCTGGTAATCCTGAGCCTAGCCCTGTTTTATTAAATATGGGACTTAGTCGTGAGGAGGCGCAGAGTTCATTGCGAGTATCTTTGGGTTGGGGAAATACTTTAGAGGAAGTAGATCAGTTTATTTCTGCTCTAGTTCAAATTGTAGTGAGATTAAGAAAAATTAAAAAAGAGGGTGCCTATGAGTAAAGGTAGAGTTTTAGTAGCAATGAGTGGTGGCGTTGACAGTAGTGCTGCTGCTGCGATCCTAGTTGAACAAGGGTATGAAGTAATTGGAGTGATTATGCAGGTTTGGGACTATAATAAGTCCAGTTGTGAAATCACCGAAGGTAGTGGGACTTGTTGCTCTAGTATAGATGTGGAAGATGCCAGATCTGTTGCAGATACGCTAGACATTCCATTTTATGTTATGAATTGCGAGGCTAAATTTAAGTCTAAGGTAATTGATCCCTTTATTGATAATTATCTTGAGGGAAAGACTCCTCTACCTTGTGTGGACTGTAATACTTATTTAAAGTTCGACCACTTACTAAGAAAAATGGAAGAACTTGATTGTGATTATTTAGCTACCGGTCATTATGCCAGTGTAGAGAAAGATAAATTTGGAAATTCCGTTGTAGTAACTAGTGCAGATGATTGGAAGGATCAAACTTACTTTTTGTTTACCTTACCACAGGAGATTTTACCCAAGTTGTTGTTTCCCATTGGTGATATGGAGAAACCAAAAGTCAGGGCTTACGCTGAGAAAGCCGGTTTGGGAGTTGCTAGAAAAAAAGACTCAACCGGAATTTGCTTCGTTGGTAATATGGGCTACGCCAATTTTATAGAAAAAAACTCAGATAGAGACCTAAGTGGACTTGATGGTGAGTTTAAGCTTTATCCAAACGGCGAGAGCTTTGGATCCCATAAAGGGGTCCATCACTATACCTATGGGCAAAGAAGAGGGCTTGGATTGTCTTACCATAAGCCATTGTTTGTTATTAAAACGGATCCAAAAACAAAAGAAGTTTGGCTTGGTGAAGAGAAGTATCTTTTTAAACAAAAATTAGAAATTACAGACCCTCTTTTACATACTGAAATCGAAGACGGAGAAAAAGTGAATGTTAAGATTCGATATTCTCATCGAGGAGCTCCAGCTAGAATTAGAAAGAAAAACAACAATAATATAGAAGTGGAATTTGAAGAAAGTCAAAGAGCTATTACTCCAGGGCAGGCTGCCGTATTTTATCGTGAGAACCAACTCTTAGGTGGAGGGTGGATCTTATGACCGAGACTTCTAAACTAGAAATTAAAACATTCGGTTGTAAGGTGAATACCTATGATTCTGGTCTACTTCAGCAAAGATTTAAGGAAAAGGGGTTTAGTGGAGTTCAAGATAAAGATATCCATGTTTTAAATACTTGTGCTGTTACAGCGGAAGCTACCAAAGAAGCACTTAGAAGTATTAGGCAAATAAAAAGAAAAAATCCAAGCGCTTTTGTGGTCGTAACAGGATGTTCCGCACAAGTAGATACGGATTCCTTTACTGAGGAAACGGGTGCAGACCTGGTAGTTGCGAATTCCCATAAAGGAAATATAGAGGACTTAATTCTTAAAAAAATTCAATCTCCAGATGCTACGGATAGGGTTTTTAAAAGTAATATTTTTGAAAAAGATGAATTAGAATCTGGTGGTGGCTTGGAAGAGGGTCGTACTCGTGCATTTCTTAAAATTCAAGATGGTTGTAATAGTTTTTGTACCTACTGTGTGATTCCCTTTGCTAGAGGGAAGAGTAGGAGTATTGCAATTCCAAAGCTCGTTGATAAGGTGAATGAGCTTTATTCTAAAGGCTACCGAGAAGTAGTTATTACAGGAATTCACATTGGTGATTACGCAAGTACAAAATTGGACAATGATCAACTAAGCGTCGTTTCGGCTAGGGGTAGAAAGAATCCAGATCGATATTATTTTTTAGAAGATTTAGTAGAGCAGCTATTGGAAAAAACAGATATGCCAAGATTCCGATTAAGTAGCTTGGAGCCCCAGGAGTTGAGCCCCCGTCTTTTAGAGCTATATAACAACCCGAGAATGTGTCCTCATTTTCATATGTCTATTCAATCTGCAAATTCTTCCGTTTTAGCGGGAATGAAGAGAAAATATGATCATTTCAGCGTGGAGACATCATTGGAATCTATTGATACAACATTGGATGAGTACTTTGTTGGAATGGACGTAATCGCCGGTTTTCCAGGTGAAACCGAGGAGCAGTTCGAAGATACATTTAAGAGGTTAGAAAAGCTGCCTTGGACACGAATTCATGTTTTCCCCTATTCCGACCGACCCGGAACAAAGGCAATAGATTATGATAACAAAGTTCATCAACATATAAGGGTAGAGCGTGCCAAGAGACTCCGAGCTTTAAGTACAGCGAGATTCAATAAAATGGCTAACAATCAAATTGGTAAAACAAAAAAAGCCTTACTTTTAACTAAGTATAAAACGGGAATCAGAGCACTTTCAAGAGACTACTGGCAAATCCAAATTCAGAATCCAGAGTTATTGGAAGCAGGCTTTGACGAAACTAAAGAGTACAAGGTAAAAGTTACTGGTTATAATTTAGAGCAAGAATCTCGAATGGATGGGATTTTATTTGGTGAGATTTGTTTTGAGTAAAAAAGATCTAACGGATACTCCATTAGAACCAATTAGGATTGAGAAGGAAGATTTTTATATAGAGAATGGTCTCTATGTTTTTACAGAAGCTTTTCATCTTAAAAGAGGTTATTGCTGCGGGTCTGATTGCAGGCATTGCCCCTACGAATATGAGAATGTTGATGAGGCTAAAGGACGTAAGGGTTGAAGGTAGTATGTTTGGTTCCATCAATAACTGAAACTCTGATTGAGTGTGGAGTCGAGGTCATTGGTAGGACTAGATACTGTATTCATCCTGCACAGAAAGTAGATTCTATTCCTATCATTGGTGGCACAAAGAAGGTGGATTTTGATAAATTATCAGAAAAACCCGATTTTGTTGTTGTTGATAAAGAAGAAAACACTCTCGAAACAGCACAGTCTTGCCCTTTTCCCCTGTTGATTGTGCACGTTGAGTCCTTAGACTCCCTCGAAAAAGAATTGCGAACAATGGCTGAAAAGCTAAATTGTACTAGACTTACCAATTTGGCTACAAAGCTAAATACAATAAGAGGAAGAAAATATACAACAAAGCTTGAACGAATCTTTGAATCAGATCTGTCAAAATTAAATCTGGATCAACCTTGGGTTTATTGTATTTGGAAAAATCCCTGGATGGCTGTGGGGCAAAATACATTCATTTATGATATGTTCACAGAGCTCAATTTAGAAAAAAACCTGATCCAGTTCGAAGAAAAATATCCCAAGTTTGAATATGAAAAATACAAAACAGAAGCCAATTTTTTGCTTTCTAGCGAGCCCTATCCATTTGCGAAGGAAAAGGAAATCTTGAGACAGTCCAATGCAATATTAATTGATGGTGAAAATTGGAGTTGGTTTGGTGTTAGGTCCATTCGTTTTTTAGAACATCTATCTATCGATCTTTAAGTCTTGGCATTTTAAAGAAAATAAATAGAAAGATTCCTAAATCCCAACATCTCTAAGTACTGTCACAACATATTTAAGTTTTTTTTCAGAGTCGCGAACTGTAGAGGCTGCTATTTCAACACTCACAAGGGATTCATTTTCCCTACTCAATGCTGTTGGTATAGGGGGGCTTTTACCATTCATTTTTGCGGAATGAAGAGAGTTCAAAAGTTGCTTATGTGCAAATCTAGGAAACAAATCACTAATTGGTTTTCCTACAAAGGAATCAGCATCATTGTTCCTCAGCTCAGCCAACTTTTTATTTATAGAAATTACCTGATCCTCTTTATCTGATAAAATCATATAGAATGGGCTCTCATCAAAGGCCTCTTTGTAAAAAGAAGGTTCATCAGAGTCTTTCCCGTCACTAATTTTTCTTTCCACATCCTGAATGTCTTTAGTCATATTTTTAGAGGCTTTGCCTACACCGAGCAAGGTATGTAAAATATCTTTTGGTGAAATTATGCCAAGAGGCTTCTTTGATCCACTGGCTACAATAATTCTATGACTTTCATCGCCGATTACTTTAGGAATAAACTCATCAAAGGTTTCATTTGGGTCTATAAAAATTGGTGGTGAGAGACAGTTCAGGTGATCAGAAACTAAAAGCTTATTTTTACTCTGAGTATGCTGAGAAAAAGCTCTAAGTAAACCCAACTCGCTCATTATGCCGACACAGTTTTCCTCTTCGTCTACTATTGGAACCGATTTATAATTGGTTGAAATAAAAAGCAAAGCAAGCTCATTTAAATCGTCTGTAGTGGAGCAAACGCTTAAGTTTTTTGTCATAATATCTCTGGCATATTTCATTTCGACCTCAGTTCTCTCATCTATCTTGGTCCATGGAATTAGATTTGCAAAGAAGTTTCATTATTAAATCGGTTTTTCCCTACTTTTAGAGCTCTGCTGTTGTTTTTTAAATAGCCTTTACTCAAGGTAGAGGTATCGTATTTAACCTATTGGTGGGCTGTTTAGACCCATTAAAATACAGGATGTAATGGGGCTATATGAAAATCATGAGATCATTTCTAGGGAGTCTTAGATCGGTCCTTAAAACAGGCAGAATTTTGTATTAAATTGTTTAAAAACATACTCAATCTGTCGAAAAGGAGATAGATTAATCGCATTAAAAGAATAAGTTAAATGGGAGATTTACCCTTGGATATTGCTTACAAGCTATTTAAGTTTTTCGGTTCGTTGAAAATGGCTGTTTTTGTATTGATTTTATTGGCCATCCTTAGTGCTGTTGGAACTTTCTATGAAAGTAGATATAACGCAGAGATTGCTCAGATTTTAGTTTATAAATCCATATGGATGGAAATAGCGATGGTATTATTTTCCGTTGCAATTATTTTTAGTGCCGTAGACAGATTGCCTTGGAAACGAAAACATATTCCTTTTTTTGGTGGCACACCTGGGGTTGATTATTATT